>JBGAFW010000159.1:0-11501 GCA_044227045.1 Labilithrix sp.
TGACGCCTTCGCTCACCGCGTCCCAGACGGTCTTCGCGGTGCCGAGATCCGGCTCCTGCGCGAAGTAACCGATGCGCGTGCCCGGGTGCGGCTTCGCCTCGCCCGCGAACGTCTTGTCGACGCCCGCCATGATGCGAAGGAGGGAGCTCTTTCCCGATCCGTTCGCGCCGATGACGCCGATCTTGGCGCCGGGATAGAACGCGAGGTGGATGTTCTCGAGGACCCGCTTGTCGGGCGGGTGGACCTTCGTCACACCCTGCATGGTGAAGATGAACTCGGGCATTTTCGGGGTGAGGAGCATACCCCTTTGGCACCCCACCAAAAGCGCGAAACGACCGCTCGCCGCTCGTTCTGCTGTCGCGCAACAGACGCGAGAAACCCGCTATTTCGCAGGCATTTCGTCGCACCCCAAGGGCGGCCGACCGCTACTTCGCGATCAGCGTTCCGCGCTCGCTCCGGACGATCGGGACGCCGGAGCCGTAGGTCGTCAGCTCACCCTCGTCACCACGCATCACGAAGCGGCCACCCGCGAACATCCCTTTGTCGATGTCGAACCATCGCTCGGACGCCGCGGCTGCCTTCGGTCTCTGCGAAGGCGCCATCTCTTTGCCTTCGAAGCGCTCCATCTGCTCGTTCGATGCGGGGATCTTCGAGACGATGAGACGCGCGCGCTCGCTCCCGCCGTCCGTCTCTTCGATCGTGATCTCCCATCGATCGGCCGGAGCCTCGGGCTTGTAGCTCGACGCCGTGAGCTCGTCCGACGGCGCCTTCCCGCTCGACCGATCGAGCGTGCGATCGACGCGGAACGTAAAGTGCTTGGCTTGGGTGGTCATGGTCGGGGTGGAGGGCGAGCTCGTCGTGGCGGGGTTGCAGCCAAGAGCGCCAAGGAAGACGGCGACGACGAGCGCCGCACGCGACATCGGGCGCGCCATCACTTCGCGCAGTCCCAGATCGTGACGTCGTCGTAGTCGACTCGGAGCGCCGCTGCTTTGCTCATCAGCGGCCAGAACGGCCCGATCTGGAAGCCGCTGTAGCTCGTGCCGGGAACCGTGAACGTGCTCGGTTGTCCGTCGAGCGAGACGTGAACGTGGGCCGTTCCGTCGTTCTTCACGACCTCGACGCGGTACGCGAGCTTGTGAACGGCTCCTGGTCCCCCCGCAGCCCCGATGATCGTGTTTTGTATCGGTGTGCCCATCTTGAGCTGGGTCCCCGAGACGAAGACCTTCAGGTTGTCGGTGGCGAGGCCTTGATGCACGACGTACGCGTCTTCGGGCGTCGACATCGAGAAGGTGAGCTCGGCGGCGTAGTGGCTCGAGCCAATGGGTCGCTCGAGGGTGGCGTACGTCTCTCCCGATACATCCCCCACCTCGGCGCGAACGACGATGCCACCGTCGACGGAGATCGGACCGATCACGCCGCCGTTGAGCTGATTCGACGTCCAGCCCGTGAGGTCCTCGACCCCAGCCGGCGTGCTGAAGCCCGTCGAGACGATCACCACCGCGTTCGGGTTCGGACACCGCCAGATCGGAGGAGGCCCGCTGTCCTTTTCGCCGGCGTCAGGCTCCGGCGCATCGCCGGACGCGTCGGTGGGTCCGTCTTGCGCGACGGCGTCGTTCGTTCCGGAGTCCGACGCCGGAGTGGTCGACGTCTCCTCACTCCCGAACGAGCCGCACGCGAGCGCGCCACCCACGATACCGAGCCATGCTGCGAGTACGAGCGCGCGCTTTCGCATCCGTCCATGAATTATCACATGCCGGGCGACGCGCATCCATCATGCACGTGAGCGCCGGCGGCGGGCGAGACCACCGAGCGCGAGCGCGGCGCCCACGATCGCAGTCGCCCAGACGCCGCGAACGTTACCGGATGAAACCGTCGTCGCCGAACAGGCGAGCATCCCGTGGTAGTCGTTGCCCTCGAACGTATCGTCGCCGAAATCCCTCCCCTCCCAGCCGCCGGCCGGCGCGTTGTTGCGAACCTCGCACGAGCCGATGATGACGTCGGCCTGCTTGATCGCGGACGAGCGCTGCGTGATGTCTCGCACGAGCCGATGATGACGTCGGCCTGCTTGATCGCGGACGAGCGCTGCGTGATGTCGAAGGAGGTGACGTTCGAGTCGCTCACCGCGATGAGCTCGGCGCGGTTCTGGCGAAGGATCGCGCGGCGCGGATTGCCGCTCATCGGAAGAAGCGAGCGCTTCTCGAGGTTGTCTTGCTGCCAGTCGATGAGCTGGACGCCGCCGTTGTTCTGGCAGACGGCGCCCGTCGCGACGTTGCTACCCGCTCCGTTGTAGCCGGTGGTCGCGCCGGAGAAAGGCACCACGACGAGCCCGCCGTCGAGAACACGAAAGGCCTTCTGGATTCGATCCTGGTCCTCCGGCAGCTCGTAGCTCGCGATGCCGGCGTTCGTCTGGCCGCTGCGGATCGAGCCAAATGACACGCGCTTGATCATCGACGGGTGATCCATGTCGGCGACGTCGAAGAGAGAGACGTTGAGGTTGCCTTGCGGATCGGTCGCGTCGACGCCGAGCCCGAGCAAGCGATCGCCGCTCGGCTCGAGGTGGAAGACGTAGCCCGGCATCGAGAGCTGGCCACGCTGCTTCGGCGCGCTCGCGCTCTTCAGGTCGATGACGATGAGCGGGTCACGCTGCTCGAAGGTGATCGCGTACGCGCGATCCTTGTCGAAGCGAACGGACTTGAGGCCTTCTTGGCGAGGGAGCGTGAGCTTCGTCTCACCCATCAGCTGGAGGGAGCGCGTGTTCCAGATGTTGAACATCTCGACCGACGGCATCCCGGTGCCGTTCGCCGTGAAGCCGACGCCAGGCTGGCTGATGACGCGCAGCACGCCGTCGCGCTCGTCCATCTGCCATCGGCTGAGCACGGCGCCCGCGGTCTCGATCTGCGTGCCCTTGCCGATCTTGCCGGACGGGTCGGAGATGTCGAGGACGTCGATGATGCCTTCCTTCTGCTTGCCGGAGAAGTCGAGCTGGGCCGCGTGACCGCCGACGTACATGCGTTCGCTCGTCGCGACGATGCTGCGCTTCCAGTTCACGCCCCACGCGATGTCGTTCGTCTGGAAGATCGCCTGGTCGACCTGACGCATCGACTGCGGCGACGCGATGTCGAACGAGGTGACGAGCGTACGGTTCTGCGCGCCGCAGCGGTAGCAGGCGCTGTTCTCGTACGTCGCGAGGTAGAGGATGTCACCGACGATGCGCGAGTCGGCGATCTCGCCCGCGACGGGGAACGTCGCGACGCGCTGCATGAGGCCTGCGTCCTTCACGTTGATGACGATGACGCCCGCGCCGCTCGCCGGATCGATCGCTGGAGACGCTGGCGACGTGGATGACGACGCACCTTGACCCGCGCTCGGCGCTCCCGACGCCGTCGGGCGAGCAGGCTCGTTCACAGTGCCGCTGACCGCGTAGGCGCCGTTCGTCATCGCGACGAGGAGGTCGCCGCGGAGGTACATCTCGAACGGCTGGCCGGGCAGGTACGCTTGCCCGAGGATGGCGAGCGAGCCCGGCTTCGAGACGTCGATCACGGTGAGCGTGCCGGACTTCGACATCGCAAACAGACGCTGCTGCGTCTCGTCGAGCTGAATCACGTCGGCTTCTTCGATCGCGCGCTGCGCCGTCGCGTTGCTGTTGCTCCCGCCGTTGCCGTTTGCGGTCTGGCCATTCTGGTTGCCGCTCTGCTCCGATCCAGCGAACGAGGAGTCCGACGATCGGCCCTCGGTTCCGCAGGCCACGGACGAGGCACCCACGAAGAGCGCGAGGAGCGAGACGGAGCAGCGGGCGAAGAAACGCGAAGAGGCGGAGGCGGGAGCGGGTGACTTCATCGTCGACCCGTCATCGCAAGCGGCTTGCCAGGGGCGAAAACGGCACAAAATGCCCTATTTCATGGCGAAGGACACGCAAGCGCCGGCGAAGCCCCTGGCGCGCGTGTCACGGACGAGCGCGCGATGTCCGACCGCCTCGATTTCGGCGAGCCTCGAACACGTGCAAATTCGTGCGGTCGAAGACGAGCGCCTCGGCGCCGGCCATTCTCTTCGAACGGACGAGCCGTGGTTGACCATGTACGAAGCATTGGGCTAGTGACGGCCCTTCGATGTCGGTGAGGCGCTCGCTTGGGAGAGGGACGACGAACAGCGTCCTGTCCGCGCTGCTCTTGACGAGCATCGTCGTCTCCGTCGCGTGCCGAGGCGGCGAGAGCCAAGGGCCGATCGAGCCGTCCGCGAACGAGTGTCCGACGAGCGGCGAGCGGACGTGCAAAGACTCCGGCGATTGCGGAAGCGGCAACCATTGCACCGGAGGCCGCTGCTTCGCGAACCAGGCGGGCTGTCCGTGCACGAGCGAAGAGACGGCGGACTGCGGGTCCCAGGCCCACTGCACCCGCGGACAGTGCTACCTGAACCAAGCTGGCACGCCCTGCACGAACACGAAGCAGTGCGGGCCTCGCGCCCACTGCACCGTCGACACCTGCTACTCGAACGCGAGCGGCTCGCCGTGCAGCGAGTCCGCCGACTGCGGCCCAAGCTCGGCGTGCGTCAGCGGTAAGTGCAACTAGCGCCCTGATGACACATCGCCGCGATTGCGGCACGATGCGTCTGTTCGAGCGAAAGGATCAATCGTCATGGCCGTGTCGTTGAACGTTACGGAGTGGATGAAGGGATACATCGGCCTGGGCGCAACCGACGTCGAGTCTGGCTTCATGAAGGGCTTCGACGCCGAGACGCTCTTCATGCACAAGATCCTCATCCACATCGACGATGTCGACAAGATGATCGCCGACCCGACGTGCAAGGCGAAGGTCGAAGGGGCGGTCGTCTGCAGCGCGTTCGGCGGCAAGCCGTGCCGCGTCGCCGACGGCACGTTCAACATGCACGTCGATCCGCGCAACCCCGACCTCAAGCTGATGTACTACCGCTTGCCCTTCACGAGCGAAGACGGAGCGCAGCGCACGATGCTCGGTCAGAAGACCCTCAAGAAGGAGCACGCGCAGCAGCAAGGCTTCGAGCTGTGGGAAGACATCACGAAGCTCCAGGTGCGGATCTACGATGGCCTCGTCCCCGGCCTCGATGAGCCGAGCGCCCCCTCTTCGGCGAGCGCGCCGCCGCCGCCGCCTCCGCTCGCGATGGGGATCGTCTACATCGAGGCGCTCGACGCCTTCCGCAGCGCGCGATCGATCCGCTGCCCCGGCGCGAGCCCCGAAGAGGCCACGTCGGCGATCGAGAAATTTGGTGCATTTTACATGGATAAGCTCTGGAAGGTGTACGGCAAGACGGCGCCGAAGCCGACCGCAGCGAAGTGATGTGAGCGAGAGCGACAGCGAGGGGGGAACGATGAGCGCGACGACCACCACGACGAGGACCGCGAAGACCGCGGTGATCCTCGTCCCCGGCTTCTTCGGCTTCGGAACGTTTGGGCGCGCGAAAGAAGAAGGCGAACGCAAGGGCACGCTCGAGCGTTCGCCCACGGCCGGCGCGATCGACCCGACGCGCATCCAGTACTTCGCGCGCGTCGCCGACGTGCTGAAAGAGACGTTGGGCGGAGAAGACGAGGTCCTCTACATCGGTCACGAGCCGTCGCCGACCGGGCCGCTCGTCGTTCGCGCCACGGAGCTCCATGAGCAGATCAAGACGCAGCTCGCGAAAGGCGTCACGCGCATCCATCTCATCGGCCACTCCACCGGCGGCGTCGATGCGCGGCTCGTCGCGAACCGCGGCTACGCGCTGCCGAACGTCAGCACGTTAGAACGTGACGATGTGATCAGCCGCATCGCTTCGATCATGACCGTGTCGGCGCCTTTTCATGGCGCGCCGGTGGCCGAGTACTTCGACGGCCGCCGCGGCGAGAACGTCATGATGCTCCTCTCGCTCCTCAGCGTGCTCACGACGACACGCGAGCTCCGGCTCGCCGGGCGAGCAGCGCTCCTCGCTGCGATGATCTTGCGGCGCTTTGGATCGCTCACGAAGCCGGAGGACCTCGTCATCCCGACGTTCCTCGCCGGCATCGATCCGGCGACCGCGACGCAGATCCAAGGCTTCCTCGCGGAGATCATCTCGGATCATCGCGCGCTCTTCGATCTCTCGCCGGCGCAGACGCGGCAGCGCGGAGAGCACCTCACCGCGACCGACCACCCAGGGATCCGCAGCTTCGTCACGAGCGCGCCGCGGCCGCCTGGATACCTGGCGAGCGCCTTGTCCGGCGACGCGCCGCTGCTCCGCATGCTCTACGCGTACGCGTATCGGCGCGCGATGCCGACGGCGTCGGCGAGCGCCCGGGCGCAATTTCCGAAGGGACCTTGGATCGGAGGCGACGCGGCGACGCAGGACGCGATCGCCAACGAAGCGGGCGTGAACGACGGCGTCGTGCCTGCCGCGTCGCAGACGATCGATGGTCGCGCCGAGGCCATCCTGCTGGCCGATCACCTCGATGTCGTCGGCCACTACGACGACGACGGCGGCGGCGGCACCTTCTTCAAATCGGGCGCCGCCTTCGATGACGCGCGTTTTCGCGAGTTTTGGACGAAGGTCGCGACGACGATGCAAGCCGTCACCGCGAGCTCGCTCGCGAGCGGCGCGTCGATCAGCGCGTCTTCTTGACGACGTACTCCGTCTGGACGAGCCCGCTCGGGAACGCGCGTGATCGCGTGACCTCGAGGTGGATGTCGCCCTTCTGCTTGCCGAAGAGGCGAATGCCGTCGCCGAGGAGGATCGGAAGCGTCGAGATCGTCATGTCGTCGATCAACCCCTCGTCGAGGAATTGCTGGATGACGCCTCCACCGTCGACGTAAATCCGCCGGACACCCTCTTGCCCCAGGCGGACGACGAGCTCGGCGAGGTCCCCCGCATAGAGCCGCACGCCGTGCTCCTCGAGCTTCGCGTCGCTCGCGAGGGCGCTCGGGTCGCGTGTGAGCACGACGCAGACCTTCCCGGTGTAGGGCCACGTATCGAAGCCGCGAGCGACGTCGTACGTCTTCCGTCCAACGACCAAGGCATCGATCGTCTTCCAGAATTCGCCGTATCCGTAATCTTCCCCTGCGCGCTCCACGATCGACAGAAAGTCGATGCGGTCGTCGCTCCGCGCGATGAAGCCGTCCAACGTGGCGGCAATGAATACGGAACATCGGGGCTGGGGATCTCGGGAATCCGACATATCGCTCTCTCTCTCTGGTGACCGCGGCGCGTCTCCGCGGAAACGGCCGATGACGCTCGTCTCGTCGTGGTTGCGCTTCATACCCCGTTTTCGACCATTCGCCTCGCTTGGGATGGCACGCGGCGAGCTTCGAGGTCATCGTTGAGGTGCGCTCGCTCACCCGTGGCCGATCTCCCGAACCGGCCCTAGAGATTGCTCGGACTCCCCAATGACAACGCACCACGGCATGGGCCTCGACGCTGCGGCCGGTGAGCACGCTTACCGCGCTCCGCAGCACGCGTACCGCTCGGAATACGATCATGTCATCGGGCTCCGGCTGGGCGAGCTCCGCGAGACGCGCGAGATCCTCGATCCCCATCTGCCGAAGCTCCACGCGATGGCGCGGGCCCGCATCGCGCGCGCGCTCGCAGGCGGAGTGGGCGTCCTCGGCGCAGTGGCGTGCGTGGTGCTCGCCCTCACGAACGTCCATGAAGAGCTCACGTACACGTTGGTCGGCTCGTTCGCGGCGATGTTCGTCACGTACATCCTCGCGCGCGTGGTGCTCGGGATGGCTGGAGCCGTAGGCCGCCGCTGGCGCACGGCGAGCGAGAACGTGAAGGTGCCGCTCACGGGCGATCTTCACACGGACCTCGAGGCGCTTCACGAGAACGAGCCGTTTCGTGTGCTCGAGCGCAAGGTCGCGCCGCTCGAGACGTGGAGCAGCGCGCTGCCGCTCGCCGGGCTCTCGCTCCTCACGCCGCTCACGCTTCATTGGCTGTTCATCCAGACGGTCGATCATGACTCCCCGTCGAGCTTCGCCGAGTGGATCCGCATCTCGTGCGTCGTCGTGGGCCATGCGCACATCGCGCTCCTCGTGATGGCGATCAAGTTCGCCAAGCGCCTTCGCTCGCTCTCGGCCCACGACATCCAGAGCATGTCGATCCATCGCGAATGGCTCAAGGCGTGGGGCATCACGATCGGCGTCTCGTGCGTGCCCTTCATCCTTCTGTTCGCGGTGCCGCCGATCCTCGTCGCGATCACGGGCATCGCCTTCATTCCGATCATGTACGCGGTGATGCGCCAGCGCATCCTCTCCGAGCGGCAGACGCTCGAAGCGATGCACGCGGCCTCGGGCCATCGCGCGCAGGCGTACCCGACGCCGATGACCGACGTGATGGGCGGAATGAACTGGGCCGCGCTGATGCGCGAGGCTCCTGCGCCCGTGGCTAGCCCCTCGCCTTCGCCTCCGCTCGCGGAGTCCGAGCATGTCCGCGTCGGCGTCGTCGAGTCTGCGGAGGTCCCGATCGTCGCGGACGAGGAGCCCGCGATCCGAGCGCCCATCGAGGAGCGACTCAGCTCGCGCGTAGCGTAGCGACGCTCTCGGCCGGGAGGTCGAGCGTCACGACGTCGCCTTCCTCGAGCTTCGTGTCGTGCTTCGGTCGCGTGAGCTTCTGCGCGCCGCGGCGAACACCGACGACGCGCCCATCGACCGCGTCTTCGCATTGCGACACGGTGCGTCCTCGCCAACCCACCGGCGCGGGCACTTCCATCGCGACGCGGAGGCTCCCGTCCTCGAGCCGGTAGACGCCGAGCACGCCGGGCTCCGTCGCCTGGAGCGCGACGAGCGGACCTGCGAGCGCGCTCGTGCTGAACGTCTCGTCGAGGTCGAGCGCCGACCGCATCTTCTCCGCGACGCGTTGATCGAACATGCGCATCACGACGCGAATGTCCGGCTTGTAGCGCTTCGCGTCGATCGCGATCTCGAGGTTCGTGAGGTCGTCGTCGGTCGCGCACACGACCGCCTTCGCGCGAGGGATCCCTGCCTCGAGGAGCAGCTCGTCACGCCGTGCGTCACCGTAGAGGACGGGGATGCCAAGGTTCTCGACGACCGGCGCGAACGACTCGCTCTGCTTGCGCTCGATCGCGACGACGGGCGCCCCGAGCGACTTGAGGGACTCGACCACGCGAATGCCCACGTTGCCGAGGCCGCACACGACGATGTGATCTTTCATTCGATCGCTCATGATCTTCACCCAAAGGCGACGGCGCTCTTCGATATCGAACACCGACGCGCCCACACGCAAGAGCCCACGCGCGACGAGGATCGCGCCGAGGAGCGGCGTGATCCAAAACACGACACGCGCGACCGGCGCGCGAGGAAACGTCGACGTCGGCTCGAAGAAGATTTGCGTGTACATTCCATACAAATCGGCGCCGAAGTCGCTGCGCGGCTCGCCGGTGCGCGCCATGTCCCAGCGCACGATGATGGTCGCGAGGACGAGGTACACGAAGAGCGCGAGCAGCCACGGCACGATGCGACGCGCGAAGTGCCAGAAGATCGGCGACGTCATCGCCGGCGGCTTCGAGAAGTCCTGGCGACGCAGTACCGGATTGTTCTTCATGGGGTCGTGCGAGAGCGGGTTCAGCGGAAGAGAAGCAGCGTCAACCCGACGAGGACGACGAACACCGCGCAGCCGATCCCGATCAGCTTCGAGAGCGGCATCGGCGTGCGGTTGCGCGTCATCGCGTTCTCGATGATGGCCGACGGCGGCGCGTTCTCTCCCGACGGAGGCGCGAACGACTCCCGCGTGATCACGATCGGGTTCGACGAGATCGGCAGCGGCACTGCCTTCGCGACCGCTCCATCTGCGTCGCCGTCGCTAACGCTCGGCTTGCTTACGTCGCTGGCATCGCTCGCAGACGCCTTCTCCTCGTCCTTGGCGTCGGACGCCGCGGTCGCTTTGCTCTCTTCCGTGGTCGTCGAAGGGCTGCTCATGCGACGTGACCGCCATCGTACCGGCAATCACCGAAGGGTCGCTACGACGGTTTTGCGCCCTGAATTTGCGTCAAATCGAGAAGAATTTCTTGATGCGCCCGAGCAGCTGCGAGCTCCGCTCTTCGACGTCCTGGCTTGGCGCATCCATCGACTCGCGCATCGAGTCGCGCATCGCTTGCCGCTCGGAGATGACGCGGCTGATGATCGACGCGAGCTCGGGTGACGCGTCGAGGAGCACCTTGATCGCTTGCTGGTCGACGCCGATCAACGTCGAGGGCTCGAGCGCGCGAACCGTCGCGGTGCGCTCTTCGCCGGTCATGAGCGCCATCTCGCCGAAGAACTCGCCCGGCCCGAGGCGCGCCACCTCGACGCCGTTGCCATTGCCGTTGCCCTTCGCCCGCGAGCTCTGGACGACGACCTTGCCGCTCTGCACGATGAACATCTCGGCCGATCGCTCGCCCTCCTTCACGATCGGCTCACCGGCGCCGTAGAGGTGAATGCGGCTCGCCACCGCGAGCCTTCGTCGCTGCTCTTCGGTGAGCACGCGCATGAAGTCGACGGCGGCGAGCGCCTCTTCGCGACGTGTCGTCTGCTTCGCGTCGTCCTCGGCGCGCGTCTCCTTCGAGATCTCGTGAAGGAGCACGTTTCGATTCGGCAGGCCGATCGAGACGCCGGCGCGCGCGAGCGCGTACCAAATGCGCTCTCGCGCGGCGCTGTCGACGCCGTCGCGAAGGTGGAACTGATCGGTGTGGAAGCGAACCCAGTACTCGAGGTTTCCGTCGATGAAGTTGTTGACCACCACGGTGGGCGCCGGATGCTCGAGCACACCATGCGCGCCGGGCAGCGCCTCCATCACGGCCTTTCGAACGACGTGCGGCGCGACCTCGCACGGCACTTGGAAGTAGATCGATCGACGCGAGCTCGTAAAGGGCTTCGTGAAGTTCGTGATCGGCGCCTTGGCGAGCGTCGCGTTCGGGACGATGACCTCCACGTCGTGGTCGCGCGCCAGTTGATCTCGAGCACCTTCCCGATGTGCTTCGGATCGGTGTCGAACTGAATCCAGTCGTCGACATCGAACGGATGCTGCATCTGAATGGCGAGCCCGGCGACCAGGTTGCCGAGCGTCTCCTGGAGCGACAACGCGATCGCCGCGGTGAGGAGCGCAGACGTCGTGAGGATCGAGCCTGGATCCACGCCGGCCGTGCGAAGCGCCACCAAGAGGAGCACGACGTAGACGACGCCTTGAATGATGTCGCGAAAGATCCGCGGCAACGGCTGCGAACGCCGCGCCATCACACCTTCGAGCGCGATGAGGACGATCGCGCGCCCGACGCTCGCGAAGAGGAGCACCGTCGCGACGAGCGCCGCTGCGCGCGCCGCAAGCGACCCTGGCTCGAGGAGGAGAAGGAGCGCGCGTGCGAACAGGTGCACCGCGAGAAATGCCGTAGGCGCGCGCGACAGGCTCTTCGCGTTCGGCGGAAGCAGCACGCGAAGGAGCGCGATGAGCGTGATGGCGATCGCGATCCCGACCGTCTCGGACGTCACGAGATCGCCTGCGCGATTGACGAGGTCCATCATGACAAGCCACGC
>JBGAFW010000031.1:0-107429 GCA_044227045.1 Labilithrix sp.
GCGCCCGAGCCCCCGAAGTCGGCCAAGGCGCTCGACGCGGAGGATGACGTCCCATCGATCCCGCCTGCCGCGCGCAAGCGGAGGCTCGTCACCTGGATCCTCTTCGTCGTCGCGCTCGTCGCGATCATCGGCGGTGGGGTGTACACCTGGCGCACGTACATCAAACGGTGACCTGTCTTGCGCGGGAGCTTGCGTGGGGGCGCGGCTCGCGGCGCCTTGGCGTTAGCGACGCGTCGAGCGGTCGGCGGCGCGCTGGGCGCTGAGCTTCCAGTAGGCGCCCTCGCCAATCTCGATGCACTCGACGTAGCCGCGCTCGTCGAAGCTCGAGCCGCTGAAGCGGCCGCCCGCGCGGAACGTGAGCTCCATGCAGCGCTCGTGGTTGCGGTCCGCCATCTCGTTGCAGGCAGCGGACGTACGGCCCGTGGCGACGCAGGCGCTGACGCCGCGGTCGCGAATCTTTCCGCGCTCGTGGCGAATCCAGAGCCAGATGCCGGAGGCGATGATCATTGGGATCACGAAGACCGCGATCATCACCGTTCGCATGCGAGGGAAGACGTCCACGGTCACGAAGGGAAGCGTATCGCCTTTGGCGGTCGGGCTTGCATTCTTGATCCGACGAGCCGAAGTGGTGGTCGGACTTCGGCAGAGGCCAGCGCCTTCGCGGGCGCATCTGCTAGGATGGTGGATGTTGGAATCGCGACGCGCAGAGCTCGCGCTCGTGGCCTTCGGGGCGCTTGTCGCTCTTGGAGGTGGATGCGGCATCTCACTCGTCGGGCAGGCCGATCCGAGCGCGTCGGCGGGTGACGCGGCCGTCGACGCCGGTGGTGATGGGGTTGGTGGGCCGGTCACGACGCCCGATGGTTCGTCGAGCGACGGAGGAGACGTCGAGGGTGGCGTGGATGGCGCGCCGGGCGACGCAGGCAAGCTCGATCCGCTGAAGGTTCACCTCTCGTATGGCCTGGGCCACGACGGAAAGGCCTACCGCTTCGACCTCGGCACGAAGATGTTCGCGCCTCTTCCGAGCGCCGGTTGTCCGAGCGGTGAAGAGACGGCCGTCACGGTGGACGGCGCGGTCTACTTCACATCGACCGACAGCAAGAGCTTCTACAAGCTGACGGCGACGGGATGTGAGCTGATCAAGGGCGCGTCGTCGTTTCCATATGCGTTCGGCACGGCGCCGAAGGGGACGGTGTCACAGACGAGCGAGACGCTGGTCGGGTACACGGGCGCGGACTACGTGCGCGTCGATCCAAAAACCGGCGCGGTGACGACGATCACGCCCGGCGCGCTCGGCACGTTGCGTCCGAGCGGAGATATGTGCGCGGTGGGGCTGCGCGGATTTCTCTCCGCCGCAACGGGAACCGGCGCATGCCCGGGTGGCGGTGACTGCATCGTGGAGGTCGATCTCACGACCGGCGTTCCGGTCTCGGTCGGGACGATCAAGCAGCTCGTCGGCCTCGGGATTTACGGGCTCGCGCACAGCGGCGGCCAGCTCTTGTTGTTCGCGAACGGCCAGGTGTATCCGTTCGACCCGACCACGCTGACGCTCGGCGCGTCGATCGCGATCTTTCCGGTCGGCGCGGGCTTCACGGGCGCGGGCGCAGCGGCCGGCGCGTATCCGTAACGTCGACCACGTTGATGACGTGGATAACGTTGATCCATGTGGATGACATTGATCATGTGGATGACATTGATCAAGTGGATCAACGTTGATCAACGTGGATGACGTTGATCAACGTGGATGACATTGATCAAGGTTGATCAATGTACGGCGTCCTCACGCCCCTCGCGCCCGCAACGCGCGTCAGGCTTGGGGCTGCGCGATGATGCGTTCGATCGTGCGCGTGGTCATCGTGCCTTCGATGACCTCTTCGTCGACGAGGAGGCGCTTGTGCAAGGCGATGTTCGTGCGGATGCCGCCGACGATGAACTCGTCGAGGGCGCGGCGCATGCGGACGATCGCTTCGGCGCGCGTGGGGGCGTGGACGATGACCTTCGCGAGGAGCGAGTCGTAGTGCTGCGGGACGGTCCAGCCGCCGTAGACGCCGGAGTCGACGCGGACGCCGGTGCCGCCGGGCGGGAAGTACTCGGTGATGAGGCCCGGCCACGGGGCGAAGGTGCGGGGATCTTCGGCGTTCACGCGGCACTCGATGGCGTGGCCACGGAAGCCCCACGGGCGCGTGTCGGGTAGCTCGATCTTCTCGCCCGAGGCGACGCGGATCTGGAGCGCGACGAGGTCGAGGCCGGTGACCATTTCGGTGACGGGATGCTCGACTTGGACGCGCGTGTTCATCTCGAGGAAGTAGAGGCGCTTGTCCTCGTCCATGATGAACTCGAGCGTGCCGAGGGACTGGTAGCCCGTCTCTTTGACCGCGCGGCGGATCGTCTCGCCGATCTCTTGGCGAAGCTCGGAGGTCATCGCGGGGCTCGGCGCCTCTTCGATCACCTTTTGGTGACGGCGCTGGAGGGAGCACTCGCGCTCGCCGAGCGTCCAGACGCCGCCGTGTTGATCGGCGAGCACCTGGAACTCGATGTGCTTCGGGCGCTCGACGAACTTCTCCATGTAGACGTCGGGGTTCTTGAAGCCCGCGACCGCCTCGTTCGTCGCCTGCGTGAAGTTCGCGGGCACGTCGTCGACGTTGCGGACGATGCGCATGCCGCGCCCGCCGCCGCCGCCCGAGGCCTTGAGGATGATCGGGAAGCCGATGCGCTTGGCCTCTTCGACGGCGTGATCGGCGTCGCGGAGGACCTCGCTTCCTGGAAGGAGGGGAAGGCCGAAGCGCTTCGCGTTCGTGCGCGCGGTGACTTTGTCGCCCCACGCGCGCATCGCTTCGGGGGTGGGGCCGATGAACGTGACGCCGCACTTTCCGCAGAGGCGTGCGAACTCGGGGTTCTCGGAGAGAAAGCCGTAGCCGGGATGGATCGCGTCGGCGCCCGTGATCTCGGCCGCGCTGATGATCGCGGGGATGTGGAGGTAGCTGCGCGCGGCAGGTGAGGGGCCGATGCACACGGCTTCGTCGGCGAAGCGGACGTGCAAGGCGCGCGTGTCGGCCTCGGAGTGGACGGCGACGGTGGCGATGCCGAGCTCACGGCATGCGCGGATCACGCGGAGCGCGATCTCGCCGCGGTTCGCGATGAGGATCTTCTTGAACGGTGGTGCCGCAGGCGGCGGCATCAACGTGGAGACGGGACCGTTCACCATGTACGTCGCGTCCCGTCCCTCAGGCCTTCTTGATGCGGAAAAGCTTCTGGCCGAACTCGACGGACTTTCCGTTCTGCGCGTAGATCTCGACGATCGTTCCGCTGAGCTCGGCTTCGATCTCGTTCATCAGCTTCATCGCTTCGATGATGCAGAGGGTCTGTCCCGGACGAACGACCGAGCCCACCTCCACGAACGCAGGCGCGTCCGGCGACGGTGATCGGTAGAACGTCCCGACGAACGGGCTCGTGACGTCGATCGCGTCCGATGGAGTCGCGCCGCCGTCGACCGCGCTCGCGGTGGAGCCGGCCGCGGCAGGGACGCCAAGCGGCATCGCGTGCGACGCGTACGTGGCCATCATGCCACCCGGATGCGTCCGAACGATGCGGACGCGAACGCCCTCGGCCTCGTGCTCGAACTCCGCAACGTTCTCCTCGGAGAGCACGGCGAGGAGCGCCTTCAGCTTCTCGATGTCGACAGTCGTCATCTCGTTGCGCGCCACCGTAGTCGGTGCCCGTCATCACCGAAAGCCCATTTTCTCGGTGTGTACGACGCTTCTCGGTGAGAACGTCGTTCGACGCTGAAGTGACGCGCCGAGTCGCGGCGGTTTCGTGCCCCCGCGGTGGCTACGCTATGCGTTGAGGCGCTTGTCGCCGAAGCGCTTATCGAGGAAGCGTATGAGGCCCTCGAGCGCGAGGAGGTAGCTGTCTGGCGCTCCGAAGCCGCTCACCTTGGCGATGCACGCAGGCGCGATGCGAGAGGCTTGGCGATACGCCTCACGCGCCTCGGGGTTCGAGATGTGGACCTCGACGCAGGGGAGGGCGACGGCCTTGATCGCGTCGAAGAGGGCGAGCGACGTGTGCGTGTACGCCGCGGCGTTCAAGAGGATGCCGTCATGCGTCCCGCGCGCCTCACCAATCCAGTCGCAGAGCTCGCCTTCGTGGTTCGACTGGCGCGCGGTGACCTTCACGCCGAGCTCTTTGCCTCGGCGAACGAGGCTCCTGTGAACGTCGGCGAGCGTCGTCGTGCCGTAAATCTCGGGCTCGCGCGTGCCGAGGAGCTGGAGGTTCGGCCCCGACAAAACGAGGATGCTCGTCGGCTTCTTCGACCGCGCGGCCATGCCGTGTCTAGAGCTCGGCCATCAGCTTCGGCGCGGCGGTGCGCATCAAGTAGCGACCTTTGCCGAAGTTGCCGCCGGGCGTGAGGGCGAGCGCCAAGAAATACGTGTCGCCGAGCGTTCGAATGAGCGTGATGAGCTTCTCGGTTCCGACGGCGATCTCGTTCGCGTTGCCGGCCTCGAGCATCTCGGCGGCGCGCTTGATTTGTCCGATCACCACGCCAAACTCGATGCCGATCGCGTTGATATCGAACGGTGAGTCGCCCTTCGCGTAACTCTCGAGGGCGATCCCGCTGGAGTCCATGAGCAGCCCAGCAAGGCCACCCTCGGTGCCTTCGACGAGGTCACGCAGCGTCTCTTTGAACATGGTAGCCCAGGCTACGGAACCCCGCGGAATGGGTCAACAAGACGCTTTCCGAGGGGCCGGCCAGCGAGTGTGGCGGACCTCAGGCGGCCGGTTTGGTGGGGGCGCGCTGGCCGCGACGCAGGCGCATTTTTAATCCTCGAGTTTGCCAGGTTTTGCGACCATTGCAGCGCGAACGACCCCCCACCGTTGCCCGTGCTTGACCCGGTGGGACGCCAACGTTTAAGGTGCGCTCGCCCACGGGTCAGGCCGCTATGCCCGACCAACGAGAGGACACGAGATAGGCATGCGCGCACGAGCAGGGGATCCGCCCCGCACGATGGCTCAAAAGATTCTGGCCGGTCGGTGCGCCGACCCGATGCTGGCCGCGTCGCAAGTGAGCGTCAAGGTCGACCAGATTGTCTTGTCGCGAGCGCCACTTCGCGCGATCGCCGAAGCGCGAGAGGCTGGGCTGAAGAAGACATCTGCGGAGGTCGCGATCGTCTACGACACGCAGTGTGTCGGCTCCGCCGGGCGTCGGCTTCCCGGCGCCGGTGCATCTCGAGCGCTTCGCGTCACCCGCGCGCCTCTGCGTGACCGACGACCCGCGTCTCGCAGGGGTCGGCGGCATCGGCATGCTCACGATCGTCGTGTCGCCGGGCATGCTCGGGCAAGCGCTCGCGCAAGGCAGCATCGTGCTCCGCCCGCCGCGCAGCGTTCAGGTCCTTTTGTCGGGGCGCACCCGTCCGTTCGTCTGCGCGCGCGACATCGCGCACGAGCTCGTTCGTCGTGGCCTCGGTGAGGCCGTCGGGCGGATCGAGACGGCGCATCAGGCGCCCGTCGTGATCGAGTTCGCCGGACCGAGCGCACGTCTCCTCTCCGTCGGTGAGCGCGCGGTGCTCGCCGGCATCGCTCCTCAGCTCGGCGCCGCCGGAGCGGTCTTCGTCAGCGACGAGCGCACCGAGGTCTTCCTCCGCGACCAGCGTCGATCGAAGGCGCATCGCGCGCTCGTCCCCGACGCAGGCGCGCCGTGCGACGAGGTGCTCAACGTCGATCTCGGCGCGGTCGATCCTCTCTACATGGATGAGACCGGACAGGTGAAGACGGTCCGCGATCTCGCCGGCAAGCCGGTCACGCAGGTCCTTCTTGGTGGTGACAGCGGCTGCACGCTCCGCGATCTCTTCGCCGCCGCCGCGCTCCTCAAGTCGAAGCGCGTACCGCCGCGCGTCGAGTTCCTCGTGGCGATCCCGTCACGTCAGATGCTCGAGGTGCTGAGCTCCACCGGCGCGCTCACCGATCTCATCGCGACCGGCGCACGCCTGATCGAGCCGGATGCACGTGTGATGACCGGCGAGCTTTATCCGCCGATCGCGGGCGGTCTCTCGGCGCGCACGCAAGACCTCGAGCCGGGGGTCACCGCGCCGAAGCCCGTCGCCATCGCGTCGGCCGAGGCGCTCGCGTACGCGGTCGCCACCGGCGAGATGGGCGATCCGCGCAGCTTCAAGCGCCCGGTTCGCGTCACGATCCCGCGCGCGCTCCCCACCGACGACGTGCTCGTCGTCCGCGATCGCAAAGGCGCCGCCTCGGGAGACGCCGCGAAGAAGGCGGTGGTCACGCCGCCGCCTCCCACGCCATGGAAGGGTGGGGCAAACCTCGATCTCGTCGACGGTCCGGCCGCGCTCCTCGCGAGCGCGAACGGCAAGGGAATCGCGCCGTCCGCAAACGGTGTCGTCGTCGTGTGCACCACACTCGACGAGGTGCGCGAGCTCATCGCGCACGCCACCGACATCGCGCCGAGCGTGCGCGCTGTCGTCGCGCCATTCATCCCGTCGAGCGCGGTCGCGCTCTTCAGCGGCCTCGGGATCGCGGCGATTCGGATCGATCTGGCCGCAGCGAAAAGCCTGAAGGGTCAGAAGACGATCGCGCTCCCCGAGCCGCAGAAGTGGACCGAGAAGGGCCCGACGTCGGTGACGCTCGGCGCGCAAAAGGTCCCGCTCACATGGCTCGCGCTCGGCTCCGAGCGCACCTGGGCGAGCATCGGCACGGCTCGGCCTGCGCCGCCCGCCGCAGGATCGCGCGCGCGCTCGTAGGCGACGCTCCCACCGGAGATGCCGCGCCGTGTGGCAGAGCGTGTGGCAGGGCGCCTGGACCCACGTGGAATCATGGCGATCTTTTTGCGCGGCAGACTTCGCGTAAACCGCCTATTCTAAACGTCAATCCATGTCCAAGGGACGTCTTACGCGGCACGAGCTGAGCTGGCTTCTCACCCAGGAAGCGCAGAACGCTGCGGAGCGACTGCGCGTTGGCGTTCAGTTCCTTCGCACGCAAGCGCCTCCACCTCCCTCCGAGACGGATGATCCGGCGCACGGCGTCGAGACCTCGCTCGACGCGCTCGACGACGTCATGAAGATGCTGTCGAACCTCAACCAACGCGCGGTCCCGCAGTCGGGCAGCATGGTGGTGGCGGCTCGACGCGGACGCATCGATCTCGCGGCGCTCCTCGTCGAGGTCGCGCCCGACGCGCGCGTCGCGATCGAGCCAGGCAGCGGCACCGAGGTCTACGGAGACGAGGCCGATTTCCGTCGCATGCTGCAGGTCCTCATCGGTCATGGCAGCGGCGAGGGCGCGTCCGTCCACGTTCGCCGTGACGGCGACGAAGTGAAGGTGAGCGTGGCGCTTGGCCCCGACAGCTCACCCACCGCCGAGACCGAGCGCGCGTGGCTCTCGCGCGTCATCATTCGCTACGGCGGTCGTCACGAGCTCGAAGGCGGCAGTGAAGTGCTGATCTTCCCCGCCGACGGCGCGAGCGATCGAAGCGAGAGCGCGGCGCTGCGCAAGGAGCTCGACGAGGCCCGCAAGCAAGGCGAGGTCTACGCGCGCGAGCTCGCCGCCATCTTCGATCGCGGCGAAGAGGTCACGGCCGTCTCGACGGTCCCTCCGGCTCCCGGCGTCCCGTCGGAAGCGCGCTTCTCGGCGATGACGAAGCTCTGCGCGGGCATCGCCTCCGAGCTCCAGAGCGCGCTCGGCCCCGCCGGCAAGGAGCTCGCGGCGATGCGCCGTCACGAGATCACCGACGAGCAGCTCGACACGCTGCGCCGTCGCGTCGCGCATACGCACGAAGTCGTCAGCTCGCTCGGCAGCATCGGCGCGCTCCGCGCCGACGAGCTCGAGGCCGAGGTCGACCTCGCCGATGTGGTTCGATCCGTCGTCAAATCGCTCGCGGGCGTCTCCGAGCGCGACGACGTCAAGGTGAACGTCAAGGTGAACGGCGACAACGGACGCGTGTACGTTCGTCGCGGACCGAAGGCCGTCAGCGTCCTCGCGCGCGAGCTCATCGCCCACGCGATCGAGGCGTCGCCGCGCGGCACCACCGTCGATGTCACCGTCGCGGCGGCCGAGCAAGGCGTCGGCGCGCGGCTCATCGTCGACGACGCTGGCTCCGCGCTCCCTGCGTCGGGTCGGCGCTCCTTCTTGGCGCTCGAGACCCACGCCGGCGCCTACGGCCGTCCGAGTGGGCTGCCGATCTTCCTCGCCGCCGAGCTCGCCGCTTGCCAAGGCGCGATGCTCGAGCTCTCCGATGCACCCGCGAAGGCACCCGGACCGGAGGCCGGCATGGGTGGTCTCCGCGTGGCGGTCACGTTTGCGAAAACCTAGCGGGCGCTTTACCTTCGAACCGATGGGGACGTTACCCCCAAGACCCGATCACACTTCGTACAGCTCAGGAAGATCCCTCTAATCATGCGTGTGTTGATCGTCGAGGACTCGGACTCCATCGTTCGGATGATTCAAGCGCTGATGTCTGCGCGCGGCTTCGAGGTTCGAAGCGCATCGTCGGGCGCACGTGGCCTCGAGGAAGCCTTCAGCTGGAAGCCGCATGTCATGCTGCTCGACATCAACCTCCCGGGCTCCTACGACGGCATCCAGGTCTGCGCGAAGATCCGCGCCGACAAAGACCTCAAGGACACGCCGATCATCATCATCAGCGCGATGAGCGACGAAGAGGTGAAGCGGCGCGCCCACGAGGCCGGCGCCACCGCCTACTACGAGAAGCCGTTCAGCCCGCTCGCCCTCCTCAAAGAGATCGAGTCGCTGCAGCGTCGCAGCGGCCAGTGGTAGCGCGCGCCTAGAAATCAACGGCGCGCATTCCAAACAGCGCGGATGCGCGTCACGCGCTCGTCGTGCGGTCTATCCGCATCCGCATGCGCGGTTCGTCCGCGACGCATTGTCGCGCAAAACGTCTATGATCGAGGCTGGAGGGATTTCATGGTCCACCGCCGTTTGCTCCGGCAATCGATCTTCGCGATCACGGTCGTCGCGCTTCCTCTTGGTGTGGCGTGGACGGTCGCCTGCAGCGGAGGAGCAGACACGGGCGTGAGCTGTCTTCGATTGACGTGTCCCGTGGGGCACGAGGTCGATCAGGTCGCATGCACGTGCCGGCCGACGGGCGGGACGTCGAACGACGGATCCACGTCGTGCACGACGTCGTGCGAGGCGGGGACCAAGCAGAACCCGACGACCTGCGCGTGTGAGCCGCAGGCCACGCAGTGCGCGGCGCCTTGCACGCAAGGGCAGGCCTGTAACCCCGCGTCGGGCGCGTGCGAGACGAGCCCCGGTGGCGGATCGATCCGCACCGATCTCGTGAACAAAGAAATGTCGATCGGTTTGCACGACAACAGCTTCGGACCGCCGCAAGGCATTCGTGAAGCGCACCTCGACTTCAACTGGTCGAGCGGCAAAGTGAACTCGATCGTCGCTGTCGCGGTCCCGCCAGGCAGCATCACGATCGATGGCGCGAACACGTCGGCCGACGAGTGGAAGGGCGTGCCCGTGGCGACGCTGTCTGGTGTGGCGCGCGCGTCGACCTTGCTGCCGCTCGCGCGGAGGGCGAACGACGCCGGTGCGTCGAACATCACCACCGAAGATCAAGGCGTGACCGAGGTGAAGATCGCGGCGGCCTACGATGGGTCGAGCATCTTCTTTCACATCGAATGGAGCGACGCGACGCAGAACGACGCGCGAGGCCGATGGATCTACAACGGCACGAAGTGGGTGCGCGACACCGCGCAGACGCAGCCGCTCGCCGCGGACAACCTCGCCACGACGAGGGCCGTGACAGGGGGCGACGACATGGTGCAGCTCCTCTTCAACATCAACATCCCGAGCTTCTTTGGTGACAACGGCGGGTTCGGCGCAGGCTGCGCCGGGCTCTGTCACTTGGAGGGAAAGGCGGGGGCACGCGTCGCGAGCGCCACGACCACCGACGCAGGGGCCACGTTCTATACGGGCAGCGGCGTGATGTACACGAACGCGCCGGGGCAGAAGGTGGATGTCTGGGACTGGAAGGCGTCACGGTCGAACCCGCTTCGCATCTTCGACGATCAAGTGATCGACGACACGTCACGTCACGGCGACGGGAATCAGAACGACGATTTCCCCTACACGGGCGGCACGTGCACGAGGAAGAACACGGATGGGCTTCGCGTCCCTGCGGCCGACAGCACAGCGACGCAGCTTCACTTCTCGAACGAGTACTTCGACGATGTGACAGCCGGATGTCCGTCGCTCGGGCCGAGTCGCGTTCCGTCGCCGTATGCCTCGGGCGTGAAGTCGATGTTCGAGGACAACTCCCCGTTCATCGGGAAGGCGGGCGCGACGCGATCGAAGCTGCTCGACGGCACCGTCACGCCGAGCGTGAACGACACGATCCCGGGCTTCGTTCATCGAACGACGGCGTCGACCCCGGCTTGCCTGCGCTGCCAGAACGAGGCGGAGGGCCACTGGCAGGGCGGCAAATGGATCGTGGAAATGCGGCGTTCGCTCGTCGCTCCCGATGCGGACGACGTCGACTTCACGACGTCGCAGAAGTAGGCGAGTGAATCACTCGGGATGAACGCCGGTCTCAGACACCTGCAGATTGGTGCGCGTGGCGCTCACTCCTTTGCGATGCGGCCGTGCGTAGCACTTGAAACCGCTCGCTGTGCACGTTGAAATCGATCCAGCCTGAGACTCATGAGCCTCGCGCAATGTGCGCGACGTGCACGCCTGGTGGGGTAGCGGTGAATGTCCGATGATGGGTTGAACAGCGAGCGGCCGCCCGCGCCGATCATCGACCCCGGCATGATGTTCGATCGCTACGAGCTCGTCTGCAAGCTCGCGGACGGTGGCATGGCGTCCGTGTGGATCGCCCGGCAGCGAGGCAAGCACGGCTTCGAGAAGCTCGTCGCGGTGAAAACGATCCTCCCGAGCTACTTCGACAACGAGCCGTTTCGGAAGATGTTCCTCGATGAGGCGAAGATCGCCGCCCGCATCGATCACACGAACGTCGCCAAGATCCTCGACCTCGGTGAAGAGGGGCCCTTCCTCTACATCGCGATGGAGCTCGTCGAGGGCGACATGCTCGTCAAGCTTCAGCGGCTGGTCACGCAGCGTGAGAAGACGTTTCCGCTCGGCATCTACCTGCGCATCCTCTCGGACGCATGCGCGGGTCTGCACGCAGCACACGAGCTCAACGACATCGACGGGACGCGCCTCGAGGTCGTGCATCGCGACGTGTCACCCCAGAACATCTTGGTGAGCATGGAGGGGCAGGCGAAGGTCATCGACTTCGGCATCGCCCGCGCGAACAACCGCCTCTCCGACGCGACGTCGTTTGGGGTCATCAAGGGCAAGATTCAGTACATGGCGCCGGAGCAGGCGCGCGGAGACAAGGCGGTCAATCGCACCGCGGACATCTGGGCGATCGGCGCCATCCTCTACCACTTCGTCGCGAAGAGGCCTGTCTACGAGGGCGACGAGGTCGCGATGATGACGAAGCTCGTGACGCACCAGCCGATCGATCCGCTGCCCGACGACGTCCCGAAGTCGCTCCGTGACGTCATCACGCGCTGCCTCGCCTTCAAGCCACGCGATCGCTTCGCGACGATGGCCGAGCTGCGCGCTGCGCTCGAGGAGACGATGGTGCAGGCAGGCCTCGTGGCGACGACGGCCGAGGTGGCAGCGTTCGTCGCCGACGTGGCGGGCGCGAGGATCGCGTCACGGCGTGAGAAGGTGCGCAATGCGATTCGTGCGCTCGAGCAGAACGCGGCGGTCGACGCGAAGCCGCTGCTCGAGTCGTCGCCCTCCGTGCGAAACCTCGAGGCCGCGTCGAGCGCCGACGCGGACTCGAGCCCGCGTTCGCTGACCACGACGCCGAGCCCGCTCGCGACGAACACGAAGACGACCACCAAAGAATCCACGACGAACACGGCGACGACCAACCCGACAGCAAACACCGCCGCGGTCGCAGCGGTCGTGACGACAACGCCTCGTCCGAGCTCGAATGCGCGGTGGGTGGGCGTGCTCGGGGCGCTCGCGCTCCTCGCCGTGGGCGTCTTTGCGAGCGGTGTGTGGCGGCGCCCGGCTGGTGACGCACCTGCCGAGGCCAAGGCCACGAGCGTGCCGGCGCACGACCCGACCAACGAGGCCTCCGCGCAAGCGAAGAGCGCGCCGCCAGCCGCTGTCGAGCCCACCGCGTCGACCGAGCCTTCGCGCGAGCAGCCGCAAATCCCGAAGACGGCCAACACCACAGCGCCGCCGAAGACGACCGCCGCTGCGCCTACGAGCACGCCAACGACAACACCGTCGATCACCGCCGAGGCGCCCGCTCCTCCGCCCACGACCGCGGCGACCGGCACGCCGCCGAGTCCCTCCACCGCGGCGCCTACGGTGGCGTCGACGAGCGCCCCCGCCCCGACGACGCCCGCGATCGCGACACCAACGACACCTCCCGCTGCGGCGCCGATCGATCCGAAGCGCGCACGCGTCAGCGTCAGCGGAGTGCAGAACGAACATGGAGTGCGAAAGCGCGACGTGCAGAACGTGATGGCGCGCGCCACCGGCGCGATGACCGAGTGCTACCAAGCGGAGATCGCGCGAACCAACCGACGTGACGGCGGGCAGGGGACGATCCGCATCGAGACCGACGGAAGCGGGCGTATCACGAAGGCGACCGCCTCGGTTCCGTTCTCACCGCAGGTGGCTCGCTGCATCGAGCGCACGGTCTCGGGTATGGTGGTGGCGGGCGTCGATACCGGCGAGGCCGTCGCAAACGTGCTCATCAGCTTGGAGCCCAACTAACCTGCCTATGGTGACGCGCGTCCTGCGGTTTGGCGTGTTTGGTCTGGTGCTCGTCGCGGCGTGCTCGTCATGGGACGCGGCGGTTGGGGTTCGCTGCGACGAATACCCTGCGTTCTGCCGCGATCCGGCGGCGACGAGCGACGCGGGTGCGGGCACGAGCAGCGGGGCGCCCTCAAGCGATGGAGGCGCGGGCGCCGACGGTGGCAGCAGCACGGTGATCGACGCGGGGCCGCCCGTCTCGTTTCGCCGGGATATTCGTCCGTTGATGAACCGAACGGAGACGGACCCGAATGGTCCGGGCTGCAGCATGTGCCACTACCGCACGACGGGGACGCAGCAAGGGATCAACGAGGGGCAGCTCGACATGACCACGCTCGGCCAGCTTCGACGGGGCGGCAAGACGTCGGGGAACCAGATCGTCGTCCCGGGTAACCCGGAGGCATCGGCGCTGATCAAGAAGCTCCGCGGCACGTACAGCGTCGGCAGTCGCATGCCGTGGAATGGTCCTCCCTATTGGAGCGACGCGGAGATCCAGATCGTCGCCAATTGGATCACGCAGGGCGCGCCGGGCGACAGCGACGAATGAAGGTCACGGCACGCGGTTTCGTCGGCTCGCTCTTCATCGCTGCGTCGGTCACGGCCGCTCTCCATCTCGGATGCGGAAGGGACGCGGCCGTGCCGCGCGACGGTGACGGGCTCGACGTCTCGAAGCTGCCCCAGCAGGTGCGCGAGGACTACGCGCTCTTCGCGAACCGCTGCTCGAAATGCCACAGCCTCGCTCGTCCGCTCGCGCTTGCGACGCGTGAGGTCTCCGATGCGTTTTGGGAGCGCTACGTCGAGCGCATGCGGCGGCAGCCTGGCAGCGGCATCTCGGTCGACGACGAGGTGCCGATCCGGCGCTTCTTGCACTTCTACTCGCGCGTCGAGCGAGAGCGCCAAAATGGGGTCGAGGCCGACGCGGGCTCGTCGCTGATCGCGGCGCCACCTTCCGCGCCGTCCGCGGCCGTGGCCCCGCCGGTGATCCCGAGCGCCTCGGCGCAACCCCTCGATGGGGCAACGTCACCGATCGACGGAGGACCCTGAGCGATGGGTAGCCGACTTGGTCTCGTGCTCGTGATGACGACGCTGCTCGCGGCGCTCGCGGCCATCGTGTCTCCGCGATCTGCGTGGGCGGTGGACCACTCGCTATCGGGCTCCGCGCAGCTCGATTACCACTTGGTTCCGACGGCGCCCGACGCGAACGCGCGTAAGAGCACCTTCGACGGCTTGACGACGGAGGCGAGCGTGAAGCTCACCGCCGACGTCGCCGACCACCTCTCCGCGAGCATCAAGGTGTGTTTTGGTTGCCATGGCTTCGAAGCGGACATGGCCTATGTGCATTACCAGCCCATCGAGGAGTTTGGTGTCCGCGCGGGCCGATTCAGCCCTTCTTTCGGCGCGTTCAATTTGCGGCACGACCCGGCCAATCATGGCCTTAGCAGCAAGCCATTGCCCTACGACATGGGGCGTATGTTGCGCCTTAGCTCGTGGAACATGAGCGTCCTGCCAAGTCCCTTTCCCGATAATGGAGTAGAGCTCGGCGGCACGCACTGGATCGGGACGAAGGCGCAAATCGATTATGCGGCCTACGTGGTATCGGGCTTCAAGGGCGCCAATGACAGCTTCGATGTCGACTGGATTCAGTCGCGCTCACCAAGCCTCTATTACGCAGACAACAATGGCCGCCCGACCGTAGGTGGGCGTCTCGCGACCACCGTTCGTCTCGGGCCCACCACCGACCTCACGCTCGGCGCCAGCGGACAACACGGTACGTACAACCCCGACAACACGCTTACGTATTCGATTGTTGGAGGCGACATCTCCTTCCGAGCCGACAAGACGATCGTTCGCGTGGAGTATCTCGTCCGCCGCCAGGAGCTCGACGCGTCGAACCCCGCGCGGTTCAAGTACAGCATCTCGCGCGAGCGAGGAGACTTCTTCACGAAGCACGGCGCCTATGTCGAGCTCGAGCAAGGGCTCACGAGCCGCGTCGCGCTGCTCGGTCGCGTCGACGGAATGGCGCGGTTTGGCAACCTGGCGCGAGAGAGCGATCTGGTGGACGGGAGCACGGTCGTTCGCGGCACGGTGGGCGGTCTCGTGACGATCGAGCGAGGCTTCCGATTGAAGCTCTCCACCGAGTTTTGGCGGTTCAGCGACAATGATCTGCGGAACGGCACCGACAAAGCCGTCTCGATTCACACCGCGCTCGTCGGCGCGTTCTGAGCCCCGATCCGATGGGGTCTTCACCCCATCCCGATCAGGCGGGCTGCACGAAGTGGCCGCGCACCTCGACGTGGTCGCCGCCCTGGCGCTCGACGAGGTAGGAGAGCGGCTCGACGTCGAGGACGACGCCCTTGAACGTGACGACCTCGTCTTTGCGGAGATCGACCGGCTTCGAGGTGCCGCCGCCGTCGGAGACGAATTCGCCGCCCTTCGACTTCACCGCCCACCCGATGCAGTCGTCTCGGACGGACAGCTTCGCTCCTCGCTCGAGTGCCTGTGAGGTCATGCGCGAAGTCTACCAAACAAACAAAAGACGAATCCCGAGATCGCTCACGGCGCTTTGTTCGAGCTCCTAGAAAAGAGCTCGCGACGTGAACGTTCCCGGGACTCGTGGGAACGAGGAACGCTTGGGAGGGGAGGACGCCTTACTCGTTCGAAGCCGATGCCGCGGGAGCCGCAGGCGGGGTGCCGATGAGGATCGGCATGTAGTGTTTCGTGTTGCCGAGCGTGGAGACGACCGTGATGATGCCGGCGCCTGCGCGCGCTGCGGTGTTGGTCTTGATCTCGATGTACGCCTTCTCGCCGTTCTGGCCCTGCTCGAGGTCGACGGTCATGTCGAACTTGCCCTTCTGCGAGGTGCCCATGATGCCGCCCTCGGCGAGCTTGATGCTCCACTTGTCGGTGGGCGCGTCGCTGTAGAAGCCGATCGGGATCTTCTTCGTCTCTCCGACCGGGACGACGTAGCCCTTCGACTTCACCTTGCCGATGCCGTACTGCGTGAGGTCCATCGACACGTCGTCGGTCATGTCGAGCGGCGTGACGTTGAAGTAGGGGTTCGCGAGCGCGGGGACGCACGGGTCGTGGCCGGCCTTCGCGCTGGCGTTCGACCACTGGCGCTGAACCGCGAAGCCGACCTCGGCGTCGGTCATGTGCGAGTCACGATAGAACTCGCAGGCGTCGCCGTTCTCGCTCTGGAACTGCTGGAAGATCTCCCAGGCGAGGTGGTTGTCGTCGAAGCCGACCCACGCGCGCTTGGCCTTCGGGTACGGATCGACCGCGGCCTCGGCGAGCTCGTGGCTCGCGGCGTTCGTGACGGAGTCGAGCTTGCCGCACTGCGGGACGATCGCGTAGGCGGTGTTCTTGCCGGCGACCTTCACCGAGTCGTGGTAGCCGCCGACGCCCTGCTGGCAGGCGCTGCGTCCGCTCAACATGAGCGCGGTCGAGGTGGGGAGGTAGAGGATGTAGACGACGTTGCCCGTGGCGGGCTTCGGCCAGCCGCCGGCCTCTGCCGCGTGATCGGCCACGTACTTCTGCAGATCCTGGTCGCTCATCTGCGCGGGCGGCGCGTCGGCGATGCGGACGTGGTTCGTCTCGCCGCTGATGCCAGGGCCAACGCCGTACTCCGACGTGACCGACGCCCAGTACTTGCTGCCGCCGATCGCGTCGCCAAACTTCTCGAACGTCGCCTGGTTCGGATCGGCGTTCCACGTGACGGTCACGATGACGGGCGACTCGAGGACGTCGCCGCCGTTGTTGACGAGCAGGCCGACGTCGGGCGTGAAGGCCGGGAACTTGTTGCTGGGCGCGCCGTGATCGGGAGGCGGCGGCTCGGTGGCCGACGTGTCGGTCGCGGGCGGCTGGTTGTTGTCGGACGGCGGCGTCGTGGTGGAAGGCTCGGGCGCGCTCGCCTCCGATCCACATCCAACGAGGAAGCCACCACATCCAACGAGAAAGCCGAGACCGAGCGTGGCTGCAGTATGACGAACGTTCATGAGGGCTCCTCCTCCCGAGAGGTGCGCTCTCATAGCACTGAATTTCCAGGGCGAGCGGTCCGCCTAGGTAACGCGTCGTTTCCCAAATAGAAACGCACGCAGCGAGATCGTTCGTATGGACACCATTGAGACTCGCGATGTCGCGCACCGACGTCGATCGCGCCGCACGTTGACGCGCGTGACCTGCGAATACGAACGTTCTGCGCGTCAGAGCGAGGGCAGGAGGACGCGAATGACGCACGCGCCCTCAAATCCGTGAGGGATGACCGTCGCAGGCCGTTCGAGGCGGAGCGATTCGTGATCCGCCGATGAGACGCGGATGCGCCTCAGACGAGCAGGCTCAGGTTCTTCTTCGCGCGGCCTTCGGCCTCGGCGATGACGTGCTTCGCTTCGTCGTCGGGGATTCGAAGCTTCGTCGCGAGCTCGCTCACCATCTTCGACTCTTCGGCGGCTTGATGGCCATCCGCGAAGGAGAGAAGCACGGCGCACTGCAAGAGGACGCGTCGATCGGCGGCGGAGAGATCCTGCAAGTTGATGTCTTCGAGCGTGCGCTTCTCTTTCGCGTACTCGCGAAGCTCCGCCTTCTCCGCGTCGGTCGCGCCGTACGCGTCGAGGAGCGCTTCGAGCATCTCCTTCTCCTTGTCGGCGAACTCACCGTCAGCCCAGGCCACGGGAACCAGCGCGCGGACGATCGCGTATTCTTGCTCGTGCATAACCGAAGGATGCCGGGGAATTGCGCCTCCGGTCAATGGTCGTATTCATGCCCTTTTTTCAAGCTCGCCGGGCGGCGCAACGGTCGCCGCCGCGATCACGTTGGGAACCAGTGCCTGGTTCCCAAACCCTCCCGCGATCAGGGGCTCGGGATCGGTTTCGGGCCGCCGTCTTTGGCGCTCACGTTGACGACCTTGTTGCCAGCGGCGTCGGAGGGGGTCGCGCCGATGTCCTTCTCGCTGAGGTGAAGGCGCTTGCGCAAGGTGGGCGGTCCGGCAAAGAGGACGTCGATGTCGGCGTCGCAGCGAAGCTGATCGATGCGAGCCTCGGGACCGAGACCCGCGAGGAGCCACACCTCGGCGCCGCGAACGTTCGAGACAACGTGCACGGTGCCTGGCGCGCCCGAGCCGCCGACCTGACTGCCAGGCTCTGCGGCCGGCCACGGATCGAGCGCTCCCGGCTTTGCCTTCGACGGGTCGAGCTGGATCGGCACTTCGATGCGCGGCTTGCCGTCGGGCCCTTTGTCCCACGGCGACTCGGCTTTGATCACCGCGCGTCGCGGCGCGTAGCCTTCGGCAGTGGCGACGAGCTCGAGGCGCGTGCCGACGGGCATGCGCTCGACGTCGACGGGCGCTTGCCCCATCCGGAGGAGGATCTCCGCGTTCGCGGGGACCTCGGTGAGGACGAGCGCGACCTTGCACTTCGGCACGGGGAGCACCGGCGTTTGGGAGACCGTCGCGGTGGGGAGCGGCTTCTTCTTTCCGGTGAACACTTGCGGCGCGAACTTCCAGACCGCCGCGGTGCCCCCGCCGAGCACGAGGAGCGCGAAGATGAGCATCGCGAGGCCGGTGCGCGGTGCGCGCGGGCGATCGCCTTTGGTGCGCGTGCGCTTCGTCGGCATCTGCGCTTCGCTCGCCGCGGTCTCCGCCTTCGGGGCCGCAGCCTTCGGACGCTGTCCACTCGTGGCGGCGCTTCGCGCGGCGGGCGGCGCGGCCGGCGCCTTTGGCTCGGACGTGCGCTGAGGCGCGATCGGATCGGGCGCGCGCGGTGAATCTTCTTTCCCGTAGCCGCGAAGCGACGCAGGTGCTCCGGCCGCGAGCGCGCCGCTGCCGCCCGATCCGCCTCCGCCTCCGAAGAGCGGGCTAGGCGGGAGGTTCGCGGCGGGCTTCGCGCCGAACGGATTCGGTGGAGCGAGCGCGGGCTCGGCGGACTTGATCGGCGGCGGAACGGGGAGAGGAGGCAGCGCGGGCGGCGCGGCGGACGCGTCTTTGCGATCGACCGCGGGCGCGGCGCCGCTCGGATCGGTCATCGCGAGAAGAGCTTCGACGCTGTCGCCTTCGAAGCCTCCGCCTTTGCTCGGGCCGCCCCCGCCGGGAAGCGCGATCGGCGGGAAGGAGTCGGCGCTCGACTCGAGCTTCTTCGGAAGATCCTTGCCGACGTCTTTCGTGAGCTCGGCGAGCGTCTTCGCGTCGGGCGGCGGCGGCGTGGGGCTCATGCCCGCGATCGCCTTGAGCTCGCGCGCCATCTGTTTGTCTTCGTGCTTGCCCGACACGCCGAACGAGTCGAGGAGGCTGTCGACCTCGTCACCGCCGAAGAGCGACGCGTCGACGCGTGACTCGAGCGACGAGCCCAGTGGCTTGGGCGGCGACGAGAGCGGAGGCGGCGGATTCGATCCGCCCTTGCCGCGGTTCGGCAACGGCGGCGGCGGGACGGAGAGCGGCTTGTCGCCATCCGGCGGCGGAGGAACGGCGGGCTTGTCGGCGCCCGGACCGCTGCCCTCCGCGTTCATGTTCGACGCGAGCTCGCTCAGCTGGTTGGTGCGTTTCGCGGTGGCGGCTTCGTCGTCGAAGACCGATCGACGGCTCACCTGAACCTCGCCTTGCACCTTGTCGAGGTTGGCGCTGACGTCGGCGTTCGGAAGCGGCGGCGGAGCGGCGGGCAGCGGCGGGGGAGCTGGAGCCGCTGGCTTGACGGCCTTCACGTCGCGCTCACTCTCGCGGTCTTCCTTCTTTCGAAGGACAGGACGAGCGTGCGGCGGCTTTGGCGCAGCGGACCCACCCTCGGGCGGCGCGCCGCTTCGCTGCACGACAGGAGGCACCGAGGCGTTTCGTCCGACGCCGAGGAGGACGCGCTTCACTTCGCGCGCGAGGCGAGCGAGCGCGCGACGGCCAGCGGCGCGGTTGACGGGGATGAGCGCGGCCTCGAGCTCTTCGACGAGCGCGGGCAAGCCGTTGCCGGGCTTTCGCTTCGCCGCCGTCGTCAGCGCGGGCGTCCCCGAGCCGCTCGCGTCGAGCAGCTTCGCGAGAAGAGCGCGGACGCTCGCCTCGACATCCCCGGTAACGACATCCTTCTTCGGACGAACGAGCGCGACGGTCCCTTCTTCGCTGATGAAGACGGTCTTCGGATCGACGTCGCCGCTGCCTGCGTCGGTGCCATCGGCGATCTCGAGCGTCAGGTAGCCTGCGAGCTCGGGCGCGAGCGGGACGCGCTTGGCTTCGACGACGGTGAAGACGTCGTCGAGGGTGACCGAGGTCTCGAGCGAGCTCATGACGCAAGCCTCATCGGAACTCCGTGCTCGCTCAAGAACCGCTTCGCGTCGCCGATCGAGTACGTGCCGTCGTGGAAGATCGACGCGGCGAGGATTCCGCTCGCGCCCTCACGTGCCGCCTCGAGGAGATGCTCGAGCGTGCCCGCGCCGCCGGATGCAATGATCGGAACGGTCGCGAACGCGCGAACGGTCCGCAACAGCTCGAGATCGTATCCAGCCAAAGTTCCGTCGCGGTCCATACTCGTAAGCAGGATCTCTCCGGCGCCGAGATCGATGACACGCGAGAGCCAATCGGTCGCCGAAAGCCCCGTTCCAGTCCTACCACCGTGCGTGTAGACCTCCCAGTTTCCCGGGGCCTTCTTCGATTCGCCGCTCGAGCTTGGCTCCGGCGGCGATGGGGCGCGGCGTTTGACGTCGGCCGCCACCACGATCGCCTGCGAGCCCCATCGCTTCGCGCACGCGGCGATCAGCGTGGGATCGGCCACCGCCGCCGAGTTGAGGCTGACCTTGTCTGCGCCCGCTTCGAGAAGTGCTTCGACGTCTGCTTCGGTCTTGATCCCGCCTCCGACCGTGAGGGGCGTGAACGTGACGTCGGCGGTGCGACGGACGACGTCGAGCATCGCGCGGCGTCCTTCGGTCGTCGCGGTGATGTCGAGGAGCGTGATCTCGTCGGCGCCTTCTTCGTCGTAGCGACGCGCATGCTCGGCGGGATCGCCTTTGTCGACGAGATTGACGAAGCTCACCCCTTTGACGACGCGGCCGTCCTTTACGTCAAGGCAAGGAATGATGCGCGTCGTCAGCAATGGATGTTCGCTTCGCGTTCGTGGTTCGTCCGTATCCGTCCGTCCCTACACGCGGACCGTGTAGCCCTTGCTCTCGTGAATCTCGAGGAGCTTCTCGACCGAGCCAAGGTTGTTCTCGATCGACTCTTGAACGATCTGCGTCATCGTCGCGCTCGAGCCCTTGAGCGCCTCGTAGTAGCGCTGGCGCTCGGTCGAGTGGACGATCGCCGGTGGGTATCCGTTCCGGAGCAAGAGCAGGTTCATGAACAGACGAGCGACCTTGCCGCTGTCCGTCGCGAACGGGAAGACGCGAAGGAGATCGTAGTGGGCGCGCGCGGCGATGCGGACCGGGCCGCGCGTGCGGCGCGTCTCCGGATCGTTCGTCCAATCGAGGATCTGCCGGACCTTGTAGGTGATCTTGTCGGGCGGCGCGTACTCGTGGAAGTAGAGGCGGTGCTGCGGAATGTCCTTCCGGTACTTCACCGTCTTGATGTCGCCCTCCTCGGGATGGAGGATGAGGTAGATCTTCTTGACGACGTCGATGTTGATCGGCTGGCGCTTCTTCTGCGCGTAGTCGCGGATGTAGTCGAGCGCTTCGCGATGCCGGCGAATCTCTTCGCAGATCGGCTGGATGCTCGAGTCCGTGATCATCGCGGAGGCGTCTTCGATCGCGGCCTTGAGCTCCTGGCCGGTGTAGACGGAGCCCTCGAGCGCGCTGTCGTGGTAGATCCACGACATATCGAGGCTGTCGCGGTACGCCTTCTGGAACTCAGGCCCCGCCTGAACGAGCCGCTCCTCGAGCTTGGCCACACGCTCTTCGAGCGTGAGCGGTTTCGGCGGCGGCTCTGCGGGAGCAGCAGCCGCAAGCTTGCGCTTCGACTTTGCCGGCGAAGCGACCGGCTCCTTCCTGGACGATTTCGGCGAAGCTTTCGCGGCCATGCGTGCCCTCATGCGTGCACCGAAGCGGCACCGGGGCACGGCGGGCGCGAAAGTAGTGTCGCAGCGCCCTCTACGTCAATAAAACGTGGAATTCGTTTTAGAGATCAAGGGCTTGAGCGTATGTAGTCAAAGGTGCTCAAAATCGACAAAACGACCCAAGGTGCGCGAGGAGCAACCTGAGCCGGCTCACTTCGTGTCCCACCACTTCGAGAGGCCCTTCTCGGCGCGACGCGGTGACCCAGCGTAGTGGGACGTGTCGTTGTAGAGCATCAGCCTCGCGCGAACGGGATCCTTGAACTCGAGCACGTTGAGGCACGCAGGGGCCTGATCGAGCCGGTCGCGGTAGCCGCGCGCGTCGATCCCGAGGACGACGCACATCGCGAGGCGAATGGTGGCCTTGTGCGAGACGACCGCGACGTTTTGACCGGGATGCTCGAGCACGATCCGACGAATCACGGGGAGAGCGCGCGCCATCACGTCGAGCCCGTTCTCTCCGCCCTGCGGCGCGAAGGTGAAGGGGTCCTGCTCCCACGACGCGTACTCGTCTTGAAAGCGCGCCTCGACCTCCTTGCGCGTGAGGCCTTCCCAGCGGCCATGGTTGATCTCACGCAAACCGTCCGAGGTCTTGACCTCGAGGCTGTGCGGCGCGGCGATGTTCGCCGCGGTGTCGCGCGTGCGCTTCATCGGGCTCGCGTAGACCGCTCCGATCTTCTCGTCGGCGAGTCGTTCGCCGAGGAAGCGGGCTTGGCGTCGACCTTCGTCCGAGAGATCGACATCGGTGGCACCTGCGAAACGGTCTTCCGCAGAGAGCGTCGTGGCGCCGTGGCGAATGAGAAAGATGCGGGTGGAGGTGGCCATCGCGGTTATCAGGCAGTTTCGCACCAGGCCTCGCTTGTGGGTTGCTCTTTCGACCGACTTCTCTAGATTGCGCGGCCGCACCACCCTGCCGGGAAGGTCGACGCGCCCGAATGGGCCCGAAGCGAGACGACGAAGAACGAAGAGAGCGCGGGCGAGGCCGCCCAAACGACGACAGGGGCACGCTCCGTTGGTACGATCCGGGCGTGCGGCATGACGATGCGACCCGGAACGAACGAGGGTCTGCCTCCGAGGTCGCCACGCTGCTCGGCACCTCCGAGCGCGTCGAGCCAGAGGCCGGCGCGCTCGCCGACACGGGCGCGCTGACGATCCCTGGATACGATCTCGTGCGCGTCCTTGGACGCGGTGGCATGGGCGTCGTGTGGGAGGCGATCGAGCACAAGCTCGAACGTCGCATCGCGCTGAAGGTGCACGCCTCGCATGCGCCGGCGTCGCAGCCCACCGAGTCGATGGGCGGCTTGCTCCCAGCCGACGCGCTCTGGAACGAAGCGCTCGTCGCGGCGCGCATCGGTGATCCGAGCATCGTGCGCGTGCTCGACGTCGGCTTCACGATCGACGGCCGTCCGTACTACGCGATGGAGCTCGTCGAGGGCACCGATCTCCACGCGCTGCTCGCCGACGGACCGCTCACGCCGCGAAAGGCGATCGGCATCGCCGCCGACATGGCGCGCGCGGCGGCAGCCGCACACCAGCACGGTGTGATCCATCGCGATCTCAAGCCACGCAACGTCATCATCGACGCGACCGGTCGCGCGCGCGTGCTCGACTTCGGGATCGCGTTCGACTCGAAGAAGGGTGACGACCCGTTCGCAGGACGCCTCGCCGGATCGCCACCTTACATGGCGCCCGAGCAGGCGCTGGGGCATGCGGTCGGGCCGCAGACGGACATCTGGGCGATCGGCGTGATGCTCTACGAGATGCTCACCGGAGAGCGACCGTTCGTCGGGACCACGACCGCCGAGCTCCTGGCGGCGATCATCGCGACCGATCCGCTGCCGCCGTCGTCCAAGCGCGCGGGCATTCACGCCGACCTCGACGCCATCGTGCTCCGCTGCTTGACGAAGGCGCCCGAGGGGCGATTCCCGAACGCGGCCTCGCTCTTCGAGGTGCTGAACGCGATCACGGAAGGCCAGAACGTCAACGCGAGCATCAAGCCACCCGCGCTCCATCGCTCGTACACGCCGAAGCACTCGGGGACGATGCCGGCGGTCAAGCCGCGACGTGACGACGCGAAGAAGCATCTGTCGTGGTCGTGGCGACTTCGATCGTCGCCGCGTGCGCTCTGGCCGTTCGTGGCGGACACCGATCGCTTCAACAAAGCGGTGGGCCTCGCGCCCGTGGTCTTCACCGACGAAGCACGACCCGACGGCGTGGTGAAGCGCACGGGGGAGATCCGCGTGCTCGGGATGCAGGTGAGCTGGCGCGAATACCCGTTCGAATGGATCCGAGGCCGCGAGCACTCGGTCTTCCGCTGGTACAACGCCGGACCGATCGCCGCGCTGTGGAACCGCGTCTCCCTCGTCCCGATCGAAGGCGGCGGCACCGAGCTCCGTCACGACATCTGGCTCTCTCCTCGCGGCGTGATCGGGCAGCTCGCGGCGTTCGTAGAGCTCGATCGCAAGCTCGGCCCGGCGGTCGACCGCTTCTACCGCCATCTCGACGACGTGCTCGTGGCGGGAGGGAAGGCGGATCCGTACGAGGCGCCGCATGTGCCGACCCAAGAGCAGCGGGCGATCGTGGAGGCGGGCTGCGCGCGTCTTCATGGCGAAGGCTTCGAAGCGGCGCTCGTCGAGAAGCTCGCGATGCATCTCCTCTTCGCGCCCGATGGCGTGATGGGCACGCTTCGTCCCTACGAGCTCGCCGATGCATGGCACACCGATCGCGCCGAGACCGTCGACGCGTTCATTCACGCTGCGCGTTCGTCGATGCTCGAGCCCGCGTGGGACGTCATCTGTCCCAAATGCATGATCGCGCACGAGACCGTCGACGAGCTCGCACGCGTGACGAAGCACGGCAACTGCACTGCGTGCGCGACGTCGTTCGAGCGCGACCTCAAAGACAGCGTCGAGCTCGTGTTCGTTCCACATCCGAGCGTTCGCGCGCTCGAGCGCCAGACCTTCTGCGTCGGATCGCCCGCGAAGCGACCGCACGTCTTCGCGCAGCAGGTGCTCGAGCCTGGCGAAGAGCGCACGGTCACGATCGATCTCCCGCGCGGCGGCTACCAGGTGTCGGGATCGATCACGCGATCGCCGTTCGAGCTCGTCTCGAGCGCGGTCGGCTTCGAGACGACGTGCGAGATCGTCGCCGACGATGGCGTGATGCAAGGACATCCGGCGATCGTGCTCGCGGGGCCGATCAAGCTCACCTTGCGTAACCTCGGGCATGCCGAAGAGACCTTCCGCATCGAGGTCGCCGGCTCGCGCGAGGATGCCGTGTCGGCGGCGGCCGCGCTCACACATCCGTCGTTTCGCTCGTTCTTCTCGAACCAGCTCCTGGCGCACGGCGAGCACATTCGTGTCCGGCAGCTCGCGTTCTTGTTCGTCGAGATGGGCTCGCGCGAGACGCTGTTCGACGCTGTGGGCGATGCCGAGGCCTGCGCCCAGCTCGCTCGCCTCGACGCGCTCGTGACCGAAGAGGCGCGGCTGCACGAAGGCGACGTCGTGCCGTCGTCGCTCGCTGTGCTGATCGTCGCCTTCTCCACGCCGCTTCGTGCCCTCAAGGCTGCGCTGTCACTCCGGCAAAAGATCGAAGACCTCGGGATCGGTAAGCGTGAGGACGGGGAAGGCGAGACGCGCGAGGTGCCGATCGCGATCGCGATCCACGACGGACGATGCATCGCGCTGACACGTGGCGGTCAGCCGGAGTTCTTCGGCGAGACGCTGCATCGAGGGCAAGCGCTCCTGCGTGAATGTCCACCCGGAGGCATCGCGCTCTCGGCCTCGGTGGTGGCCGATCGCGCCGTCGCGATCGCGGTGCACGAGTCGGAGCTCAACGTCGCGATCGACAAGGCGCACGACGGACCGTACGCCGGCCGTCGCGTCACGCTGCTCGTTCCGATGGAGGCGTCACGCGCCAAGGGGTAGGTCCTGGCGCGTGAGCCCTCGCCGGCATTACTCGTTCAAAGCTGCGTCGACGACCGCTTCCGTCACCGCCTGCTCGACGACGGCTTCGACGACCGCCTGCTCGACGGCCTCTTGAACGATGGCCTCGGCCACCACCTGGGTTGCTACTTCTTGTACGACCGCGTCTGCGACGGCGTTTTCGAGCTCTTCGTTCATGACGTCACATCTCCAATAGAAAGGACAAAAGTCGCCGGGCCGAGCCTGAGTGCCTGCCCCGACACCCGATTGACGCCCCTCGAATCGGGAAGTCGCAGAAAAAGAATCCTCTCGGCGCTGGCGCTCCGCGCAAATGGGAGAGCGCGCGATTTGCGACAGCCCTCTCTGGAAGGCGCTGCGCGGGTGAGGTATGCGAAGTCCTTCAAACCATGCTGCTTTCGCTCACGATCGACAACGTCGTCCTCATCGAGCACCAGGTCCTCGAGCTTGGTCCAGGCTTCAGCGTCCTCACCGGTGAGACGGGCGCGGGAAAGTCGATGGTCGTCGACGCCCTGGCGCTCGTGCTCGGAGGCCGAGCGCGTCCCGAGATCGTGCGAAGCGGCGCGCGTGAGGCCGAGGTCGCCGCGCTCTTCGAGATCGAGCCGGGCTCGCGCGTCTCTGCGAAGCTCGAGGCCGCGGGTGTCCCGTGTGATGGAGAGCTCGTCGTGCGCCGCGTGGTGCAGGCCGAGGGCCGAAGCCGCGCGTTCCTCAACGGCAAGCTCTCGACCGCGGCGCAGCTCGCCGAGCTCGCGCCCGATCTCTGCGACATCGCCTCGCAACACGAGAGCGTGAGCCTCACCGATCCGGCGACGCACCTCGAGTACCTCGACGCGTACGGCCGGCTCGAGACGATGCGCGACGCGCTCGGCGAGAAGGTGGCCGAGCTCGCGAACATCGTCCGCGAGATCGATCGCGTGCGTGAGGCCGAGCGAGGCCGCGCGGAGCGCGAAGACTTCCTCGCGTTCCAGCTCCGCGAGATCGAAGAGCTCGATCCGTCCGTGGGTGAAGAGGCCGACCTCGAGAGCGAGCGCGCGCGCCTTCGGCATGCGGAGAAGCTCTCGAAGGCGACGCAAGGCGCTGCCGATCGCCTCTACGAGGGAGAAGACGCCGTGTGCGATCAGCTCGCGCGCGTCTCGACCGACCTCGACGCGGCCGCCGCGATCGATCCCAGCCTCGCGCCGTTGGCGCGCTCGGTCGAGAGCGCCCGCAGCGAGCTCGCCGACGCCGCGCGCGCGCTGTCTCGGTACGCGTCGGGCATCGAGTCGAACTCCGAGCGCCTCGCCGAGGTCGACGACCGGTGGTTTCGCTTGCAGAAGCTGCTTCGAAAGCACGGCCCGACCACGACCGAGCTCCTCGGGTACCGCGACGACTTGAAGCGCCAGGTGTCCGAGCTCACTGGCGCCGCGCAGCTCATCGGCGAGCTCGAGGCCAAGCGCGAAGCGTGCCTCCACGCGGTGTCGTCCGAGGCACGAACGCTCTCACGCAAGCGTCGCGACGCGGCCGCCAAGCTCGCCGACGCGATCGGCAAAGAGCTGAGCGGCCTCGGGATGGGTCGCGCGCGTGTCATCGTCGACGTATCGCCGGTGCCTGCGCCCCAGGCGGGCGAGCTCCCTCCGGTCGACGGCGCGCGGCTCACGTCGAGCGGCATCGATCGCGTCGAGTTCTTGATCGCTCCGAACAAAGGCGAAGATCCACGCCCGCTTCGTCGCATCGCGTCGGGCGGCGAGCTCTCGCGTGCGCTCCTCGCGCTGAAGCGCGTCCTCGCCGAGAAGGGCCCGGCAGGCCTCTACGTGTTCGACGAGGTCGACGCGGGCGTCTCCGGCGCCATCGCCGAGGTGATCGGTCGCGCGATCGCCGACGTCGCCCGGCATCGCCAGGTCCTCTGCATCACCCACCTCCCGCAGATCGCGGCGCTCGCCGACGTGCAGTACGTCGTCGACAAGACCGAAGCGAAGAACCGCACGACGAGCAGCGTCCGCCGCCTCGCCGACAACGAACGCGTCGAGGAGATCGCGCGCATGATCGGCGGCGTTCGCGTCGGCGACGCCGCCCGCCGCGCCGCGCTCGAGCTCCTCAGCGCCGACCACACCGCCGCCCCGCCCTCGAAAGACGGCGGCAGCGAGAAGCGCCGCGCCAAGTCCTGAGAGTCGAGAAGAAGCTCAGGTCTTCGGACGGAGGCCCGACTTCGGCGTGGACGGTCGCTGGACCGTGCCTTCTTCCTCGGGCGCTTGCGATGCTTGCGAGCTGCCGCGAAGCTCGACGACGCCGAGATCCGCGAGCAGGACGAAGTTCTCGATCGCGTCGGGCAGCGGAAGCTGCGCGCTGATCGCGATCTCGGCGATCGTCATGCGATCGTCGACGTGCGAGAGGAGGAACGCCGCGCGAAGCGGCGCGCCACACACCGACGCGCGTTGCTTGCGGATCGGGATCGCGAGGTCGAGCGGAAGCGCGTTCGGCGCTGAGGCCGCGGCGGGGAGCGGCGAGCCGCGGCCGAGAAAGGATACAGACGCGGCGGCGATCGCTTGAACGTCATAGTCGGGGATCGTCGTCGGACGATCGCGACCCGGCGCCGATGCCGTCGTCGTGCTCGCAGGCGCGGGGATCGTCACCGCTTGCATCTGCGTTTGTGTTTGCAGCTGCTGCGGACCAGTCGCCTCCGGCGGTGACTCCGTCACGCTTGCGTCGTCTTGTTTCCGTGCGCCAGGTGGCATCGCGCCGACGTGTCCCCTTCGAAGATCGATCATCGACCTCCTTCGGAAGGATCGCAACGCCGAGCACGGCGAAGAGCGCTGGTTTTTCGTGGAAAACGAAGAGCGCGCCGTGCATTTCCACGGGCTTGGCACGCTGTAGGCGAGCGTCGCAGCTCGCCGTCCGTGGAGCGACGAGAGGTCAGTTGTTCTGCGCGCCGGCGAGCACCCACGCCTTCACCGCCGCTGCGGCGGAGGGGTTCGGCGTCGCGTTGTCGAGCGGCATGCTCCCGCCAAACCAAGCGAGAGGAGAGCTGCTGCTCGAGACGATGGACGACTGGGACGGGTTCGACGGATCGATGAGCCCCGCGTTGACGAGGCCGGTGTAGCAATCGGCCTTGTTCGTGCCGCACTTGAAGCCGGCGCGGAGGTTCGTGTGGCATCCGCCCGTTCCGCTGCAGTGGCCAGGCGTGCCCGCGGCGAAGTACTGCGCATAGAGCTGCGTCCATGTCGGAGCGGCAGCGGTGCTCGCGTCATTCGACGAGGACGCCTCGGTGGCGGCGTCGGAAGATGCACCTCCATCCGTGGTCGGCGTGCCGCCGTCGGCGGATACGGTGCTCTTCAGGCCGTAGGCGACGAGCTGGCCCGACGATGTTCCGACGAACACGCGTCCGTTGGCGATCGTCGGCGGAGCGAACTTCGTCGCGTCGCCGAGCGCGTCACCCGGGGCGTCGTCGCTCGACCAAAGCTGCTGCGTGATGTTCGTCGCGTCGAACGCGACGAGGACGCCGGAGCCTGTCGTCGCTGCCAAGCCTGGACTCGTGCGCTTTCCACGCACCGCCCACAGGATCGCCGTGCCCGCGTTCTCGCCGTTCGACGACACGGACAGCGCACCGCCCGGATAGCCCGTGGAGGAGCTCTGGTTCACCTGCGGCGGCAGATCGAACGTCGAGCCGTTGAAGCGGTAAGCACGCAGCCGATCGCCGATGCCCCACAGGTAGTAGAAACCGCCGCTGCCCTTCTTGTAGTAGGCGCCGCCGCCCCAGACGCCTCGCGCCGAGCCTTGCCACCTCTGGACGATCTGCGCGTCCTGATCGGCCTGGCCGCCCATGTTGTCGCGGTCGACGAGGAAGTTCACGCCTCGCTTGTCACCGGCGACGAAGAGATTCGTTCCCGGGATGAGGATGCCACCACCATTGCCGAGGGCACGATCCTGAGGAGCGAACGTCCGGGTGTCGAAGGGCGTGAACTTCGTCACGACGTTCAAGCTCGTCCCGGTGTCATGGAGCCGAACGATGCTGTTCGCGAGGTTGCCCGCGCCGTTGAAGTTCGTTTGCCCGCTCGTGTCGTACGTATCGGCGGACGTGTAGAAGATGTCGCCGTTTTCGTCGGCGGCGAGCCCGACGCCGCCGTTCCAGATGCCGCCTTCACCGCCGTTCGGCGTCGTGATGTGCACGTGCGTCTGCTGGAGCGTCGTCGCGTCGTAGCCGAGAACCCAACCATGATAGGGCGCGATATCGCAGAGCGACGCGAAGCCGAGGAAGATGCGGTTGCCGACCTTGAGAAGGCCAGGGCGCTGCATCGTTCGCAACGGATCGAGCGTGATCACTCCATTGACGTTCGCGTCGCCGTTACCGGGCGCCTTCGCGGTGATGATCGTGGGGCTGTTCGGTCGCGGATTGCCCGTCGCGATGTCGATGGCGTGGAGCTTGTGAACGTACTGGCCGTTCTCTTTGTTGCGCGACGTGAACCACATCGTCTTCGCCTGCGCGTCGATGACGGGCGTGGACGTGATGCCCACCTCCGGGCCGAGAAGCCCGCAACCGGTATCGGACGCCGGCACGGGCGTCCCGAAGTTCTTTTGCCAGAGCGGCGGCGCGTTCGCGCGCGTGTCGTCTGCGTCGTAGGCGAAGATCGAGTTGTGCTCGGTGGCGACGTAGACGACGTTCTTGCCGTTGACGCCGCCGACGTACAGCGGCTGCGCGTAGGCTTGGCCGTCGATCGGACGAGCGAAGAGCCGACCGAAGGCCGACGTGTTGACGTTCGTCGTCGTGAGGATCTTCTCTTGAGGGTTGGCGCCCGTACGGTTGTTGTCGTTGCGCGACGTGAGAACGTTCACGCCCGAGGCGACGGCTTGTTCACCGCTCTCTGCGCTGTCGTCGGCTTCGTCGGCCGCGGTGCAGGCGTTGAGGCCAAAAGCGACAAGCGCGAGCGAGAGAACCAGCCCGCTAGAAGCGCGCGCAACGTTGGAAATGCAAAAGGAGCGACCCATTGGTGTGGGTCAAAGTAGCAGCGGGTAGTTCAGCAGCAACCCGACTGGGCTACTTTACGGGTTCGCGACGAGGTCCAAGTGTTTGGAACCAAGACGAAAATGACAGAATCTGATGGATGCCGACATGTACGTTTCCACCGAGGAAACGGAGGCAAGCTCATCCAGACCGCGCTATTCCGATAGACGCTTCCCCCGTCCTGAGTTCGTTTTGCCGCCACGAAAATCGCGGGACTTCGTGCGATGCGTCACGCAGGCCAGAGTGACGAGCTATGCCAGAATCGTCGCGACGTTTTCGCTGAGGCGGAGCGGCTTCGGGCGCTTCGTGAGGATCTCGACGCCGGTCTTCGTGACCAGGCACGTATGCTCGAACTGCGCGGAGAGCGAGCCGTCGACCGTCGTGACCGTCCACTTGTCGACCGGATCGATTTCCACTTCCCAGCCGCCGAGGTTCACCATCGGCTCGATCGTGAAGATCATGCCGGCCTTGAGCCGCTCGCCGCTGCCGCGCTTGCCGTAGTGCTTCACCTGCGGATCTTCGTGGAAGCGGCGGCCGATGCCGTGGCCGACGAAGTCGCGGACGACGCTGCAGTTTTGCGACTCGACGTACTCCTGAATGGCGGCGCCGATGTCACCGAGGCGAGCGCCTTCGCGGACCTCTGCGATGCCTAGGTCGAGCGCGCGGCGAGCCACCTCGACGACGAGCTTCGCCTCGGGGCTCGGCGTGCCGATGTAGAACGTCGCGGATGTGTCGCCGTGAAAGCCTTCGTACTTCGTCGTGATGTCGACGTTGATGATGTCGCCGTTCTTGAGCGGCGTGCCGTCCGGGATGCCGTGACAGACGACCTCGTTGATCGAGGTGCACACGCTCTTCGGGAAGCCGCGGTAGTTGAGGGGCGCAGGCACCGCTCCACGGCGAACCGTGTCTTCGTGGACGAGCGCGTTGATCTCTTCCGTCGTCATTCCAACGCGGAGCTTCTCGCCGATCATGACGAGCGTCTCCGCGGCCATCCGGCCGGCGATCCGCATCGCTTCGATCTCTTTTGCGCTCTTGATCTCGATCGCCATACTGCCTCTTGCTGCTTACTTCCTGAGCCCGTTGAGTCTTAGCGCGCGCTTCGGAAAGATCGCGCGTTACTTCGCACCGCTGCCGTTGACCTCGCTGAGGATCATCGCGTCACCCACCGCCATCTTCACTTCCTTCGTGTCGGGGGCGAGGTGGAAGTGGATCTCGCGATCGCCGTTCGGATGAGCAAACTCGCGGACGAACGCGACGAAGGCGTAGCCCACGAGGCGGCTCTCGAAGTTCTTCATGATGCCGTGGGACTCGCTGGCCTTGTTGATCTGAACCGTGAAGTCGGGCGGGGGAGGGTTCTTTCCCGTGAGCTTCTCGACGGTGTGGAGGCCGAGCTGGTAGGTCGCCTCGGGGCCGTCCTTCTTCGCCGTGACCGTCGAGACGCGCACGCGGACCACCGCGTCGCCCGTCTGGGCGCGCTCGCGGAGGGCCTTGTCGAGACGCGGGGCGTAGCCCTTGTCGAAGTCGAGCCCAACCGCGGCGGGCTCGATCGCGTCGTCGAACAGATCGGCTTGGCGGCCCGAGTAGGGGCTGAGGACGCGGCTGGGGTCGCTCGCGTCTTTGCCTCCGCAGCCAAGCACCCCGCTGCTCGCCGCCATCAGCCCGACGGCGACGGCGAAGCCCATCCCACGCATCCTCTGAAGATGGGAAGGCCGAGCGAACCGGGGGGACCGGACGACGAACATGGGCTCCCTCTTACCATACGCACGACTCGCCGTTGGCGGGGAATCGGGCCATTGTGTTACCGTCCCGGCATGGTTCGCTCTCGCGCGTACACCCTCTCCTCGGTCCTCTTTCTCTCGGGCGCAGTTGCGTTCGGCGCGCATTTCGGATGCGGCCCGAAAGAGCCACCCAAGCAAGCCAACATCCCCGAGCCTGCCGATCCGAACGGCGAGAGCTCCGCAGACACCGCGGCGCAAAGCGGTTCATCGGGAGGATCGAAGACGGGCACCGGCGCAAGCACGGGCGGCGATCCGCTTGCGTCACCTCCCGCCGGTAGCGGTAAGGTCGCGACGGGCAAAGGCGGCGAAGCTCCGCAAGTGCAGAGCCTCGCGGCCTTCATGGACGGACTGAAGTGGGGCATGAGCCACGCAGAGCTCACGAAGCTCTTCACGCAGACGGGCGGCGTGATCTGGAAGGACTACGACGAGAAGCTCGCGAAGGCGCGCGTCGGTCCGGAGCAGACCGCGCTCGAAGCCGAGCGTGAGCAAGTGAAGGGCGCGTTCGGGCGAAGCTTCATCGAGTTCAAGGACACGCCCACCGGCTTCGACACGACCGGCATCAAGGGCGAGTACACGTACAAGAACAAAGAGTCCCTGATGTGGATCAACCGTCAGGGAAAGAAGCGCTACTTCTTCTTCATCAACGATCGCCTCTGGAAGATCTACGACGAGGTCCCGCTCGCCGAAGGTGGCCCGATGGGCAAGGCGTACCTCGACGCGATCAACAAGCTGAACGCGCAGCTGAACGCGCAGGGTCGCGTGCAAGGCGCCGACGCCGCGAAGGGCATCAGCGCGACGACGGTCGACTGGAAGGATGGAGCGAACCACCTCCGCGCCGTCGATCGATCGAACGACAAGGTCGTCGGGATCGTGATCGAAGACAACGGCACGCTCTCGAACCTCGCGGCGCTTCGTCCGAACAAGATGGCCGACCCCACCGAGATCGATCCGTCGATCGCGGCGGTCACGAAGGGAACGAACCGCACCGATCCCAACGCCTCGGGCTCCGCGAGCGGCTCAGCGTCCGGCAAGAAGGCGCCGCCGCCCACCCCGAAGAAGAAGTAGCCAGCCTAAGAGATGAAGAGAGAGAGACGGTCGAAAGGCCGTCTCTTCTTTTTTGGGGCTATTCGACCTTCTTGGCGCCTTCGGGGACGCGCCAGCCGGTCGTGACCTTCACGTTGAGCTTTGGCGCGACGCCGTGGACGGTCGGCTCGAGCAGCCGCTCGCGCGTGATCGTGGCGCCTGGGCAACCGGCGCAGGTGCCGGTGAGGTGAACATGCACGTCGTCGCTGGTGACGCTGACGAGATAGAGCTCGCCGCCATCTGCTTTCACAAGCGGTACGGCCAGCTCGGCGAGAGCTTTCGTGACCTGCTCCATCGTCGGCTCGTCCTTCATCGTGTCGTCGTGTTGGAGATGAATCCTCTCCGCCTTACCTGTGTCCGCCAGGCTAGCACAACGCCGTTTCCTTCGGCGGCCCCGCTCTCGTCACCCCATCGGCCGATTTATTTTGGTCGATCCATCCGCTCGTCGGCGCGTCCGCACGATTGCAGGGCTGCGTGATGACCGTAAGGCGACCTGCCGTGTGTACGTGCACGGAGCGCAGAAACATGGAGATTGGTGTACATGTCCCCACCTCGACAAAGCCCGCGAAAATCCGCTCGAGCTGAACAGCGGTCGCGAAGGCGATGGGTCCCCGGTGCGTTTTCGCGGCTTCGGAGCGGCCACACGGAGGCGTGATCACGCCGTGCAACTTTGAAAGTGCGCGCTTCACTTTTGGACAGCGCCGGCCCTGCGATGGAGCTTTGGAGAGCAGAGGCGCGAGCGAACAAACGGAGCAAGTGACGTGCTGATGTTCGATCGTTATACTCCCATGTACCCCGACTTCGCGCTGCGGACGGTTGCATGCGCCTCGGGGATTGTGCGCGGGAGATCAGGTGGCTCGGTACCGTCTGCGGTTTCTGCTTCAGGAGTTCGATCTGCCGCGCGGGGCAACGATCCTCGGGCGAAGCTCCGATTGTCATGTGACCATCGAGGACCCGCTCGTCTCGCGTCATCACGCGCGCATCGTCCTCGATGGAGATCGCGCCGTGCTCTACGACTTGAACAGCCGCAATGGCGTGAAGCTCAATGGTCATGGCATCAAAGAGCCCACCGAGCTGAAGGACGGCGACCGCCTCCGCATCGGCACCCAGGAGCTCGTGTTCTGCCGCGTCGAGTCCGCGCCGAACGCGTCGGCCAAGACGACAGGCTTCCTTCGCCACTGCGCGCGCTGCCGAATGCCGTATCCACAAGAGGCGGGCGCGTGTCCGAACTGCGGCGCCACCGAGGCGCTCGACGAAGAGACGCTGTCGGGCCAGTTTGGCGCTGCGGCGCAGGCGATCTGGAGCGTGCAGCTCTTTCTCGAGGTCCTCGAGCGCGCGCTCTCGCTTCAACGCTTCGAAGACGTCAACCGCATCCTCCGGCGCGCGACCGTGCAGGTGGAGGAGCGCATCGTTCGCGGTGACCCGATCGACGGCCCGCAGCTCGCCAAGCTCGCGGACGGCGCGGCGCGGGCGAGCATCGCGCTCGCCGACTCGACGTGGGGGCTCTGGGTCGCGCAAGTCTATCGCCGCGTCCCGCTCGTCATGCCCGAGCAGGTCGTCGATCGCTTGGGGGAGCTCGTCGCGCGCTTCCCGATGGATATGGCCGAGCCCGTCGAGCAGCTCGCCGCCCACGCGCGGACGCTCCCGGCGTCGCAGGACGAGACCCCGGCCCTTGCGGCACTCGAGCGCGTTCGCTCGTCGATCCCGCCGCTCGCCCACGCAGCCAAGCCGATCCTGAGCTAGAAATTGCGGGGAAATCCTCCGGCGTCACGCACTTCGTGAAGTGCCGCCGGCAAAAATGTGCTCCGGAGCGCTTTTCAAGCGAGCGTGTGGGGCTATCCACGCGGTTCACCTAGAACACCTGTGCTCGAATCGGGTACGCTCCTGGCCAACTAGGTTTGTCCTGAATTATTGATGCGACTAGGCGATCTCGTTATTTCCGATTGAACGATCGAAGCGATGCGCTTCCGGCTCCGTTACCTACAGCATGACTTGGAGCTGAACGAGGGCACGTTCGCGGTGGGCCGCAACGCGAGTTGCCAGCTTTCGCTCGACGACCCGCTCGTTTCGCGTCGTCATGCTTTGTTCGAGGTCGGAGCGGGCGGCGTCACGGTCGAAGACCTGAACAGCCGCAACGGCGTCATCGTGAACGGCCATCGCATCGACGCGAAGGTGTCGATCTCGGTCGGCGATCGCATCCTCATCGGCTCGCAGGAGCTGACGCTCCTCGCCGCGCGGGATCCGCAGAACTCGGGCGGCATGGGCGTCGGCAAGATGACGCTGCCGAAGATGCGCGTCTCGACGCCGAGCTCCGGCTTTCCGCCGGTGCAGATCGAGAGCGATCCCGAGCCGAGCATGGTTCGGCGCGCCGACCAGTTCAAGCTGCTCTCGGGCGTCGCCGAGAAGGCGCTCGCGATGGGCAAGGCGGGTGAAGCCGAGCGCCTCCTCGCGTCGGCCCTCGCCGATGTCATCGAGGCCACGCGCGCGGCGCGCCCGCTGCCTCCGACGCTCGTCGACCAAGCCGCGAAGTTCTCCGCGAAGCTCGCGACCGCGACGGGTAAGGGCGGATGGGCCGACTACGTCATCGAGCTCTATCAAGCGCAGAAGCGGCCGTGCCCCGCGCACGTCATCGACGAGCTCTACAACGCGATGCGAAAGGTGACGGCGGTCGATCTCAATCGCCTCCGCGCGTACGTCGCGATGCTCCGGCAGAACCTCCCGCGCTACGGGCCTGCCGAGCGCTTCTTGTTCCAGCGCCTCGAAGGTCTCGAGCGCCTCGCCGCGCTTCGCTGAATCGTCAGGTCGGCTTCTTCGACGAGGGCCGTGACGAATTCGGCGCCTCCTCGCGGGCGCGTTCGCGAAGGCGGATCGGCGACTGTTGCCAGGCGAGGTTCGCGCGGGCCGCGCGTTCGATCGCGGCGCGAAGCTCGTCGTCGCCGACCTTCCCGAGGGATCGCTCGAGCTCGGGCGTCAGGTTCGCGGGCGGAGGGACCTTGCGGTAGTCGCGGCGCGTGGGGATCCCTTCGATGACGTCGAGCGGACCCACGCGGAAACGAAGCGATTTGATCTCGAAGCCCGCCTCGGCGAGCTTCACGATCAGCTGCGCAGAGAGCATCGAGAGCTCGTTTGCCCACACGCTCGTCGCTACTTTGACGATCAGGACGCCACGTTCGAGCGCGATCGGCCGTGCTCGGTCGGCGATGCGCGGGCCTACCGCGGCACGCCATTTCGCGAGCGGGATCGGGAGCTGCTTCTTCGCGAAGCGGTTTTCGCCGGCGCGTTCGAGCACCTCGTCGAGCGGCTCCGGGGCATCGAGGCGTCTTCGCTTGCGTCGCTTCATTTCTTCACCGGCGTACACGCGCTCGCTGACCGAGCCCCGAGACGGATGTTAGCATCGATGATTCGGCAGCAGGACGATGCAGGGTGGCCCTGGAAAAACGAAGCGGATGAGCAATGCTCCGCCCGCGCCGGACAACAAGAACGCGGTGACCCGCGCGAGCGGCGCCGCCTATCCGAGCCCGGACGAGATCGCCGCAGCAGAGCGGGCGCGGGCTGCGGCGGCGGCGATCGTGACCGTACGTCCGCCGCCGAACACGAAGCCCGGCACCGTGATCGGTGACAAGTACCGCATCGAGAAGGAGCTCGGTCGCGGCGGCTTCGGCGTCGTCGTCCGCGCGGTGCACCTCACGCTCGATCAGCGCGTCGCGATCAAGGTGCTCACCGAAGGCGAGGGATCGACCGATCTCGAGTTCGCGGAAGACGCCGCGCGCTTTCGTCGCGAGGCGAAGGCCACCGCCGCCCTCAGGAGCGACTACGTCGTGCGCGTGCTCGATGTCGACGTGCTCGACAGCGGCTACCCCTACATCGTGATGGAGTACCTCGAGGGCAAGACGATCCACGATCTCGTGTGGACGAAGGGCCCGCTGCCGATCGACGAGGCGGTAGACTACGCGCTGCAGGTCCTCGCCGCGCTCGCCGAGGCGCACTCGGTCGGCATCGTGCACCGCGACCTCAAGCCGGCGAACGTCTTCTTGTCGAAGGGGCTCGGCGGCGTCCTCAGCGCCAAGGTGCTCGACTTCGGCGTCTCGAAGATGCTCGGCGCTGCGTCGCAGCGGCTCACGCGCACCGGCGCGGTCGTCGGCACCGTCGCGTACATGGCGCCCGAGCAGATGATGGACGCCAAGCGGGTCGATGGGCGCGCCGATCTGTGGTCGGCCGGGCTCGTGCTCTACGAGTCGCTCGCGAAGACGCATCCGTTCGGCGCGGCGGCGCAAGGCCCGAAGGTCGTGACGTCGATCCTCAACGATCCGATCCCGCTCATCCGAACGCATCGACCCGACGTGCCGCCCGAGCTCGAGGCGGTGATCGCGCGGATGCTCCAGAAGGCGCCCGATCTGCGCTACGGGTCGGCGCGCGAGGTCGCGAGCGTCCTCGCGCCGTTTGGATCGGTGCGCGCGCGTCCCGTCCTCGACGAGATCCGACGCGCTCCGCCGCCGAGCGGGGCCGCCGCGCCGGGCGCAGGCTCGGCGCGGGGCGTGCTCGGTCGTGCCTCGATCCCTCCGCCGTCGTCCTCGCGTGCGGTGCCTGGGAGCACGGCGAAGCCCGCGCAGGATGGCGGCTCGTCGATCTTGCTCGGCGTCCTCCTCGCGTCGGGCGTCGCGCTCGTCATCGTCCTCGCGATGGCGGGCTACTTCTTGTGGATGCGGCCGCGGCTCGCTCCCACGCAGCCGGTCATCACGCCGATCTCGAGCACGCCGTCGGCGCTCAGCGAGACCGCGTCCTCGGCTTCGTCGCCCGCGACCGCGCCGAGCGCGCCCGCGACCGCCTCGGTGCCGCCGATCTCGCGCAGCGCGGTCACGGCGTCGGCGACCACCGCCGCGGCCCCGAAGCCGCGACCATCGGCGTCGGCGAACCCGTGCGACCCGCCCTTCGTGTTCGACGCGGCCACGAACATGAAGAAATACAAGCCGGAATGCCTCTAAATACAGTCGCGATCCGATCGTAAAGCGGCGCCATAGAATTCCGTGAGCGAATGCCTGATGGCGCACGCCCGGCGCCCGCGCTACGTGTTCGCGCGTCATGAGGCTTCTTCCTTCTTCGCTTCTCTTCCTAGCGCTCGCGATCCCGTTCGCGGCGGCCTGCTCGAGCGAGACGACCACGACCACAACTCCTCCTCCTCCCGCCGCAGCCACCACGAACGAGACGCCCGCCGAAGAGCCCGCGGCGCCCGCCGAAGAGGTCGTCCCCGCCGACGTCGCGCCGTTCACGGAGGCCGAGGTGCAGGCGATCTTCGACGCGCGATGCGTCAAGTGTCACGACAGTGACAACGCGCTCTTGGATCTCTCGAAGCCCTTCACGCGCGAGACGATCGGCGTCGCGACGAACGCAGGCCAGAAGCGTGGCTTCTGCGCGAACAGCGAATACGTCACGCGCATCGTGCCGGGGGATCGCAACGCGAGCCTCCTCTTTCACAAAGTGAAAGGTACGCAGGACTGCGGCTCACGCATGCCTTACGACAAAGGCAACCCCAAGCTCACCGCCACCGAAGTGGAGCGGCTCGGACGCTACATCGACGGTCTGACGCCCACGCCCTGACGCCGATCAGAGCGCCGGCGCGCGTCGAAGGACGACCTCGCCCGCAGGGGCCGCAGGATCGAACGTCGCGCCACGTCGATCGGCGAGCCCAGCGCGAAGCACGCCGTCGGCGTACTCGAGGAGGAAGGGTGCACGCGGACGCGCGGTGCTCGCCGCGCTCTCGCCGACGATGAAGACGGTGACGGCGCGCGTGCGCTTTGGGCCTTGGCTCGGCCCGCTCGTGGCCGTGACGACGCGAGGCCGGCAGAGGCGCGCGACCTCGGCGCTGCGATCGCTCGCGGAGCAGCGGTCGAGCGCGATGCGATCGTCGGCGGCTGACGCCGAAGCGGTCGTCGTGATCGCGCGAGCGGCGCTCGAGCGGACGAGATCGCTCGCGTCGTCGACGAGGAGCTTGCGCTCGGCGCGACCGTCGGCGCAGCGCTTGCCCGTGTTGGCCAGGGCGATGAGGGCGTTCGCGCGCACGGTCGGGCGTCCGTCACCGAGCATCGGGCACACGACGGGGGTGAGGTCCGTCGCGGTCGGGAAGCGGCGGCCGATCCGGGCGATCGCGCCGGCGGCGTTCGTGGCGACGTCGACATCGCCGTTCTTGACGAGGCCCGCGAGCACGGGGACGAGCGATGCGTCACCCACGGATCCAAGGGAAAACGTGGCCTCTGCGCGCACCGAGGGATCGCCGTCGGCGCTCGACAGGCCGCGGAGCGTGGCGATCGCCTGCGGGTCGCCGGCGTGCGCGGCGAGCACGGACGCGACCGAGCGGCGATCGTCGATGTCGGCGCTCTTCGCCGCCGAGCCGAGCGAGGGAACTACGCTGGGAGAACGCGCGCGGCCCGCAGCTTCGATCACAGCGTCACGCTCGGGGCCTGCCGCGACGCCGAGCTCACCGAACACACGGCGCGCGGCGTTGTCGTCGGGATGACGCTCGAGCACGCCGCCGAGAGCGCCGAACAACGCGAAGCGATCGAGCTCTTCGCCGCCGTCGAGCTTCTGCAAGAGGGCGCTCCTGGCCTTCACGCCTCCGCTCGACGCGAGCGCGACGGCGGCGTGAAGACGAACGGCAGGATCGACGTCCGCGAGGAGCGGCACGAGCGCGTCGTCCGACGACACGTTCCCGGGAGCCTGAGTCCCGGCCGCGGCGCCGAGCGCGCCAAGCGCGTCGATCGCGGCGAGGCGAAGGCTCTCGTCCTTTGCGTTTACGAGGCCGACGAGCTCGTTCGCGGCACGTGGCGCGCCGGTGCGACCGAGGAGCATCGCGACCGCCGCGCGCTCGCGCGGCGACGTACGTGGGTTCTTCAGCGTGGCCGCGAGCGGCTCGACGGCGCGGCCATCCGGGCGTGACGGATCGAGCAGCGCCGTCGCGGCGCGGAGCGCTTCTTCGCGCGCTTGCGGGATCGGGTCGGCGACGAACTCGAGCACGATCGGCACCTGATCCTGCGTCCCGGCGCCGATGAGCGCATGAAGCGCGGCGGGCGGAAGCAGCGTTCCCTTGCGAAGCGCGGCGACGATCGCGGGCGCGGCTTGTGTCGCGCGTAGCTCACCGAGCACGTAGGCCGCGCTCGACGCGACCGCGAGCGACACCGGACGCTCGAGCAGCGCGGTGAGCTCCGCGATCGCGGGCGTGCCGGCGGCGACGAGCGCGTCGCGCACGGGCGTGCGCTCGTTGCCTGCGGTCGCGTCTTCTTGCGTGGCGATCGCCTTGATCAACGCGCGCACCGCCGCGGGCGTGCCGATGCGCCCGAGCGCGACGAGCGCCGACTGCCGAACGCCAGGGTTTCGCTCGAGCGCGAGCGGCGCGATCGCGTCGACGGCGTCGGGGGATCGCAAGCGACCGAGCGCCGAGAGCGCCTCGACCTTCACCTCGGGGACGTTGTCACGAAGCGCGAGGAGCAGCGCTTGGGTCGCGCGCGTGTCACCGAGATCGCCGAGCGCGCGAACGACCGCTTGGCGAACGTCCGGCACGGAGTCTTGGACCTTGCCGACGAGCGGGACCACCGCGCGGCCATCACCGAGCCGCGCGAGCGCGCGCGCCACCTGAGCGCGAACGTTGGGCGTCGGGTCGTCGAGCTTGCCCGACAGCGGCGCGACGGCCTCGGGTGATCCCGACGCGCCGAGCGCGTCGGCGCATGCCGAGCGGACCTGCGGATCGGCGTCGCCGAGCGCGCGCGCGAGCGGCTGCACCGCGCGTGGGTTGGGCATCGCATGCGCGACCTCGCAGGCGGCGATGCGGAGGCGTGTCTCGCGCTCACCGAGCCATGGCGTCACCGAGTCGGTCGCGGCGGTGACGTGCAGGCGAACTGCGGACTGCGCCGCCGCGAGCCGGACCTCCACGTCTTGATCGCCGAGCGCCTTCTGCACGAGCGGCGTAGCGCGCGCGCCACCGAGGCTCGACAGATCGCGCGCAGCCACGCGGCGGGTCGTCGGATCGGGCGACGAGAGACCTCGCTCGACCCGCTCGGGCACGTCAGGCCAGACGAGCGCGTCGCTGCTCGGCGCCACGGCCGCGAGGGACAAGAGAACGCCAACGAAGAGCAGCCGAGATCGCACGATCCGAAACTCTAGGACGCAATCCACCACCCGTCACTTGGGATCGGGGTTTGGGGGGGAAGCCCCCATTGGATCGAGCCGGCGATTCTACGATTCGTGACTCCTCACTCCGGATCGCAGGGCCCATCGCACGGATGAGCGATCGTGCCGTTGGGCCGCAAGAACCCATCCATTTCGCGGATCGCGGCCGGATTCACGCGGACGCCTTCGTGGACGTCGTTTTGTCCGAGCGGCGAGGGCGTCGCATAGCCGCTCGTGTCGATGTGGAAGTCGAAGAGCGTGAGCGCGCTCTCGTTCGTCGGGTCGGTCGTGGGCTCGAGCCCGAAGATGCTCTTCGGCGCCGGCATCGTCTGCTTCACGCCGAGCGCGCGCGCGTGAAGGAAGCTGCCCATGTTCGGGACCTGCGCGTCACCGAGCCCGGTCTGGAGAAGCGCACGACGATCGGGCTGGCTCTGCGGGAGCGTCTTGCCGCCGCTCGAGAGGACGAGCGGCGCATAGGTGATGGGATCGATCGAGTCGAGGGCGCGCTGGAACATCGCGATGTACGCCTGCGTCATCAGCTCGTCCTTGAACGTGAAGTCGAGCACGACGGAGAACGGACCGAAGTTCGCGGAGCGAGGCATCATGTGCGTGAAGCCGCCGCCGCCGACGTTCAGCACGACGCGTGAGAAGTCGGGATCGAGCGCCGCGAGCGTGCCGCCGAGGATGTGCCCTTGGCTCGCGCCGAAATACCCGATGAAGCTTGGATCATACACGCATTGTCCGGCGTTCGTCGTCGTGCCTCCCGGCATCGTGATCACGCCATCGGCGGGGCCGCCGGTGGCGGGACGAAGGAGCTCGGGCGCCTTCGCGAGCGGCCCTTTGATCGCCGCGGTCATGACGATCCAGTTCACCATCGCTTGATGCACGCGATCGGCGAAGTCGGCGCCGTGCTCGGGCATCTCGCCGAGCGTATTGCTCACGCGGCCGACGTCTTCCTTCGCCATCCCCCACCAATCGATCCCGAACTCGACCGCCGCGAGCTTGTCGGCGAACGTCTTCGCGCCGTTGCCTTCGAGCTCCGAGCGGCCGCCGAAGAAGCCGTGGCCGTATGCGATCACGCGCCCGGGCTCGAAGCGATCGCGGACGCTGTTCGGGACGTTGATCGTGAAATCGAACGACGTCGTCCCGTTCTGCGCGACCTGGCCGCCCGGGCCGCGAAAGAGCCTGCCGCCAGGGCCTGCTTGGTCGAGAAAGAGCGGGACGTCCTTGATCGTGCCGCTCACCGTCTTCCAGATGCGATCGGTGCCGGGCTTCGTCTCGGTGATGGTCACGGCAGGAGCGCCGCCGATCGACGACAGCCACGCGAGGGTGAGCTCGCGCGCCTTGAGCATCGCGGCGCGCGGCTGCTCTTCGCTTCCGGTCGTGAAGTCCCACGCGAGCTGCAAGTCGCTCTTCTTCACGCCGGCGCGCTCGAGCGGAGCGAACACCTCGCGCTCGAAGCGATCGCGCAGGCCGTCGATCTTGGGATCGGCGCGGCCATCGCGAAGACGCGCGAAGCCTTCCGGTGGGGGCGCGAGCATCGACGCGTCCGGATGATCGTCCGGGCCGCCCAGGCGCACACCTTGGAGCGCGACGATGTACCGGTGATTGGGGAGCAGCGGCGCGAAGGTGCGGAGGACGATGGGCTCGTGCGTGTCGTCCACGCCGCGATCCACCTTGTCGGTATAGTGCGGGACAAACGCGCCACGGTCAGCGTCGAGGATGACGGTCGCGCTCGCCGCGGTCGCGCTCAGCGCCGGATCGTCGAGCACGTTTGGGAGCCCCACGCGCGACATGCGGCTCGGCAAGGTCGCCACGATCGTCGGGATGAGCGAGAAGCCGTCCATCGGCACGACCTCGTGAAGATCGGCCACTTGGCCCGTCGCTCGACGAGGCTTCGCCGCAGGAGAGAGAACGACGCGCGCTTCTCCTGTCCCCGTTCGGTAGAAATCCGACGGGTAGGGCAGGAGACACCCACCGCGTGACGCCTCGTCGGGCTGGGTTCGTGCGAGGAGCGGCTGGCATCCGTCTTCGAGCACGAGCGGTCCGTCGCTCGGAGTCGAGGTCGAGTCCGTGCATCCTGCAGCGACCATCACGGAGAGCGCGACGAGGTGGAGGAGGATGGACGAGAGGGACGAAGACGAGAGAACGAACCGCACGCCCGCGCTTATGTGCCCGCCAAAGCACCTCGGCAAGCGGTTTGCGACCGTGCGACGGAGGTGAGGGGGCACGTCAAGTCTGGCGCGCGCTTTTCCCGCTCTTATTGCGCACAGGTTCGCGCAAGAGACTCTCTCTCCGCGTCACCATCTCGAGTAATCTGGGGGTGTGAGTAGCGTCCTGACCGAAGGCGGCCCTCTCCCGGGAGAGATCGTCGACGGGAAGTACGAGGTGATCTCGGTCTTGGGTCGCGGCGGGATGGGCGTCGTCGTCTCCGCGAACCACCTGGTGCTTCACGAGAAGGTCGCGATCAAGACGCTCATCGCGTCGCTGGCGACCGACGCGCAGTCGATCGAGCGCTTCCTTCGCGAGGCGCGCGCGCTCGCCAAGATCCAGAGCTCACACGTCGCGCGCGTCCTCGACGTCACCTCGCTGCCCTCTGGGTCGCCGTGCATCGTGATGGAGTATCTCGAGGGAGAGGATCTCGACAGCCTCGTCGAGCGGGAAGGCCGTATTCCCTTCAGCCGTGCTGTCGACTACGTCCTCGAGGCATGCGAGGCGATCGCCGAGGCGCACGCGCTCGAGATCGTCCATCGCGACCTGAAGCCGTCGAACCTGTTTCTGGCAAAGACGCGCAGCGGCGACTCGATCAAGGTGCTCGACTTCGGCATCTCGAAGTTCGCGAGTGGTGACCCCGGTGAGCTCGGCCTGACACGCACGAAGACGATCCTCGGCTCGCCGCTCTACATGTCACCCGAGCAGCTCCGGAGCGCGCGGTCGGTGGACGCGCGGTCGGATATCTGGTCGCTCGGCGCGATCTTGTTCGAGCTCATCGCCGGCGAGCCGCCGTTCGAGGCCGAGTCGATCGCCGAGCTCGGCGCGCTCGTGCTCACGACGACCGCACGAAGGCTCGAGACCTTGGTGCGCGATGTCCCGACGCGCCTGTCGGACGCGATCGCGACGTGCCTCGAACGCGATCCCGCCAACCGCTTCGCGAACATCGCCGAGCTCGCCCACACGATCGCTCCCTTCGGAGGCGACGCGTCGCAAGCCTCGCTCGCGCGCATCCTTCGCACGGTGGCTCTACCGAGCGTACGAACGGGCAGCGTGAAGCAAATCAGCCCCGACACGCTCGAAGCGACGGAGAGCGACGCGCGCCTGCCAGCGTCGCCCTCGCTCGCGTCGCTGCAGAAGAGCTCTGGCGCGGCAGAGGACGACCGCCAGAGGAGCAAGCGTAACCTCGGCTTCGCGATCTCGCAGGCGACGGTCGGGGAGACGGCGGAGCGACCTCGTCGCACGGCGCGCGCGATGATCGCGATGGCGTTGGTCTTCGGCGTCGGACTCGTGAGCTTGCTCGCGTGGTTGATGCTGAAGGGCACGGGCGAGCGCGCGACCGTCCACGCAGGTGTCTCGCCATCGGCGTCGGCGTCCACGACCCTCGCGCCGTCCGCCACTGCGCCGAGCCTCGTCGCCAGCGGCGCCCCGCCGCCGGTCGTCCTCTCCGCGAGCGCGCTCGTGGCGAGCGCTCCGCCCGTGGTCGCGAGCTCCAAACGCCCTCCGTCGAATGTCCTCAAGACGCCTGCCTCCGCAGCGCGCCCACCCTCCACGACCACGCCGAGCGCTCCGAGCACCGCGGGCAGCTCACGCGACCCATGGGATCCGCGCTGATGCATGCGTACATGAAGACGAAGCGCTCTCCGGCGAAGCTCGCGTGGCTCCTCGCGTCGATGACGCTCGCGTTGCTCGATCCCACGCCGTCCTTCGCGGCCGACCCTGCGCCGTCGACCCGAGCCGGTGATCCGGCGCTCGCGCGTGACCTCTCGAAGCAAGGCTACGAGCTCTTCCTCGCGAACAAGCCCGAGGAGGCGATCCCGCTCCTCACGCGAAGCCAGGAGCTCTCTCCGGATCCGCGAACGCTCGTCAACCTCGCGCGGTGCGAGGAGAAGCTTGGCAGGCTCGGCAGCGCGCTCGCGCACCTGACCGCCGCGCGCGATCTGGCGCGCGATCGACGGCTCACGGACATGTCCTCGCAGATCGAGGCGCTCGTCACCGCGGTCGAGGCGCGACTCGCGCGCGTCGTGCTTCGACTCGAGCCTGCGGCGCCTGCGAATACCGTGGTGCGTCGAGGCGGGATCGAGGTCCCACCACACAGCTTCGACAAAGGCGTGCCGGCCGATCCTGGCGAGCAGGTCTTCGAGGTGTCCGCGCCGGGACGTGCCGCGCGCGTCTTTCGCATCACCGTCGCGGAGAGCGAGCGGCGCACGCTCGACATCGCGCCCGGTCCTCCGCTCCCGCCTTCGAAGGATGTCCCTCCGCCGGCGACGCCTTCCTCGCCCAAGGAGCCGCGCGAGCCTTCGTCGTCGTCATCGAAGACGCTCGGCGTGATCGGCATGGGCGTCGGCGGGGCTGCGGTGGTGACCGGCCTCGTGTTCGGACTCATCGCGATCAACGGAAAGTCCTCTGCGGAGGCCGCGGGCTGCTCGGGAACGCGCTGCCCCGACGCCGCGTCTGCGTCGACGCGTGACGACGCGAAGACGTCGGGGGTCGTCTCGACGGTGCTCGTGAGCGCAGGGGCGTTCGTCGCGGCCGCTGGCCTCGTCGTCTTCCTCGTCGCGCCGTCGTCGCGATCGACCGCGAGCGCCAGCTCATCTCACCCTCTCACGTGGCAATTCTGATGCGTCACCCTCACCAAGCGCGACTCATGCGCCCGCTCGTCACCACCATCGCGGTGGGAAGCACCTTCGCGCTCGCGTGCAACCTCCTCATCGGGCTCGACGGCGACACCGAGATCACGGCCTTGCCGGATGCGCAGGGTTCGCCGGACGCCGACGTCGACTCACCGACCATCGACGCCGGCGCCGACACGCGGCTCACCGGCGAGCTTCGCGTGATCGCGGGCGACGTCGGCGGCTCGGGCTTTCGCGACGGCCCCGCCGGCGATGCGAGGTTTGGCCGTCTTCAAGGCATCACCGTCGATCGCGATGGAAACATCTACGTGCTCGACACGCTGAACGCCGTCATCCGCAAGATCGCGGCGGGCTCGCTCGAGGTCACGACGCTCGCGGGCCAGGTCGGCGTTCGTGGTGGTGACGACGGCATCTTCTCGGCCGCGCGCTTCGACGAGCTGCACGCGATCGTGTTCGACGGCGATCACTCGCTCTACGTGACGGACGTAAGCTCGGACCACGTCTCGCGCTGCACGCTCCGCCGCATCGATCTCTCGGCCGCGAATGTCTCCACGGCGGCAGGAGGTGTCTGCGGCGTCGACGACGGAGCCGGAGCAAAGGCGCGGTTCTCGTTTTGGATGTTCGGGCTCGCATGGGTGGACGGTCTCCTCTACATCAACGACAGCAAGCGCATCCGGACGTTCGAGCCAAACACGAAGGCGGTGGTGACGTTCTGCGGAACGACAGGCGCTCTTACGCAGGATGGTATCTGCGGTGTGGATGCGTTTCCGCCGCTCTTGACCGACGCGATCCTCGAGCCGGTCTCGTCGCGCCTGTTCGTCGGCTACCACGGGTCAAAGTTCGGCTTCGCGACGGTGGACTTGAAGACGACGAAGGCCTTCAGCACGCTGCCCATCGTCGACCCGGAGGTCGACGGCGGCGCGTTGCCGAGCTCGGGCTGGAGAGGCCTCGAGCTGTACTCGCTCGGCGCGATCCCCACGGCGCTCGTCTCGGACGGCTACCGACTGCGAACCTTCACGCAGAACAACCCATCGCTCGCGACCGTGACGGGCGCGAACGAGCCTGGGTGGGTGGACGGCGCGCGCAACAGCCCCACGATCCGCTTCGAGGGCATCGGCGGGATCGCGGCACGTGATCGTGCGGCGGGCACGTTCCTCATCGCCGACGCGTTCACCGTGCGTCTCTTGACCGGCGAACGCGTCGAGACCGTCGCAGGGCGAGGCACGAACAACGCGTACGCCGACGGCGTCGCGAAGGACGCGCGGTTCGCGCTCGACGTCTTGCTGGCGTTCGATCGCGCGAGCAAGACGGTCTACATCTACGACGCCGGCAATCAGCTCATTCGTGCGCTCGACTTGAACACCAGCACGACGCGAACGATCGCAGGCAAACGCGGCGATCGCGACATGATGGACGGCGACTCGGGCGCAGAGTCTCGCTTCAGCGACGAACCTGACAGCATCGTTTATGACGGCCATGGTCACCTCTACTTCAGCGACAGCGGCACGGTGAACATCCGGCGCGTCGATGTGGCGACCGGCGCGACGAAGACGATCGCGCCCATCGCGCTCGGCGCATCGCTCACGATGGACGCGCAGAACGAGAAGATCTACTTCGCGCGCGGAAGCTCGGTGCAGATCTGGGATCCGAACGATCCGACGGTGACCAAGAGCGTCGCGGGCGTCGAAGGCGCTCGCGGTACGACGGATGGCACCGCACTCGAGGCGCGCTTCCTCACCGCGAGCGGACTCTGCCTCGACACGTCGTTGAACGCGCTCATCATCAGCGACATCGAGGCGGGGACGATCCGCAAGCTCGATCTCGCGACGAACAAGGTCACGACCATCGCCGGCGCGGCTGGGCAGCTCGCGCACATCGACGCGGTCGGCGCCGAGGCACGCTTCCGCGCGCCGAAGCACCTCGCGTGCACCGGACAAGGCGAAGCGTTCGTCACCGATACGGTGAGCTCCACGCTCCGCAAGGTCGACCTCGCCACCGGTGCCGTCACGACCGTCGCGGGGGTCCCTTCGCGATCCGTCATCGCGCCTGGCCCGCTCCCGGCGAGCCTCAACCGGCCGATCTATCCGATCGTCCTCTCGCCACGCGAGATCGTCATGTCGAGCGCGGTCGAGTCCGCGATCGTCCTGGTCACGCTGCCCGAGAAGTAGGCTCGCGCCACAAAACGAAACGCACTCCGCGGAGTCCGGGGAGTGCGTCTCGCGCGCCGCGCGTGTGGTGTGCCGATTACTTCGGGCCAGGCGGCGCCGGCGGAGGAGGCGGCGGCGGAGGCGCAGGCGGTGGAGGCTGCGTTCCGCCGACGATCTTCTCGGTCCATTGGCCGATGTGGTTCGACGTCTTCAGGTCCTGGAACGGGAGGTAGAAGCCGGTGTAGCTGCCGTCTTGTCCGGCGAGGACCTTCTGCCAGTCGACCGCGAACATCCAGAGGTGCTGCGGGCCAGACTGCGAGCGAAGGCCCGCCTTGCGGCGTGAGGCGACGGTGAACCACACGAGCTTCGTCTTCTGATGAACCGTCTGGAACGGCGCCGAGCGCGGGAACGTGTCGCCCGTGTCGGCGAGGTTGTTCTCGACGTCGATGACGCCACGCTTGAACGAGTTGGTGAGCGGAATGAGCGGCGCGTTCGCCGCGGGCGTCGCCACGAACGTCTTCGCGGTCGGATCCGAGTCGCCGTTGCAGTCACCGGAGTCGGGCTGACCGGCCGGGCAGGTCGACTCGGTGAAGTAGAGGAACGCCGAGCTCGGCTCGAAGTTCGGGTTGAAGCGCATCTTGTCCGTCGCGTAAGGCGCGATGACGATCGGCACGCTCCATGCGCCAGCGGCGTCCTTCTTGATCATCTCGACGTTGCCGCGCGAGGGCATCTGCGAGGTGCCGGTGCCGTTGATGTGCGTGAACGCGATCATGTTTCCGTCGGGCGACCAATCCGGATGATCGGGGCGATATGGAAGCGTGTGCGACGAGGCGCGGAGGCCCGTCGTGCCGTCGTGGAACCAGAGCTTGTTCTGATCCATGTCGGCCGGCGCGGCTCCGTTCTGCGCGCTCGTGTCACCGTAGACGGCGACGAACTGCGAGCCGGTCGGGTTGAACGACGCGAACTGGATGCGGTTCGGGCCGTTGTCCCAGACGGTGAACGAGCTCGTCTGCGCTTGGTTGACCTTCGTGACGTCGTTCGTGAAGACGAGACGTCCGTTGTTCTGTCCGTCGAGCGAGGCGACCATCTTCGTCCCGTCGCGGCTCAAGGCGTGGCAGCCGACGCACGAGTTGTGATCGGCGAAGACGTCGGGCACGCCGGTCGCGGCGCCGAAGTCGAAGCGCATGATCGCCGTCTGCGTGACGTTCCAGTAGTAGAGGCCGCCGTAGACGCTGTTCTGCGCGAACTCGATGTGAAACTCCGCGCTCTCGCCGAGCTTCGTCGGATCGCCTTCGACCGTGCCACGAATCTTCAGCGTGACCGGACCTGCGCCAGCGTTCGTGTACGCGAGCGCGTTGTAGCCGGCCTCGTCGAGCTCGAACGCGCACGAGCCTGCGTCCCAGTTGGGCGCGCCTCCGTCGCAACGCGAGTAGTAGATGACCTCGCCGACGGCGCTCTTGAACGAGATCTCGTAGAGGTTCGTTCCGCCCTTGGCCTTCCACTGCACGTCGAGGCGGCGGAGGTTTGGCGGAAGCATCGTGCCGTCGTTCGGGTAATAAAGCGTCGGCGCGCGCGCGGCGTCGACGGTGCCTCCGAACTTCGTCGCGGCGTCGGCCGGGACACCCGGTCGGTTGTAAGGACCGCCATTGAGCTTCAGCGTGAGCGTCGTCGTGGCGTCGTGGGGCCCATCCGCGTTCGCGATCGTCGCGCGGATCGTGGCGATACCGCCACGCTGCGGGGGATCGGTCGCCGCGACGGGAAGACGTGACGTGAACGTGGGTGAGCCGTCGAGCGGGAAGCCGCCCATCAGGTAGTTGTCTGGCACGTAGAACACCGCGCGCGACGTCAGATCGATCTCACTCGCTTGGTTCTTCAGCTTGCCCATCAGCTTGTACGCCTGCGTGAGGCTCTGACCGGGCGTGAGCGAGAGGACCAAGTTCGCGGGCTCGACGTGCATCGACGCGAGGTCGACGTCGCCGAACGACGGGTCGGATCCGCCGTCGTCCGTGGGAAACGGCTGGCCACTACTCAGACCACTGGACGACTCTCCGCTGCTGCCGCTGCTGCTCGATCCATCGCCATCCGATCCGCACGCGATGAGCGCGGCGATGCCGACGGTAAGAGAGAGGAGTGCAGTAAAGGAGGCTTTCATGAATTAAGAAGTACCAAACCCAACCACCATCCCAGTCGAGTTTTGTGGAAAGTTCCGTCGTGTTTGTAGGACCTCTTGGCACATTGGTTGTCGAACCGATCGGGGTTTGCCATCAACGTGTGTGGCAACGTCTGACGTGACGACGCAGACGCGTACACGCGTTTCGACGCCGCGCTGGCGTTCGCGCACCGAACCGCTTCAGTAACGGGTCGTCGAGAGCGGCGGGAGCGAGCGGCGCACATCCATCTCGCGCGGCTCCTCCTGATCGATCGGCTTCATCGCGAAGAAGGTCTCGTAGACCGAAGACCCGACGTAGTTCAGTCGCTGCTGGAGGCTGTCGATGTACTCGTGAAGGCCCTGCGCGAGGATCTCCTTCGTGTCGGCGTACGACAGCTCGGCGTTGAGGCGACCGAGCTCGCGCTCCGCGCCGTTCGTCCACGTGCCGAGCGACGCGCCCGTGATCGCGTGCAGCGAGCGCTCGGCTTTGTTCAAGCAGTAGCGGACCGTTCGCGGGAAGCGCCGCTCGAGGATCAAGAACTCGACGACCTTCGCCGGCGTGATGCCGCCATGGCGCTTGCGATACATCTCGAACGCGCTCGCCGATCGAAGCAGCGCTCCCCAGTGGAGGGCGTCGAGCGCGGTGCCGACGTCGGTGGGCTGCGGCAGAAGGAGGAAGTACTTCACGTCGAGGATGCGTGACGTCTTGTCGGCACGCTCGAGCAGGCGACCGAGGCGTCCGAAGTGCCACGCCTCGTTGTGGCTCATCGTGAGGTACGTGATGCCGACGAAGAGCTGGGAGGCTTGCTTGATCTCGGTGAAGAAATCGTGCGGCGCCTCGAGCGCGACCTTCGAGCGCGCGGCCTCCATCACCATCAGGTAGGCGTGATTGACCTGCTCCCACATCTCCGACGAGATGATCTCGCGGACGGAGCGCGCGTTCTCGCGTGCGTGCGCGAGGCAGCTGATGATGGAGTTCGGGCTCTCGCGATCGAACGTCAAGAACTCGAGGACGTTGTCGCGCGACGCGCCGCCCTTCGACGCGTAGCGCTCGGCGAAGATCTCGGCGTCGCCGGTCGTCGCGACGAGCGGCTCCCACTGCGATCCGCCTTCGGGGTAGTCGAGCGCGAGGTGAAGGTTGACGTCGACGAAGCGCGCGACGTTCTCCGCGCGCTCGACGTAGCGGCTCATCCAGTAAATCGCATCGGCGACGCGGCTCAACATGGTGGACCTACCCTCCGCTCTTCTGCGACTGCGATTGCGATTGCGACTGCGACTGCGACTGCGTCTGCGTGACCGGCGACGGAGGAGGCGTCGAGCCGTTCGTTGGCATCACCGGGATCGAGTCGCGGTCTTGCAAGACCCACGTGTCCTTGCTGCCGCCGCCTTGCGACGAGTTGACGACGAGCGAGCCTTTGCGCAGGGCCACGCGCGTGAGCCCGCCCGGGAGCACGAAGATGTCTTCGCCGTACAAAACGTAAGGACGAAGATCGACGTGACGTCCTTCGATCGCGTCGTCGACGATCGTCGGGACACGGGAGAGACCCAGCGTGGGCTGCGCGATGTACTCGCGGGGGTTCTTCTGGATGCGCGCCTTGAACTCCTCGCGCTCGGCCGCGGAGGCCTGCGGGCCGACGAGCATGCCGTACCCGCCGGACTCGTTGGCCGCCTTCACGACGAAGCTCGCGATGTTCTCGAGGACGTGCGCGCGCTCCTTGTCGTCTTCGCAGCGGTACGTGGGCACGTTCGGCAAGATGGGCTTCTCGCCGAGGTAATACTCGATCATCTTCGGCACGAACGTGTAGATGACCTTGTCGTCGGCGACGCCGGTGCCTGGCGCGTTCGCGAGCGCGACGCGCCCTGCCTTGTACACGTCCATGATGCCTGGGACGCCGAGCATCGAGTCTGCACGGAACACGTTCGGATCGAGGAACGTGTCGTCGATGCGACGATAGATGACGTCGACGCGCTGAAAGCCTCGCGTCGTGCGCATGTGCACACGTCCGTCGCGAACGACGAGGTCGCGTCCTTCGACGAGCTCGACGCCCATCTGTTGCGCGAGGAACGAGTGCTCGAAGTACGCGGAGTTGTGAACGCCTGGCGTGAGGACGACGACCGTCGGCGACGTCGTGGGGCTGACGTTCTCGAGCGTCTCGAGCAGCTTGTTCGGGTAGAGGTCCACCGGACGGACACGCAGCTGATCGAAGACCAGCGGGAACGTGCGCTTCATCACCTGGCGGTTCTCGAGCACGTACGAGACGCCCGACGGGCAGCGAAGGTTGTCTTCGAGCACGTAGAACTGCCCGTCGCGATCGCGAACGAGATCCGTCCCGACGACGTGGCAGTAGATCCCCTTCGGCGCCTTCACGCCGACCATCGCGGGCAGGTAGCTCGCGGCCGACGCGAGGATCGACTCCGGGACGACGCCTTCTTTGACGATGCGACGCTCGCCGTAGACGTCGGCGATGAACGTGTTGAGCGCGTGAACGCGCTGCTTGAGGCCGCGCTCGATGAGGCTCCAGTCGGACGACGGGATCACGCGCGGGATGATGTCGAACGGGAAGATCTTCTCGGTGCCGGCGGCGTCGCCGTAGACGTTGAAGGTGATCCCGCGGTTGAGGAGCGCGCGCTCGGCGGCGATCTGCCGGTCGCGCAGCTCCGCAGGCGACAATGTATCCAAACGATTCTTGAGGAGGACCGTCGAGGCTCGCGGTCGCGGCGTGGGGGTAGCCCCGTCACCGGCCGCCAGCTCGAACATCTCGTCGAAGAAACCCGCTGTGTCGTACCTGGAGAAGTGCACGCTCTGACCTGGAGTCTAGAGGGCCGATCGTTTCGCTCGTGTTTCGCGACGCGACGCGAACCGTGGAAGGAGCGAAGGAGGGTCCTCTTGCCTTCCTATCAGGCGGTGCCTTGGTCGAAAACCCGAAAGCGCTGCCGGTCCATGCCGCTCGCGCTCGTGAGCCTATGAAAGGCCGCTCCGGCGACGCGTGAACCAGTGCACGCCGAGGAGGACCGCCGCGGCGAGGGTCCACGACCAAGGCGGCGCGAGTGGGACGACATGGCGTTCGGCGCTGACGACCGACGGCCGCGGGAAGGGAAGCGCGAGATCGTCATCGGCCCAGCGGAAGCTTCCGCCGGTCGCGTCGGCGATCGCGCGAAGACGCTCCGGATCGGGGCGCGAGTCGGCCCACTCGTCGCCGCCCGCTTCGCAGGCGAAGTCGCGACGCGTGGTGGGGCCTGGGCCGAGCTTGAGGCGTGCGGTGTAGCCACCTGCCGCGAGCGGAGGGAGCGTGACGTCGATCACGCCCGTCGCGTTCGCGTGACCTTTGGGGACCTCGACGCGAAGCGGCGCGATGTCTTGCCGGTCGAGGCGGCGAAGCTCGATCGCCATCTGCTGCTCGGGCTTCGACTTGTCCGAGCCCGGCGCGCGGACACGAATGTGCGCGGGCTCGCCCGCGACGCACGGCCCAGTGAGATCGAGCTGCCCAGGCTCGAAGCGAGGATCGCGCATCAACCAACCGAGGAGGCCGTCCCACATCGCGCCGTAGCCGCGACCCGACGTCCGCGCGCCGAGCTGCGAGAACTCGAGCTGCCATGCGCCGTCGATCCCGAGCGCGATCGATCGGCCGTCGCCTTGATCGCCGATCGCGAGGATCGGCATCGGCTGTCCGCTCTTCGTCGTGCGACCCGGATGCGACCAGAGGACGAGCCCGCCCGCGCGCACGTCACCGAGGATGTTGGCGCCCGGCATCTGCGGTAGCTCTTCGGCGGCGACATCACGAAGCGGCGCGAGCAAGGGCGCGGTGCGACCGTCGTCGGTCCATGCAGGTGTCACCGGCGCGACGTCGGCGGCGGTCGCGCCCGCGGAGTTGTCGAGCGAGACGGGGAGAACCTCGGCGAGCGGCGTCCCGGCGTAGCCGCCCGCGATGAACGAGTTCTGCCCGCCCACCATGATGAGCCCGCCGCCGGACTTCACGTAGCGCGCGAGCTGCGGGAGATGCTTCTCGAGGCCGTACGGCTGCGCGTCGAAGTCTTGAAGGACGACGGCGTCGAACGACGGAAGGTGCTCGGTGAAGAGCTCGTCGACGGGGAAGGGGATGAGCGACAGGTCTTCCTGGCGTGCGTTCGGGTTGTCCGACTGCGTGCGCAAGATGAAGAACGCGACGACGTCGACCGAGGCGTCGCTCTTCAGCCATTGGCGGAGCGCGCGCACGTCGTTCGTGGGGCGGCCTGCGACGTGAAGCACGCGGACACGCTCGCGCGCGACCACGAACGTGAGAAAGCGGCGATCGTTCTCCGGGATCGCGTCGCCCGACGGCGGCGTGATCCCGATCTCGATGATGCGCGCGCCGGCGCGCTCGAGCGTGACGGAGAGGTCGACCGTGCCTTTGCCGTCTTTGAGGTGCGAGAGGCCCGTCGCGAGGAGCGCGGGCGGCCCATCCTCACGGAGCTCGCGCGCCGTCACGGTGAGCTCGTCGCACGAGAGGCCTCCGCTGCAGCCCACCTCGACGCGCAGCGGAAGCGGCACGTGCGCGACCGCGGCGCCGGCGGCGGAGACGCGACGCACGCTCGCGTCGGGCGGGCCTTCGCGCGTCGTCGCGACGGTGTGGATCGGGACCTTGAGCTCCTTGCCGAGCAAGGTGAGGCTCTCCTTCGAGGCGTCTTCGGCCGGATCGTCGAGGCGACCATCGGAGACGACGACGACCGCTTGCGGCCTCTCCTCTGCCGACGCGGCCAGCGCGCGGAGCGCCGTCGTGAGATCGCTTCGCGGCGCGATCCACTTCGTCTCTTCCGCTGGCTCGGCGGTCTTCGACTTCGTCTTGTCGCCGATCGAGATGGGCTGAGGCGCGCCGTCGCCAAAGCCGAGCACGAGGAGACGTGCATCCTTCGACTTCTTCGTGAGGTCCGCGAGCGCGCGAGCCTCGACGTCACGACGCGGAGCATTGCCGTCTTGCGGGAGCGCCATCGATCGCGACGTGTCGGCGAGCACGACGACCTTTGCGCCGATCACGCTCTCACGCGCGGCGATACGAACGGGGCGCACGACCGCGAGGAGGAGCGCGAGGAGCGCGAGCACGCCGCTGACGACGATCGCAACGCCGCCGCGCTCGCGCCGGCGAAGCTCGTGAACGACGAGCATGCCGAGGCTCAAGAGCACGAGCGCGCACGCGAGGATCGCCGCCCACTGAGGCAGGTCTCCGTTCACTGCGAGCCGCGTGCTCATCTCCATCTCGTCGATCCTCTTCGTGCGCTTCGCTCAGGGGACCAACGCCCCGGCACGGCGGCGCATGAGGAAGGGAGCGTGCACCTGATCGTCCTTGTAGTTCGAGCAGAGCACGTACATCGCGATGTTGACGGCGAGGCGGATCGCGCGCTCGCGCTGGAGGTCGCCGCCGGGTACGACGGGGTGCTCCCACGACCCGGTGACGCCTTTGGCGAGCGCGCCGCCGAGATCGTGCGAAGAGAAGATCACCTGCGGCTGGCCACCGCGAACGATCGCGTCGAGCGTGCGCGGTCCTGCCACGCGGCCTTCGGCGCGCTTCAGCAAGTAGAACGACTTGAAGAGGACGTGGTCGGCGCCGAGCGCGATCGGGCTCATGTCGGGGAGCACGCGCGCGATCTGTTCGCGTGCGCTCTTGCCGAACGCGCTCGGCGCTCCGTCGTCCGACGCGCCGGCGTCATCGACGAGCAGCACGCCGCCGAGCGCGAAGAACTTTCGAAGCCCAGCGATCTCTTGAGGCGTCAGCGCGGTGAGCTGTGTCTCGCCGCTCCACCACAAGAACGGACCGTCGACGACGCTCGCGTCGCTCGCGTGCACTTGCGTCGGCTTGAGGCGTGCGGGGGCGCTCGTGCGCGCGACGAGCTCCCACGACCAGCGACCAGCCGCGGTCGCACGCGCGGGCCCGGTGGTGCCGCCGGCGAGCAGCGCGCGAGGATCGAACGCGCCGACGTCTCCGAACGCGTGCGCGACGCGCGGCATGCCCATCACGAGGAGCGACGCCGCGATCAGGAACGGCGCGACGGCGATCAGGAATCTCCGGACCGCGCTGGCTTCGAGGCAGGGGCGACGCATGAAGGATCGGCCCTGAACGTTAGCAGATCGCGAGCCGAACGTTAGATCCGCCTGGCCTCTGGAGCGGTCGAGATCAGTCGAAGTCGTCGACGCGCCAGACGCCGCCTTCGCGTTTGAGCTTCACGCTATGGCCGCCGGGGATGGTGACGATCGCGCCGTCGCCGGTGACGTCGACATGCAAGGTCTCCGGTCGCTCGAGCCCCGTCACGAGCGATCGAAGATCCTGCTCGATCGCCGCGCGCGTCGACGGCGTGAGGACACGCATGAGCCCTGCGTAGCTTCGCCGCGCGAGGACGCGACGCAGCTGGTCGAGCGCTTGCTCCGGCGTACGCGATCCGCCGGGGAGCGCGCCGGACGACGTGATCCAGAAGCGACCTTCGCGCAGCTCGAGCTGCGCCTCCTCGCCGTCTTCGTAGCGGAGGCGGGCGACCGCCTCGACACGTGCGTCTTTCGCGGTGAGCGTCTTGGCTTGCTCGGCGAGCTCGCTACGTTGCTCGGCGACGAGCTTCTTCACGTCTTCACGGGAACGCGACTTCTGACCGGAGGTGGTCATCATCTCGTAGATCGCGTCGCCGTCACCACGCGACGCGGCCTGCGCGTACTCCTCTGCCGCGCTGCGGGGATCGGGGACCGCACGGCTCGAGCATCCCGCGAGGGCGCCGGCGGCGATCGCGAGCACGGCGACCGCGACGGCCTTGGGTGGTGCTTTTCGTGCAGGCGAGCGCATGGCCAAGGCGCCACGTTAATGCGTGAACGCGCGCTTACGCAATGGTGGATCCGCACACCACCCACCCTTTCGAGTGGCTTTCGAGCGGTGTTCTTTTCTGAATGGTCGCCGCCGGGCGCCGTCTTCCTTGTGCGAGCGAATGGACGCGCTCGCTACTTCGCGGCGACCAGCACCTGCCAAGAGCCACAGACCGAGCAGTGACGGAGCGAGACCGTCTTCCGGGAAAGGCTCTTTTTGCTCGTCGTCGTCAGCCGTGACCGAGTGGTGGAGGAAGACGAATGCTTTGGACGCGCGCGGGTGGTGCGGTGGTGGCGGCGTGCATTTTGGCCGTGGGATGCGTCCCCGGCTTTCGGACGATCAACGATACGGAGACGGATGGATTCGGGACCTCGCCGATCATCACCGGCGGCGTCTCGAACGCGAAGGCATGCACCGACGCGAAGTCGTTCGCGAAGGCGCATTGCGATCGGGGCGCGCGCTGCGCGTCGAGCGACGCGTACTTCTTCTGGAGCTGGAGCGGCGAGCAGTGCGAGCACTGGGTCGCGTCGTGGTACGTGGGCCTGTTCTCGATCACGGGCGTCGACGATCGCGTCAAGCAATGCCAGAAGGAGCTCGAAGCGGAGGGCTGCGGCCCGACGCCGACCTGCGAAGAGCTCAGTCGCAACCGCAGGCGTGAGAAGGGCGTCGAGTGTTCGAGCACGTCCGACTGCAAGGTGGGTCTCGCCTGCATCGACGACGTCTGCGCCGAGCGGCGCCCCGCCGGCGGATCGTGCCAGGACGCAGACGCGTGCGAGGCCGGGCTCGCATGTCAAAAAGGCTCCTGCAGCGCGGTCGAGGACGGCGCGACGGCATGCCACAACCGTGATGACTGTCATGTCACGCGTGACGGCGGCAATACGCTCTTCTGGGGCTACTCGCGGGGCGCCGATCGCTTCTACTGCGACGACAGCACGCTGAAGTGTCGAAGCGTGACGCGCGATCGAAAGCAGGGCGAGAAATGCGGCGAAGGGATGCTCTGCGCCGCGGGCCTCTACTGCAAGGGGTGGCTCCTCAACGGCGAGGGCGCCTGCACGCGGCAAATCAAGTACGGAGAGAAATGCGACGACGCCGAGGGATGCCTCACGTGTGAGAACGGCGTCTGCAAGGATCCGCTGACGAACGTCTGCAAGTAGCCTGCGGCGCGTCGTCAGCGCTTCGTGTCGGGCAACGACGACGTCCGCGTCGAGGCGGGGAGCGCCGCGGGCTCGCGCGTCTGCGAAGGACGCGAGGAGCTCGAGGCGGTCCCGGCGATCGCGATGTCGAGATCGAAGACGTCGCGGAGGAGCTCCGATTTGGCGCGCACCGTCCACTCTTCGAGCTCGCGGTCCTCTTCGCCCGTGATGAAGAGGTTCATCTTGCGACCCTTGCCGTCGATCTCGGCGCGCACGCTCTTCACCTTGCCGAGGTGCTCGCGATCGAGCGCGTCGGCGATGCGGAGGATCGCCGCGAGGCTGCGCACCTTCGAGCGCGCCTCCTTGTCGAGGTCGCGGAAGTTCGGATGCGACGGATCGGGCGGGCTCTTTCGATGGTAACGCGCGACGTTCGCGACGATGGCGCGCTCGTCGGGCGTGAGGCCCATGATGTCCGAGTTCTGAATGAGGTAGTAGCTGTGCTTGTGGTGACCGTCGTAGCGGACGTAGTCGCCGATGTCGTGCAGGAGCGAGGCAGCGCGAAGGAGGAGGCGCTCGCGCTCGCCGAAGCCATGGTACTTCGCCATGTCCTCGAACAGCGTCGTCGCGAGGGACGCGACGAGCTCACCGTGCGCCTGATCGAAGCCATAACGTTTGCCGAGGCGAATGCACCCCTCGATGACGGTGCTCGCCTCGGACTCCTTGTCCCAGCGATCGAAGTATTTGTCGACGAGCTCTTCGAGGATGCCTTCCTTGAGGCCCACGCCCGGCGCCACGATCGCGGTCGTCTTGAACAGCTCGGCGACGCGAAGGAAGATGGAGCCCGCGGTGACGATCGTGTCAGCCCGGTCTGGGCGAAGGCTGAACGTCTCGCGCCGTTGATCGGGCGTCATCGCGAACAGCTTGCCCATGAGGATCTTCATGAGGCCCACGTCGACCGCGCGCGGGTATCCCGCGTAACCGCCTTTGAGCGCGCAGAGCTCCGAGAGCGTATCGACGCTGCCACCGGTGCCGACGACGAGCTCGAAGGGCATCTTCTTCAGCGCAGGCACCGCCTCGGCGAGCGCGCGATCGACGCCTTCGAAGAGCAGCTTCTGCCGCTCGCGTTCGACCGTCTTCACCCCGCGGAGGTACATCTCGAGGAGGCGCACCGTCCCGATCGGGAGCGAGATCGCCCACGCGCTCTTGCCCTTGTCGAGGAAGGTGAGCTCGGTCGATCCGCCGCCGACGTCGACGAGGAGCGCGCGCTTGTCGTAGAGGCCGAGCCGGCGCACGACCGCGAGCTGGATGAGGCGCGCCTCTTCGATCCCTTCGATGACCTCGAGCTCGATGCCGGCCTCGCGACGGGCGCGCTCGACGAGCGTGGTGCCGTTCGACGCTTCGCGGACGGCGCTCGTCGCGGTCGCGCGGTAGGCGTCGACCTTCGCGTCGTCCATCGACTGCCGAAACTCGCGGAGGGCCGCGCAGGCTTGGCCGATCGAGGACATCGCGAGCTTGCCGGTGACGAACACCTCGCTGCCGAGTCGCACCGAGGCTCGCAGGCTCGCGACCTCACGCCACGCCGACGAGGAGGTCGTCGTGAGCTGCTCGTTCGGCAAGAGCGAGAGCTGCTCGCGACCCGGCGCCGCCGGCGCGTGCGCTTCGATGATGCGCAGACGCAGGGCATTCGAGCCGAGGTCGAGCGCTGCAAAGCGCGGCATGCCTCTTTCTTAGCACCGCTCGCGTCGCGCCAGCGCTATTAAGGAGAGGGACCTTGCCTTGGTCTTCCCATGACGAAACGCGCTCGGAGAGATGACGAATCGGAGACGCGCTCGGAAGCGCGAGCGGTGAAGGCCGCGTCCTCGCCCGACGGCTTCGAGAAGGCGAAGAAGCTCTTGGTGCTCGCCTGCGCCGCGATCGCCGGTGGTCTCGCGATCGCCGGATCGATCGATCGATCGACCGGCGGCGTCGTTCTCTTGGTCGGGTGGCTCCTCGGCGTCGCCTCGCTTCATCGCCTCGGCCGTACCGGATCGGATCGCAGCTCGGGAGCCTAGATCTCGCTTCGCAGCACGACGACGCCGACGTCGGGCCCGAGCTTCGGCAGCCGCGCGGCCGCCCATCCGAAGTCGCGGTCGGTGATCTTGAGGGCCTCCGCCGCGGGACCCGCCTCGGTCTTCGCGTGCAGCCCGACTTGCTTGAGCGCCTTCTCGTTGACCTCGGGGACCGGGATCGCGCCGGGCGCGCCTGCGCCGTAGACGTTCTCCTTGTCGAACAAGCAAACGTAGAGGATGGGCATCTTGCCCTTGTCGTTGTTGCGCATCAGCTGATCCTGCATGTCGCGCTGAAGCGTGACCTGGAGGTGATACGCGAAGCGACGATACGTCCAGCCCGTCACGAGGATGCCGAGCGGTCCGCCCTCTTTGTTCTTCACCGGGACGGCGGCGACCCACTCCTTGTCGGGGCCGGCCGGGTTCGGCGCTCCGGGGAACTGCCCGGTGGTCGCGGCGTACGGCGCGCCGTCGACGACCGGCTTGATGCCAGGCCAACCCGCGACGAGATCCTTGCCCGCCATCGTGTCGTGCTCGAAGTCGTTACGGATCGCGACGCCCTTCTCGTCGGCGAACGCGAAGAACGTCGACTTTGCGATGCCGAGGTCGGGCACCTGCTGGCGCATCTTGAGGAGCGCGGTGCGGACCGCCGGCGCGTTCGACTTCACGTCGCCGTCTTTGCCAACCTCCTTGAGGAGCAAGTCGGTGAGCTTCTTGGCGCCTTCGGGGAGGCCGCGTTCGACCTCGGCGACGTCCTTCGACGTCAGCTCGACGAGCTTCTGCGCCTCGACCCGCGCATCGTCCGCGCTCTTCTGTCCTTTGTCCTTGCCGCAAGCCGTCGCCGCGATCGCCAGGGCAAGACCAAGAACGAAGATCTCGCGTCGCCGAAGCACCCTCATCCTCATGGCCTCCAAGCATACGACAGATTCCGGACGATCATCACAGCGTCGTCCCCAGCGCTTCTCCCTTCGGATCGGCGTCGGCGATGCGCGACAGCGGGGCCAGATCGCGGCCGAATAGTCGCTTGTAGGCCGCGGCGGCGGCCTGCGAGAGGCGCTCGCCGGAGGCCGCTGTGATCTTCTCGTGGGCGCGGCTCAGCCGATCTTCGTCGAGCACGCCACGCGACACGAGCGGCGCGATGTCCTCGATGTGGAGCTCCCGGGCGATCGCCTCGGTCGCGATGATCGCGACGAACGCCTCGGTGCTCCCGCGCGTTCGCGGGTTGACGAGGAAACGCTGCAAGAGCGCCAGCGTCGTCTTCGGCATGCGATCGTCTCGCGCGATCTGCGAGACGTAGGCAGACAGCTCGTTCATCACCGCCTCGCGCATGTCGTTCGCGACGCGCCCTTCGCCACGAATGAAGGGGAGCACCTCCTTCGGCATGGTGATCGACTGCAGGATGTCGAGGCGGTGCTCGACCTCGTGGCGTTCGATCGAGTCAGCGAAGGCGTCGCGGAGCGCGCGGTACGTCGCGTCCACCTCGGGGCGAGCGAGCCGCGCTTGGATCTGACGAAGCGACGCGATGTCCTCCGGGTCGGCGAGGCCGGTCGCGACGACCGAGTCGACGTCGAACGCCAGGTTCGATGGCACCCGCAGGCCGACGCCGCCCGCCTCTCGCGCCGTGTTCCATTTCTCGAAGAGCTCACGCCGCGCGAGGAGGTCGTCGCCGAGCTCGCGCACGACATCGGCGTTGACGTTGGGCAAGTGCGCGAGCTCTTCACGCGCATGCTCACCCGCGCGCATGCTCATCGCCATCAGGGGAGGGGAGAGCGGCGTGACGGTGACTTTTCGGTCGCTCTCGCGCACGAGCGGCATCGACGCCCCGCTCGCCAGCGCGGGCACGAGGTGACGCACGAGCTGCTCGTCGACCTGATCGAGGAGCACGGTGGCTTGGGCGCGATGAGGATTCACGAAGCCGAGGCTCGTGTGCGACCAGTTCAACCGATCGAGCCGGCGTACGCGCACCGAACGGACGCGATCCTTGCCGCTCGCAAAGAGCCCAGACTCAGCGATCGAGAACTCGTAGAAGAGGAGCATGCGCGTCGTCGTGTGGGTCTTCTTGCTCGTGCTCGCGAGGACACTCACGTCGACGAAGTAGGGCTGGCGGTTGCGAAGCAAAGCGTTGTCGAGCTTTGCGACCGCCATGTCGAGCGCCGTCACGGACGCTTCGTCGTTCGGCGGCGCCTTCGCCGTCTCGCGCGCCACGCGCTTGACGTTCTGGAGCTCGCCAAAGACGTCGTCTCCGAGCGCCGTCCTCACGTCCTCACGACCGAGGGCCTCTTCGGTCGCGCCGAGCTCGGGCGAGACCCCATCACGACGAACGCGATCGAGCGCGATCGAATATTTCATCACGCGGGTGCCGAAGACATCGTCGAGGACCGGTGAGGGCGGCTGGAACGCCAGCGGCTCGAGGGTCGCCGGATCCTCGATCACCTTCTCGTTCGCCTTCTCGCTCTTGGCCGCGTCCGCTTCGAACAACGTCGCGCCGCGTGCGTCCCGCTGCCGGAGCACGAGGTAGCTGCCCAGGGCCACGACGAGGAGCGCGGCGGTCGTGGCCGCGGCCCGTTCGAGGAAGCGCCGGCGAAAATAGACGGGGCGAAAGTTGGGCGGAGAAGATGGTGGGGGCAACGAATCCACGAGCGCTCTTCCCATGTTGTACGTGACCGAGAGGGCGCACCTTCTTGGGTGCTCCTCGGTCCGGACATCGGCGCCTCGCCATGGTTCCGCTCGGACGACGTTTTGTCCGATGTCGCAGAAGTCCCGACGTCGGGCGTCAGCGAGGATCGGTGTTCAGCTTCTGCTTGAACGAATCCACCATCTCGGAGAGCGAGCTCATCGAGAGATCGATCGCCTCGCGGGCGAGCGACTCACCGATCGCCGCGAGGACGATCACGAAGGAGCGCGACGTGTAGGCAGGCTTGTTCGCGCTGACGATCGACTCCGTCTCGGCGTCGCTGAGCGTCTGCCCCTCGAGGTAGAGATGCTTGTAGACTGCATTGATGTTGGCGTCGTAGACGAAGCGCCCTTCGGAGCCAAAGACGCGATCGACCTTCTTCTGGCAATCGAGGTAGCCCTGGTAGCGCGCGTCGACCTTTGCCTCGTCCGTCGTGAGGAGGACGACGGTGTTGCAGAGGCGAAACTCGAGCGGCATCGAGCAATAGAAGGCCTTCTTCAGGTCCGTCAGCTTGTTGCCCGCCGGGTTTCGCCAACACCCTTCGAGCCGGTTTCCGTCTTCGTAGTAGGTGCCGAGCGGAGCGGTCGATCGCTGCGCCGCGAGCACGCCGATCGCGTCGCGCACCGCGCTCGCCGAGACGCCGTCGCCCTTCGACATCGCCGCGTTCATCGCCGCTTCGCTTTGTCCGGCGTCGTCTGGCTCGGCGCCCGCGCAGCCACCGAGCGCGAAGAGGGAGGAGAAGAGGAGGGAGGAGAGAGCGAGCGTTCGAGCAGACATGACGAGCGGAGAAGCAGCGACCGTGCCTACATGTGGTTGGCCCCCACACCCAAAATTCGCACGAGAAAACGAGAGATCATGGAGCTCGGGCCGGCCAACGCCAGGGTTTTCGAGGCACCACCAAACGGCCTTTTTCGAACGCTAGCCGCCGATTTTGTCCGTTCGCCGCGAAAAACCAGGCACTTTCGATGACGTCTACCGATCGGACGTGTCACGGTGTGATACGTCCAGCTCGCGTCGGGCCCTGCCGAAAGGCCTCTGCCGAAGTCCGCGGCGACTTCGGCAGAGCGGAAAAGCTGGCCTCTGCCGAAGTCCGCGACGACTTCGGCAGAGCGGAAAGGCTGGCTCTGCCGAAGTCCGCGACGAAGCCTCTGCCGAAGTCCGCGACTTTCGGCAGAGGAAACGCCGGCCGGGTCAATGGAAGGCGATTTTGTAGCTCGCGGCGGCGGTGCCGGCGGGCGCGCGCAAGGTCACGACGACCTGGCCGCTCGTCTTTGCGGGATCGAAGCGGACGCTCCCCGATCCCTCGATCGACTGCGTGACGCCGGCGCCCTCGACGACGGCGGACGCGCTGCCTTGAACCTCGAGGGTCGCGCACTGGCCGGCTTGGAGCGTGAAGGCGATCTTGTCGATGTCGGCGCCGGTGACCGCGCCGCATCGCGGGCTCTCTGCGTCCATCGCGTTCGGCGTCACGTCGTTCGGCTCTTCTTCGTTCGCGCCGTCGAACGTTCCGCCGCCCGCGCCGCCGCATTGCCCGCCGCCCGTCCCTGCGGGCACGGTGATCACGCAGCTCCCGCCGCTCGAGGCGCCGCTGCTCGAGGCGCCGCTGCTCGAGGCGCCGCTCGATCCGTCGGCGTTGGTGGCGGCGTCGGTCTTCGTGATGCGCATGCTCTCGTCGAACGCGGCGCACGACGCGAAGGACGCGAAGGACGCGAAGGACGCGACGATCGACGCCGCGCAGAAGCTGCCAAGAACGATCCGGCGCACGATGGCGTTCAGGATAGCACCGCCAAGGGAGCGCCTACTCGGCGGCGCCGCCCTTGCCGCCCTTTCCGCCGATGCCGCCGTTCTCGCTCGCGCCATCTTCGCCGTCCGCGCCGTCGGCGCCGCCACCTCCGTTCGTGCCCTTCGAGCCGCTCGCGCCGATCGCGCCGTAGAGCACGCGGACCGCGCGCACGTCTTCGCTGGTGAGCGACGCGCGCTTGTCGAGCCGGCAGTAGCTCATGATCGACTCCGGATCGAACGCGCCGACCACGAGATCGCCGCGGAAGGCTTCACCGACGTTGTTGAAGTCGTCGCCGATCCCGCGCTGCTTCTCGATCGCGGCGCATCGCTGTTGCGCGAGCGGGTCGTCGCTCCGGTATTGCTCGTGGGCGAACCCGATCACGTGCCCGAGCTCGTGAAGCACGTTGCCCTGCGCGCAGCTCTTGTACATCGCGTCGAACCGCGCTCTGTCTTGCGGCGCGTCGATGTCGTCGAAGCGCACGATCGGGTCCTTGTCCCAGGGGAACTTGAATTCGTCCATGCAGAACTGCGGCAGCCACACGAAGCTCATGTCGCGCTTCGGGTCGTAGCTCGCGCCGCTTTGCTTCTGGTAGCGAGCGGCGTAGCGGACCTCTTCGCCGAAGAAGAGATTCAGAAAGAGCGTCTTGCCTTGGATGGGAGCGCCGAGCGCTTGCGCGCACGACTGGCCTTGGCCTCCGCAGTCGGCGGTGAAGCCCGAGTCGATCGGTGTGAGGTGCACCATCGCCGCCGCGCTCTTGCCTGCGCTGCTGCAGTCGCCCCAGCCGGCGAACCGGATCGGCGTCCGCGCGCTCCACTCTCCTTCGGCGATCTGCCTCGTCCACGCCTTTCGCTCGGCGAGGAGAGCGTCGAGCTTCGGCGCGAGCTCCTTCACCGCGTACACCGACGCCAGGCGCGGCGGCGTCCAGCACACCGGAATGGTCGCGACGCCGCCGCTCACCGGCCAGAGCACGGTGCTCTTCGCGAAGAGGTTCTCCGACGTGAGCCTTCGGCCTTCCGGCGCAGGTTCCGACGAGCACGCGGCGCATGCGAGGAGCGCTGCAGACAAACCAATCGTTCGGGTCAACATGATGTTTCGTCCTCCGAAGACGCGCCTCAGCACGAGCGATGCCGCACGCGGGCGCCTCCGAATCGAGGCCGAAAAGAGGCCATTTCGAGCGCGTTTTCATGGATCGCTGGCGTGAAACACAAGCCGCGTTTGTCCAGTCGACCTCCAAGTGATCTGCCAGATCGCTTTCCGTCGCGCCGCGAAGCTCGCCCCAACGTGATCTGCCAGATCATTTGCGCGTGGCTGGGTCGCTCCCTGTGGATCACGTCGGGGCGAACGACGTGTCTTCGATTCGCCTCGCGAAGAAGAGCGCGTGCGGAGCGAGCGCGATTTACGGATCGATCGCCCAGCGCGCCGTCTCGGCACATGCCGTGCTGCATGGCGTGGCGACGCGGAGACGCGATGTCGCCCGCGCTGGAGGAATACGATCATGAAGAACACCGCACTCGCCCGCCCGCTTGCCCTCTCCTTCGCGACGCTCGTCAGCGTCATGCTCGCGGGGTGCGCCGGCCACGCCGAGCCGCCCGGGCCGTCGGGCTCGTCGCATCAGAGCGTCGAGAAGAACGATCCTTCGTCTGCCTCGTCGTCGTCATCCGCGTCGTCGAGCGGCGCCAAGAAGAAGGACGGCTCACCTTCGAAGACGTTGAACGGCAAGGACGGTGAAGACGGCGCGAGCGAGAACGGCGGCGTCGGCGGAAAGGGCGGCAAAGGCGGAAGCGGCGATGGAGCCGACGGAGCCGATGGAGCCGATGGAGCCGATGGAGCCGATGGAGCCGATGGAGCCGATGGCCAAGACGGTCAGGGGTGCGAAGGTGGACAAGGCGGCCAAGGCGGCCAAGGCGGCCAAGGCGGCCAAGGCGGCCAAGGCGGCCAGGGCGGCAACTGCACCGACGACGGCAGCGGCTGGGGCTGGGGCTGGGGCGGATGGTGACGCTCAGAACGTCACGCGATCGAACGCGCGCGTGGACGCGCTGTGGCCTCCGCGCCAGCTCGTGAAGATCGCGAGCACGCCGGTGATCGCGCCGAGGCCGATCGTGACGCCGATGAGGATGTTCGTGCGGCGCTGTTTGTCGAGCCCTGCATCGAGCGTCTCGTTGGAGGGCCGCGCGTCCCAGGCATCGCGCTCGTTGAGCGTGTCGATCCCGCTCCACGTCGCGACGCCCGCGCTCGCGAGCGTCAGCCCGGCGGCGATCATCGTGACGAGGGGCGAGATCGGCCCTTCCTTTCGCGGAGACGGCTCTACCGGTGCTGGCGCCGTCGTCACTGGCGGAGGCTCTCGCGCGGGCAGGGCCGCGGGCGGATCGTCGAACGCGACGGCGACGGCCTCTCCTTCGGCCACGCGGACGACGCGCTTCGCGCCGCGTACGCCTGTGAGCTCGACGGTGTGCGTGCCTGGCGCGACGAAGGTCGACTCGGCGTCGGACGTCTTGCCGTCGACCGAGACAGCGCCGTTCTTGTCGGCGCGCGCCTTGACGGTGATCCGACCGAGCATCGGCGACAGCGACGCAAGCGCGGCCTTCGCCTCGCTCACGTCGGCGGCCGACGACGCCTCGACCGCGAGGCGCTGGTAATGATTCGCCGCCGTCGCCAGATCGCCCATCGTCCGTCGCGCCTTCGCGGCGTTCGCCAACGACGCCGGATGCGGGCGCAGCGCATACGCCTCCTCGAACAGCTCGGCGGCTCGCGCGTAGTCGCCTGCCGAGAACGCACGCTCTCCATCCGCGAACACGCGCGCCGCGCGCGCTTGCACCGGCGCGGTCTCGTCGGCGAAAGCGGTGGTGGGCGCGGCGGCGACGAACATCGACGCGGCGAGCGCTAGCGCGAGCCAGCGCGAAAGACCGGCAGAACGGCGCGCTTTGGACTCGGACGCTCTTCTTCGCGGCAGCATCAGCGCGAACGTGACGATATCCTAAAGGCTGCCACACCCAACGACGATCGGAAGACGTAGCGACATGGCCGAGCGACGAAAACCTGATCCGTCGGGCGAGCTCCCGACGGAGCGCTCCGACGAGCCCGGAAGCGGCAGCGCGGGCGGCGCCTTTCTCCTGGTCGTCCTCGAAGGGCCAGACGCCGGCGCGAGCCATCTCATCGACGCGGTCGTGCCGTGCACGCGCGTGCTCGTCGGGACGAGCCCGATGTGCGCGTTTCGCCTGAGCGACCGCGAGGTCTCGCGCCGGCACATCGCGCTCCGGCCAGAGGCTCCGCACGAAGTGCGGGCCGACCCAACAAAAATGAGACCAGAGGGCGCGCAGCTGCTCATCTCCGATCTCGGATCGACGAACGGCACCACGGTGAACGGCGTGTCGCTACGAGAGGCGGCGCTGCGAGGCGGTGAGGTCGTTCGGATCGGACGCACCGTAATCTCCGTGAAGACGTCCACGCCGACCGCGTCGGTCGCCGAGTCGTCGATCGCCGCCATCCGCGATCTGTCCTTCGGGCGCGTGCTCGGAGAGAGCCTTGCGATGCGGCGGATCTATCCGCTGCTTCATCGGGCCGCCGCGAGCTCGCGTCCGCTGCTCCTCGAGGGCGAAGCAGGGACGGGAAAGGAGCTCTGCGCCGAAGAGATCCACGCGCATGGCCCGAGGTCGGTGCGGCCGCTCCTCACGCTCGAGTCGAACGCGTTGCCTGCGGACGCGATCGAAGAACGCCTCTTCGGTGACGAAGGGCTCGTGCACGAGGCTCGTGGCGGGACGATCTTCATCGACGAGGTCGCGTCGTTGCCGGTGAAGACGCAGAGGCGCCTGCTCGCGGCGTTCGATACGGCCGACGTCCGCTTCATCCTCGCGACGCGTCGTGATCTCGATCGCGACGTCGCCGATCGACGCTTCGACGAGGCGCTGCTCGGGAAGCTCGCGGCGCTCCACATCGAGCTGCCGCCGCTGCGAGAACGTGCGGGCGATGACGTGGTGCTGGCGCGATCGTTCTGGGACACGCTTCGCGCGGGCGACCCGAGAAATGAGGAAGAGGCCGAGGCCACGCTCCCGGCCGATTTCATCCCACGCTTCGAACGCTACGCGTGGCCAGGGAACGTCCGCGAGCTCCTGCACGCCGTGCGAGCACGCCTCGTGCTCGGTGAGCTGGCGCCTTGGCGATCGGAAGAAGCCCGCAGGCGCGACGCGGGCGACTTCGCCGCGTCGGTGATCGATCAGGAGCTGCCGCTTGGTGAGGCGCGCAAGCTCGTGATCGACGACTTCGAGCGACGCTACGTCTCGTACATGATCACGCGCTTTGGCAACACGCGCGACGCAGCAGCGGCCAGCGGTGTGGCCCTTCGCTACCTGCAGCTTCTGCGCGCTCGCCTGCTTCCCTAGGGCCAGCTAGGATTTGCTCGACGTGAGCGCACGCGAGGCCTCGAAGATTCCAGAGCCGGGCGCGCTCTTCGCTCATCGCTACCGGATCGACTCCGTCCTCGGCGAAGGTGGGATGGGCGTCGTCCTCGGCGCGCGCGATCAGAAGACGGGCGTCCGATGCGCGATCAAGATCCTCCGAGGAGGGGAGGTCGCGACCGATCGCGAGCGTATGCTGCGGGAGGCGCGCGCGCTCATGCTCATCTCGAGCCCGCATGTGGTCCGCATCTTCGACGTGAACGAGGTCGACGGCGAGCCTTACCTCGTCCTCGAGCGCCTCGAGGGCGAGACGCTGAGCGAGCTCGCGCCGCTCGGCAAGCGCATGCCGCTCGATCGGGTGGCGCACATCGCGATGCAAATCTGCGACGCCCTCTCCGAGGCGCATCGCGCGGGCATCATCCATCGCGACATCAAGCTCTCGAACGTGTTCCTCGCGCACGAGCCGGAGGGCCGCCGCGTCGTGAAGCTCCTCGACTTCGGGATCTCGAAGCTCGAAGACACGCCCGACTGGACCGCGTTCACGCTCACCGCCGCGAACGGCCCGCTCGGCTCGCCGCAGTTCATCTCGCCCGAACAGCTCATGGCGCCTCGCGCCGTCGACGCGCGGACGGATCTCTGGTCCGTCGGCGTCGTCATGTTCCGCCTCCTCACCGGTCGCTTCCCCTTCGAAGGCGCGGACGCCGAGCAGACCTACCGCGCGATCTTGGCGTGCAAGACGCCGCCGCAGCTCGACCCCGAGCTCGAAGGCCGGCTCGGCGTGTTCCAGCCCGTCCTCGATCGATGCCTCACGCCCGATCTCGCGAAGCGCTACGCCTCGACGACGGAGCTCCTCGCCGATCTGCGTCCGCACACGGAGGCGACCACGCTCGTCCGCCCCGAGATGCCTCTGCCGGCCGACACCGTCACGACGACGATCGTCGACGTCGAGCTCGTGACCGCGCGCTCGGACCCCGAAGACGCTGTCCCAAAGACCACGCCGCGACCTCCGCGGCGATCGACGACCCCGCTCCTGTTCGTCGGGCTTGGCGTCCTCCTCACGTTCGGCGCCGTCGCCGCGCTCCGCTCGCGCTCGCCCGACGCGCCCGCTCCGATCGAGCCCGCCGCGGCCGACATCCCCGTCACGGCCGCGATCAGCGCGGTGCCGCCAGCGCCAGCCTCATCGCCGCCACCAACACCATCGCTCGCCGCCGCTGCCGCGACGCCGGCTCCCACGCCGCGGCCGAGACCTACGCCGGTCGTGACGAGCACGAAGCCCGCGCCTCCGCCGGCGAGCGCGACCAAATCGTCGCCGACCGCGAGCGGCCTCCGGCAGAATCCGTATCTGTGACGACGGCCGAAAAAACCTGCTAAGAGGTTCTCTTCGTAGAGAACAGGCCGAAGTGGCGGAACGGTAGACGCAGCGGATTCAAAATCCGCCGTACTTACGTACGTGAGGGTTCGAGTCCCTCCTTCGGTACAAAGAGGCCACGCCCCGAGCGCGATTCGTCGACCGCGACGGAGGCCGCGCTTCGTAGCGAGACGAAGCGACGCTGGCGCGAGTCGCGGTGGCGATGCGAGAGCAGGATCGATAGGCCGAGCGCGGCGCTCAGCAACATGAGGACGTTCGTCACGATGAAGACCCAGTCGTGCACGAGCGCGCTGTAGATCGAAAAGCCGAGCGACGCGAACATCTGCCCGACGAAGAGCCAAGGCGACACGCCTTTGCTGGAGCCGGCGCGCCACTGACGATGAATTTGGGAGCCGATCGTGAGGAGCAGCACCACGGAGCTGATCCATCCGATCATGGGACTGGCAGACATAGGCGATCGCACAAGCAGGGATCGTGCGAAGCGCGAGGCGTGTTTCGTAGGCGCTTCGGGCGCGACATGGACGCAAGAGCGCGCTAGGTTGCGGCCAATGATCACGCACGAGCTCTTCGTCGAACCGAGCGCTGTGGCGGTTGCACTTCCCGACGAGCAGGTCGTCCTCTGCCACGAAGTCTTCGGGCAAGCTGGGCTACGCGTTCATTCGCATGAGCATCCGATTCAGGCCTGCGAGCGCATCACGAAGCTGCTCCCTCAGGTCGTCGTGACGTCTGCTGCGCTCCGCGACGAAGTGCGCGCGATGATCGAAGACCGCGCTGTGGCGGTGGGCGCCGTGCTCGTCTCGCTCGACCGCGATCGGCCGTTCACCAACGTCGAGCGCGATCTCGCCGGGGCGGTGAAGACCGCGCGCGCGCGGCTCGGGCGAAAGCCCCGCGCGTCCTCCTGATCAGATCGTGTGGGTGGCGGCTGCGCCCGACGTCGCGGGCTCGCCGAGATCCGACGTCGGGACCGCGAGCGTCTTTCCACAGACGCACGTGCGAAGCTCGATCCATTCGTCCGCGAGGTAGCGACCGATCGGCGTGAGCTCTCCCCAATGCTCGCGCGACCAGGTCTCTCCACATCCGCAGGCCTTTGGCCAGCGTGCGCGAGGTTCATCGGTAGCGGCAGACTGCGTCACGTCCGTCGAATTAGCACATACGTGCGCGCAAGGGACTAGAAGTCACCGAATGGATCGACGCCACCGTCGGGCGTCTGCGAGGGGCACTCGTTCGGGCAGCTCGCCGTCGCGCAGTTGCCGACGCCTTGAAGGACGTTGAAGCCCGTCGCGTGCGTGTCTTGGCACGTGAGCTGGCAGAAGAGGTCGCCTTTGCAGTCGTCGAAGCACTTGCCGACGGCCTTGCAGTCGGCGGTCTTGTCACACGCGAGGACCTCGTCGCAGCACTTCGCGCGGACGCACTGGTCGCAGGCGGGGCGGTCGTCGACCTTCTCGTGGTTCGAGCAGTTGCCGTTGACGGTGCCGCTCGTGCCGCTCGTGCCGCTGCTCGACGTCGCCTGCGAAGCGTCTCCGCTCGATCCGCTGCTGCTGCTCGACTTGCCGCCGTTCTTACCGCCCGCGAGGTCGCTGCCATCGGGGCTAGGGGCACTGCATCCGAACACGATCAAGACACCAAGGACCAAGCTCGACGTAACTACGGCAATGGCTTTCTGCACCGCGATAACCTCCGGCCTCTCTCCCTACAAAGCGTGTCATCTGAGAGCGCGTCGCGCCAGAGAAGGATCGCGGGTTGGATCGCGCGTTGCCCAGTCATTTTCCCGACGGATCGCGATCACGCGCGCCAAAATTCTTTGCGAGCCGATCGCGAGTGCTTTATGGCTGGCCGCATGACGAACGATCTCAGAGAGACGCTCGAAGGCCTCGCCACGAGCTTCGCGCAGCAGGTCATCGCTTCGCTGCGCGAGGCGTCGATCGAAGACATGACGACGGTTCGTGGATTGTCTGCGCGTCGTGGACCCGGACGTCCCGCCGGCCGTGGCAAGAACGTGAAGGCGAAGGCGAAGGCGAAGGCGAAGACCAAGGCGAAGCGTCGCGGTCGGCCGTCGAAGAAGCGCTAGCTAGTCGCGGCTGATCAGCGCGAGGCGCTCGGCGGCGCGCTTCACCGTGCGTGACGACGTCGTCTTGGGCCACGTCTCGGTGATCTTCTCGTACGTCGCCTTCGCGGCGGCGACGTCGCCCTTCGCCTCTTGCGCTTGCGCGAGGTAGAGGCGCGCTTTGATCACGACGATGACTTTGTCGAACGTGTCGCACGTGGAGACGACGCGTGTGAGATACGGCATCGCGTCGTCCCAGCGAGCGGCGAGCGCGTAGACCTTGCCGAGCGCGAAGTCGAGGAAGAGGCCGCGCCGGCCTGCGCTCGGGACGACCTCGTCTTGTGGCGCATGCGAGATCGCCTCGAGCGCTTCTTCACGCGTCTCGGCGAAGCTGCCGTAGACGGTCGCCCACGTCGCCCACGGCTCTTTCGCGCTCCGCCCGTCGTGCGCGCGGCGGCGCTCCTTCTCGATCCACTCGGCGCGCTTCTCTTCGAGCTCGCGCTTCGTCATCTCGCCTGCGCGGTAGATCGGCTCGTAGAAGTCGATGCTCGGATCGGGCGCGAAGGGGTAGGTCGCCCATGCGGGCATCCGATCGAGGAAGGAGCGCGCCGCCTTCGCCGCGTCCTTCATCTTGTCCATCTCCATCAAGACGTTGATGCGGACGCGTGACGGCAGCGAGTGATCCCACGCGTCGGCGGTGTGTGAGAGCGCGGCGTCGTATTCGCGCGCGAGCTCGTCGGCGCGGGCGAAGTCGCCGTCGAGCATCGCGAGCGTCGTCCGGTCCCAGACCTCTTTCTCTTTGCGATCGGCCGCGGGGAAGAGACTCCAGCGACGCGAGAGCACCTCTTCGACGCTCGGCCTCGGGGCGCCGTCGGCGTGGAGCGCGCGTGCGAGCGCGGCGAACGGAGCGGGCGACTGCGGCTCGAGCGCTCCCCACGCGGTCGCCTCCTCTCGCGCGCGCTTGCACTCGCCGGCCTCGAAGAGGAGGTGGTAGCGCGTCTCGACGCAGCGCGAGGCGACGGGCGATCGCTTGATGCAACGCTCGGTCGTCGCGAGGCCTTCGGCGACATGCCCGAGTGCCTCTTCGGTGATCGCGAGCGCCGCGAGGGCAGGGACGAAGCCGTCGTCGAGGCGGATCGCAGACTCGAACGCGGTCTTCGCGCCTTCGTGCTCGCCTTGCTGTTGGCGTGCGCGGCCGAGGTAGAATTGAAGCTCGGGGTCGCGCGGGAATTGGAAGACCACGGCGGTCATCCTCGTCGCCCACTCTTCGACGTCGGGGTTCGCGCGTACGTACGGCTCGCTCGCCTCGAGGAGCGCGCTGTCACGCGTGGTCAGCATGTAGCGGTGCTCGTAGGCGCTCTGAAAGGACGCCTGGGCCGCGGAGGTGTCGTTGATCGACGCGTCCATCAGCGCGAGCTCGAGGTGCGCGGCCGAGAAGGTGGGGTCCGCTTCGATCGCGCGGCCGAGCGCGGCGCGTGCCTTCGCCATCGCGCCGTCGTGCCAGAGGCGCATCGCGTCTCTGAAGGCGTCCTCCGCTTGCGGCACCGTCGAGAGGGGGCGCGCGGCAGAGGACGACGCTGGCGTCGGATCGATCGGCAGCTGCGGCTGCTGCGGCCGCGTCTTGACGACGTACACCGCGGCGCCGAGCGCGCCGAGGAGGATGAGCGGCGCGGCGAGCGACAGCGCGCGCCGTCGCGGCGACTGCGCTGGAGGTGGCGTGACCTTGTTCGTCGTCGTGGAGGGAGACGGCTCGATCGACGAGACGGCGTCGGGGACGCGCGTCGTCGCGGCGTACGCGGGATCGTCTTCGGAGTTGTGAGGGCGCGGCGTGACGCGGACGCGATCGCCTCCCGTCGTCAGCGCGGCGAACGGCTCGAGCGCATCGGCGACGTCCGCCATCGACGGAAAGCGCATCGCCGGGTCCTTGGCGAGCGCGCGCATGATCGTCTCTTCGATCACGGCGGGCACGTCCGACGCCTTTGCGCGCAGCGACTTGGGCTTCTCCGTGAGGATGTTGGCGACGAGCGAGAGGACATCGCCGGTCTCGTTCCACGGTCGCTCCCCGACGACGAGCTCGTAGGCCATGACGGCCCACGCGAACTGATCGCAACGCGCGTCGACGTCGCCACCCTTGATCTGCTCGGGCGCCATGTACACGGGCGTGCCTGCGATCGCGCCTCCGCCGGTGACGGTGTCGACCGACTGCTGATCCTCGTTGCCCTTGATCGTCCGGCGCGCGATGCCGAAGTCGAGCACCTTGATGCCGCCGTCTTCGCGCACCATCACGTTCTCGGGCTTGATGTCGCGGTGGATGATCCCCGTTCGGTGCGCGGCCTCGAGCGCGCGCGCGACGTCGATGAGCCAGCGAACGCGGCGCGGCAGCGGCAGGTCAGCGTTTCCGACGAGGTTACGGAGCGGGGAGCCGACGACGTACTCCATCGCGAGGTAGAGGCGGCCGTTCTCCTCACCGACGTCGTAGATCGCGACCACGTTCGGATGGCTGAGCGACGCGACCGCGCGCGCCTCGCGAAGCATGCGGGTCGAGATCTCACCCATCAGCCGGCCCGACTCGTTCAGCCGCCCTCCGCCGCTCGCGCCGGAGCCCGATCCCGCCGCCGCGCCCGAGCCTGACGCGCCCGAGCCGGACGCCGAGGCGCCCGTCCCCGACGTGCGTGCGCTGTCGGGGACGAGGATGATCTTCAGCGCGACGGTGCGCTCGAGCCGCGGATCGAAGGCGCGGTACACCTGGCCCATGCCGCCCTGACCCACGAATCCGCGGATCTCGTAGGGGCCGACGCGGTCACCAGGTTTGAGCATGGATGCACAGAGTACGCCCCTTTGAGAGCGACGGACACTTCGCGGGCCACAGAAGGACCGCCCGCGATTTCTCCCCGCGAGTCCACAAAACGCGGCAGTTTCGCCAGGCATCGCCCTTCGCGTGCGCGTCTCGCGACGCGGGCGACCCGCCCAACCCCGCAAAATGGCTAGCGACGCCGGATGTGCCGTGGTACTCGTTCGGGCCTTCCACGGCGGGACGTGTTCCGCACGTGGTTTAGCAGGAGATTTTGGTCAGATGCCGAGTGATGCCGTCCAGTGCAAGCCGCTCGAGGTCGTGGTCAGCGACCGCGGGATCGAGCGCGCCATCAAGATGCTCAAGCGTAAGCTCGCCTCCGAAGGCGTTCTCCGTGAGCTCAAGATGCGCCGCCACTACATGAAGCCGAGCGTGAAGCGCCGCAAGAAGCAGGCGGAGGCCGCTCGCCGTCGCCGCAAGCGCGCGAAGCTCGACGCAGCGCCGCCGAAGAACGGCTAGATCCGGCACATTGTCACGTTCCAGGCGAGCCAGCAGAAGCGGGCTCGCCTCATTGTGTTTTGTTTTTCTTCTTGTTCGCTCGCTCGCTTCGGCCATCCTTGAGGGATGGGTGGGGACGCGAACAAGGACTCGCCGACCCCGGACGTGAGCGCCGAGGACAAACGCGAGATCGCGCTCCGTCGCGTGCGGAAGTTCGTCGGCACGTACGTCGAGAAGGGAAAGTACGAGCTCTATCCCGAGCCGGAGGTCGTCGAGAACGTCGTGCAGGGGCTCGCCGACAACCTCGTCGTGCACGGCCGGATGTATTGCCCGTGCGCGCCGGTCGAAGAGTCGAAGACCAAAGGCTCGGACATGGTCTGCCCGTGCAAGCCCCATCACGCGGACATCGCGCGACAGGGCTACTGCGATTGCGCCCTCTTCGCCGGCAGCGATTTCGTCGCTGCCGAGCGGCTCAAGAAGAAGAGCGCGGGGTAACCCTCAGAAGCACTGGTTCGGCGGGTTCGGGAAGTTGCAGTTGTCGAGGCAACGGAGGATGGAGTAGTCGAAGCCTCCGTCACGCGACGCCACGTTGTTCTGGCAGACGCCGGTGAAGGTCAACGTCGCGGCGCTCGTCTGGCATCCGCACGAATTCGGAGGTGACGTTCCGTTGTAGCGCAGCACGTACGGGACGAAGTCCGTGCCCGACACGAAGAGCGTCGTGCTCGCGGTCGACCAGCCGTCGTTCGGTGTGAAGGTGCTCGACACGGTGCCGGTGGCGTTGCCGCTGTTGCGGAACCGCCAGAGACCGAAGTCGGCGTAGTAGCCGTTCTTGTTGAACGAGGAGTAGTCGCAGTAGTCGAGGCCGTCCGTCACGAAGCCGTCGTCGTACGAGTACGACGTGATGTCGGCGCCCACGGCGGTCTCCGTGATCGGCACGCTGTAGGTCGTGATCGCGGCGCCCGTCGCGTGGTTCTTGAGCAAGATGTCGAGCTGATCGGTGTAGTTGCTGCCCGAGACGATCCCCGCGCCCGCGATCGCGCTCGGCGTGACGGTCACGGTGGCGGTTCCGCCCGAGACGATCGTGCCGGTGAACGGCGTGCTGTCGAGCGCGTACCACGTGCCGACATCGAGCGTCGCGGAGAAGTCGATCGTCTGGTTGCTGTCGTTGTGGATGACGACGGACTGCGGGCCGTTCGCGCTGCTGTTGCAGGCGATCGGCGGGAAGTCGAGCGTGCCGGTGACGGAGTAGACCGCGCCGTCGCCGCCGTTGCCCGTCAGGCGGACCGCCGCGTAGCTCGACGGCAATTGGACGCAGAGCACGGTGCCCTGCGGGACCGCGAGCTGCCCCGTCGCGCTGTACTCGCCGAAGGGGTTCGGCGGCGTGAAGCTCGCGGTGGCCTCGGCCGAGCCGCCCGCGGGGACGTTGATCGGCGTGAACGCGAACGGGCTCTCGATCCCCGTCAGCGTGAGCTGCACGTCTTGGTTGCCGGCGTTCTGGATCGACTGCTTGAAGAAGCCGGTCGCGCCGTAGTTGACGGTGCCGAAGCCCCAGTCTTGCGTCGCGAGCGCCGTGAGGATGACGCCCTCGGCGCCTTGCACGAGCTGGTAGACGTGCGGGGTGTCATCGGCGGCGTCGGTCGTGATCGTCAGCGTGTCGCTGAAGCGCGTGAAGTCGGGGACGGTGGTGACCGTCGGCGGGATCGCGATCGGCGTCGCGCGAACGGTGACGACGGTGCCGTTGTTGCCTTGAACGATGTTCTGGTTCGGTCCAGCGCCGCCCAAGATCGACACGGTGAACGGCGACGCGCCGCCCTTACCGAGCACGGCCGACACGACGGTGTAGTCGGAGGAGGGCGGGGGATTGGTGAACTGAATGTCCTTCGGTCCGCCGGTGCCGCCGCACGGCACGAGCCCGTTCGTGCCGAACTCGATGACCGACTGCGAAGGCGAGGCGACGACGTTGGCCTTCGTCGTCGAGCCCGTCGCGCTGATCGGCTGGGGAAGCGGGCTGCAGATCGCAGAGGCGCTCACGGTGATCTGGCTCGAGAAGTCTCCGCCCGCCGAGCCGGACTGGAACGTCACGCTCGTGTTGAACGGGGAGCCAGGGCTCGCCGGACCCGACGCCGTGTTGACGATGAACTTCGGGTTCGACGAGCTGACCGTCACCGTGGTGCCGGGACCTGCGTTGCCGGAGTTCGTGATCGAGAGCGGGAGCGTGGCCGAGGAGTTGGCCGTGAGCGTCCCGAACGCGAGCGACGATTCGCTGAAGGAGAGCACCGCGCCGAGCGGCGTCTCGGAGAAGAACACGTAGTGATCGGAGTCACCGGGGATGTCCGTCTTGATCGTCATGAAGTCGGCGTAGGTCGCCGGGTTGATGCTCGTCGGAAACTGCGGGATCGGCTTCGGTGACACGGTGACGGTCGCCACCGCGCCTGCCGGGATCGTCCCAGACGGCGGCGAGAACGTGTACGGGCTCACGAAGGCCGTGAGCTTTCCGGTCCAGTTGAGCGGCGCGTTGCCCGTGTTCGTGATCGTGAAGCTCTTCGCCTGCGCGGTGGTCCCGCAGTTGGCCTGGAAGGCGAGCGACCCGTCGGAGATCGCGATCCCCGCTTGGGTTCCCTGACCGCTCAGCGACTTCGCAGGAGGCAGCGGTTGGCAGAGACCGGTCGCGGCGATCGAGAGCGTGCCGGTGGCCGGGTTCGTGTTCGTCGGGTGGAAGGTCGCGTCGAAGGCCGCGGAGCCGCCGCTGGCGGCGACGTTGACGGCGCCGGCGGGAGCGACGGCGAAGCCCGCGCCCGTCGTCGAGGCGGTCACGAGCGCGGCGGCATTGCCGGTGTTCTTGATCGCGAACGACTGCGAGGCCGTGCTGTTGATCGGGCGCTGCCCGAACGAGCCGAAGTTCGGCGTCGCGGTCGTGTCGAACGCGAGGATGGCGCCTTGCGCCGAGACCGTCACGTTGATCACGTGCGGCGGATCGTTCGGGATGTCGGTGGTGATGGTGATCGTGTCGGCGTAGTTGCCGGGGATCGGGGAGGGGAAGGGGACCGCGGGCGGCGTGAGGGTCACGTTGAGCGTGCCGCCGTTCTTCGGGATCTTCGCGTTCGCGGCGATCGAGGCGGTGTATCCCTTCGTGCCGAGCGCGACGTTCGTGATCGTGACGTCTTGTCCGCCTGCGTTCGTGAGCGTGAACGACTTGTCGCTCGCCTTCGCTCCGCCGCACGTGCTCGAGCCGAAGTCGACCGTGGTGCTCGGCCATCCGCTGACGAGGCCGATCGACCCTTGGCCGGTCATGTCGATCTTCGCCGTGCTCGCGCCGCACACCGCGCCGGTCACGGTGATGTTGGACACCGACGTGCTCGCGGTGAGCTTGTCGGGCGTGAAGCTGACGGTGGCCGTGAGCGCGGCGTTCGGATCGAGCGCCACCGGCGATGCGGGCGTGGTCGCCAGCATGAACTGCGTGTCGGAGGGCGGACCGAACGTGAACGTCGCCGCCTTGTTGCCAGAGTTCTTCAGGTTGAGCGTGATGTCGGTCGCCTTCACGCCGAGCTTCTGAAAGCCGAAGTCTGCGCTGGTGGGCGTCTGCGCGAAGACCAGCGTCGCGCCGGCGGGCGTGACGCTGACGGGCACCGAGAGCTTCGGGTTCTTCGGATCGTTGGTCGTGATGACGATCGTGCTCGTGAGCGGCGTGCCGGCGACGCTCGCGGCGGGCACGTTCACGGAGAGGGTGACGGTTCCCTTTCCGCCGGGCGGGACGTTGAGCGTGGCGGGCTCGATCGTGAACGGCGCGGATGTCGCGAGCGTGACGTCGAGGGGCTTGCCGCCGACGTTCGTGAAGTCGACGCTCTTCGTCGTCACGCCGCCGCAATCACCAAGCCCGAGGTCGACCTTCGCGTCAGGCGGGAGCCCGATCGACGGGTCGATCGGGATCGGACCGGAGTCGGAAGGCTGAGGGCCGCCTTCGATGATGGGCGTAGGCCCCGCGTCGAACGTGAAGCCTCCCACCCCGACGTTCGTGTCCTCGCACGCCGCCATGCTGACCGAGAGAACGGCCCCAGCGGTAACGATGGCGCCGAGCCAAGCGAAATTGCGTCGCGTCATGACGAGCTACCCCTCAGAAGTGATTGAAGCGATCCGCGGCAAAGCGAGCACGAGCCGTGGCTCGAGCAGCCAGATGCCGCATGATCGTTATATCCGGATGCTACGAAGCGCGGCTCGGTTGGGCGGACCGGCTTCGACGTTTTGGAGGATGTTTCCGGACCTGCTCACGCCGGGCCGGTTCGGTACGCGCTTATCGGTACGCGCTCATCGGTACGCGCTCATGCGCGGGCGCGACGCGCGTCTTTCTTCGTCTTGCCGGCGGGCTCCGGCTCGAGAAGGGCGACGATGCTGCCGACGCGACGATGGCGCACCGGTCCGTGCTTCAGCGTGGTCCGCTCCTCGATCGCGTAGTGGTTTCGACGTCCCACGCGCGCGCGCTTCACGTAGCCGGCATCGACGAGATCCGCCACGATCTGGTGCGCGCCACGCTCGCTGATCCCCACCGACTCTGCGATCTCGCGAACACGCGTGTCGGGATCGCGCGCGATGCACAACAAGACGTGTGCATGGGGCGTGAGCAGCGACCATCGCTGCGGCTCCTCTTTGCCGTTCGTCGTCGCGTGATGAGCACCGTTCGTCTTCTGCGATCGTCGCATTTACCAACACCCTGGTGAGTACCGATGCATTATGCATCGCGATCGCTCGCTCGTAAACAATCGACACTTGGATAAACGAAGGAATTTCGTTGCAAAAGACCACGCTTTGCCACGGTCGAGGACGTGGGGGATCGGCGTCATGCGACGTGATCCTCGACCTGGTTCTCTCTCCGCCCGCTCCGCCTTCTCTCCTCTATTGTTGCTCTCCCCGATCCTCCTCTTGCCATGGTCGCCGTAGTCCACGAGATCCAGTTCTTGGCGAAGGAGCCGCGGCTCGCGCCCGCATTTTCCGAGGTCGCGGCCTACTTCAGGGAGCGGCCAGGCTACCGCGTCGACGAGGCGTCAGGACGCTCGGGTCTCGTCGCCTATGCCAACGAGGACACCGGCGTGTCGTTCTCGTTTCGCGCGAGCACAGAGCCGCCTGCCGTCGTCGCGCTCCTCGTCCCGTATCTCAAGCCGCACATCTTCGGCCTCGAGGCGGAGCGTGAAGCGCATGCGCTCGCCGCGCGCTTCGATTTCGACGTGATCGATCTGCACGCGGAGGGGATGGGGCGCGGACCGTACTCGTCCGACGGGATGCTGCGCGGCTACGCGATCGCGAACGCGGCCGAGCACGCGAAGCACGAAGCGCTCGAGCGAGGCGAGGTGTTCGTGCTTCCTTCGGGGACGCTGACGAGCGCGTGGCGGTGGAACATCCAGCGCGCCGCGCTTCAGCGAGCCGTCGGCGAGCACGCGTTCGTGCCGAAGGTCATCACCGTCGCCCATCCGAAGGCGTCGTCCGAGCTCTTCGACGCCGCGACCGCGATCGTCTGGTCGCGCTTCATGCCGGCGTTCTTGCCGTTCGTCGATGTGCTGATCCTCACGACCGATGAGCTGCCGCGACCGATCTGGATTCCGCGCGCCGACGTCGTCGATCTTCTCGAGACGTTGCCAGTGATGAGCCCGCGCTTTCGCTACGGCACGCTCGAGCCCGCGGGCTTGGCCCACTACGACGCGCGGAGCGTCACCCCACGGCTCACGAGCGCGATCATCGCGCTCGCGCGAAAGCTCGGGGACGCGTCCGTGAGCGATCTCCCGCGCGTCATTCCCACCGAGCGCGTGCTCTCGAAAGAGATCGCCCGTCTCGGGTCGCAGCGCATGTCGATCCTGCCCTCGCAAACGCGCGTGCCGCCGCCGTCGGTCCGGTGGGGCCTGCCGGCTCAGGAGCCGGCCCTTCCGCCCGAGACGTGGACGCTCTCGTCGAGCATCGCTCTTCTCGCGTCGGCGGCGAGCGCCGACCTCGTCGTCGGGCTCTCGAACGACCGGATCGCCGCGTGGGATCGCACGAACGGAAGCTTGCTCCGCTCGGCGCGCCGCGTCGCGGACGAGCACGAGCCGGGCGACGAGAGCTGCGCGCTCAGCGGCGACGGAAGGACGCTCGTGATCGGCGATCGCCTCGGCAACGTTTGCATCTACGATTTCGACGCCTATGCGACGTCGTCGATGGTGCCGCTCGCCGCGCTGCGTGCGGTGCGGAGCGTTTCGAGAGGCGACACGTCCGTGGACGAGCCCGTTCGCGCGGCGCGCATCCTCGGCATCTCGCGCCAGGGCAACGTCATCCTCGCGACGGATGAGAGCGTTGTCGCCGTGCTGCGGGATGATGTTGACGTGAGGCACGAGAACACGGTGGTCCCGACGTGGGAGGCCGGCTCGGCGATCGCGCTCTCGAACGACGGCCGCAAGATCTTCGTTCGCAGCGCGATCCGCGATGCGCTCACCGGCGCCGAGATCGCGGAGCTGCCCGACAAGCTCGAGACCGCCGTCGTCGCCGCGTTCTCGCACGACGACAAACAGCTCGTCTTCGCGACGGAGAAGGCCGACGTCGCGCTCGTGAATCTGGAACGCGGGCTCATCACGCACAAAGGATGGTTTCCGAGCGGCGCGCGCCCCACCGCGATCGCGTTTACGCCCGACGGCGCCCGCGTCGCGATCACGACGACGAACGCGGTCCACTCCCTCATCGCCGACACGCTGGCGGTCGAGCGATCCGTCATGACGAACGGCGCGCCGTCTGCGCTCTCCGCCGCGGGGCTGCTCCTCGCCAAAGACGACCGCGTGAGCGTCGAGCTCTGGACCGCGGGATCGAAGCGACCCTCCGCGGCGGCCCCCGCAGCGCCGTCGATCTCCGCGCCGCCGCCGCTGTCGAGGACGATCGTCGACCGTGACGACGATGAGAAGGTGGTCGAGACGACGACGAGCCCGCCTCCGCCGCCACGCGCCCATGTCCCTCCGCCCGCTCCGGCGGTGAGCAGCGCGGCGGCGGCGAGCTACCAGCGCGGCCTCGACGCGCTCGCGCGCGAAGCGCCGGCCGACGGGATCGAGCCGTTCCGCGTCGCCGCCGAGGCGTTCGAACGCGAGCTCGGGCCTACCGCCCTCAGCACGGTGGTCGCGCGTGTGAACCACGGCCTCGCGCTCCTTCAATGCGAGCGATACAACGACGCGGTCACCGCCTTCCGCGCTGTGCTCCACACGACGCGCACCGCCCCGCCCGAGGTGAAAGAGCAGGTCGTGCCCGCGCTGCACAACCTCGGGCTCGCGCTCGTTCGTTCCGGCTCGCCGCTCCTCGCGCTCACGCATCTCGACGAAGCGCTCGCGCACCGCGAGCGCGCCGTGGGCAAAGACAATCCCCTCTACGTCGACACCGAGCTCGTCAAGGCGAACGCGCTCGTCGATCTCGGACGCCTCGACGAAGCTCGTCACCTCGTCGCGCATGCCGCGAGCGTCGCGCTCGCAGGCGGCGGCGAGGAGCATCACCTCTTCTCGGAGGCCGTGTTCGCCGAGGCCCGGCGTGTGTCGAGGCTCGGCGATGGGCTCCGCGCCGACGCGCTCGCTCGCCGCGCGCTCCGCCTCGCCGAACGAGACGCCGGCCCCGACAGCTTCACGTACAAAGACCGGTCGACCCGCGCGGCGCGGCTTCGAACGACGTGGCGTGAGTCGACGCGCCTCGCCGATCCGGGCGGCGCTCGCCAGCTGTGCATGGTCACGATCGGTCACACGCTCAGGCGATGGCGACCCGAGAGCTTGTCGTTCGACGACTCGGGATCGCTCCCGAAGACGTGGTTCATCGACGCCCCGCTGCCTTGGTCCGAGGCGAACGCGCGGCAGATCCGCGACGCGGTGAAGCTTCTGTTCGCGACATCGAACGACGACCTCAACGCGCGTGAGCCAGACGATCCCAACTACCTCGACGTGCTCGACATCGAGGTGCGCCCGCTCGCGATGAACGACCTCTTTACCGTCGACTTCGAGCGCGCGTGGCGCGATCGCGTCTGGGAGCCTTCGGGTGGTTACGTCGCGACGGCGTTTGGTCTCCGTCCGATCACGTTCAGTGAGCTTGGCGTGATCGTGATCTCGCGCCTGCTCGTGACCCAGCGCATCGCGCGCCCCGACGCGGAAGAGCAGCTGATGAGCCGCTTCGGCTTCGATGCCGCGGGGGCGGCCGACATCGCGGACGCGCCGATCGACGCCGACGCCCGCGTCGTTCGCCCTTCCTGAGCGGCGATCATCGAGCGATGCGGGAGAAGAAGTGCTAGGGTCCGCGGCGAACGAAAGACCCCACTATGTCGCTCCAAATCAACGAAGCATGCCCGGCCTTCGACCTGCCGGGGACGGACGATAAGACCCACTCGCTCGACTCGTTCAAAGACGACGACCTGCTCGTCGTGGTTGTATCCTGCAACCATTGTCCGTACGTCATCGCGTACGAAGAGCGCATGGTCGCGCTTGCGCGAGAGGTCGCGCCGAAGAAGGTGGGTTGGCTCGCGGTCAACGCGAACGACGCGACGCGATACCCGGACGACGGCATGCAGCCGATGAAGGCGCGCGCACGCGAGCGCGGCTTTCCATTCCCCTACGTTCGAGACGACTCGCAGGCGTTCGTCCGTGCGCTCGGCGCCCGCTTCACGCCCGAGGTGTTCGTGTTCGATCGCGAGCGCAAGCTTCGTTATCACGGGCGCATCGATGACAACCACCGCGACCCGTCACGCGTGACCGCGCGCGACTTGAAGAACGCGCTCGACGCGCTGCTCGACGGAAAAGCGCCACCCGTCGCCGAGACGACGGCGTTTGGCTGCTCGGTCAAGTGGAAGTGAGGCCGATCTCGTGGGGAAAGCGGCCTTTACTCTGCCTGCGCGGCGCCCGAGAAACGGGTAAGCTTGGGGCGCCATGAGCCACGGTTCTTCGCACGAGAACGGAAACGGTAACGGGACATCGCTCGCGCAGAGCGCGCTCTTTCGCGCGGGGGCTCCTGCGCGCGGCGGGCGGTTCGCGCTCTTCGAGCCACCTCCTGTCGACGCCGTCGCCGTCGAGGAGCGCGCCGCGTCGCTCGGAAAGCGATCGATCAAGAAAGGCGCGAAGGTCGCCGGCCTGAAGCTCGCGGTCACGATGATGGACCTGACCACGCTCGAGGGCAAAGACACCCCCGGCAAGGTGAGCCAGATGTGCCAGAAGGCGCTCCGCCCGCTCGACAGCGACGGAAGCATCGGCCCGTGCGGCGCGGTGTGCGTGTACCCGAACCTCGTCCCGGTCGCGAAGGAAGCGCTTCGTGGATCGACCGTGAAGGTGGCGAGCGTGGCGACCGCGTTCCCGAGCGGGCAGTCCCCGCTGCCCGTCAAGCTCGAAGACGTCCGCCGCGCCGTCGAGCTCGGCGCCGACGAGATCGACATGGTCATCGATCGAGGCGCGATGCTGGTCGGCGACTACGCGAAGGTCTTCGACGAGATCGCGGCGACGAAAGACGCCTGCGGCGCGGCGCATCTCAAGGTCATCCTCGAGACGGGCGAGCTTGGCTCCTACGACCTCGTTCGCAAGGCGAGCGATCTCGCGATCGCCGCCGGTGGGGACTTCATCAAGACGTCCACCGGAAAGATCCAGCCAGCGGCCACGCCGGCGGTGACGCTCGTGATGCTCGAGGCGATCCGCGACCACTACTACGCGACGGGTCGCAAGATCGGGATGAAGCCTGCGGGTGGTGTGCGCACGGCCAAGCAGTGTCTTCAGTATCTCGTCATCTTGAAGGAGACACTCGGCGACGCCTGGCTCACGCCCGACTTGTTCCGCTTCGGCGCGAGCGCCCTCCTGAACGACGTATTGATGCAGCTCGAGAAGGAGCGCACGGGCAACTACCAGGCGTCCGACGACTTCTCGAAGGACTGAGCCGAGGGCTGCGTCCATCACACGCGCGATGCAGAACGCCTCGATTAAAACCGGCGTTCCCAGAGAAGATACGCGTTAGTCTCGAACGCGGTAGGTATGAAGCGGACCACCAAGCCGCCGCAACCGCCGCAGTTGGCCTCGAAGACCATCTCGACGGGGAAGCTGGCAGCGATTCCCGCGCCTCCATCGAGTGGGCGGCGGACTGGCAACACACGTCCGCCTCCACTCGCGAACGCTGGCGCGCGACCACAACCGCCGCCCATTCCTCCGCCGCTGCCGACGGACGAAGAGCCAAAGACGGTCGAGCTCCCGGAGCACATCCTCGCGGCGGAGCGTGAGCGCTTCCTGCGAAGCGGAGGCTTCGACGATCCGATGGGAGCTTCCCGCGCGCCCGGAGAAGAGCGCGCGCCTGCGCCGACCTTGCCGTTCGTGCCGACGCCCGCCGTGGAGTGGGACCCGGTCGAGCCGCCGGTCGTTCCGCAGCCCGCGCACCATCACTTTCCGTCGAGCGGGCAGACGCCGGCCGTGCCGTCACGCACGTACCAGGAGCACGAGCGACCTCAAGGAGAGGAGCCGGTCTGGCCGAGCCTCGACGCGCTCGGGCCGCCACCGTCGCGCCGATCGCTCGAGGGCCCCGCCGCGCCGCCGCTCTCGTCCGGATCGCTCCCGCATGCGCAAAAGGCGCCCGTCTCGTCCGGCGCGTACCCGGCCGCGATGGGGATGCCTGACCCGAGCCCGAGCACGAACAACCCCGCGCTGGGCGACGTCGTGCTCATCCCCCAGCCGGCGCCCGCGCCGGTGGCCCCGCAGGACGGAGTCCCGATCGGGTACATCGTCGTGTCGGCGTTTTTCCTCGCGATCGCCGTGGTCGGCTTCGGGCTGTACCTCGCGTTCGAGGTCATCTCGCTCTGAGCAGAGCCCGCCGGAAAAGTGGTAACATCCGGCGACCATGTCGCAATCGCTGACCAAGGCCGGTGCCACCGACGTCGAACGAACGGTGAGTGAGCGCTCGGCGCTCGACTTCGGGAAGGCGTGGGAATACGCGCCCGCACCCGAAGCAACCGATCACGTTCAGATCGATCCGAAGTACGGGCTCTTCATCGGCGGCCGCTGGGTGAGCCCTCGAAGCGGCAAGTACTTCCAGACGATCAGCCCGAGCACCGAGCAGGTCCTCGCCGAGGTCGCCGACGCGAACGCGCAAGACGTGGACGACGCGGTGAAGGCGGCGCGCGAGGCCTACGACAAATACTGGTCGAAGCTCCGCGGCGCAGACCGTGCAAAGTACATCTTTCGCATCTCACGTGCGATCCAAGAGAAGGCACGCGAGCTCGCGATCGTCGAGTCGATGGATGGCGGCAAGCCGATCAAGGAGTCGCGCGACGTCGACGTACCGCTCGCGGCCGCGCACTTCTTCTACCACGCAGGTTGGGCCGACAAGCTCGACTACGCGTTCCACGGTCGCAAGACGCGCCCGCTCGGCGTCGCCGGACAGATCATCCCGTGGAACTTCCCGCTCCTCATGGCGGCGTGGAAGCTCGCGCCTGCGCTCGCGTGTGGCAACACCGTCGTCTTGAAGCCGGCGGAGACCACGCCGCTCACGTCGCTTCTCCTCGCCAAGATCATCGAAGAGGCGGAGCTGCCGCCGGGCGTCGTCAACATCGTCACCGGAGCCGGCGAGACCGGCGCGGCGCTCGCCAACCATCCCGACGTCAACAAGGTGGCCTTCACCGGATCGACCGACGTTGGAAAGCGCATTCAGCGCGCGGTCGCCGGGACGACGAAGCGCCTCACCCTCGAGCTCGGCGGCAAGGCCGCGAACATCGTCTTCGCCGATGCGCCGCTCGATCAGGCGGTCGAGGGGATCATCAACGGCATCTACTTCAACCAAGGGCACGTCTGCTGCGCAGGCTCACGTCTCCTCGTCGAAGAGAGCGTCCACGACATCCTCGTGCGCAAGCTTCGCGATCGCATGCAGACGCTCCGTCTCGGCGATCCGCTCGACAAGAACACCGACGTCGGCGCGATCAACTCGAAGATGCAGCTCGAGCGCATCCGCGAGCTCGTCGCGTCGGGTGAGGCCGAAGGCGCCGAGCGCTTCAGCGCACCGGTGAAGATCCCCGAGAAGGGCTTCTGGTTCCCGCCCACGTTCTTCGTCGGCGCGAGCCAGTCGTGCCGCATCGCGCGCGAGGAGATCTTCGGACCCGTCCTCACGATCATGACCTTCCGTACGCCCGACGAGGCGATCGAGAAGGCGAACAACACGATGTACGGCCTCTCCGCCGGCATCTGGACGGACAAGGGCGCCAAGATCTTCATGCTCGCGACGAAGCTGAAGGCCGGCGTGATCTGGGGCAACACCTTCAACAAGTTCGACCCGAGCTCGCCCTTCGGCGGCTACAAAGAGAGCGGCTTCGGCCGTGAAGGAGGCCGCCAAGGCCTCGCGGCTTACCTCGAGGTGGAGTGATCATGGCAACGGAGAAGAAGAAAGCCGCCGTCGACACGGCCGCAGCATCCGCCGACGCGCTCCCTCGTTCGGGCGACGCGCCGCTCATGAAGCCGTGGACCACGCAGAAGCCTCGCGTGTCGGTGGCGAAGGCCTACAAGATGTTCGTCGGCGGCGCGTTCGTGCGCTCCGAGTCCGGTCGTTACTTCCAGGTGCAAGCCGCGAAGGGCGACGAGACCGACATGGGCGTCGTCGACGTCGATCCCGATCCGGAGATCGTGAACGTCCCGCGCGGCTCGCGCAAAGACGTCCGTGACGCCGTGCTCGCGGCGAAGAACGCGCTCGCTGGATGGGAGAAGCGCTCCGCGTTCAACCGCGGACAGATCCTCTACCGCCTCGCCGAGGTGATGGAGTCACGCCGGCCCGAGCTCGTGCAGTCGCTCACGCGATCGGGCCTGCCCGAGATCGCCGCGGTGGCCGAGGTCGAGGCCTCGATCGATCGCGCCGTCTTCTACGCCGGCTTCGCCGACAAGTATTACGCGCTGCTCGCGTCGCACAATCCGGTCGCTGGTCCACACTTCGACTTCAGCATTCCAGAGTCGATGGGCGTCATCGGCGTGGTCGCGCCCGATCGTCCGTCGCTGCTCGGCCTCGTGTCGACGGTGCTTCCGGTCGTCACGGGCGGCAACACGGTCGTCGCGCTCGCGAGCGCGGCCGACCCGCGCACCGCGATCGTGTGGAGTGAATGCGTCGCGACGAGCGACATGCCCGGCGGCGTCGTGAACGTGCTCACGGGGCACGTCAAAGAGCTGTCGCCGCATCTCGCCAAGCATCGTGAGGTCATCGGCGTGGACGCGTGGATCGTCGACGCCGAGCTGCGCAAGACGGTCGAGAGCGAAGGCGCCGACAACGTCAAGCGCGTGAAGACGCACGTTCCGATGGACGTCGAGGGGTGGCTCGACGATCGCAAGGGGCAGGGGCTCGGTTGGATCGAGCGCTTCCTCGAGACCAAAACAGTCTGGCACCCCGTCGGCGTTTGAGTTGAGCTGCCGATCGTTCAGGGGGAACATGGCAGCACCGAGGAGCTGGATCCTCTTCGTCGCGATCGTCTTCTCGATCGCCGTGAGCACGCGCGTGGTGATGGCGCAGCAGCCGAGCGCCGGCGCGTCCGCGGAGGATCTCAAGAACCGCGGCAACCAGGCGATGATGGAGCTGAACTACGCGGAGGCGCTCTCGGCGTACCGCGCTTCGCTCGAGAAGAACCCGAGCGACGTCGCGCTCCACTACAACATCGGTCGCGCGTACCAAGCGCGTGGCGAGTACGCGCAGGCGCTCGACGCCTTGATGGAATTCGACAAGAAGGCGCCCGCCGAGACGAAGGCGAAGGTGCCCTCGCTCGCGCAGCTCCTCGCGGACGTTCGTAGCCACGTCGGCGAGCTGTCGATCCGATGTGCCGTCGCCGTCCCGAAGGGCACGATCCTCGTCGGCGACTCTGCGCGCTTCGAGGGAGGATGCACGACCACGCCGAAGGTAGTGCGCGTGAGCCTCGCGTCGAAGTCGTCGAAGGTCGAGGTGCGACTCGAGTCGGACTCGCATCAAGCCCCCGCGAGCACGCTCACGGTCGAAGGCGGCAGCCCGCCGGTCGACGTCCTCCTCCAAGCGCAGCCGAAGACGAACGCAGGCATCCTTCGCATTCAAGCGGCGCCCGCGGTCGCGTCGATCGCCGTCGACGGCGTGCTCAAGGGCAACTCGCCGGTCGAGGTCTTGCTGCCGCCCGGTTCGCACGCGGTCGATGTCAGCGCCGATGGTTACGAGAGCGCACACAGCTCCGTCGTCATGGAGGCAGGTGGTCGTCGCGAGGTGAATTTGAGCCTCGACAAGACTCCACCGATCACGAAGCGCTGGTGGTTTTGGGCGGGATCAGGGCTGATCGTCGCAGGGATCACCACCGTCGTCGTGATCCTCGTCGTGCAGCCCGAGCGCGACTCTTCGAAGGGCACGATTGACCCTGGCGTCATTCGCGCACCTCTCGTTACCTTCTGAGCCACATCACGCCACGATTCCGAACCTCCCAACGGTCGTTCGCCCAGGCTACGATGGGAACCGAGCAAGCGCAGCGCCAGCACGCTCGCTCGGAGCTTTCATTCGTGCCTTCACCTTCAGGAACAAGCAGCACCTTCTCCGGTCGCATCCCCGAAGTGGGGGAGGTGATCGCGGGCAAGTACCGGCTGAAGCGTCTTCTCGGTGAAGGCGGCATGGGATCGGTCATGGAAGCCGAGCACTTGAAGCTACGGCAGCCGATCGCGATCAAGTTCCTGAACCCGTCGATGCTCGGCGTCGACGAGATCGTTCAGCGCTTCGAGCGCGAAGCGAGAGCGGCCGCGACGCTACGAAGTCGGCATGTGGTTCGCGTGACGGATGTCGAGGTGACGTCCGACGGCGTGCCCTACATGGTGATGGAGCTGCTCGTCGGCGGCGACCTCGAGTCGGAGCGCGAGAAGCGGCGGCACATCCCGTTCGCGGAGGCGGTGAACTACGTCCTCCAGGCGTGCGGCGCGCTCGCCGAGGCGCACGACGCTGGCATCATCCATCGCGATCTCAAGCCGGGAAACCTGTTCCTCGCACGCGAAGACCACGATCGCGTGATCGTGAAGGTGCTCGACTTCGGCATCTCGAAGTTCCTCCAAGGCGAAGACGCAAAGCTCACCTCGGCGGGCGCGATCATGGGCACGGCGCTCTACATGTCACCCGAGCAGATCCGCGGCGACGAGTCGATCGACGCGCGTTCGGACATCTGGTCGCTCGGCGTCATCCTCTTCGAGCTGATCAGCGGCACCGCGCCGTTCGTCGGTCCGACGACGCGCGTCGCCGCGGCGATCGTCTCCGAGCCGACGCCCGAGCTGCGCGCTCCCACGCCCGTGCCCGAGCCGCTCGTCCAGGCGATCTACCGAATGCTCGAGAAGTCGCCAGCGAAGCGCTTCGCGAGCATCGCCGACGTCGCGGCGGCGATCGCGCCGTTCGCGCTGTCGGGATCGATCGGCCTCGAGGTCGCCGACCAACTGGCGCGCCGGAGCCAGCGCTCGCTCGACGCCTCGTTCGCCGCCCAAGCCGCGCGCATGTCGTCGGCGCCCACCGCCGCCGCGCAGCCGCCGCTCACCATCCCGCTCGTTCAGGCGATCGGCTCGGAGCCGATGGCGGTCGCGGCCTCGCTACCACCAACGCCGCCGCGGGTGACGCCGCCGAACCCAGAGCGTTCGACGATGGCCGCGACCACGACGAACGCGAACATGATGAAGCCGCGTGGTCGTCCACGCGCCGTCTGGGGTGTGCTCGCCGGGTTTGGAACGCTCGCGCTGGCCGGCATCGTCCTCATCGCCGTCGTCGCGCGATCGAAGGGCAGCGTCGTGACCGACACGACGAACGCCGCGAGCGGCTCGGCGTCGCCGGCGGTCTCGCCACCCGCGTCCACGCCGTCCATCGCCGCCGATCCGGCCACGTCGTCTGCGCTGGCGCAAGCGAGCGCTGCGCCCTCCGCCTCGACGGCTCCGTCGTCCCGCGCGGGCGCGCAAGCCGCCGCGGCGACGCCGAAGAAGTCTGGCCTCGCGGTCCGCGAGTTCCCATCCGCGGCGCCGCCCCACAAGCCGTCGAACCCCGCGCCGACCGCGAAGACAGCGGAGGCGCAGCCGCCCGTCATCAATCCACCGTTCTTGAAGTAGATGAACGGCAAACGACGGGCACGCCGCATGTCGATCCGCTGGTTCGTCGCGCTCGCGACCCCGGTGACGCTCGGCGCCTTGCTCAGCGCGTCGTCGTCGTGTTACGCGCCCACCGAGGTGAAGGTCACGTTCACGACGGACCTCGGCTGCTCCGCGCCGTTCCACACGGCGATCTACAAAGGCTCACGAACGAGCATCGATCCCGATCCGCAGACCGACACCACGAGCTGCACCGCAGGCGCAGCGAACGAAGATGCACGCATCGGGACGCTCGTCTTCCTCCCGAGCGGATCGAAGGACGGCAGCGCGGCGGTCAAGGCCGTGCTCACGTTGAACAACAAGTCGCCTGCCGAGTGTGACTCGAACCCGACCGACTGCATCATCGCGACGCGAACGTTCTCGTTCGTCGCGCACGAGTCGCGCAAGCTCCCCATCCGCCTCCTTCGCGAGTGCCTCAACGCGCGCTGCCCTGCGGGGTTCACGTGCGTCGGGCTGAACCAGTGCGCGCGCACGGAGTGTCCGCCCGGCGACGAGACGTGCAACCTCGCGCCCGATCCCGACGCGGGCGGCACGAGCGGCGCAGATGGCGGCGGACCTGACGCGCTCGACGGCGCGGTGCCGCCGGAAGCGGGCCCCGGCTTTCTTTGCAGTGGATCGAACAACGGGAGCGTCCTCGTCCCCGATTTCGACGGCAACGTGCTCAGCGCGATCTCGGGGACGGCGGTGTACTGGACGTCGAGCGGGTTTCGCGCGGGTTCGCCCAATCGCGTCCTCAGGATCTCGACGCTCACTGGACAGACCGACGAGCTGACCACGTTCGCCGATTCCGTGACGGGCTTCGGCCTCTTCGGCGAGGTACCGATGGTCGGGCATCAGAGCGCGAGCGCAGAGCGGTTTGCGTGGATCGGCGGCCAGGACGTACCGGTGGGGAACGATGACATCCTGTTGCTTCGCGCAGACACGACACCTGGCGCCTCGTTTGGCCTGCTCGCGACGGCGAACGGCGCCTTCGTCCTGAAAGATCTCGACACGAAGCCTTCTGTTCTGTCGACGTACAGTCTCGGCAAGGCGGTGACGGGCATCGAGCCCACGTCGCACCTCGGCGGTGGTGCGTTCGGGCCAGCCTTCGTCGTCGCGACGTCCGACGGCCTCCAGTATTTCGACAACGGCACGCCACAAGGCGTCGTCGGCGGTGCTGCCGGCGCGGTGCTCACGAGCAACGCGCTCCAGCATGTCTACGCTGGCGGCAAGGCGGCCGGGCCGCCCTTGCAAGACTTCCAGATCCAGGAGGTGAACGGCCTCGGGATCCGCACGATCGCCTCGATCGCGAAGCCGCCCTCGGACATCGCCGCGGACGAGACGAACGTCTATTGGATCGAAGACAACAACCGCATCCGCACGCATGCGATCGTGGGCGGCGGCTCGCCCGACACGGTCGTCCCGAACGGCCTCGGAAAGACCGTGCGCGTGATGGTGGATGCCAACTGCCTCTATTACTGGACGACCGTCGGTACCGATCCAAACGCGAAGAGCGTCCTCCGGGCGGTGCGGAAAGCGTCCATCGTGCCGAGTGTCGACGGCGGCCTCTAAGCGGAGTAAGCGATCGTCATGACGACCGCACACGACTTCACCGCAAAGACGATCCGGGGCGAAGAGAAGAAGCTTGCAGACTACAAGGGGCAGGTCCTTCTCGTGGTCAACGTGGCCTCCGAATGCGGGCTCACGCCGCAGTACACGGGGCTCGAAGAGCTGAACAAGAAGTACCGAGAGAAGGGACTTCGCGTCCTCGGCTTTCCCGCCAACGAGTTCGGCGCGCAAGAGCCAGGCACGAACGAGCAGATCGCGCAGTTTTGCACGACCAAGTACAGCGTGTCGTTCGACATGTTCGGCAAGGTCGTCGTGAAGGGCGCCGGCATCGACCCGCTCTTCGACTGGCTCACGAAGGAGACGGGCGGCGAGATCAAATGGAACTTCGGCAAGTTCCTCATCGGCAAGAACGGCGAGATCCTCGCGCGCTTCGAGCCGAAGGTCGAGCCGACGAGCCCCGAGGTCACGCAGGCGATCGAGAAGGCGCTCGCGTAGCGAGGCCTAGCGAGGCTCAGGAGACGGTAGCTGCCGCGATCGCTTGATCGATCGTGAGCGACCCATCGTAGAGCGCACGACCGACGATCGCGGACTCGATGTTCGCGATCGCGGCGAGCGCGCTCAATTGATCGGTGGTGGCGACTCCACCTGACGCGATGACGGGGAAGGGGGAGCGCGCCGCGAGCGCCGCGGTGGCCGTGATGTTCGGTCCGCTCCCCATCCCGTCGCGCGCCACGTCGGTGTAGAGGACGGCGGCGATCGGCGCCGCCGAGAGCGCGAGCACGACGTCGATCGCCGACACGCGCGACACCTCGGTCCATCCTTCGGTCGCGACGAAGCCGTCCTTCGCGTCGACCGCGATGACCACGACGCCGGGATGCGCCGCGGCGAGCGCGCGCACGAGCTCGGGATCCTTCACCGACGCCGTCCCGAGCACGACGCGCTTGGCCCCGAGCGCGACGTACGCCTCGAGGGCCTCGCGCGAGCGGACCCCACCGCCGACCTGGAGGATGCCGCCGTCGTTCGCCTGCGCGATCGCGCGGATGGTTGCATCTTGCACGGGCTTGCCGGCCTTCGCCCCCTCGAGATCGACCACATGGAGTCGCTCGGAGCGCGCTCGGAACGCGCGCGCGACCGCCGGCGGATCGTCCGAGTACACCGTCGGATCCTCGTAGCGCCCTTGCTTCAAGCGGACCGCTTTGCCTTGGAGGAGATCGATCGCGGGGAAGATGTGCATGTCAGGACCGTGGGCGGACGACCGACGCGAAGAAGCGCCCGATGAGCTCGAGGCCCGCGCGCTGGCTCTTTTCGGGGTGAAACTGCACCCCGACCATGTTGTCTTTGTGGATGGCGCTCGCGAGCTTGGCGTCGCCGTACTCCGTGACCGCGGCCGCCGCCTCGCAATCGGCGAGGGCCGCGTACGAGTGCGCGAAGTAGTAGTGGTCCGACGTGAGGACCGGGTCGTCCGCGCGAAGGGCGACCGACCGATTCCAGCCCATGTGCGGGAGCGCCCGCTCGTGGGAGGAGCCCGGCGCCGTCCCTGGCGCGAGCCGGTGGACATGGCCCGCGAGCACGGCGAGGCCGCGCTCGCCAGGGGCCTCGTCGCTCGCCTCGAAGAGCACCTGGAGGCCGAGGCAGATCCCGAAGTAGGGTTTTCCCGCGCGAATCGCGTCGCGGATGCTCTCGTCGAGGCCCCCTCGGATGGAGTGGGCAAAGGCCCCGAACGACCCCTGGCCGGGGACGACCAGGACATCGGCACGGCGCACCACGTCAGGGTCGGTGGTGGCGACAATCTCTTTCGGGACCGTGACCATGCGGTCGAGCGCTCGGAGAACGCTCCGGATGTTGCCGACGGAGAGGGTGACGACGCGGAGCATGGCAGGCGATCGACTTCGTCTTTCTCCCTGCGCCATAGCATGGTCATCGGAACCAAGCCTGTGTATTGTCTGCCGCCAGCTCGGCCCACCCTAAGCGTGGGCATCCAGAAATGGCGAGAGAAATACGGAGATGAATATGCGCGTTCGTTCGCTTGTTGGTCCGGTCCTGATGCTTGGTCTTCTTGCTCCCGTCATGGCGAGCTGTGCCGCAGCGCAAGGCGCGATGGGCAAGGCGAGCGACGTGACGGGCGGAGCCATTGGCGCGAAGTGCCCAGACCTCACCAAGGTCGAGTCCATCATGGCGTTCGACTTCGCCGGCAACTTCAAGATCAACGCCGAAGCCGGCGCGAAGCTCAAGGCCGGCACCGCCGCCGCCGTCGAGCTCAAGGGCTTTGCCGATCAGGTCGACGCGGACCTCAAGACCGCGTGCGGTGGCATCGCCAAGGATCTCGGCCAGACAGGCGACTTCAAGGATGGCAAGGCCGCGTGCGATGCCGCGATCAAGGGCATCAACGACATGAAGGCGAAGCTCGGCGCGAGCGCGAAGATGACGCTCACCGTCAAGGAGCCGCGCTGCTCGGCCGACATGAACGCGTACGCCGACTGCGCCGGCAAGTGCGATGCGAAGGTCACGCCCGGCTCGGCGAAGGTCGAGTGCGAGCCCGGCAAGCTCTCCGGCAAGTGCGACGCGAACTGCGAAGGCACCTGCAACGTCGAGGCAGGCGCGAAGTGCGAAGGCACCTGCAACGGAAGCTGCGACGCCGAAGTGAAGGGCTCCTGCTCCGGCAAGTGCAACGGCAAGTGCGATGGCAAGTCGTCGAGCGGCGCGTCGTGCGCGGGCACCTGCGAAGGCAAGTGCGAGGGCGGCACCGTCAAGGGCGAGTGCAAGGGCAAGTGCGGTGGCGACTGCCAGCTCAAGGCCGGCGCGAAGTGCGAAGGCACCTGCTCGGGCAAGTGCTCGGCCGAGATGAAGGCGCCGAAGTGTGACGGCGAGGTGAAGCCGCCGCAGATGAGCGCCGACTGCAAGGCGCACTGCGACGCGAACGTCTCCGCGAAGATGGAGTGCACGCCCGCGAAGGTCGGCCTCGCGATCACCGGCGCCGCCGACGCAAAGATCGCCGAGAAGCTCCAGGCGACGATCGAGAAGAACTTCCCCCTCGTCCTCAAGGTCGCGATCGGCGTCGGTGAGCGCGGCGCGAAGATGGCGGCGAACGTCGGCGCGGTCGTCGAAGGTGTCAGCGGCAGCATCAAGGCGATCGCCGAGACGAGCGGCGATCCCGCGAAGGCCGGGCTCATCGGTGGCCAGATCACCGCGTGCCTCGGCGACACCTTCAAGGGCGCGCTCGGCGCAGCCGGCAGCCTGAAGGCAAACGTGAACGTGTCGGTCGACGTCAAGGCAAGCGCCAGCGCAAGCGGTGGCGGAAGCGCGAAGGGCGGCACCGGCGCGCCCGCGCTGTTCGAGTGAGAGGAACCACCTCGTGCCCGAAGCCTGCGTAGCACGTGAGGCGAGTCCTCGAGGGCCGCGCCCTCGAGGTCGCATCCACCTTGGATGCCTCGGCCTCCTGGTCATGATCATGGTGGCGTGCGGAGGCAGCAAAAAGCCTCCGCCCACCACCGTCGTCACCGCCAAAGTCTCGGAGCGATGTCCTGATCTGTCGAAGGCCGACGAGGTCGCGGCCTTCGACTTCTCGAAGGAGTACGTCCTGTCGAGGGACGCGGGCGACAAGCTGAAGGCAGCGGCGCTCGCGGCGATGGAGATCGAGACGCTCGCCGAAAAGCTCGACGCCGAGCTCGGGATCGCGTGCGCGCAGATCGCGCACGACCTCAACAACAAGGGCGACTGGCGAAGCGGCAACGACGCCTGCGCCGCCGCGATCAAGGCGGTGCAGGAGGCGCGCGCCAAGCTGGGCTCGAAGGCGACCGCACAGCTCGTCGTCCGCCAGCCCGTGTGCCTGGTCGACCCCTCGCTCGTCACGAAGTGCGCGAGCATCTGTGACTCGTCGGTGCCCGCCGGAAAGGTCCGCGCCGAGTGCGAGCAGAACGCCGGCCGCTGCGACGGCAACTGCGACGGCTCGTGCGAGCCAAAAGGCTCGGTCAAGTGCGAAGGCATCTGCAACGGCGTCTGCGAAGGCACGATCAAGGGCACGTGCGGCGGCCGCTGCGTCGGCACCTGCGACGGCAAGCGCGTCAACGGCGGCTGCCTCGGCGTGTGCGCCGGCACGTGTGACAAGGGCGCGATCTCGGGCGAATGCAAAGGCCAATGCACCGGCTCGTGCAAGCTCGCGAAGGCAGGCATCTGCCAAGGCGTCTGCACCGGCACCTGCACCGTCGAGCTCTCCGACAGCAAGTGCGCCGGCGACTTCAAGCCACCGGAGGTCAGCACCGACTGCCGGGCGCGCTGCGATCTCGCCGTCATCAACAAGACCGAATGCTCGACGCCTCAAGTCGGCTTCGTCGTCACCGGCACGGGCCCGAAGGAGCGCGAGACCGGCGAGGCGATGAAGACCGCGGTCGACAAATCGTTCCCGGCCCTCCTCAAGATCCTCCACGAGGTCGGAGAAAAAGGCCCGAAGCGCGTCCTCACCGCCCGCGAGGTCATCGAGAGCGCACGAACGAGCTTCAAGGACATGGCAAAGTCGGGCGGCGCAGCCAGCGCGTCCTCCTCCGAGGCGCAGCTGCTCAAGTGCTTCGACGAGCCCTTCAAGAAAGCCGCGCTCACCGCCACCGTCGTCAAGACCGGCATCGATCAAGCCATCGGCGTCCGCGACGAAGCGACCGGCGCCGTCTCGTCCTCACCGCCCCCCAGCGCGAGCGACAAGGACAAGGCCGGCCCGCCCAAGAAGGTCGACGCCCCCGAGAAGAAGTGAGCGAGGCGCGAGGTCACGCGAGAACGCAGCCCCACCGGACGCCTCGATGATTTGATTGAGCGATTCGATTCCCGCGATCGCGATCGCAATCGCAGGGACGCGTCCTACATGAACGAGGGCAGCCACCCTCGCACGACGTCCGCGTACCGATTTCGTCGATTCGCCTGAATTCCGCGGGCGCGCCCGAAAGGCCTCCGTCAGAGTGCCTCTCTGCGTCCGCGTTGGCGTTGACGCGTTGAGGGGGTCATGGGGAGATCACGTCCGCGTCGTGGGCTTTGGTCTGTGCTCGGCGTGATCGCCACTGTGACGTCGCTTGTCGTGGCGATCGGGGCTTGCTCATCGCCCCCCGATGAAGATGAGCCCACCGGAGACGTCGAGCAAGGGCTTCGCCGCAGCGATGGCGGCGCGTGCCGGAGCGCGTCGCTCGAGGCGAAGATCGAGAGAAAGCGCCGCGGGCTTGGGTTCACGTCGACCATCGGCAGCGCCACGTTCACGCCGTCGTTTCGCTTCGCGCTTCCCGGCGAGATCGACGAGGTGGATGTCGATCCCGACAGAGCGAGCGACAAGGTCGACGTGACGTTGACCTCGACGCTCGGTGGCGTGTCGATCGCGTGCCTCTACCGGCAGCCCTCGAACGACGCCAACGCCCGTCGCGATCGCCGAAGCGAGCCACGACGCCATCGCCATCATGGCGAAGACTGCACGAAGGACGTCCCGGCGAGATCGACGAGGTGGATGTCGATCCCGACAGAGCGAGCGACAAGGTCGACGTGACGTTGACCTCGACGCTCGGTGGCGTGTCGATCGCGTGCCTCTACCGGCAGTCCTTGGACCACGACCACGCCCATCGCGATCAGCGAAGCGAGCCACGACGCCATCGCCATCATGGCGAAGACTGCACGAAGGACGACGCGTTCGAGCTCGTGAGCTGCACGGACGCGACGGTGCTCGCGGGCGTGATCCTCACGACCGATCGCGTGACGCTGAGCGTGACGCTCGCCCCCAACGCTGGCGCCGTACGCGAAGCGTCCGCTGAGCTGCTCCTCAAAGAGGTCGAGCCTTGCGCATCGAGCGACGGCGGCGTTGACGGATCCGCCGGAGACGGAGGAGCGCGTGACACGGGCGTCGACACGGGCCAGCCCGATACGGGCCTGCCCGACACGGGAGCGCCCGACACAGGGGCGCCCGACACAGGCCCGAGCTGCAGCCCTGCGACCTGCACGCCGACGTCTCCCTGCGACGTCGCCACCTGCGTCGCCGGCGCGTGCACGCACGCCGCGGCATCTCCAGGCACGGCCTGCCCGGCGAGCGATGCGTGCAACGTCGGAGCCTGCGACAGCGCCGGCGTCTGCGTCGAGTCGCCCGTCCCGCTGCCGGCCGTCGGTCCCTGCCAGCGCGCGTTCTGCGATCCCGCGCTCGGCATCGTCATCGTCAACCAGCCAGACGACACGTCGTGCGCGGCGAACGCGTGTGCGACCGACTCGTGCCACGCGGGCGTCTGCGTGGCGGGACCGCCGCGCGTGTGCACGACGACGAGCGAGTGCCTCACCGCGTCCTGCGATCCTGCCGCCGGGTGCATCGCGACCCCCAAGGCCGCCGGATCCTCGTGCTCGCAAGACGTCTGCTCACCTGCGGCGTGCGACGGAGCCGGCACGTGCGTGAGCGGCCCGCCACCCGACTGCAGCTCTCACAGCGCGTGCATCATCGACGCGTGCTCACCGATCGCCGGCTGCACGCATACGCCGGTGCCGAGCTGCGATCCGACCCCGCTCCGCGATCAGCGTTTCGAAGACCGAGCGTCGCTCCTTGGTCGTCTCACGAGCGCGTCGGGACCTGTCACGGACGCGACGTTCACGGTGACGGACGCGCCGAGCGGGTTCGTGCCGAGCCCGCCGCGTACGGACGCTGTCGTGCAGACGGGCTCCGACGGGTCGTTCCGTCTTCGCCTCACGAGCTTCCCTGCTGCAAGCGCGTCGAGCGATGAGACCCCAGCCGCGCACGTCCTCTTGAAGATCGAGTCGAGCGCGCACCTGCCCGTATACCGAGACGCGTGGCTGAGGAGCGGTGACGCGGTCGATCTCGGCGTGATTCGGTTCATCGCGCGCGATCCCGCGGTCACGAACATCGGCCCCGCCGGAGGGACCGCGACCGACTCGCTTCATCGGATCGAGGTCGTGGTTCCTCCGGGTGCGCTCACGACGACGATCCCGATCCGCATCACACCGATCGAGGCACGTGACGACATGCAGGCGCCGCTGCCGATCAGCACGCCGACGCTTTACGGCTTCGACTTGTCGCCGGACGGGACGCAGTTCGCGGTGCCCGTCACAGTGCGGCTCACGAACTGGCGAAGCGCACCGACGACGGTGCCGATCCCGACCGGGTTCTTCGACGCCGTTACGGGACGCTGGGAGCATGTTGGCGTGGCGACGTGGGACGCCGCTCTCCAGCGCTTCGTCTTCACGCTCGACCACTTCACGCCGTTCGACTGCAACTACGCGCGCGGTGGTCCGGGGCCAGCACCAAAGCCGGGCGATGGCCCTCCGCCCGACGACGGAGATTGCAAGGACGTCGGCAGCTCGTGCAACCTCCCCGGCGGCGGCCTTCGAAACGAGCTCACGCTTCCAAGCTATCGCGTGAGGAACGAAGACTTCGCGATCACGCTCGCCTACGACAGCGGCAAGGCGGCGAGCCGAACCCTCGGTGAGTCGGGTGCCGACTACGCGTCGGTCGCGCGTTCGACGTTTGCGGTGCCTCTTCGCGCGGTGAGGTTCAGCGCCGAGTGTCTCCCCTCCGGCCCCTCGCTCAGCGGCGCCGGGCCTCTGGGGATGCCTGGAGCGTGCGCCGTGCAGTCGGTCTGCTCGCTCGGAGGCGCCGTGCCCACACCGCTGACCCTGGCGATGAACGTCGCGGGCATGACGGTCAGCCGCACGGTGACGCTCGGCCAAGCAAACAACGAGGCGGAGCTCGACGCGTTTCTTCGCGTTCCCCTCGCAAAGGCGACGGACGTCGCTTCACGTGGGCTCTACCCGGCGCACCTCGAGGTTCGCGCGCAGACGGGGAGCGCCTGCATCACGAGCAGCACGACCTTCGGTGTCTCGGATCCAAGCGCTGCGCGTACACAGACGTCGCTCGAAGACGGCCCGCTCGCGAGCATCGACATGCATGTCTTCGTCGATCACAGGGTGAGCTCGCCCTTCGGCGCCGGCTGGGCGGTGAGTGAGCTCTCGCGGCTGTTCATCGCGGGCGACGTGGCCTTCCTCTCGAAGGGTCATGGCACGACCGAGCACTTTCAGCCGAGAGCGCACGTGCGTCCGTTCGGGCAGAACCCTGCGGGCCGAATCATGCCGACGCGTGACCCGAGGACGGGCGAGCTCATCGCCGTGATCGACGGCGGATCCATCCACCGCATCGATCCCGTGACCGGCGCCTTTACCGCCATCCTCGGAAGTGTCCCGGTCAGCGGTGTCCAAGGCGTCGCCATCGGCTACGTCGGCAACGTCCGTCACTTCGTCATCGCCGAGAGTGGGCGACTCGTCGACGTCGACGCCGCGGGCGCGCTGCGCCTCCTCGCGACGCGCAGCGGAGGCGTCGGGACGCAGCCGCAGGTCGCGGCTCGCGACGATATCGCCTTCTACACCGACGACCTCACCCCTGCGCTCTACCGCGTTCGACTGAGCGACGCTGCACCTACGCTCGAGCCGCTGAGCCTCGGCGCCGGCGGCGACGTCAGGCTCTATCCGCGCGCGCCGCTGTCCGGAGTCACATTCGCAAACCCACGAGGCGTGGCGCTCGACCCTGGGACGGGCGTCCTCTACATGGCCGACCGGCGTCGCAACGTCGTCTACGGCATCGAGCCCGACGCGAGCGGCGTCGTCGGCCCAGCGAGCCGCGTCGCCCCCATCCTCGGCGACGGCGGCTCCGGCTTCTTGTCCCCGCTCGGCGAACGTGCCCCAGGCCCGCGCTTCAGCGTGCGCGAGCCGCTGGGCGTCGCGGTCGCGGAGGACGGCACCGTGCTCGCGATGTCCTCCTACGGCATGCTCGCGTACAACCCCGTCTCACGCGACGCCGAGTGGCTCTTTCGCTGGTCGTCGAACGAAGAGATCGTCAACTCTCCGCTGAAGGCGTACGTCGGCTACGCCCCTCTCACGGCGACGTCGATCGTCTCGGTCGACGGCCAATTCTCCCTGATGCGCTTCGACGTCGACCGCCTCTCGAGCGAGCGCGACCCGAGCCGCACGATCGCGCGGCTCGCCGGTCCAAGCAGGGGCTACGAGCTCGTCGACACGACGGCCGAGATCGTCGAGCGCTTCGACGCCGCAGGCCGCCTCGTCGAGCGCCGCCACCGCACGGGCGAGCCGATCTTCACCGCCACGTACGCGGACCTACAGAGCGACAGAGTCACATCGATCACCGACGCGGTGGGCGGCGAGAACGTCTTCACCTACGACGCCGGTCCGAACGGAAAGCTCCAGCGAATCACTGACGCACGCGGCCGCGTCACGGAGGTCACGATCAACGCCCAAGGCGATCTCGTCACGCTCCGCGATCCTGCCAGCGAGACCTACGCGTTCACGTACGAGTCGCATCGCATGAGCGAGAAGCGAAGCCCGCGCGGCGACCTCACGACGTACACCTTCCGCGCCGACGGCACGCTCGCGACCGCCGTCCGCCCCGAAGGCGGAACGTCCACGCTCGACGCCGCGCTCTCCCATCCCGCGACGCTCAATCCCCAAGGCCGCCTCGAGCGCACCGGCCACTTCACCGACAAGCACGGCGTCAGCCACGACCTCGTGATCGACCAGGCCGGGCAGGTCATCAAAGACACGTACGTGGCCGACGGCGTCACGCGCGTCGATCAAGCGATCTACGCCGGAAACCAAGGCGGCACCACGTTCGAGCTCTTCGACATCCCGCCCTCGAGCACGAACGGCCAAGGCAACGAGAGCCTCTCGAGTCGCCGCAACCTCGTCTCGCTCTTCCGCATCGCCGCCCACACAGTGAACGGCGTCCAAACCGCGCCCACCATGGTCTTCGACGCGCACGGCCGCCGCCGCCGGGAATTCACGACCACGCTGGCCGACCTCCACCGCTGGGCGTACGACGACCAAGGCTACCTCCGTCTCACCGCCGAGGACCTCACTCCCACAGTCCTCTACGAGCGCGACGCGCTCGGCCACGTCACGCGCATCGCCGACACGTTCGTCCCGCCCTCCCGCGAGACCCTCTACACGTACCGCCCCGACGGCCTCGTCGCCACGATGACAAACCATGGCGTGCAGAAGACGTACGCGTACGACGACGCGAGCGGAACGAAGAACGAGACCGGATGGACAGACGCGCTCGGCCGCTCGATGACGTACACGCGCGACGCACGCGGCAACATCACGAGCACGTTCGACGGTATCGCGACCACCTTCGCCGGCTACGACCTCAAAAACCGCCTCCTCGAGACCCGCGACGCCCTCGGCAACGCGACCACGTACGGCTACGCGCATGCAGGCTGCAACTGCTCGCAAGAAAACCTGGTCACGAGCATCCACACGCCCGATCTCCCCGCGGGCGTCGACTGGACCATGACGTACGACCGCGACGCACGCCTCAGCGCCGTGACGGATCCGCAAGGCTTCACGGAGCAGTACAGCTACGAATCCACAGGCGAGCTAAAACAGGTCATCGACAAATTGCTCCGTCCTACGACGTGGACGCATGACCAACTGGGCCGCGTGACGGCGATGACCGACACGCTCGGCCGATCCCACGCCCACGCATATGCAATCGAGTCATCCGGCGTCTGGAGCGGCCCCACCCTCATGAGCGGCAGCGGCGACCCCACGCCCCCCACAGTCTCTCTCACAGCCCCGCTCCGAAGCGGCGACTACCAAATCGGCCATAACGCGTATCCAAACTTCGGCTTCCCCGCGAACATCAGCGTGTACCGCGACGCGACCTTCGAGCTTGGATATACGGAGTACACGGATCGGGTGCGGCGTCTGGCGCAGCGAAACGATCGGGTCGGCCTCGCGATCGCGTCGGCGGCGATCCCGAACGCGGGCACGAACAACACACTCCGCGACGAGGTCTTCACGTACGACGGCCGCACGACGGCGCCGGTCATCGCCTCGATGACCTCGACCGCCGTCACGGGCCCGTTCGAGAGCGCGATCTTCACGCGAGACCGCTGGCTCGACGTACAAAACCACGACGCGTACCTGGATCTGCCCGGCGACAGCCTCAGCATCACGTTCACGCGCGACCTCGCAGGCCGCCCGCTCACCCAATCGTGGACCTACGGCCGAGGCACATCCCCAAGCTCAACGTACACCTACCGTCCCGACGGTCGCCTCGCGCGGCTGGTCAACCCGGATGGCGTCCACGACTTCAGCTACGATTCAAGGGGACTGATGGAGACGCAGACGGTCGGCGGAGAGGGGACGTACACGTTCGGCTACGACGTGATGGGGAGAAATGACTTCCTCGAGTACCCGGACGGCCATGTGCGAAGGCAGCGCTTCGACGAGCTCGGTCGCCTGACGTCGCGCTGCTACGAGTACCCTCCAACCGCGCCGCGCTGCTACACCGCGAGCTACGACGCCATCGGCAACCCCGTTCGGATGACCGATCCCGACGGCGTCGACGTGATCGCGTACGACGAGCTCGATCGCCTCACGCGCGTGACGCGCCAAACTGTGGACGGCGTCACGCTGTCGGTCGAAGACTACGCGTACAACGCGCTCGGCGCGTTGCGCCTCAACGCGGGCGCCGTGCTCGATCACCAGCGCCCGCGCCTCGACGGCGCCGGGCTCGCCGACGCCGCGGTGCCGGCGACGCTCGGAGGCCAGCCGGTGGTGCTCGACCGAGGAGGCAGCGTCACGAGCCTCAAGGGCACAGCGTTCAAGTGGAGCAAGAAGGGCTTTCTCGAGAGCATCCAGGAGCCAGCGCCCGCCGCGCCGATCCTCTTCGGCGTCGACGCCGAGCTCCGCCGCACGGCGCAGAAGCAGGGCGCAGCGTTCGACGAGGTCAACTACTACGAAGGCCTCGACCGCGTCGCGATCCTGCACGCGCCGACGGGCGCGGTGAAGGAGAGCTACCTCTTCGACGGCATCGACCACCCTTTGCGGATCAAGCGCAACACAACGACGGCGTATTACGAGCTCGATCTGGCGAGCAACGTGCGCGCTCTCTACGCGAGCGGCGGAAGCCCGCTAGGCGGTTATCGCTACACGGCATTCGGGAAGACCGCCGAGGACACGACGACGTTTGCGCAGCCGTTGCGGTGGAAGGGGCGGTGGCATTCGGTCGTCGGCGGCACGGAGCTTTACGACGTGCGGGCGAGGCAGTGGAGCCCGGAGCTTGGCGTGTTCCTGGCGATCGACGACTACCAGTTTCACGATGGGAAGACGACGCTTTGGGGTTGGCCCGCAAACAACCCAAACCGCTTTGTCGACCCTCTTGGTCGAGGTCGGCTTTGCGTCCCTATAAACCTCTTCCTGTTCATCTGCATCTCATGGCCCGACGAACCATCGACCTGCAACGCGCCCCCACCGCCACAGCCAACGAAAGGCACATGCAATGATCCATGCGACATGGAGCAGGGGCAAGACAAGTGCTTCGATTGTTGCAACTTCCTGAGCAAGAACGTTCTACAGTGCAAAGACAACTGCTGTACGCCATGAAAGCCGCAAAACACACTTTGCACGTAGCAATTTCCGCAGGTGAGGGGCTTCAGGAACGCATCTTCGCGCCCAGTGAAGACGTTGTCATCGGCGAAGCGACAGGACTCATTGTGCCCGGCTGGGGCCATCCCACACTCCTGATTTCTCACGATGGCTTTCTTCATCTCAGTCCAGGGATGCGTGTAAATATGTGCGCGGATGACGGCGAGGATCAAGTAATCGGAACTTACGAGGAGTTATTAGCGAATGGGACTGTCATGCCAATTCCGATTCGTCTTCGTCGCATGAACATCCGCGTCCGGCAGGGTGTGTCGATTTTTGCTAAGTACATTCATTTCAGCGCGGCACAGTAAATTCCCCGTCTGCTCATGGCGTTAGTGCGTTAATCACGTGCCTGGATTCTTAGGGGCCGGCGATAACTACGGAGTTGCCAATCTTGATCCGAGCTGATCGTCACCGTCGTTCGACTCGCGACGAATTCAGGTCGCTGACGTCAGCGCGCAGGCCGCCTGGATACGCGCAACGACGGCGGCGCAATCGAAGCGGACGAGCGCATCCTCGACGCGAAGCGTGCGCCACCCCAAGGCCGCGAGCCTCCGATCGCGCTGAGCATCCTTGCGCTCACGCCCCTCGTGCGAGGCCCCATCGATCTCGACCACGAGGCGAAGCTTCGTGCACGCAAAGTCGACGATGTGATTCCCGATGACAAGCTGGCGCCGAAACCCATAGCCAAGCTTCGAGCCAGACAGGTGCCGCCACAAGATCTGCTCCGAAGCCGTAGGAGAGAAGCGCATCTGCCGAGCGCGCTCTTCGAGACAAGCGGCGCGACCAGGAGACACGAGATAACGAGCAAACATGGACGACCTCGACGGCGTGAGCGGGCGCGGGACTGCGCCGAGCGAAGCCTGTCCGCGCAGGTTCCGTGACGCGCGCCATAC
>JBGAFW010000032.1:0-107587 GCA_044227045.1 Labilithrix sp.
TCCGGCATGAGGGTCGCGCGTGATTATGCCTCACACCCCCTGCCCGCGAAATGCACGTGGCGCTAAGATGGTACGGAGGAGCGGGGTGACCAGCGACATGCGTCCATGGAAGATCGGCACTGTCGCGCTTCTCGCGCTCACCGCCGTACTTCTTCCCACGATCGCCTCGGGGTGTGGCTCGTCGTCGAGCGATACGCCAAGCGCATGCGCCTCGCCCGACTGCGGCGACGCGTCGGTCCTCGATGCGCCCGCAAAAGAAGAAGCCGCGGCGTCGAACGAGCCTGCAGGCGTGCAGCTCGTCGGACGCTTCGACACCCGCAATGCCGAAGGCCCCATCTGCGCATGGCCGGGTTGCCAGATCATCGCTCGCTTCACCGGGACACGCGTCTCGGTGCGCATGAACGAGATCGACGAAGACTGGATGGCCGACGCGGCGCCGAGTGAGTGGGACGTCACGATCGACGGAACGCCGAGGCCGAAGCTCGTGATGAAGCCAGGGTCGAACGTGTACGAGCTCGCGTCGGATCTCGCGGCGGGCGCCGAGCACGTCGTCGAGCTCTACAAGCGCTCGGAGGCGCAGGCTGGCACGACGCACGCGGCGGGCGCCGAGCACGTCGTCGAGCTCTACAAGCGCTCGGAGGCACAGGCCGGCACGACGCAGTACCTCGGCTACGACTTCGGACCCGACGGCAAGCTGCTCGCGCCGCCCCCGCGCAAAACGCGACGCCTCGAGATCATCGGTGACTCGGCGCTCGCGGGCTTTGGCATCGAAGGCGTCGCGGTCGGCCCCGACTGCCCCGGCGAAGACTACGCCGCCAAGTGGGAGAACTTTCACCGGTCGGCAGGCGCGCTTCTCGGAGCGCAGCTCAGCGCGGAGACGCACGGCATCGTGTACTCCGGAAAGGGGATCGCGAAGAACATCTGGCATCCCGACAAGGAGACGATGCCGATGATCTACACGCGGGCGACGCCGATCGATCCCGCCAGCACCTGGGACTTCGCGAAGTTCATCCCGGACGTGGTGGTGATCATGATGGGCGGAAACGACTTCGCGATCGGGCAGCCCGTCGATGAAGGGCCGGCGACGCTCGACGAGTTCAAGGCTGCCTACAAGGCGTTCGTCGCGTCGCTACGCCAGCACTACCCGAACGCGCATCTCTTCCTCGTCACGTCACCCTCCGTCAGCGATGCAGAGCCCGCGGGTCGAAGCTCGCGCACGAACGTCCTCGCGGGGATCGACGCGGTGGTGAGCGCATCGAGCGCGGCCGGTGACACGAAGGTGCATTCGTTCGTGCCCGTCGTCGCGACGCCCTCGGAGCTGACCGCGTGCGACGGACACGGCAACCCCGCGTTCCATCAGCGCCTCGCCAACGAGCTCGAGGCGATCATTCGCTCGAAGACAGGCTGGCAATGACCCTGCGCGCTTCGTCGATCTCGGCCGGCGTTTGATGCACCTTGCGTAGCGGCTCGGGCAGCGCGACGCAGTCCCAGAGCACGAGGTACTTGAGGTTCGTCATCTTCGCGATCGGCAAGAAGTCTTCGAGCGCGAGGTGAGCGTTGCGCATCAAGGACAGCGACTCGAGCTGCGGAAGGTTCTCGAGGACCGCGCGCACTCCCTTCACCTTCGGGCATAGCCCGAGGTCGAGGCGGCGGAGCGTGGTCATGCCTGAGAGCGCCGAGATGTCTTCGAGGAGCGGCGCGTTCGACGCGCTGAGGTCGAGGAGCCCGCGAAGATGCTGCACGCCGTCGAGCGAGCGTAGCTTGTCGTTCCACATCAAGGAGAGGGTGACCGGGTCGTCCCCTGCCTCGTGACGAAGGCTCTCGAGGGTCTCGGGCTTCACGCCTGCGCGCGGATGAAGGGCTTGCGCTGCATGCTTGCCGTAGTCGCTCCGTACGAATCCGCTGTCTTCTTTCGCGCGATGAACGACCCAACCCGTGACGACGCCGAGCGCGCCGGAGGCGTCGTCTTGGGTGATGCCAAAGAGCCCGCCCACGAGCTCCATCGAGATTCGCGTCTCGATGAGGCGCCACGTGAAGGGCACCCGCGTTCGGCCGGCGGGAAAGTCGGAGAGCTTGTTTCCTTGAAACGGCCCGGCGCCGATCGCGGGGAACGGGTTACGTCGCGGCGGATCGCCGACGTACAGGAAGAACGTGTTCAACCAGCCGTAGGCACGCTCGCCGCCCGATTCGTGCTCCATCTTGTACATCCGTCGCCAGAGCTCGCGGTCGACGTGGTCCGGTGAGGTCGCGCGCGCGGTCTCCTCGATCTTCGAGAGCACGGGATCGAGCGCCTCCACCCACCCTTCGAGATCGAGCTCCGTGAACACCGCGGCACGACGGCGAATCGACGCCCAGTCTTCTGGCGTGCCGAGCAACGTGATCTCGGGGATCCCGCAGAGCGTCGCGACGCCGTAGCGAAAGTAGTTCCGCATGCCGCCCATCAGCGCGATCTGCGAGGCGGTGCGGTCGATCGCGGTCGTCGTCGAAAAGTCGGCGACGAAGAGGTCGGCCCGGCCACCGATGTGCTCTTTGATCATCGACGCCAGCGCGTCGACGGCGCCTGGCCAGTCGTTGTTCGGGTCACCAGGAAGAAAGTCGTCGCGACGGACCTCGAGATCGAGCTGACCTCGATGGCGGACGAGCCGGGGACGCAGCTCCTCGGCGTTCAGCTCGATGTGGGTCGCGAGGCTCTGGGCGAGGCAAAGCCACACGACGTCGGGTCCCAAGACGACGGGGCGATGCTCGGCGAACGCCCGATCGACCGCAAGCACGAGCGGGTTCACCCGCGGCGCGTCGACGATGGCGCTCGCGCTCAGTCGGGATGCCTCCGGCGACTTCCAGCCGAGAGAAACGAGCTGATCAGCACCACTCACCACCGGGAGCTTGGTGACGACACGGTCGACCTCCGAGACGCGGAACGTGATCCCCATCGCCTCAAGGTACGTGAGAGGTGCGTTTTCGCCATCCGCACGAACGGCTGACTCTCGTATCTTTCGGCGCATGCTTCCCACCCTCACGACCCTCGTTGGCCGATTGCGGATAGCGCTGCTCTTCACGGCGATCGTCGCCTCCCTCTGGCTCGCTGATGAGCGCGAGGCGCATGCGTTCTGCGGCTTCTACGTGAGCGGCGCCGATACGAAGCTGTTCAACGACGCCACCCAGGTGGTGCTGATGCGCGAAGGCACCCGCACCGTGCTTTCGATGCAGAATGCATACAAGGGACCACCCGAGAGCTTCGCGATGGTAGTGCCCGTGCCGGTAGTGCTGCAGAAGGCAAACGTGAAGACGCTGAAGAAGGAGCTCTTCGAGAAGCTCGATCAGCAAAGCGCCCCGCGTCTCGTCGAGTACTGGGAAGAGGATCCGTGCGCGACGCAGAAGAACGAGGAGATGGTCGAGAAGGCGGCCAGCGGAGGCAAGGGCGGCGGGCCGGCGCTCGATCTGGCGAAGAAGGACCTCGGCGTGAAGATCGAGGCGCAGTTCACGGTCGGCGAATACGAGATCGTCATCCTCTCCGCGCAAGACGCGTCGGGCCTCGACACCTGGCTGAAGCGCGAGCGCTACAAGATCCCCGACGGAGCGGAGCCGTACTTCCGCCCGTATGTCCAGAGCGGCAGCAAGTTCTTCGTCGCACGCGTGGACGTCAAGAAGGTGCGCTTCGACGCCGAAGGTCGCGCCGACCTCTCACCGCTTCGCTTCCACTACGACTCGACGGAGCTCACGTTGCCCGTGAGGCTTGGCTTGATCAACTCCGCGGGGACGCAAGACCTCATCGTGCATGTCCTTGCGCGCGGCCAGCGCTACGAGCCTGCGAATTACCCCTCCGTGACGATCCCGACGAACCTCGACGTGACGAGCGGCGCGAAAGAGAAGTTCGGTTCCTTCTACGCCGCGCTCTTCGATCGAACGCTCGAGAAGAACCCGAAGGCGATCGTCACCGAGTATGCGTGGGACGCGTCGACGTGCGATCCGTGTCCGGGCCCCACCCTCGACGGCTCGGACATCCAATCGCTCGGCGCCGATGCGATCCCGTCGCCCGCGAACGCGCCGCCAAGCGCCGGCAAGAGCTGGAATGGCGGACGTGGCGGCGCGGGCGGATGGGTGCTCACGCGCCTCCATGCACGCTACTCGAAGGAGTCGCTCGGCCAGGACATCGTGTTCAAGGCGGCGCCGCCGATCGCTGGCGGCCGCGAGATGATCGGGCCGAACGGTCAGCTCGAGCACGGGCCGCAGAGCTCGCCGGTCAACAACTTCCAGGGACGCTACGCGATCCGCCATCCGTGGACGGGCGAGGTCGCGTGCACGAACCCACGTCGCGGAATTTGGGGCGGGCCGCCCAATGGATCGGACGCGCTGCCGACGCCGCGACCTGCGACGCGAACCGCGTTTGCTTCACGGAACGTGCCGCTCGCCCAGCTCGTCACGAAGGACATCCCCGAGATCGACGTGAAGGCGTCGGGCGAGAGGAGCAGTGAGACGCCTCTGCCCGCCTCGAGCACACCACCGCCGCCTCCTGCGCCCACGCCTGCGGTGCCGGAGGCGCCGAAGAAATCAGGCTGCGCGGGATGCACGACGGCGCGGACGTCACCGTTCGATGACGTGATCGTGATCGCGCTCTCGATGATCGCGCTCGGCGCGTTCTCGCTTCGACGGCGACGCGCTCGCTAGCACGCGGACGCGTAGCGAATGGGCAAGCCACACGACGGGCACGCGTCGACGACGGCGGCGTGCTCGTGCCCGCATCGCTCGCAGACCTGATGCTTCGGCGTGGGGCGTGCGGACGCGAGCAGCCCTTGATCGGAGGATTGAAGGAACACGAGCTCGTCGCGACCCAATCGAATCCGATCGTTCGGCGCGAGCGGCGTGGCCCCGCTGATCTTGATCCCGTTCAAGTAGACGCCGTTACGGCTGCCGAGATCGACGAGGACGCACGCCTCTTCACCGACGTGGATCTCCGCGTGTTGCCGCGACACGAGCGGATCTTCGATCGTGATGGGGCAGTCGGCGTCACGACCGAGGACGGTTCGACCGTGCCTCAGATCGATCTCCTGAAGGTTGAACCGCAACCGCCACCGAACCATTCGCCACAGCCTTGCACGAGGAGAGAAACGATCAATGCGGCGTTTGGCCCGAAAGACGCCAATCGCACGATTTCACCGAGATGGCACCGAGCGCGGGTACGCGCAGGTGCCACCTGTCAGCGACTTCTATTCCGGCGGACACCCGCTGGCCGATCAGGGGTCGAGGCCTTCGACGCACGAGTAGAACGAGTACTGCGCCATCGATTGCCCGAAGCTTCGCGCGAGGCCAGGGACGCACGTCTTCACCGTCTCGCGCGCCGCCGCCTTGAGGCCAGGCATCAGGGTTCGGCATTGGCGTGTGATGCGTCCGCCCGCGTTCGCCTTCGCGTCGACGGCGGTGATCGCGTCGACGATCTCCTTGCACGTCGCGTCGACGCTCGCGTCACGGCAGACCTTCTTGAGGCCCAGCGTGCCGCACGCGTAGATGTTCTGGTAGGTCTCTTTGCTCGGGTCGGTAAGGCAATCGATCGTCGCCTTCGCTGCGGCCGGCTCGAAGTTCTTCAGGTACGACTCGCAATGGCTCTTCGCGAACTCGGGGACGGAGAACGCGCCGCCGGCCGACTCACGATTCACCTTCGCCATCACGGCGTCGCATGCGTTCGCGCGGGGCGCGGCGATCGCGGTGGCGGCAGAGCACGCTTGCGCGGCGGGCGGCGCGGGCTCGGCGAGCGCGGCGTCCGAGCCGGAGAAGTCCGCCGAAATGCCTTCGACGCAGGTGTAGAGGTCCCACTGGTCCTTGGTCACGCACGACTCGATCTGGCTGCGCGCGGGCGACTTGAGGCCCGAGAGGACGGCCATGCACTCGTTCAAGATCGTCTTGTTCGCGCGGGTATCGCCGCGCGCCTTGAGCGCATCGGTGATGCGGTCGCAACGTCCCTTGCCGCTCGCGTCCTTGACGGAGTTGACGCGACCGTCGATGCCATCTTTGCAGATCGAGTAGAGCGCGCTCTTCCCGCAGTCGTACATCGCCGACGCATCGAATTCGGCCGTCGGGTCCTGGCTCGCGTTTCGACCACGGGATCGATCGGCACGATCGAGGCATTCCTTCACGTTCTTGGCGACGGCGGGCTGGAGCTGCGAGCTGTAGGCGCGGCAGTGGTCGTAGACGAAGTCGAAGAAGTTGGTCGTGATGCCCTCGCGATCGGGAGCGCCTTCCCAGCGCGCGAGATCGAAGCAGTAGCCTTCGGCATACGAGTACGGAGCCATGCTGCCTTCGCCAGGCTTGCGAATCGACTTCGCTCCACACGCGCCGCCAGCCGTCTGCGCTTGGACGTCCGATTCGCCGGCTCCTTCATCCGCGCCGTCATCGGGTGACGAGCTGCACGCGACCGTGGTGACAGTGGTGGCGGCAATGGCGATGGCGAGCTTCAGGAACCGGTTGCGATCGACGAGCATGACAAGGACCTCCGAGCGGGAGCAGGTGCGCTCGCTTGAAGCTACAGGTATGCCAGTGTCCTACATGCACTTCAACATAGTCATTTCGGCAATTTAGGCGCGTGGAGATGGTGTTCTTTTGGACCAGGACTGCACTTTCTCGATCCTCCTCCCTCGCTCTTGTCCGTTAACGTGAAGCGCGATGGAGCGCCGGAGCACCCCATCGCGGCGACATCCTGCCGAGCTCAGCGCGCGTGGGCGCTGTGGCTGTTGCTCGTGACCTTCTTGATGGGTTTGTCGGCGCGCGAGAAGAACGTCGCGTAGCCCTGCTCGACGGCCTTGTCGAAGGCCGCCTTCATCTTCGCCCCGAGGCGCTCGAGCTCCTCCGCCGGGATCTCCTTCTTCACCTTCGGAAACATCTCCTGCTCCTCTTCCTTGATGTGGTGCTCGAGGAGCTCCTTGAGGACGAGGGCGCGCGTCTTCTTCTCCGTGCCCGTCGCCTGAATGAGGCGCGCGAGCTCGAAGCGTGCGACCGCATGCTCCTCGAAGGACTCGTTGATCATGTCCTTCATCAGCGTCTTCACGCGCGGGTAGAAGATGTGCTCCTCGATCACCATATGCGCGACGAGCTCATCGGCGACTTGCCGGACCTCGCTCGAGTTTGGAGTCGCGCCCTCGGACATCTTGGTGAGGACCTTTGTCACTTTTTCGTGCTGCTCTTTGAGTAGATCGATTGCGTTCATGAGTTGATCGATCGCAAGCGTCGTACCTCACAGAGCAGAGCGGCGATGGAGGTCCTCGAGCCGCCGGCATGTCGACTGCATCTCTTCAGGTTGTTCGGAGGAGAGGAGGAGAGCCATGGCACGTATACGAGCAGTGCTTTTCGATATCGACGGTACGTTGCTCGATAGCAACGATGCTCATGCGTACGCATGGCTCGATTCGCTACGCGGGCACGGAAAGAATGTCCCATTCGATCTCGTGCGATCGAAGATCGGCAAAGGCGGCGACAAGCTCCTCACCGAGGTGCTTCAGATCGACGACGACTCCGAAGAGGGCCGGTCGATCACCGAGCGACGCGCCGCCATCCTCAAAGCCTACTATTTGCCTGATTTGGGCCCCTTTCATGGCTCGCGCGTCCTCGTCGATCGCCTGAGGTCGCGAGGCCTTTGCTGCGCCGCGGTCTCGTCCGCGAGCAGCGACGACATCGCAGGCCTCCTTCGCGCCGCAGGCGTGGCCGATCTGATGGACTTCGTCATCTCGTCCGACGACGCCGATCGGAGCAAGCCCGATCCCGATCTCGTCGAGGTCGCGCTCGAGAAGATCGGCGTGACGGCCGCCGAGGCGATCATGGTGGGCGACACTCCGTACGACGTCACGGCCGCGAGGCGCGCGGGGGTGGGCACGATCGCCCTGCGCTGCGGTGGCGGTTGGTCCGATCGCGACTTCGAAGAAGCAGGCGCGGTCGCGATCTTCAACGACCCCGCGGATCTCTCCGCGAACCTCGATCAATCGCCGTTGGCGCTCGATCGCGACTCCGATCCGCCGCCTGCGCCGATCAAGCGACGCGTCCCGCGACCGGCGATGAGCCCGAGCCGCTGAGCGAATCTCCTGCATGCACGCATGCAGGAACGGCGCGGTGGTAAGAGACCGCGCGTCGTGTGTCTCAGCTTCTCAGCACGCTCTTCGAGCGCGCGGGATCACTTCCAACCAGAGAAGCCGCCGCCGTTGTGACGGCGATCGTCGCGACGCGGAGCGTCCTTGTCGTCCGACGCTTCGAAGGCATCGCCCTTCGACGCCATCGAATGCTGGGACTTGCCGACGTGAGGAGCGTTGTCCGCCTCCGTGAGCTCGGCGGCCATGAGCTGCGTGGTCGCGACCTGCGGCTTCGGCACCGCCGTCTGCGCAGCAGCATGCGATCCACACGCGCAGCCCGAGAGCGCGAGCATCGACCCAATGGTGACGGCCAGACCGGCAATTTGCTCGAGCTTCATGGGGAGCACCTCATAGCATTGTGGGTGCCCTGAGCAATCCGCGATCCGTTTGAGACGCTACATTGACCTCGAGCATCGCTAACCCCTTGTTTCTTGGGCGCCTTCTACATGTAGGAGGGACTCGGGAAAGGGCGTTTCCGGCGCGCCTTCGCGCGACCTCACGGCGGCAAAAGCGTCACGAAGGGACACATTGGTCAGGTTGCTCGCTCGAACGGTGACGCAGGTGCGCTAAGACGTTCAAAACCGCGATCTCCTGAGTGGTTTGCGCAGCAATAGCCGCGCTACGATCCATTCGTTCACGGCGGAGGTCCGCCGCGAACGGCTTCCATTGCTCTGAGGAGGAGATGGCCGCGTCGGTCTCGAGTATTCGCGTCGTTCCGGCCGCTGGTCAGGCGGTCACCGGCGTCGGCAAGTATCGCTACATCGCGATGCTCGCCGAAGGCGGCATGGCCGACGTGTACCTCGCGGTCACCCAGAGCGCGGGCTTCGAGAAGCTGGTCGTCATCAAGCAGCTGCGCGACTCGCTCGCCGAGGACCCCACGTTCGTCGCGATGTTCATGGACGAAGCGCGGCTCGCGGCGCGCCTCAACCACCCGAACGTCGTTCAGACGCTCGAGGTCGGCACCGACATCCCGACCGGCCTTCACTTCATCGCGATGGAGTTCCTCGAGGGCGTCGCGCACGTTCGCTTCGCGCGCCTGAAGGATCGCATCCCTCCGCCGCTCGCGTTCAGCATTCGCATCCTCGTCGATGTCCTCCGTGGCCTGCACTATGCGCACGAGCTGACGGACTTCGACGGCAAGCCACTCAATGTCGTCCATCGCGACGTCTCGCCCCAAAACGTCATGCTCACGTTTGCGGGCGGCGTGAAGGTGCTCGACTTCGGCATCGCGAAGGCCGCGCTCGCGGCCGAGCAGCGACCGGAAGACTTCAAGGGCAAGCTCGAATACATGGCGCCCGAGCAGGCGTGCATGGAAGACGTCGATCGGCGCGCCGACGTGTTCTCCGTGGGCGTGATGCTGTGGGAGGCGCTCACGCGACGCCGCCTTTACAAGAAGGGCGAGGACAAGCTCCGCCTGCTCGTCGACGGCGAGCTCCCCGACGTGCTCTCGATCGCGCCATCGACGCCGAAGCGGCTCGCCGCGATCTGCGCGAAGGCGATGGCCCACGACCGCGAGGACCGCTACGCGACGGCCGATCAGATGGCCGACGACCTCGAAGAGTGGCTCGGCTCGACCACGCAGCACGTGACCGCGCGCGACGTCGGCTCGTATGTCGCCGAGAAGTTCGCTTCGACGCGCGAGAAGATCCAGGACGCGATCGAAGCGCAGCTCTCGCTGTTCCGGACGGCGTCGTCGAAGCAGCGCGGCGATCAGTCCCCCGACACCATCCCGCTCTCGAAGCTGCCTTTCACCGAGATCCCGACCGGCGATTGGACGGACCCGCCACCGAACGTGACGATGCCGCCGAACATGATGCCGCCGGCATTCCCGAGCACGCCGCCGCCTGATTTCATGGGCATGAACGGCATCATGAACCCTGCCACGAGCACAGGGCCCGTGCCGATGGCGCCGGGCTCGAGCGCAGGGCTCGGGGTGAATCCATCCCAGTCGATCCCCGCCCAACCTTTCGGGCCGAACGCGACCACGAACGCCCCGATCGTCGCGAAGCCATCGTCGAAGACGGGCCTCATCATCGCGGCGGTCTCGGTCGCGGCGGTGCTTCTCGTCGCGGTGGCGGTCGGCATCGCGTCGAAGCGCGTCAAGGGAACGAACATCAACGCCAACACGCCTCCTGCCGCCACGACCACCGCAGAGCCCACTCCTGCGGGCTCGGGCGCGCTGCCGGTGACGACCACGCCGGAAGAAGCGCAGATCGAGTTCACGATCAAAGCGGCGCCGCCCGAAGCGAAGATCTGGGTGGACGGCAAACAGCTCCCGGCAAACCCCGCGGTGGGCAAGCGTCCTCGCGACGGCGCCATCCACATCGTTCGAATCGAAGCGCCCGGCTACGAGCCACGCGAGGAGTCCGTCGCCTTCGATCGAAGCATGCTCATCAACATCGAGCTCCATCCGAGCTCCGCGACCGTCGAGCTCGGGCCCTCGTCCGGATCGAGCGGCAGCACGACCCGGCGAAACACGCCCGGCGGACGACGTCTGCCGGCCACGCCGAAGGCCTCGCACGGCTCGTCGGGCAAGCTCGACTCCGACAATCCGTATCAGCCATGAGCCGCACGCGCATGCCGCGCGTTCTTCATGCGCTCGCGATCGCGATCATGATGCTCACGCTTCCGCGAGGAGCGAGCGCCGACGAAAAGCGCGACGACAAGAGAGAGGCGCAGGCGCTCTTCTCGAAGGCGCTCAAACAAGCCGAGGCCGGCGACAACCAAGGCGCGCTCGCGTCCTTTCGAGCGGCCTACAACGCCTCGCCGAGCTACCGCGTCCTCTACAACATCGGCCAGCTGTGCACACGTCTCGCCGACAGCGTCTGCACCTACCGCGCGTACGAGCAGTACCTTCGCGAAGGCGGCTCGGGCGTGCCCGCGAAGCGGCGAACGGAGGTGCAGGCCGAGCTGCAGAGCCTCACGAAGGTGGTCGCGCTCGTCACGATCTCGGTCAGCCAGCAAGACGCCGAGGTGATCGTCGACGACGCGACCGTCGGGAAGTCACCGCTCCCCGCGCCCGTCGCCGTGAGCGCGGGCGATCACACGGTCATCGCGCGCCGGGAGGACAAGTCGATCGATCGCGCGATCAAGGTCGCGCCCGGCGAGGCGGTCAGCATCGATCTGCAGATCCCGAAGGACGCGCCGCCACCACCGGCACCTTCACCCGCGCCGAGCGCGGCGCCCGAGAAGGCCGAGAAGAAGCCCGACCCCACGAAGCCGGTGCCGATCGTGCCGTGGGCCGTCACGGGCGCGCTCGCCGTCTCGACCGTCGTGGTCGGGGTCCTCGCCTCGAGCGCCTACTCCGACTTCAAAGACAAGCGTGACTCCTTTCCCGTCTCTCGACCCGACCTCGACGACGCGCAAGGAAAGGCGCGCGACCTCTTCTTGGTGACCGCCGCGCTCGGCGCCGCGACCGTGGTCTCGGCGGGGGTCGCGAGCTACTTCACGTTCCTCGCGCCGGGCGGATCGTCGTCGGCGCGGGTGGGGCTTGCGGTCGGTCCGGGGACGCTCATGCTTCGAGGAGCGATGCCGTGAGGACGCCCTCGAACGCCAAGCCCAAGGTCGCACGCGCGGCGGCGGTCCTGCTCACGATAGGTGTATTCTACACCTCATCGTTCGGCTGCGCCGACCTGTTCGAGACCGCCACGCAATGCACCACCGACCGCGAGTGCGAGAAGTTCGACGGCGTCTGTGACACCGCGCAGGGCGTGTGCGCTCCGCGCGGGTCCCTCTCGAACGACGGCGGCGGCTCGGGCGGCGACACCTCGACGACGACGGGCAACGACAGCGCGACGGACGACGTCATCATCCCCGACAAATGCAACGTGAGCCCGAAGCCGGTCGGGACGATCGGCACGAAGGTCGACGCAGGGCGCGCCGAGATCACGGGCGCGGTGACGCTCGGCTGCGACAAGGACTGGACGCTCGACGCGCTCGTGTTCGTGCGCGCAGGCGCGACGCTCACGATCGAGGCAGGCACGACGATCAAGGCGAAGAAGGGTGCCGGCGCCGGCATCGTGGTGTCGACCGGCGGGAAGATCATCGCGAACGGGCAGCGCGATCTTCCGATCGTGCTCACGAGCGACGCGGCCACGCCCGGCCCCGGCGATTGGCGAGGCGTCTTCGTGCTCGGCCTCGCGCCTCCGTCGGGCCAGGCGCCGTTCAACGACGATCCCGATCTGCCCTGGGGCGGCGCGAACGCCAGCGACTCGAGCGGAGCGATCTCCTTCACGCGCATCGAGTACTCCGAGAGCGGGCTCACCCTCTCGGGCGTCGGCAATCAGACGAAGGTCGACTTCGTCCAGGTGCGAAAATCCCGCGACAATTGCTTCTTCTTCAACGGCGGCACCGCCGACGTCAAACACCTCGTGTGTCAGTCTTCGGGTGACGATCAGTTCGAGTGGAGCACCGCCGCGCAAGGACGCGCGCAGTTCTTGTTTGGTCAGAAGCCTGCGCCGCCGCCCGTCGATGGCTCGCATGGGTTGCTCATCGACAACAGCAACCCACGCATCTTCAACGCCACGATCTGCGGCGACTCCCCGACGCCGCTCGGCTACGGCCTCCTCTTTCGCGACGGGGCGACGCTCGACATCAATGGCGCCATCTTCTCCGGATGGTTCGTCGGCCTCGACGCGACAGGCAACGTGCCCACGCCGGGCGCGATCCGATCCTCGATCGCGTTCGGGAACGCGACGAACCCGGCGTACGCCGAAGACCCCGCGGAGACCGACCCCGACTCGCCGCTCTTCGACGACGACAACGGCCTCGACGAGCTCGCGCTCTGGAACGACGCGGCGAGCGCGAACGCAGAGACGGATCCGAAGCTCGTGAAGTGCCTCGACGCGACGAATCCGCAGCCTTGGCCAGCAGCGGCGCTCACGACGAATGCGCCCGCGCCGCCTGCCGACGGCTTCTTCGACGCCAACGCGAAGTACATTGGCGCCTTCCGTGACGCGAACGATGGTTGGATGAAAGGCGCATGGGTCCGCTTCGACGCGAAGTGACGGTCTCGCTCCTCGGCCGGTGGTCGCTCGGTCTGGTCGTGCTCATCCTCGGCGCATGCTCGAGTGACGACACCAGCGCGAGCGACGGGGTGGACTCGCCGTGCAAGGCGTTCGCGATCGCTCCCGATCCACGCTACGAGCTCGAGGCCGCCTTCGGCTCGCCTGCGCCCAACATCACGCGCTTCGCCGCGTCGAGCGCGCACACCTATGGCCTCGCGAAGGGCGGCAAGGTCTTCGTGCTCGACGGCGCGAGCGTCGCGGTCGATCTTTCAGCGCTCGCGCCCGTCACCGACATCGGCGTCTCGAAGGACGGCGCATACCTCTTCGTCCTGCGCGGTGCGCGCGAGGTCGTGCGTCTCGCCAGCACGAATGGCGGCCTGACGTTCGACGCCGCCGCCGCGGCGCCCGTCGTCTCGATCGCGCCTGCGAGCACGAGCGATGCAGGCGGCGCGATCTTCGTCGATCCCGTCAACGACGTGCTCTGGGCCGCGACCGCCGACGACACGCCGAGCGCCGCACAAGACGACGCCAAACGCACCGGCAAGGTGCTTCGCGTCACCGGCGCCCTCGCGCCGGGCGCCACCACGAGCACGACCACGGTCGACGTCTTCGCGCGCGGCTTTCACCAACCTTCGGGGATCACGGTCGATCATGCGGCCGCGCTGAACCCCGATGGAGATGTGTGGGTGAGCGACGTCGGCCTCGCCGCGAGCGAGATCGATCGCGTCTCGAAGGGAAAGAGCTACGGCTGGCCCGAGATGGACGGCAACCGCTGCGCGTCGCAGGAAAACACGTGCGCGCGCGATCCTCACGTGCTGCCCGTCGTCGCATGGAGCTCCGCGGCAGGTGCGCGTGGCGTCGTCGTGCACCGAGGAGGCGTCGCGCCGCTCGCGAGCTTGGTGCTCACGACGAGCGAAGACGGCAACGACGTCGTCGCGATCGCGCCGTATGGCCCGTCGGGACCTCCGCTCGTCACGAAGCTCGGCGCCGGACCGGCCACACACGTCGGCGCCGCCGCGAACGGCAGCTTGCTCGTCGCGACGGACGCGAACGTCTCCCGCGTGAAAGACATCGCGCCCTCTGCGCCGTCGTCACTTCGCGCCACGGGATGCGAGGGCGATCCGGCCGGCGCGATCCATTACGACGTCGCCTCCCCGCTCTGGTCCGACGGCGCCGACAAAGAGCGCTTCGTCGTCATCCCGAAAGGCGAGAGCGCGCGCACGACCGCCGACGGCGACATCAAGTTTCCGGTCGGCACCGTCGCGGTCAAGACGTTCAAGGTCGACGGCAAGAAGGTCGAGACCCGCCTCTTCATCCAGCACTCGCTCGACACGTGGGTGGGCTACACGTACGCGTGGAGCGACGACGGATCGGACGCGTCGCTCGTCATCGGCAACCGCGCCAAGGCGCTCGCGAACGACAAACGCTGGTATTTTCCGAGCTCGAACGACTGCGCCGCATGCCACACACCCGCGGCGGGCTACACGCTCGGCCTCGAGTCTCGCCAGATCGCGCCGAGCAGCGACGCCGCGACGGCGCTCGACGCACGGCTGCTCGCGCCGATCGATCACACGCGCTTCCCTCCGTTGGCGAACGCGAAGACAGACGGCACCCCGGCCGAGGCGCGCGCACGCAGCTACCTCCACTCGAACTGCTCGATGTGCCATCGCGAAGGAAGCGCGACGGGCCTCGCCGAGCTCGACCTTCGCTTCGACACGCCGCTCGATCGAACTGGCCTCTGCGCGCCGCCGAAGGCAGGGTCGCTCGGCATCGCCGACGCCCGCGTCGTGGCGCCGAAGGACGAAGCGCGCTCGGTGCTGCTCCGGCGCATCCAGCTCCTCGATGAGTCGCGGATGCCCAAGCTCGCCTCGCACGTGATCGACGACGCCGCCGTCGCGACGATCAAAGAGTGGATCGGCGGCATGACCTCTTGCCCCTGACGCGATGATGCAATCGTCTCCCTCCGAAGACATGTCGCGATGCACCGTCGAGCGCAAATGCTCGAGCACCGGCAAGGCCTGCGGCGTGGACGATCGCGACTGCCAGAACGACGCGGTCGCGCGCGGGCTCGAGATCACGTGCGAGCGCACCGATCGCCTCACCGCTGCGCGGAGCTACGTGTATTGCCCGCCGGGCGGCGAGCAACGTGACTCGAAGGTCGTCTGGATCTTGCTCGCCGTCGCGGTGATGATCGCGATCGGCGGCGCGCTGAGCTTCCTCGCGCTCCGCCGGCGTCTGCGTCGTTAGCGACGTCAGGGGTCGAAGATGATCCCGACGCGCAGGCCTCCGCGGAGGAGCTCCGCCGCGCTTCGTCCAGCGCCCGGGAAATAATGCTCGTAGAACGCGGCGACGCCCGCCCATGGAATGAAGAACCGCGTGCGGAGCGCCATCAGCCCCACGCCGAGGCCCGCGCGGAACCCGAACGTGGGATCGGTGTTCTCTTGATCGAACGTGGAGAGAACGCCCGTCTCGAGCGAGTACACCCAGTTCACGTCGCGGATGCGCACGACGAACGGGATCGCGGGGAAGTAGCTCAGCGCGACCTTCGAGCTGTCGTCTTCGCGAAGCATCGGACCACCCGCGAGCTCGACGCCGGTGAAGAAGCCGACGTGCTGGAACGTGTAGCCCACGAGCCCACGGATCGACGGCCCACCACCCACCGTGGTCTTGCCGTTCGCGAAACGAAATTGGAAGAGGCCGCCGGTCTCCGCGTTCAGCGTGAAGCGATTGCGATCGGTCTGACGTCCATCGAACCCCATCTTCGGCTCGATCCAGAACGGGCACTCGGTGCTCGCCCGCATCGCGCGCTCGAGCGACGTCTTGAGGCGCTGCACGTGCAAGGCCTCTTCGACGTTCGACGTCAGCTTGTTGCCTGCCGCTGCGTAGAGCGCGCGTGGCTCGCCTCTCTCGGAGAGCTCGTGCTCGAGCCGATCGAGCAGCACGCGGCGTCCACCGAGCGACGTCCGGCACACCGACTGGAACACGGCGGGGTGCACCGCGTCGAAGTGCGTGGTGTCGAGAAACCAACCCGATCCCTCTTCGCTCGAGATGATGCGCTCGAGGTCGGCGCGGAGGCCGTCCGCGCCACGCGGGTCGACGGAGAAGAGGAGCTGCGTCTCGGGGTGGAGCGGATCGATCCTCGGCGGATCGATCTTGGGAGGAGGTGGCGGCGGTGATGGAGGTGGCGGCTCGGCGTCGGGTGGCGGCTCTTCGCCGGCGCGCGCGGTCGAAGGGAACGAGGACGACAAGACGAGCGCCGCGAGGAACGCGAACCGGCCAAGACGACGACGAAGCACGCGACGACTCTAGCGCTTCGCGAGGCTATTTTCGCGGCCGAGGGACGCCGTATTCGTCGAGCCGGCGAAGGAGCGTGCGCCGGGGGATCCCGAGCTCGCGGGCCGCGCGCGATTGGTTGCCGCCGCATCGCTCGAGCACCTCGAGGATCCGCGCGCGCTCGGCCGGGTCGATCGGCTTCGCCTTGTCGTCATCGTCTTCTTCATCGACCGCCGGCGGAGCTTGTGGAGCCGCGATGGGCGCGGAGACGGCGGAGGCCGCTGGCGCGAGACGCAGATGCGCCGGCTCGATCGGGGCGCCCATCGAGAGGACGGCGGCGCGCTCGATGACGTTCTTCAGCTCGCGCACGTTTCCAGGCCAGGCATGCGCCTCGAGCGCGCGCTCCGCCGCTTCGCTGATCGGCATGATGGCGCGGCCTTCGGCTTCGCAGGCGCGGCGAAGGAAGATGCGCGCGAGCGGAAGGATCTCCGTCTTTCGCGCGCGGAGCGGCGGCAAGACGATCGACACGCCGTCGAGCCGATGAAAGAGGTCGAGGCGGAAGCGTCCGGCACGCACCTCGGCGTCGAGGTCCTTGTTGGTCGCGGCGACGACGCGCATGTCGACCTTCTTCGGCTTCACGCTCCCGATGCGCTGCACTTCGTGGCTCTCGAGCACGCGAAGGAGCTTCGCTTGCGTCGTGAGCGGCATCTCGCCCATCTCGTCGAGGAAGAGCGTCCCGCCGTCGGACGCCTCGATCAGGCCCTGCTTCGTCGCGATCGCGCCTGTAAATGCGCCTTTTTCGTGGCCGAAGAGCTCGCTCTCGAGGAGCGCCTCGGGGAGCGCGGCGCAGTTCAAGCGCACGAGCGGGCCCTTCGCGCGCTTCGAGAATCGATGGATCGACTCGGCCGCGATCTCTTTCCCTGCGCCTGTCTCACCGAAGATGAGGACGCTCAGGTTGCTCGCCGCGACGTGCTCGATCAATCGATGCACCTGAGCCATCGGGCCGCTCGCGGCGACGAGGATGCCGAGCGGATGCTGCTCGCGCGTGGGCTCACCACGCGGCGGCGCGACGGTGGGAGCGCTCCGCTTCTGCACCACCACGACAGCGGCGCCGATCTCCGCGAGCACGCCAAAGCCGAGGCTCGTTCGCTCACCACGCGCGAGCCGGCGACCGAGCACGCGTGTGCCGTTCGCGCTCTCGAGGTCGGTGATCGTGAGCGCGCCGTCTTCGCCGACGTCGATGCGCGCATGCTTTCGCGAGACGGACGGATGGTCCACGACGAGACCCGAGCCCGCCTCGCGGCCGATGATGACGCTGCCGCGATCCGGAAGCGTGCTCATCGCCGAACGGTCTTCCCACATCGCGAGCACCATGTCGGGGAGCCGCTGGACAGCCTCGTCGCCCGCGGCGATCTGCTGGGTCTTGCCGTCACCGGTAGCCGTCATGATGAGTTCTTCTCGTCGAGCCCCCCAAGCGAGATCTCGGCCCATCGTACGACGTCGCGCGTATTCTCACGACACACAAAGCGGGTCCGGAACGAACGAGATAGATGCTGGCGGTAGGCTCCACGTTTGGTCGCTATCGCATCGAGCGCGAGCTGGGCGCCGGTGGGATGGGACAGGTGTACGCCGCGCAGGACACGCTGCTTCGGCGGCCGGTCGCCCTCAAGATCGTTCGACCGCGTGACGGCGATCCCGACGACACGCTCGCGAAAGAAGGGGCCGCGCGTCTCCTTCGTGAGGCGCGCTCGGCCGCGGCGCTGAAGCATCCGAACGCCGTCGGCGTCTTCGATGTCGGCGAGATCGACGGCGTCTCGTTCATCGCGATGGAGCTCGCGCTCGGACGAACGCTGGCGACGTTCATCGGCGTGGCCGCGTCGGCCGGCGTGCCCGTGCAGACGAAGCTCCAGTGGCTCGTCGGCGTCGCGCGTGCGCTCGCCGCCGCGCATCGCGAGAACATCGTGCATCGCGACGTGAAGCCCGAGAACGTGATGGTGTGCGACGACGGGTCGATCAAGGTGCTCGACTTCGGGATCGCCAAGCGCGAGGCGCAAGACGGCGTGAAGATCACGACGAGCGGAGACGCCAGCGCCGACGGGCCGCGATCGTTCAAGACGGCCGAGGGAATCATCTCGGGGACGCCGCGGTACATGTCGCCCGAGCAGCTCGTCTCGGGCAAGCTCGACGGCCGCAGCGATCAGTTCTCGTGGGCGGTGATGGCCTACGAGCTCCTCTCCGGCGTGCATCCGCAGTCCACGACCGGGTCCGCCGAGCGCTGGGGCGCGCCACCTGCTCCGCTGAGCAAGGTCGCTCCTTCGATCGACGTGCCGATCTCGGAGGTCGTGATGCGCGCGCTCGAGCGATGGCCCGAGCATCGGTGGCCGTCGATGGACGATCTCGTCGCCCGGCTCGAGCCGCTCGCTGGGATCGCGCCTGGCGCGCCGCTCGTCACGTCGCACCTCGCGCCTTCTGCGACGGAGCCGAGCGCGGCCGAGCCGACGATGCGCTTCGACTCACCGAGCCGCGTCGACAGGCCCGAGAGCATGATCTCGGCGGCGCGCGCGCAGCCCACCGCCGCGGCGCCGCTGTTGCCGCGGAGCCTCGTAGGCACGGTGCTCGACGATGGGCGACCGACATGGCGCCGGCTCATCGCGCCTCTGCTCGCGTTCGCCAGCATGTTCGCGGGGCTCGCCGACATGCTCTTCGTCGTCGTCGTGACGTCGTCGCAAGAGACGCCCGTGCTCGGCAAGGCGCTGATCCGCGTGGGTTGGGTCGTGCTCTTTGCCGCGCCTCTCTCGATGCTCGCGCGCGCGCCGCGCACCGCGAAGCTGTCGCTCCGCGAAGGCGAGCTCCGCATCGCGAACGCACGCGGGATGAACCAGACGATCGCGCCGTCGTCCGTCGCGGGCGCGTCGATCGCGCCGTCTGCCTCGGGGACGTCGTTCAGCGTGCTCGTCGCGACGAAGCGCACGCTCGCGACGCCGATCGCGCTCGAGGTCGCGACGGAAGACGACGCTCTCGCCACGCTCGCAGCGCTCGGCGTGACGGGGTCGCGTGCGCTCACCGGCGTGCTTGGCTTTCCTCTTCGCCTCGGGGCGTTCGATACGTTCCGGCTCGTGATGGCGATCTCGTGGCGTGTCGCGATCGTGATGACGTACATCCCGAACGACGTCGCGACGGCGGTGGGCTTCGCGCTCTCGCTGCTCACGGGCCTCGCGGCAGCTGCGCTCTCCTTCGCGCCGCTCTCCGGACCTCACGTCGAGCTTACGAGCGATCAGCTGCGCGTCTTCGGTGGCGTCATGCAGAACGGCGTCGCGGTGCGCACACCGGTCGTCGTGGCGCTGCGCGATCTCGGAGAGATCGCCGCCTCTCCCACCCACATCGTCCTCCGTCTCCGAACGGGTGACACGATCACGGTCTTGGCCACGATCCCTCGGTTTTCCAGGCGTGGAATGACGCCCGCGACACGCGCCCATTTCGTCGATCATGTGCGTGCCGCCGCGGCACGCGCACACGCCGCGTGGTCCTAGCGCGCGCTGTCTTCGAGCGTGGCGCAACCTGATTGCGCCGTTCGTACAGGTTGCGCCACCGCCATCGCGACGTTTCGCGGCCTTACGTCGGGTCGTGCGCGCACGAGCGCTGGTACGTGCGTTGCGATGACTGTCTTCCGTAACGCAACAACAAATCAAAACGGAAAACGGAGAAATCACAATGTCGTCGGTTCGTATCCTCTCGCTCGCTCTTGGCCTCGTCCTCTCGGTCTCGTCGGTTGCCTGCGTCGCCGCGCAGCCGAACGGACAGAAGAACGCGGACGGCCTCGCGGTCCCGCATGCGGGCAGCGGAGAAGCAGCGGCGTCGTCGACCGGCGCATCGACCTGCGACGGCGCATGCACCCACTACCTCGAGTGCATGGGCATCGCCGACACGGCCGACAACCGCGCCGCCTGCGAGAACAAGTGCGTGTCGCTGAACGCGACCGCGGCGGACCTCGCCAAGTTCGAGCAAGCTTCGTGCGCCGACATCGTCGCGGCGGCCAACAACACCAGCAGCAGCAGCAGCAGCAGCAGCAGCGGGTCGACGAAGAGCAAGGAGTGCCAAGGTTGCGTGTGGGACGGCTCGTCGTGCACGTGGTACTCGCAGAGCAACTGGGGCTCTGGCCCGTACTCGGGCGCGGCCGCCGAATGCAACGCCTCGTGCTGCCAGTGACCTCGTGAAGATCGCGCGATCTTTCCGAAGGAAAGTCGCGCCCCCCCAAAATGAAGATCTCGCGTTCGAGGCTGGATCTCCTTTGACTCAGCGCACGCGTCTTGACGTTGACCGACTCCGCGCCTGGTTTCACAATTCGAGAGAGTGATGCCAGGCGCGGGATCGTCAGCCTTCTTCGCGAGCGCGCTCGTCGCGGTCCTCATCGCGGTCCCCGCATGTGGTGCGGCCTCGTCGGGATCGAGCTCGTCGTCGAGCTCCGGCACCGCGCCGACGACGCACATCGCGACGTCGATCGGCGAGGCGCACGCCGGTGAATACAGCCTCGGCCCCGTCGCGTTCTCTGGCTCCTTCTGGAACTCGTGCGCTCCCTACACGCCCGAGCTCGAGAAGAGCGCCGGAGAGATGCTGGCCGGGCTTGCGCTTGCGTTCAACGGCGACGGCTCGCTCTGCGACGCGTGCATCTCGATCAAGACGGCGAAGGGGAAGTCGGTCGTCGCGCGCGTGATCACGACGGGCGAGACCCACGGCGTGAACGATCTCGACCTCAGCCAGGCGGCCTACGACGCGCTCAACGCAGGCGAATATCCGCGCCAGATGACGTGGCAGCTCGTCAAATGCCCTTCGAGCAGCGGGACGAGCAAGATTCAGTACCAATTCCAGACCGAGGCAAACCCCGACTGGACGAGCCTCTGGGTTCGTAACGCGCGCCTACCGCTCAAGTCGGTCGAGGTGAAGAGCGCGCATCACACGTCGTTCGTCCCACTCAAGCGCGGCACCGACGGCACGCTCACCGACGACCAAGGCTTCGGCGACGGCGACTTCACCCTCCGCGTGACGGCCGAAGACGGTCAGGTCATCACCGACACGTTCTCGAAGTTTTCGCCGGGCGGCGTGCTCTCTTCTTCGACGCAGTTCCAGTAAGCTCCCTCCCCATGAACGACGTCGACGTGGGCAGGCACGCGCAAGCGATCGCCGCCGAGGGCTACGCGATCCTCGAGGACGTGATCGACCTCGATCTCGTCGACCGCCTGGTCGCCGCGATCGATCGGCTGCACAAGGCGCTGTCGATCACGCCCGCGACGAACATCTTCGAAGGCGACAAGACGTTGCGCGTCTACAACCTCCTCGCGCACGACCGCGTGTTCGAGGAGGTGCCCGTCCACGCGAACGTGCTGCCGATCGTCGAGAAGGTGCTCGATGTCGGCTGCCTCGTGTCGTCTCTCTCGTCGATCACGATCCTGCCCGAGCAGACCGCGCAGCCGATGCACGTCGACGATCAGCTCATCCCGATCCCGAGGCCGCACGTGCCGCTCGTGTGCAACACGATGTGGGCGCTCACCGACTTCACCGAAGAGAACGGCGCGACGAGGCTCGTCCCGCGCACGCATCTGTCGCCCGACATCCCGGATCCGTTCGGCGAGCCCGCAGGCGTCGTCTCTGCCGTCATGCGCAAAGGCAGCGTGCTCGTCTGGAACGGAAGCGTGTGGCATCAAGGCGGCGCGAATCGCACGACGTCGCGGCGCATCGGCCTCGCGATGAACTACTGCGCGGGCTTCCTCCGCCAACAAGAGAACCAACAGCTCGGCATTCCGCGTGAGATCGCGCGAGGCTTCTCGCCGCGTCTGCGAAAGCTCGTCGGGTATGGCCTCTACAAACGTCTCTTGGGCCACATCGACAAGTGCAGCCCCGTCGACCTGCTCGACGAGACGGGGCCGCGACGCATCGTCGGCGAGCTCTGATCGCGACGGGGCCTATTTTACCGGCGGATCGGGGCGTCCGTCTTCGGGAGCGCGCCGAGGTTCGCGGCGATGCGCTCCGCTTTGTAGCCTTCGCGTGCCGCCATGTCGGCGATCTCCTGAGCGTCGGAGAGCCACGCATCGAGCGGTCGCTCGCCGAGGATCGCCTCACGCTCGGCCAAGAAGCGCGCGAGCTCTTCGAGGCGCTCCTTGTTCAACCAGATCGTGCCGCCTGACTCGTGCACGTTCATGAACGTCTGCCCGCGACGCGAACCGAGCGCCAGCCGCAGCGCCGCCTTGAGCGGTCCGGATGGCAAGGTGGCGCCGAGGAGCACGAGCGCCACGCGACGGCGAGCCTCGTCGGGCGCGGACGCCGTGAGGAACGCGTCGACGAGCGGCGTCGCGAGATCCCACTCGGCAAGGATGGCCTCGCGCTGCGACCAGGAAGGCGCCGTCGCGAGCGTCACGCTCGTGACAGACGTCGCAGGCGAAGCGCCAAGCAGCGTCGAGGACGACGCTGGCGCGGCGACGACGCGCTTGGACGACGGAGCGCTCGTGGCGATCGCCGGCGACGACGGCGACGATCCCGCGGCGATGACCTTCGGGGCAGACGGATCCGGCAGGAGGCGCTTCGACGACGGCGCCGCGGGGACCGATCCGGGCGGTGGAGGCGGCGCCGAGGACGAGGCCGCGCCGTTCGTGGTCTTGCCGTCGGGCCCGAGGATCGGCATGAGCAGCTCGTCGGCCGTCGGGACGCGCGGCTTCGAGCGCGCCTCTTCGACCGCAGGCTCCGCGAGCGCCAGCAGATCGATGACGGTCTCGACCTGAAGCCACGAGAGCAGGAGATCGAGGTCGACGCCGAGCGCGTTCTTCTCGTCCTTCTCTTTCCCGTCCTTCTCCTCTTTCTCGTCTGCGTCGATCGCTTCGGGCGCGTCCTTCGCTTCGGCCTTCTCGTCGGGCGTCGCGAGACCGGCATCGGCGGCGGCCATCGCGGCGACCGTCACGTCGGGCTCGGTGTCGCGGAGGAGCTCTGGATCCTCCTCGGGCGGCGTCGCCGCCGCGAGCGTACGCACGAGCGCGTGAAGGAGCGCGAAGCGGTCTCCCGCTGCGCGAAGTGGCTCCGCTCGATCGACCGCCACGTCGCGATCGGTGCGGCGGCAGAGCATCCAGTCGAGCCCGTCGGCCACGTGCATCAGGCGCTCCTCGAGCTCAGCGCGCGGGGCGACGTCGTTCGCCGCCGAGAGCTGCGACCGCAGGTACGCGAGGTGTCCCTTCGAGCACGCCTCGCGGAGCGGCGCGTGGATCGGCCGCAAATACAGCTCCCGCACGGCCTTCTCCATGTCGGGGACGCCGCGACCGCCGAGCTCGGCGGCGAGGCGATCGTAGGGGCGCTCGATCGTCGCCATCACCGGCCGGAACCCCGTGAGCACGTGGTACTTGAACGCGTGGAGCTCCCACGTCATCCCGCCTTCGAGGATGTCGCGCGTCGGGCGGATGTAGTCGAGGCCGTGCGGCACGTCGCGCAGGATGACCCAGAAGCCTTGATCCTCGTCGAGCGCGAGCTCGTGGCCGAGCGTGCCGCGATGCGTGCTGCGCAAGATGGTGCCGCGCGTGGACTTGAACTTGTTGTTGTAGATGACGAGCGCGCGCTCGGGACCGACGCGGTTCGAGTACGCGTAGACGTCTTCGTCGATCGCGCCGCTGTCGGTGACGAAGTCGTAGAGCGCGAAGTTCTCGACGCCGCTGAAGAGCCATCGCTTCTCGAGCAGCGGGAAGATCTCGCGCTCGTGCCGCTCGATGAGCCACGGCTTCGGCCCTTCGTCGTAGCGCGCACGGCGGTACTCCATGCCGTACTTCTCTTGCAGCCCTTCGATCTGGCCGTGGCCGAACATCGGCAAGCCAGGCATCGTGCACATGAGCACGCACACGCCGAAGTATTTGTCGTCGGCGCCGAACTGCGCGATCGCCGTCTCTTCGTCGGGGTTGTTCATGAAGTTGACGAAGCGCTTCAGGATCTCCGCGTCGAAGTCGAGGACGTTCTTGATCGTGAGACGGTACTTCTCGTTCTCCTCGCGCTTCAGCATGTTCATGAACGCCGAGTTGTAAACACGGTGCATGCCGAGCGTGCGGACGAAGTAGCCCTCCATCATCCAGAAGGCTTCGGCGAGGAGCAGCGTGTCCGGCGCGCGCTCTTGGATCGTGTCGACGACCTCACGCCAGAACTCGATCGGGATCGCGCGATCGAACTCCTCTTGCGTCATCGCGTGATCGGCGCGCGACGGGATCGCGCCGGCCTGTCCGGGCAGCGGATACCAGAGGCGTTGGATGTGCCGCTTCGCGAGCGTCATCGCGGCGTCGAAGCGAATGATCGGGAACATCCGCGCGACGTGGAGGATCGTCTCGATCACCGCGCGACGTGCGTCGGGGTTATCGTGACGGCGGAAGACGACGGCGGCGTCCGTCTTGTTCCAGTAGCCCTCCTCGAGGAAGACTCCGACGCGCTGATCGTCCGACAGATCCGGGCCGCCGAAGCGGTAGTTCGGGAACGGCGGATGCGGCGACTGGAGAAACCACTCGGGGTGCTGCATCACCCAGTCGCCGTCGATGCCGACGTGATTGGGCACCATGTCCGCGGCGAGGCGAACGCCCCGTTGCCATGCGCGGCCCTTGAGGTTCTCGTACGCGGCCACGCCGCCGAGCTCCTCGGCGATGTTGTACGCGCGAAGCGAGTACGCGCTCGCGAGCGCGTCGTGATCCCCACGCATCTGCTTCACGCGACGCGACGCGGGTGAGCGCTCGAAGAGGCCGATCAGCCAGAGGCCGGTGATGTGACGCGCCCGGAGGAGGTCGAGCTCTTCGTCGGGCACCTGGTCGAGCCGATGGATGTGACGCTGGTACTTCTTCGAGAGCTGGTCGAGCCACACGTACACACTCTTGGCGAGGAGCACGACGTTCGGCATCCAGCCGAGGTCGGGGCTGAAGCGCGCGGGCTCGTCGTCCTTGCGCGGACCAAACGTCATCGACTCGAGCAGCGGCGTGCCGGGACCAGGGCCGCCCTTCGGCGCAAACCACTTTCCTTCTTCGACGCGGAGGTCTTGCGCCCACGAGAGCTGGCGCCAGAACGGCAAGTCGGTGAGGCCGAGCGCCTCGCCCCACGTGCGGCCGATCATCTCGAGCTGCCCGAAGATCGATGTAGGATGCAAGCGTCCGGGCAACAGCAGCAGGTCGACGAGCGTCTCGCCGCGCGGTCCGAAGGCGGGCTCGTGCTCGAAGAACGTGCGCGCGGTGCTGACGAACGCGCGGTAGCGTTGGCGAGGGAGCTCCTCGTCGCTGATCACGACCTTCACCGGCTCGTAGGCGGGGTTCTGGTTCGTGATCCACAGAAGCAGGAGCTCCTCGTTGATCTCGAGCTCCGTGTTGTCGGTGGGATCCGAGGCGTACATGCCGCTCCCGGCGGCGTCTTCGACGATGCGATCGAAGTGGAGGGCCGCCGTGACGTCGCCCTCGCCGCGCTGCGATCGATAGACAGCGGGCGGCGGGAACACCTCGAGGAAATCCAAGATCGACTGCTTGGCCTCGGCCGCGAGCTCGGCGCGCACGGCCTGCACGAAGCGGCGGGCGCTCGAAGGATGAGCCTCGCGGTACTTCTGGATCACCGCGTGAAACACCTCATGCACGAGCGACATCGCGACGATGTCGGCGTACGGAACGTGGACCCTCGAGGCGAACCTCTGCGCGGCCGCGCTATCCCGAAAGACAATGTCGCCTCGTCGCGGCAGAAAGAACGCGTCGTCTTCGCGTGCAGGAAAAAGCGCGTCGCGAGCCGATTTTCGAGCGTGCATGACGTTGGACCCACATCTAGTCCACGCGTCACCTGGCGCGAACCGAAATGCGAACGTTTCAAAACCTGCGCCTTCCCGCGTGCCGGGACGAATCTGCGGCATACCGGCAGCCGGAGTGACCACGCCGTCACATCGCCACGCCAGGGCTATGACTGCTCCACCGCCGGAGTCGGTACTGATCTTCGACCCTCTCGATTCTGCGAGTCGAGACCCAAGACTCAAATGAGGGGCAAGGGACGAAATGAAGGATGAATCACGAGGAAGCTCGCGCCGTTGATCACGGCGAGGAGCGAGAACGGCGTATACTTCGATGCGGGAGACTTTGGCCGTGACCAGCTACGCGATGCCAAAGATCGGCGAGGTGATCGCCGGCAAATATCGCCTCGATAAGGTCGCCGGCGAAGGTGGCATGGGCATCGTGTACGCGGCCGAGCACCTCGTGCTCAAGCAGCGCGTCGCGGTGAAGGTCCTCCTCCCCGACGCGGCGTCGTCGGAGGCGATGGTCGAGCGCTTCGCACGCGAAGCTCGCGCAGCTGCACGGATTAACTCCGAGCACGTCGCGCGCGTCCTCGACGCAGGCTCGCTCGCCAGCGGCGCGCCGTTCCTCGTCATGGAGTACCTCGAGGGCTGCGATCTCGAAGAGCTCCTCGAGCTGCAACGCACGTTGCCGGTGCCGGAGGTGGTCGAGTACCTCGTGCAAGCCCTCGAAGGTCTTGCCCATGCGCACGCCGCCAACATCGTGCACCGTGACCTGAAGCCCGCGAACCTCTTTCTCGGCTGCCGTCCGGATGGTTCGAACGCGATCAAGCTCCTCGACTTTGGCATCTCGAAGTCGACGAAGGCGCGACCCGAGGACAAACGGCTCACTGGGCACCACGTCCTTGGCTCACCGGTGTACATGTCGCCCGAGCAGCTCCGCAACGCGAGCGACATCGACGGACGCGCGGATATCTGGTCGATCGGCATCGTCGGCTACGAGCTCCTCGCGGGCGTGCCGCCGTTCGACGGCGAAGGCGTCGGTGAGATCTTCGCCGCCATCCTCGAGAAGGAGCCCGTCCCGCTCCACGAGAAGAACCCGAAGATCCCGCAGGAGCTCTCCGAGATCATCCGCAAGTGCCTTCGTCGCGACGAGAAGGAGCGCTGGAGCGACGTCGGAGTGCTCGCCAAGGCGCTCGCGCCGTTCGGCGCCGATCCGCAGGCGCTAAGCACGATCGTCGAGCGCGCCGAGCAGGTCCTCGCGCGCGCGAAGGCGATGAAGGTGCAATCTACACCCATCGAAGCGCGCCGTGTCCTCGAGGCGATCGACGCGGCGGCCGAGCGCGTGATGACGACGGGACCGAAGAGCTTCCCGCCGATCCCGCTCCGTCGTGTCAAAGGTGAAGGCGCCGCCCTCGACGGCAAAGTCACGCGCGCGATCGCCTTCGCGCGGCGGTCACCTCTGCGCGCGGCAGGCGTCGCGATGGCGATGTTCGCGGTGCTCGCGCTGTGCGTCTTCGGTGCCGTACACAAGACGCGTCCGTCGGCTGCGGCCACGAACGCGCAGGTGCCTACGCCGAGCCCCACGCAGACGGTCGCGACGAACGATCCAAAGACGAGCGCGCCGACGACGACGGGCGACGAGGACAACGCGCTCTTGATGGATCTCCCGCCGAACCCGAACGACAAGTCCTCGACGTCGGCCTCCTCGCGGGCAGGTGCGCGAACGACGTCGAAGCCTGGCGTGCCGCATCGACCGAAGTTCTTGAACACGAGAGAGTGAGAGCCGCCCTTCTGTCGTCGATCGGAGCAGTAGCGATGATGGCGTGGTCGACCCACGCCGTCGCGGCAGACCCTGCTCCCTCTTCGCCGTCTGCGCCCAGGATGACGAACGAAGGCCGCGCCGACGTGCTCTTTCACTCCGGCGAGCGCAAGTTCGACAGCGGCGATTTCCAGGGCGCCTGCATGGACTTCTCCGAGAGCCTGAAGCTCGGGCCAAAGCTCGGCACACTCTTGAACCTCGCGCTCTGCCACGAGACCACCGGGCGCATCGTCACCGCGTGGCACGAGTTCCAGCACGCCGCCGCGTGGGCCGCGCAGAACAAGCAGCCCGATCGTCAAGACTTCGCGCGCGAGCACATTCGCGCCCTCGAGGTCCGGCTTCCGCGCGTGCTGCTGCAGCTCCCGGCCGATCGCGCGATCTCCGGGATCGATCTCGACGGCGAGCCCGTCCCCGAGCAGCAATGGTACCTGCCGCTCTACCTCGATCCTGGCGAGCACATGCTCGGCGTGAGCGCGCCCGGCAAGCGGCGAAGCTCGGTCGCCTTTCGCGTGATCCTCGCGCCGACCGATCAGATCGTCGTCGTCCCTTCCCTCACCGACGCCGAGCCCGATCCCGATCAGCCACCACCCGACAAGACGAAGCCGGTCCTCGCGCTCGCGAGCCTTGGCATCGGCGCGCTCGGGATCGTGACCGGCGCGACGTTCGGCGTCCTCGCGATCACGCGCGACGACGGCGACCCGGCGATCAAAGACGACGCCACGATCGCGACGATCGCGTTCGTCTCCGGCGTCGCGTTCGCCGCGGCCGGCGGCGTCCTGCTCTGGACGAGCCACACGAAGGGCGGCGGGCTCGCGCCGGCCAAGGTGCGAGCGTTTCTCGCGCCGCGCCCGAACGGCGTCACCCTCGGCGGTTCGTTCTGAGCGCGGGCGACGGCGACGGTGATGGTGATGGCGAAGAGAACGCTCCACTTCGCGTCCGCGCGAGCGGCTGCGGCGCGACGTTCGAGCCGCGCCAGAACCAGACGCCAGAGACGGCCCCGCCGATGAGCGCGACGCCGTAGAGCGGCACGAGCAAAGACGGCACGAGGAAGCTCGCCACGAGGTACGCGCTCATCAGCCCGACGAGCCACAAGAGCCAGCGCTCGATCGCGAGGACGCCGAAGAGGCCGATCCCGATCGTGAAGATCGCGTCGGAGCGCAGCACGAACGCGATGTCGGCGCTCATGTGGAGCGCGAGCGCGCGGTGGGCTGCGGGCACCGCCGTCGACAGGATGAAGATCGCGAACACCTTCTGGTTGTAGGCGCTCCGCTGCAGCGCCTTGCGAAGCTTCACCGCGGTCCCGACGATGATGAAGAGCGCGAGCACCGTAGGCGAGATCGTGTCTGCGAGCTTGGCGTTTGGACCGAATTTGCCGAGCGCCGTCATCACGACGAAGTTCACGATGCCGATCACCACGAGCGCGGTCGCCATCACGAAGCGCTGTCGCCGAAACGCCCGCGGGTCGTGCGCTGGATCGACGTGGAGCTCGCCCTCGAGGACATCGACGAGCGCGTCGATGCTCGGCCAGCGCTCGGCGGGATCCACCTTCAGGCCGCGCATGATCGCGTCGATGACGTGCTCGCCGAGATGAGCCTCGTGCGGGGTGGGCGGCGGCGCGGGCGGCTCCTTCGCGACGGCCTCGTAGAGCGCGAGGACGCCGTCGCCTTTGGGACGAAACGGCGCGCGTCCGAAGAGGGCGCGGTAGAGCGCCACGCAATAGCTCCACTGATCGCTCGCCTCGGTCACGGTCCCGCGAAAGTGCTCGGGAGACATGAACGACGGCGTGCCGACGATCGTGCCGAAGCTCGTCAGCGGCGCTTGAAGCGCGCCGACAGCGACGCCCTTCGCCTCGTCGTGAGGATCGGTCGGGATCGCATCGACGACCGACGCACGCGCCAGCCCGAAATCGAGGACCCGCGCGCGACCGTCATCGCCGACGAGCACGTTCTCGGGCTTGAAGTCGCGATGGAGGATGCCAGCCCGATGGGCGGCGCCGAGGCCACGCCCCGCTTGAACGAGCTTGTCGAGGATCGCGAGCTGGCGCTGCTTCTTCACCTCGTCGTCGTCGTCGTCGCGCGTGGTGGCGGCGTGCTCCGCGAGCCACTTCGAGAGCGTGATCCCCGCGATGAGCTCCATCGCGATGAAGACGCCGATGCCGAAGGCGCCGACCTCGTACACCGAGACGACGTTCGGGTGCGTGACCTTCGCCATCGCTTGCGCCTCGCGTAGCAAGCGCGCACGAGCGTCGCTGCTCGGTGACGTGCGTGACGGATGAACGAGCTTGATCGCGACCTCGCGATCGAGCGCCGGATCACGCGCGCGAAAGACGACGCCCATGCCGCCTTCGCCGAGCTTCCCCATGATCGCGAAGCGTCCGACGAAATCCGGATCGGCGGAGGGCAACAGCGGGTCCGAGCGCAGCGCCTCCCCCTCACGTTGCTCCTCCGTATCCGCCTTGGTCTCCTCCTCGCGTTCGGCAGACATGGGCGGGTGATGTCAGGCTACGCCGGAGGAACCCTCGGTGAAATGGGGCGAAACGTTGCCTGCGGAACTTTCTCGTGGGCGCTCTGTCTCGTGATCGGCAGACACAAGACAAAGCAAACAGCGATGCGACGAATGACGCCGACCTCCCACTCCACTGGGGCGGGCAGCGCGGCGTCCCCTTTCACCGGGGCGGCCCTGCCCCATTTTCACCCCAGCCCTCTCGAAGAAGAGGATGCGCAGGCAGCCGACGACGCCCCTTGGAGCATCACTGACTTTGCACTTTCGACCCATAGTAGTTCACCATGGCCAGACGTGGCGCTCCCCGACGAGCTCGAAGCCAAGCTGATCGAGAGGCTGATCGCGCGTGACGAACGCGCGTTCAACGAGCTCGTTCAAACGTACGGCCGACGTGTGTCGGCGCTCGTCCTTCGCATGCTCGGAAACCGCGCGGAGGCCGAAGATCTCACCCAGGAGGTCTTCGTCCAGGTCTTCAAGGCGATCGGCACCTTCCGCGGCGAGTCGAAGCTGTCGACGTGGATCTACCGGATCGCCGTAAACCTCTGCAAAAACCGCTCGAAGTACCTCCGTGTACGCCACGCCGGCGAGCAGGACGAGCTCGAGGCGGTCGCCGAGCGCGTCCCGCTCGGGGAAGCGCGACGGGCGAACGTCGCGGTCATCGAGCGCCCGGACGAGGCCCTCGGCGGCAAGCAAGTCGAGAAGATCGTGCAGGACGCGATTCAGAAGATCGACCCGACCTTCCGCGAGTGCCTGATTCTCCGGGACGTCGAGGAGCTCAGCTACGAAGAGATCGAGCAGATCACCGGCCTCGCGGCTGGTACAGTGAAGAGCAGGATCTTCCGGGCGCGAGCCCAGCTCAAGGAGATCGTCGAGCGTGAGCTCGGTGAGAAGATCGGATGAGCAGCACCACCGACAACAACGACAAGCCAGCTCCTCGCTTGAGCGATCCCGACGCCGAGCTGACGGAGGCGCAGCTCGCCGAGCTCGAGGCGCAAGAGGCGCAAGAGGCGCCTGCCCTCTCGAAGCTGCTCAAGCAGTCGCTGGTCAAGGTCGAGGACGTCCTCCCCGAGCCGGAGAAGGACGCCGAGCTCCTCGCGAGCGTTCAGCGAAAGCTCCGCAAGCGATCGAAGGGCAAGTTCTACGGCGACGGCTGGAGCACGACGCAGTCACGCCTGAACTACGCGCTCATCGCGCTCGTCATGCTCGTCACGATCGTCGCGGTGTACCTCGCGCTCGGCCCGACGGGCTTCAGCCTTCGCTGATTCGCTCGGGCGTCACGGCACGGGCACGACAGGCGGACACCGACGCTTGCCGTTCTTCGTGTGAAAGCCGTCGGCGTCGAAGCGGATCGTCGTCCACTCTTCTTCCTCGCTCCCGTGATCACCGCACTGCAAGGTGATGATCTTGAGCGGTCCGTCGCCCTTCAGCGTGCGCACCTTCTCCCAATCGTCGCCGTTGAAGATCGGTCGCTGGCGCTCGACCGACTGAAACGCGTGGAGCTTCGGGTTCTTCGTGCTGATCCCGATCGGGATCATGTACGACGTGTGGCCGCACCCTCCGCCGAGGCCCACGCGAAAGAGGAACTCCGTCTCGCGACCGTCGTGATCGAAGTCGCCGAACTTCATCGTCGTGACGCGCGGGCGCTTCTTGATCTCTTCGGGCGAGGGCGGATCGTCCTTGTCGCGATCGGCCTTCGTCGGGGCCCATCGCTGAAGCTCGACGGGGTCTTCGGAGAGCTTGTTCAGATCGAGCTTGTCGTCGGGCTCGCCGGGACGCTTGCGAATGAGATCGAGCTCACCTGTCTGCCCGAACGCGAAGCCGCCGCAGGGGCAGGTGTTCCACGCCTTGTCGGCGCACGAGAGGTCCGGCGGATGCCGCCACACGAGCGACCACGTCTCGGTGGCGCCGTCGATCTCGATCGTCTTCACCTCGTCGATGACCGGAGGTCCTGTCTTCTTCGCGCTCACGGGCTCGGATGACTCCGGGGGTGAGCCCGTGATCCGGAAATCCGGAGGCGCCGTGTTCGTGGGCGGAGAAGGCGGAAGCTTCGGCGCGCTCGCCACCGTGCTCGCGCTCGCGCTGCTCGTCGCGCCGGCATCTGCGTCCAGGGCGCTGCTCTTCGAACGGCATGCTCCCGCGCCGGCCGCGAGAGCGGCCACGACGATCCACGCGTTCGTCTGTGCCCCCACGAGCAACCTAGCCGCGGTCTTCGACCCAGCGCGCGAGGATGACGGTGATGTTGTCGGGCCCGCCGTTCTCGTTGGCGCGCTCGATCATCTTCGACGCGGCCATCTTGAGATCGCCATGGCGCGTGATGATCTCGAGCATCTCGGGATCCTCGACGGGCCCAGAGAGGCCGTCGGAGCACAAGAGGTAGACGTCGTTGGCGCGAGGCGACTCGAAGCGCGTGTCGACCTTGACCGTGTCCTTCATGCCGAGCGCGCGAACGATGACGTTCTTGTGCGGGAAGTTCGCGATCTCCTCGGGCGTGAGGCGCTTCATCTTGATGTAGTCGTTCAGCAGCGAGTGGTCCTCGGTGAGCTGCTCGATCTTGCCATCACGGAAGCGGTACCCGCGGGAGTCGCCGACGTGCGCCACGTACACGCCGTCTTCGACCGCGAAGAGGACCACGATCGTGGTGCCCATGCCTCGCTTGCCGGCGTCGCGCTGCGCGGTCTCGTAGATGCGGAGGTTCGCGAGCTTGATCCCGGTGATGAGCCGGTTCTCCTCGTAGCCCTTCGAACGGTCCATTTTGTAGGGCCACGTTCGTTCGGGGTCTTGCGCGGTGGCGGCGAAGAACTCCTTCAAGGAGTCGACGGCCATCTTGCTCGCGACTTCACCAGAGGCGTGACCGCCCATCCCGTCCGCAACGATGTAAAGACCACTGTCCTCGATGATCGAGAAGTTGTCCTCGTTGTGCGTCCGCTTCATGCCGACGTTCGTCTCGCCGGCAACTTCGATGCGCAATCCCACGACCAAAGAAGGAAACAGGGAGCACACCCACCTGTCAATCGAGATGTCGAAAGAGTCGGGTTAAGGCGCGCCGCGCAGTGTCACGGCCGCTTCGCGAAACTTTCCTTGACTGAAGACGAGAAGCTTGACCGTCTGACCGATCGCGCGCTTGGCGATGACCTCGGCGAGCTGCTCGGGGGTCTCGACGGGTTGACCGTCGACCGCCACGATCGTGTCTGGATTGTCGCCGGCGGACTTCAAGCCGGCCTTTTCCGCGGGGCTTCCAGGCGCGACGCCCATCACGCGAACGCCCTTCACGTTGCCCGACTCGGTGGGCGCGCCCCCGAGCCCGAGCCACGGCGCCGGCTGAACGGCCTCGGACGGCGTCTTCATCAAGAAGCTGCGGAGCGCGCCGACGGGAGCTCCGATCGTGATCGGCGCGCACGCAGGCGCGGCGGCAGGCTTCGCGTCTTTGTCCGTCGCCTTGTCTTTCTCTTGCGACGCGGCCGCTGCGGCGGGCGTGTCCTTGCACGCGCGCACGACGACGCCGACGACCTTGCCGTTCGGATCGAGCAGCGGAGCGCCTGGAATTCCCGGGATTCCTTTGAAGTCGAGATCGAGCACGCTGCGGAGCGGATCGCCTTCCTTCGTGCGCGCGTCGGTCTTTCCTTTGAGGCCGATCAGCGAGGCGCCGAGCTTGCCTGCCTTCGGATCGGCGTCGGTCGGCATCAAGCCGTCGAGCCACTTGCCCGACTGCGGGACGAGGAGCGCGAGATCCCAGCCCTTGTCCTTGTGTCCGATCTTCGCCTTCACGACCGTGTTGTCGGAGTAGCGAATGTCCGGGTTCTCGACCGAGCCGAGCGCCGAGAGCGACGTCAGCACGCGACCGTCCTTCTGGAGGACGGTGCCGACGGCCATCGGGCGACCGTTCTGCTCGATTTGAACGACGCCACGACGAAGCTGGTCGAGATCGACCGAGCCTCCTCCGGTCGGCGCGCTCGCCGCTCCTCCTCCCGTCGGGAGGCTTGGAAGCGGAGGCGGTGCGCCCATCGCGAAGGAGGAGGCACAGAGGACGACGGCGGCAGCCGAGGCGACGAGCAAACTGCGAGACGACATGGTCGGTCCGAGAAATCTAGCACTCGGCGTGCCGCGGCGACCGTTCTGCGAGCACAGCTCTCGACGTCAAAAAGGCACGTAACTTCGCGCGAGCGGCACGCGGCAAAAGCGCGGTCTTGACCTCGCCCGGCCGCGTGTGGGAAAGAACGCGTCGAGGTCGAGCTGCCATGAGCGAAACGCACGGAAATCCGAGCGATACACACGATCACGGCGTGCCGGCAGGACTGCCCGAGCCGAAGACGCCGATGTGGCTGCCTGCCCTCGGTGCGGTCCTGTTTCTTACCGCCGGCCTCATCTGGGGGCTTCGCCCGAGCGAAAAAGACGCGGAATCTGCTGCTGCGGCCGCAAGCGCATCCGCCTCCGCCGCAGCACCAGCGGCCGACGCGGGCGCCCCTGGCGCCAAACGCTGATCTTTTCGACACGACGGTGTGAAGGATTGGTCACGTCGTGACTATGACCAAGGACCGACCATGACCGCTCCCAACGCACCGCCGGCCAAGGGTGGAATCGCGCGAACCGACGCCACCGGCCGCGTCGAGATGATCCCCGAGCTGCTCGCGTGGAGCTCGTCGCTCGGCGACGATCGGGCGTTCGTCCGGGAGGACATCCTCGGGAGCGCCGCGCACGTCACGATGCTTTGCAAGGTCGGCCTGATCGAAGCCGGCGACGCGCAGAAGCTCCGCGGCGCCCTCCTCGCGATGTACGACGACGCGGTCAAGGGCACGCTCGTGCTCGCGGACGGCGAAGAAGACGTCCACATGGCGATCGAGAGCCGCCTCACCGAAGCGCTCGGCGACGTCGGCAAACGCTTGCATACTGCACGTTCTCGGAACGATCAGGTCGCGCTCGGCCTTCGCCTTCACGTCCGCGATCAGGCGGCGCGCACGCTCGAGGATCTCGCCGCGCTCGTGAGCGAGCTCGCCGATCGCGCGGCGAAAGAGAAGGACGTCATCCTCCCGGCCTACACCCATCGCCAGCGCGCGCAGCCCGTCTCGGCGGCGTTCTTGATCGCGGCGTGGTCGATGCAGCTTCTCCGCGCGGCCGACGCGCTGGCGGTCGCGATCGAGCGCGCGAACGAGTCGCCGCTCGGCAGCGGCGCGTGCTCGGGCACGTCGCTCCCGATCGATCGAAGCGTCGCGGCGGATCTGCTTCGCTTCTCGGGCGTCACCGCGAACGCGCTCGACACGATCGGCGACCGCGATTTCGTGCTCGATTGGACCTGGGCCGCCGCGCGCATCTTGCTCGCGCTCTCACGCCTCTCCACCGACGTGATCGACTTCACGACGAGCGAGTTCGCCTTCCTCAAGATCGGCGACGCCGTCGCGGCAGGGTCGAGCATGATGCCGCAGAAGAAGAACCCGGACATCTTCGAGCTCGTTCGCGCGAAGACCTCGCGCGGCGTCGGCAACGTGATGGCGATGCTCACGCTCGTGAAGGGCCTCTCGACCGGCTACGCGCGCGATCTGCAGGATGATCGCCGCGGCGTGCTCGACACCGGTCCGCTCGTGCGCGGCGCGATCGACGCCGTCCGCAAGGCGCTCCCTCACCTCACGTTCGATCGCGAGCAGTGCCTTCGCGCGGTGTCCGATGGGTCCACCCAAGCGACCGACGTCGCCGAGGCGCTCGTCCGCAAAGGCATCCCGTTTCGCGAGGCGTACAAGGCCACCGGACAGCTCGTGCACCTGGCCCGTGAGCGAAACATCCCGCTGCGGTCCGTCGAGCTCTCCGCCGCGCAGACGATTCACGCGGCGTTCGACGCCGACGTCCTCGCCGTCATCGATCCGCGCGTCGCCGTCGCCGCGAAGAAGAGCACGGGAGGCACCGCACCAGAGCGGGTCGAGGAGCAGATCGCGTGGATCCGCGCGGCCGCCATCGAGCTCGGTTACAAGGGCGACAGCGTCCCTTCCCTCGACGATCTCCGCGCCGCGATCGCCGAAGAAGCGATCTGATCACGCGTCAGCTGACGAGCGTGCTCAGCGCGACGATCAGGCCGAACGCAAAGCCAAGCGCGAACAGGAGCATCTGCCACGGATGCGGGGCCTTGATCTTGGGCAGCGAGGTCCGCGCCTCGCCGGCCGCCGCGCCGGGAAAGGGTGAAGAAGACATGGGAGATGCCTGTGCACTCTTGAGACCAGTTCGTGATGCTCATGGAGCAACCAAAAACACGCGTATTTCAACGTGTAGGATGCTTTTTTGGGCGGATCATCGCGAAGAAACGCTTCGCATTTCGGATCCTCGGTTCCCCACGATCTGGGTGTGCGGAGCTAGCTGCCGCGACGCGAGGGCGGGCTGCCCCGTTGGCTGACGACGTCGCGGAGGGACGCGTCGGAGTCGTCGTCGGTCGTCGCGCGCGGGGGCGTAGGGGTGCGCCCGCTCGGGAGGGCCGGCTGAAGAGGCGGGCGGCTCGTCGCGCGTCGCTCGAGCTTGCCGACGTGCCGGATGTCTTTGCCGCGCACCATGAAGACGACCATCTCGGCGAGGTTCGTCGCGTGGTCGGCGATGCGCTCGATGTACTTCGCGATCGACTGCACGCGCGTCGCGCGGAAGATGTTGCGCGGGTTCTCCATCATGTACGTGAGGAGCTCGCGGAAGATCGCGGTGTAGTAGGCGTCGACCTTCGAGTCGCGCTCGACGATCGCCTGCGCGCGCTCGGCGTCGCCCGCGACGAACGCGTCGAGCGCCTCGCGGAGCATCTCTTGCGCGGCCTCCGCCATGTTGACGACCTCGACGTAGGGCTTCAGCGGCGGCTCCTCGTTGAGCTCGATCACGCGCTCGCAGATGTTCACGCCGAGGTCGCCCATGCGTTCGAGATCGGTGACGACCTTGAGCGCCATCGTCACGAAGCGGAGGTCGCTCGCGACCGGCTGCCGTCGCGCGAGGACGCGCAGGCAGAGATCATCCACCTCCATCTCGAGGCGGTTGATCTGGCGATCGATGTAGAGCGTTCGCTCGGCGAGCTCGGTGTCGCGCTCGATCAGCGCACGCATCGCGTGCGAGAGCATCTCCTCGACCTTGGCGCCCATCATGAGGAGCATCTCGCGGATCTTGCGGAGCTCACCCTCGTAGAGGCGGTCTGTGTGGAGGCGCGGCATCGCTAGATCATCACCTTCTTCGAGCGTAGCTCACCGCTCATCCAAAGCGCCCCGTGATGTAGTCCTCGGTTCGCGGATCGGACGGCTTCGTGAAGATCACGTCCGCGTGATCGTACTCGACGAGCTCACCGAGGTAGAAGAACGCGGTGTAATCGGACACGCGCGCGGCCTGCTGCATCGAGTGGGTGACGACGGCGATCGTGTAGCGATCGCGCAAATCGTGGATCAGCTCCTCGATCTTGGCGGTCGCGATCGGATCGAGCGACGAGCATGGCTCATCCATCAGGACCACCTCGGGCTCGAGCGCCAGGCATCGCGCGATGCAGAGACGCTGCTGCTGGCCGCCCGAGAGAGCGCCGCCGGGCCGATCGAGCGCGTCTTTGACCTCGTCCCAGAGGGCGACCTGCACGAGCACCTCCTCGACGACGAGATCGGCGTCAGGCCCTGGCGGGTCGATCCCGCTCAAGCGAAGCCCGGCGAGGACGTTGTCGCGAACGGACATCGTCGGGAACGGGTTTGGCTTCTGGAAGACCATCCCGACGCGACGGCGAATGCGAACCGGATCCACCTCGGGGCTGTAGACGCTCTTGCCGTCGAGCAGCACGTCACCCGACGCGCGCGCGCCGGCGACGACCTCGTGCATGCGGTTCAGGCAACGGATGAACGTCGACTTGCCGCAGCCCGACGGGCCGATCACGGCGGTGACCTTGCGCTCGATGAGCGGGAGCGTGATCTCCTTGAGCGCGCGCTTGTCGCCGAAGAACGCCGAGAGCTTCTCGGCGCGCATCTTGACGGGGCCGGCCTCGGCTTCCGCCGCGAGGCGAGCGCCGCGGAGGCGAATGCTGTCGACGGAGTCGCTCACGGCAGTCACCTTACGTGATCTCCTTCGACAGGCGGCGAGCAACGACGTTCAGCACGATCACGATCGCGACGAGCACGAGCGCAGCCGCCCAAGCTTGTGCATGCCAGTCGTCGTTTGGCGTCATCGTGTACGTGAAGATCTGTACTTGAAGCGTCGACGTCGGGTCGAGCAAGCTGTCGTTGAAGAAGCGGTTGTTGTATGCGGTAAAAAGCAGCGGCGCGGTCTCTCCGCACACGCGCGCGACCGCCAGCATGCAGCCCGATCGGATGCCCGGCGCGGCGGTGCGAAGCACCACGAAAATCGCCGTTCGCCAGCGCGGCGCGCCGAGCGCGAGCGCCGCTTCACGAAGCGAGTCGGGCACCGTGCGGGCGAGCTCGTCGGTCGTGCGCGTCACGAGCGGCAGCATCACCATCGCGAGCGCCGCCGCGCCCGCGAACGCCGAGAAATGCTTCATCCGCACGACGAGCGTGGCGTAGACGACGACGCCGACCAAGATCGAAGGCACGCCGACGAGCACGTCGGCAGCGAAGCGCACGTAGCGCGCGAGCCGCGTCCCTTTGGCCTCGGCGAGGTAGAGCCCGGCCGCGATGCCGAGCGGGATGCCCATCACGCTCGCGAGGAAGACGAGCTCGATCGTGCCGAGGATCGCGTTCGCCATCCCCGCGCCGCTCGTTCCCACCTGCTCGAAGAAGAAGCTCGCGTGGAGGAGCGCGCGAAAGCCGTGATTCGCGACGTAGAGGAGGATGGCCGCGAGCGGCAGGAGCGCGAGGAGCACCGCCACGCTCGAGAGCGTCGAGGCCATGCGCGCAGAGAGCTTGCGGCCCGCGTAGGCAGACTCGAGCTCGGTGGGCGTGCGCGCCATCATGCGGGCGTCCTCGCGCGTCCGGCGACGCGTGTCACGAAGACGCGCGCCGCGACGTTGAAGGCCACCGTCATGCAGAAGAGCAAGAGGCCGACCTCGGCGAGCGCCGCGACGTGAAGATCGCCACGCGCGACGGGGAACTCGTTCGCGATCACGCTCGACATCGTGTAGCCCGGCGCGAAGAGCGAGAGCGAGATGTCGGCATGGCTCCCGACGACCGCCGCGACGGCCATCGTCTCGCCGATCGCACGGCCAAAACCGAGCAAAATCGCGCCAAAAATGCCTCGTTTGGCGTGCGGGAAGACGACCAGGCGAACGACGTCCCACGGCGTGGCGCCGAGCGCGAGCCCGCCTTCACGAAGCTCGGACGGCACCGCGCGAAGCACGTCGCGCGAGACCGACGCGATCGTCGGAAGGACCATGATCGCGAGCACGAGCGACGCGCACAAGATGCCGACGCCCACGTGCGGACCGCGGAAGAGCGGGCCGCCGATCGCGTCCTCGAGCGCGGGCTCGAGCGTCGTGCGAAGGAGCGGCGCGAGGACGAGCGCGGCCCAGAGCCCGTAGACGACGCTCGGGATCGCGGCGAGCAGCTCGACGAGCGACGACACGCTTCGCCGGAGCGAGCGCGGCCCGAGATCGGTCAAGAAGACGGCGACGCCGAGCCCGATCGGCACCGAGAGGAGGAGCGCGATGACGGACGTGATCGCGGTGCCCCAGACGAACGAGAGCGCGCCGTACTGGTCGTGCGAGGGATCCCACCGCGAGCTTGTGACGAAGCCCACGCCCGTGCGCTCCACGCTGGGCCACGCGATCTTCACGACCGCGAACAGCACGCCCGCGAGCACGAGGCCGAGCGCGCACGCAGCTCCCGCGCCCACCACGCCGAACGCGCGATCGGCCGACGAGGAGTTGCCGCGATCGCGCAGGCGCGGAAACGACGAAGCGCGCGCGCCGGTCGATGCGGGAGTGGTCAATGGAGCGTGCGCCACGTGATCGGCTAGCTCCCGGCGCCGGCGCGAGGGGCTGGCGTGGCGATGTCGGCGACGTTGAGCGGCTTGCCTTCGGCGCGGAGATCACGAACGACGCGCTCGGCGAGGAGCACGTAGGGCGTGGGGAGCGGCGCGTAGTCGAGCGACTCGGCCATGCGCTGGCCGTCGTGAAGCCCCCACCAGACAAAGCGAGCGAGCGCCTCGGACTTCGCGCGCTCTTTGCCGTCCTTCGGGAGGATCAAGTACGAGAGCGCGGCGATCGGATACGCGTCGGGCGCCGGCGAGTCGACGATCGAGACGCGGAGATCTTGCGGCATCGGCACACGAAGCGAGCTCCGCGCCGCGACGTCGAGCGACGCGGTGGTGGGCGCGACGTAGTTGCCGGCGCGATTGCGAACGAGCGCGACCGGGAGCTGCGCTTGCCGTGCGTACGCGAGCTCGACGTAGCCGATCGCATAGGGCGTCGACTTCACGTACGCGGTGACGCCGTCGTTGCCGCGCGCGCCGAGCCCCACCGGAAAGCGCGGCGTCGTGCCTGCCCCGATGTCGGCTTTCCATGCCGCGCTGCTCTTCGACAGATACGCGGTGAACGTCGCGCTCGTCCCGCTCCCGTCGGCGCGGTGAACGACCGTGATCGGCTGCGACGGGAGCTGCGCGCTCGGGTTCGACTCGCGGAGGCGCGCGTCGTCCCAGCGCGAGATCGTCCCGCGAAAGACGTCGGCGATGACGTCCGGCGTGAGCTTCAGGTCCTTCAGCTCGGGGACGTTGTACGCGACGACGACAGCGCCGATCGTCATCGGGATGTGAACGAGCTCGCCTGTTTTCGTGGTGCGCTCCATCTCGGCGTCGTTCATCGGCTCGTCGGTGGCGCCGAAGTCGACCACGCCGTCGCTCATCTGCCGAATCCCCGCGCCTGATCCGAGCGGCTGGTAGTTGATCCGGACGTTGCCGTCGACGCGCGAGAACTCGCTCGCCCACTTCGAGTACAGCGGGAACGGGAGCGTCGCGCCCGCGCCGTTGATGACCTTTGGCTGCGGCTGGTCGGGGGTGGATCCCGATCGCGTGCAAAATACACACAACGCGCAGAGCGCGGCGAGGACGGTGAGGAGGAGAGAGCGGCGCATGGTCATCACGCGGCGGCGTCCTCCGACGACGTGACGCGATCACGCACGCGGCTGAGGGGGAGCCGAACCTCGAACGTGGTGCCTTTGCCCACGGTGCTCCGCACGTCGATGCTCCCGCCCATCGCCTCGACGAGGTGCTTGCAGATCGAGAGGCCGAGGCCCGTGCCGCCCATCTCGCGCGAGCGGCCCGCGTCGACACGGTAGAAGCGCTCGAAGAGGCGATGCATGTGCTTCTCTTCGATCCCCGGCCCGTCGTCGCCCACGCACACGCTGATGCCGTTTGGCTCGCGCTCTGCCGTCACGACGACGGTGCATCCCTCGGCGCAGTACTTCACCGCGTTGTCGACGAGGTTCGTCAGGACCTGCTCGAGCGCGCGGCGGTCGCACTCGATCTCCATCTTCTTCGGGCAGTCGAGGCGAATCGCGATCTTCTTCTTGTCGGCGCGCTCCTTGAAGAGCCCGACGAGATGCGTCGCGAAGGGCTCGAAGCCAAACCGCTCCGGGCGGAGCTTCAGCTCGCGCGACTCGATGCGCGAGAGATCGAGGAGGTCCTCGATCAGCCCTTGGAGGCGCGCGGCGTTGCGCTCGATGATCCCGAGGAAGCGTCGCGCGCCCGCCGGATCCTTCTCGAGCGCCATGTCGAGCGTCTCGGCGGCCGAGAGCACCGCGGTGACGGGCGTGCGCAGCTCGTGCGAGACATTCGCGACGAAGTCTCGGCGAAGCGACTCGAGGCGCCGGATGTCCGTGACGTCGAAGAAGACCGCGAGGAGGCCGCCTGCGTGTTGCTCGAACGACGTCCCGCGCACGAGCAAGCGGCGCGGCTTGAGCCCGCCGAGCTCGACCTCGCCCGAGCAGGTGGTCTTCGTCGTGCGCGCGCGATCGAGCAGCTCCTTCAGCTCGGCGTGGCGAACGACCTCGAGGAGCGGCTGCCCGATCACGTCCGCGCGAAGCAGGAGCATCTCGCGAAGCGCGGGGTTCATCAGCGCGACCTTGCCCTCTTTGTCGAGGAGCAAGACGCCTTCCTGCATGCCATCGAGGATGCGGCTGACGAGATCGCGCTCGCCGCGAAGCTCGCCCACCGTACGCGAGAAGCTGCCGGCGAGCTGGTCGAACGTGGCCCCGAGGTGACCGACGTCTTCGGTCTTCGCGACGCGCATGCGGACCGAGAGATCCCCTTCCTGCATGCGCTGGGCGGCGTCGGTGACGGGACGCACCGTCTCGTCGAGCCAGCGCACGGCCAGCTCGGAGATGAGCGCTCCGGCGATCGCTCCAGCGACGAGCGCCGTGATCGGGAGCACGTCCGTATTCGCGGTGGCGGCCAGGCCGCGGCCGGACAAGTAGACGGAGCCGGTGACGACGGCCCAGATAGCGAGAAGGAGGCGAATACGGATCCTACCCCTCACGTGGTCACCTCAACGTCGTCTCATTCGTTCGCGGCCGCTGGCGTGGGTGTGTCCTCGCCGCCAGCATCGCCGGTCGCCGTCTCCGGGTTGTCCGTGAATCGATAACCCACGCCGCGGACCGTCTCGATGTAGTTGCCGGCGTCGCCGAGCTTCTCTCGAAGACGCTTCACGTGCGTGTCGACCGTGCGCGTCGTGATGTCGGCGTCGATGCCCCAAACGTCGCTGAGCAGCGCCGAGCGCGTCTGGACGCGGTTCCTTCGATCGTAGAGCGTGACGAGTAGCTTGAACTCGAGCGCGGTGAGCTCGAGCTCGGTGTCGTCGGCCCACACGCGGTGCGCTTCTCGATCGACGCGAAGTCGACCGAACTGGAACCCTTGCGCGACCTCTTGCTCGCCTTGGGAGCGACGGAGGATCGCCTGGATGCGAAGGAGGAGCTCGCGCACGCTGAAGGGCTTGACGACGTAGTCGTCTGCGCCGAGCTCGAATCCGACGACGCGGTCGATCTCTTCTCCCTTGGCGGTGAGCATCACGACCTGGGTATTCTTCGTCGCGGGATCGGCTTTGAGCGTCTTGCAGACTTCGGTGCCTGGAATGTCCGGCAACATCAAATCGAGCAAAACGAGGTCTGGTCGCTTTTCGCGAGCGAGCTTCAAGCCCTCTTCGCCCTTGCCGGCGATGAAGACCTTGTGTCCCTTCTCGCGAAGGTTGTAGTCGAGGACTTGCTGAATGTCGGCTTCGTCCTCGATCACCAGGATTCTTGCCATGATCGGCGAATACTCTAGCCGTGTGACGAACAGGTGTCACATGGGCCTCTTGCACGTGATCGCCGCTTTGTGAGCCAAACCACGCGATGCTCTTCCACCGTACCGTCGTTGTTGTCGTGCCCGCGTTTCGTGAAGAAGCGCTGATCGCGGGGGTCATCGAGACGATGCCTTCGTTCGTCGACGCCATTGTCGTGGTCGACGACGGAAGCCCGGACAAAACGAGCGCGAGGGCCGCGTCACAACCCCCGTCTTCTTCGGCCACAACTGTCGAAATCCTTCGTCATCCCGCGCGTCGTGGGGTCGGCGCCGCGATCGCGACCGGCTACGAGCGTGCCCTTCGCCTCACCCAGCACGACCATGACGTGATCGCGGTCATGGCGGGCGACGGGCAGATGCATCCCGATGACCTCATGGCGGTCGTACGTCCCGTCGTGGGCGGCGCGGTCGACTACATCAAGGGCAACCGGTTCGGCGCGAACGGCGCCCGTCAGGCCATGGGGACGCCGCGCTGGGTGGGCGGCCAGGTCTTCTCGCGCCTGACTGCCTGGGCGATCGGGCAGCCCATCGACGACAGCCAATGTGGCTACACCGCGATCTCGCGGCGGGCGCTCGAACAGCTCGATTTGACGAGGTTTTGGCCGAGCTTCGGCTACCCGAACGATCTGCTCGGCCTCTTGGCGGCGCAGGGGTCGTCCATCGCGGAGGTCGCGGTTCGCCCGGTTTATGGCAATGAAGTCAGCAAGCTACGCCTCCGGCACCTCCCGCCGATCTTCTTCTTGATCGCGCGTGCTGCGGTGCGTCGGCAGCGCTCGAAGAAACGTCCCGGGAGCACACCCAAGCCTTCAAGCCCACGTCACCCATTTGGGGGTGATCCTCGGAATGTCGAACAGGAGAGTTGCGCAGGCGACGCCACGTATCATCCTGAAGCAAGCTAGCTCGCAACCCCAGGCGCGAAGAGAGACGAAAAAAGCATCGAATGCGTACACCGCGACCCTTTGGCACCCCGCCGCGCCGAGGAATCTCCACGTTGATCGGCAACGGGTGGCTCCACGAGTCTCCGCGCAACGTATGGCCTCGCGAGTGGGACATTCGAGGGCGCTCGGCGCTCCGCAAGTGCATGTTCCTCCCCGTGCCGCCGGGTCTTCGTAATCTCCCGCTCGGTGGTGGTGGCGGCGGGAACGTGATGTCTCCCGAAGAGGTGCGCGCCGAGAACATCAAGAAGGCGAAGCAGATCCAGCAAGCCTTCCACCAACATCGCCACGACCCGAACAAGGACGTGCGCGTCTTTCCGGCCATCTCGCCCGCCGAGGTCTTCCAGAAGAAGGCCCAGCTCTACAACGAAGAGAAGGCTCGGCTCCTCGGCGTTCCAGAGACCACGCTCGGCCGGCCGGCGCGATGGTTCGAAGATCCCGTCGCGCTCGGCACGCTGCTCATCATGTTTCCGCCGATCGGCTTGGCTGCTCTCTGGTCGAGCAAACGCTACTCGAACGACGCGCGCTGGGCGCTCACCGTCATGACCGCGCTGACGATGTGCCTCGCGGCTGCGATCGTTGTCGCCGTGGTCGCGATTCGCTGACGACGTGCCCCACGACGCCGTTCGCCTCGCTGTCCGCGCTGGCGAGCGCATCGCCGAGCTTTCCTCCGAGAAGCGCCGACGCGAGCGTTCGCTTGAACATCTCCTCGAAGGCCGCGTCGCGAAGCACGCGATGAAGCTCGGTCGTCCTGTCCGCTGGCTCCTCGGCTTCGGCCTCGGATGACGCCGCTTTCGCCTTCGCCACCTCCTCCGCCCGAACGATCTCGATCTCTTCGGTGTCCGGGAGATCGCGCACCTCGAGCTCCTCGGGCGCTTTGTCTTTCCCCTTGGCCTTGTCGGAGCTCGCGAGCGCGCGCTCGACGATCGTCGTCGCGTGACGGAGCGCGTGGTCGAGATCGAACAGCGCGTTCAGCTTCGCGCGGGAGAGCTTCGAGGTGACGTCCTTGTCGCTCGCGAGGTTGGCCCGGAAGGATCCGTCGCCCTTCCACGCGCGCATCGCGTTGCGCTGGACCCAGGTGTACGCCTCCTGGCGCGCGACGCCCGCCTCGACGAGCGCGAGCAAGATCGCCTCGGAGAAGTAGAGCTCCTTGGCGCGATCGAGGTTCTCCTTCATCCGCGTCTCGTAGACGACGAGCCCTTCGACGACGCGTCGTGAACGATCGAGCATGAAGGCGAGCGTCGCCGTCGCGTCGGGCGCGATCATGCGCTCGGCCGACGAGTGCGAGATGTCCCGCTCGTGCCAGAGCGCGACGTTCTCGAGCGCAGGGATGCAGGCCGCGCGGACGACACGCGAGAGACCGCAGAGGTTCTCGGTGAGGATCGGATTGCGCTTGTGCGGCATCGCGCTCGACCCTTTTTGGCCGACCGTGAACGCCTCCTCGGCTTCGCCTACCTCGGATCGCTGCCAGTGGCGCACGTTCGTGGCGAAGCGCTCGATCGACGCCGCGATGACGGCCATCGTGCAGAAGAGCTCGGCGTGGCGGTCGCGCGACACCACCTGCGTGCTCACCGTCTCGGGCTCGAGGCCGAGCGCCTGGAGCGCGCGCTTCTCGATCGCAGGCGACAGATGCGCGTAGGTGCCGACCGCGCCGGCGATCTTTCCGACGGCGATCGCCTCGCGTGCACGACCGAGGCGTTCACGGCCGCGCCGGAGCTCGGCGTAGTGCCCGGCGAGCGCGATGCCGAACGTGACGGGCTCGGCGAAGATGCCGTGGCTCCGCCCCATCATCGGTGTGGACGCGTATTTTCGGGCCTTCTCGGCGAAGGCGGCGAGCAGCGCGTCGAGCTTCGCGAGCATGAGATCGGTCGCTTGGCAGAGCTGGATCGCGAACGACGTGTCGAGCACGTCGCTCGACGTCATCCCGCGATGGAGCCAGCGGGCATCTGCACCAGCGAGCTCTTCGACGTGCGTGAGGAACGCGATGACGTCGTGTTTTACGGTGCGCTCGTGCTCGTCGATGCGGCTGGCGTCGAGCTTGATCTTCTTGGCGCGGATCTTCTTCGCCGTGCCTTTCGGCACGAGCTCTTCTGCCTCCATCGCCTCGCACGCGGCGAGCTCGACGTCGAGCCAGATTCGGTAGCGGTTGTCAGCGGACCAGAGATCGGAGAATTCGCGAGGTGTGTAGCGCGGGATCATGCCGCGCCGGACCTTAGTAACGTTAGGCCGCGCGCGCCATCATCGGGTTGGGTGCCCCGTGCATTTGTGCCTGCATCTCGGCCGCCATCTCCTCGAGATGCTTCGCGAGCATGTAGTAGAGGAACGGCCCGGCCGGGAAGAAGACCATCGGAATGACGATCGCGAGGATCGCGAGCGTCTTCGGCGAGCCCTTCGTCGACGGATATTGGACGCGCATGCGCTCCATGATGTCGGAGAGGCCGAGGTAGACGACGAACATCCAGTAGATGTTGAAGTACGGGATGAAGAGGTACCCAATCGCCGCGCCCGGCGAGATGTACTTCTTCCACATGTTCGTCCAGCGCTGCTCGGGCGGGATCCATGACCAGAACTTGTAGATCCACACGCCGCTCACGATCGCGGTCGCGAAGATGAGCATGTACCAAACCATGAAGACGACGCCGCCGATGCCAGCGATCACCGGCTCGTCCATCGCGCCTCCGATGATGAGGAGCGCGATGCCGAGCAACATCAAGACGATCTGCGTGATGCCGAGACCGAGCTTCCACTTGCGGAGCGCAGGTCCGACGAGCGGCTCGGACGACGCGCCGTACGGCACCATGACGTTCTGCCGGTAGAGCCCCGCGGCCTGCATCGGAGGAGCAGGCGCGGCGTACGGATTTCCGTAACCTTGCTGCTGCTGCTGCTGAGGGGGCGCGTAGTTGCCGTAACCGTAGGGCGGAGGTTGGTTCATGCGGGCGGGTCAAACTCTAGCCATGCACGCGCATATGTCGAGCACCGCACGCCTCGCCGTTCGTCATTCCGCGTGTCGTCTCTTCGAGGGAAGGACCTCGCCCGCGCCGGCGTAGTACGCCTATTTCCCTCAGTAAAATCGCTTCCCTGTGCGCGCCATGTCGATCAGGAGAGGAGCCGGCTCGAAGCGAGCCCCGAAGCGCTGCTCGAGCGAGCGCATACGTCGAAGCACCTCGTTCGCGCCGAGCACGTCGACGTAGCGGAACGGGCCGCCTCGGAACGGCGGAAAACCGACGCCGAAGATCGCGCCGATGTCTCCGTCGCGCGGGCTTCGGACGACCCGCTCGTCGCATGCACGCAGCGCTTCGTTGACCATCGCGAGCGCGCAGCGAAGAGCGATGTCGTCGTGCGACTCGGGCTTCGTGCTGCCGCCATGCTTCGAGTACGTCGCCGGGTCGAGCCCGAGGACGCCGTAGACCGTCGGGTCGACGAGCTTGGCCTTCTTCGATCGCTTCGTCGAGCGCGACGACCCATAGAGGTAAAACCCTCGCGCGTTCTTCTTGCCTTTGCGATCGTCGGCGCGAAGCTTCGCGAACGCCTCCGGCGGACGCATGCGCTCCCCGAAGGCTGCTTGCACGACGCCTCCGACGTGCGCGCCGACGTCGATGCCGACCTCGTCGAGGAGCTGGAAAGGTCCGACCGCGAAGCCCCAATCGACCAGCGCCTTGTCGATCGCCTCGAGCGGCGTCGTGTTCTCCGAGAGGATGTGCGCCGCCTCGTTGAGGTACGGCACGAGGATGCGCGTCGTGTAGAAGGCCGGAGAATCGGCGACGACGATCACGGTCTTGCCTTGCCGCTTGCCGAGCTGAACGGCGGTCGCGACCGCGCGCGGATCGGTCTGCTTCGTGCGAATCACCTCGACGAGAGGCATCTTGTGCACGGGGCTGAAGTAATGCATCCCGACGATCATCTCGGGGCGCGTCGACGCCTCGGCGATCCGAGCGATGGGGATCGACGAGGTGTTCGACGCGATCACGCAGGTGCTCTTCACCACCTTCTCGAGGTCGCGGATCACCGTGTGCTTCAGGTCGATGTCTTCGAACACCGCCTCGATGACGAGATCGGCGCTCCGAAATCCGGAGTAGTCGGTGGTCGTCGTGATCCGCGAGAGGGCGTCGCCGTCCCGTCGTCGCGACTTCGTCGCGTCGCGCACGTAGGCGAGCCCGCGCCCGAGGGCGACGTCGTTCGTGTCCTTCAGGCGCACGAACATGCCCGATCGCGCCGTCACCGCGGCGATCCCCGCGCCCATCAGCCCGGCGCCGAGGACGCCGACGTGCTCGACCGGAGACGCGATCGCGTGCTCATTCGCCTCGAGACCGGTGTCTTTCTTGAGCGCGGTCTGCGCGAAGAACAGATCGATGAGGCGATGCGCCGTCTCGCTGACGACGAGGTCGCCGAAGTAACGCGGCTCGAGCTCCGCCGCGGATTTGAAGCCGCGACGACCGTAGCGCTCGAGCAAGTCGACGACACGCTCGGCCGCCGGGTAGTGACCATGCGTCTTCGCGAGCAGCTCACGGCGCGCGCGCCGAAAGAGCGCCGCGCGACCGATCGGGTTCTTCTCGAGGAGCGCGATCTCGACGGACTTCATCCCGCGCGACGCGAGCCACGTGCGCTTCTTCCGAAGGCCGGCGGCGAGGCGCGGATTCTTCGCGAGCCTCAGCGCGAGATCGACCGCGACGTCGAGGCCGATGCCTGACGCGACGACGTCATCGACGAGGCCGAGCCGCTGCGCCTCCGGCGGACGGACGTTGCGCCCGGTGATGCCGAGATCGAGCGCGACGCGGAGCCCCGCACGCTCGGCGACGCGAAACAGGCCATTCGCGGCCGGGATGAGCCCGAGCTTCACCTCCGGGAGGCCGAGCACCGTCTTCGGATTGTCCGTCGCCACCGACGCGGTGCAGGCGAGCGATAGCTCGAAGCCGCCGCCGAGCGCCGGGCCATGCACGTACGCGACGATGGGCTTCTTGCCCGTACCGAACCGCCCAAAGCGCCTCGCGACCTCGCGTGAAGCCTCCTCGGCGTCTTGCGCGAAGCGAATCGACCGGACGAAATCGATGTTCGCGCCGACGAGGAACGAGTCCTTCTTGCCGCTTCGCAAGACGACGGCGATCACCTTCGGATCCGCCTCGATCGCGTCGAGCACCGCCGTCAGCTCACCACCCAGCGCGGGGGTGATCGTGTTGTACGTCTCGGCCGGATCGTCGAGGGTGACGATCGCCACCCCGTCGTGTCGAAACTCGATCTTCACGATCGAGTGCGGACGCTGCGAGAGCGGCGCGTTGCTCTCACGATGGCTCGATGGCGTGGTGGTCATCTCAGGCCGCCTCCAGGACGATCGCGGCGCCAAGGCCGCCGGCTGCGCACGCCGTCGCGAGGCCGAATTGCCCCTTCCGGCGACGAAGCTCGCGAAGCACCGTGTGGATCATGCGCGCGCCCGTCGCCGCGAACGGGTGACCGAGCGCGATCGATCCACCGTGCACGTTGAACCGATCGTCGTCGATCTCGCCGATCGCGCCCGAGGTGCGACCGAGCTTCTCCTCGGCGAATCGGCGCGAGGCGAGCGCCTTGCGGTTGCACACGATCTGCGCGGCGAAGGCCTCGTGCATGTCGACGATATCCATATCCCGAAGACGCAGGCCCGCGCGATCGAGAGCGATCGGGGCCGCGTAGGCCGGCCCCATCAAGAGGCCGTCGTTCGGATCGAGCGCGGCATACGACCAGGATCGCAGAAAGCCGAGCGGCGTCATACCGAGCGCCTTGGCCTTCGACTCCTTCATCAAGAGAAGCGCGCTCGCGCCGTCGGTGAGCGCCGAGGAGTTCCCCGCCGTCACCGTGCCGTGCTTGCGATCGAACACGGGCTTGAGCTGCCCGTACGACTCGGGCTTCGAGTCGGCGCGCACGAGGTTGTCTTTCGCGATCGGTCGATCGAACGAAGGCGGCGGAATGACGTGCATCACCTCGGCGTCGAAGATCCCGCGGTCCCATGCCGCCGCCGCGCGCGTGTGGCTCCGATGCGCCACGCGATCTTGCTCGTCGCGCGACACGCCGTAGTCCTTCGCCATTCGCTCGGCGTGCTCGCCCATCGTGAGCCCCGTCGACGGCTCTTTCAGCGCAGGCGGGACGGGCACGAAGTCGCGCGGCCCGAGACGCGAGAAGATGCGGAGCTTCTCGCCGACGCTCTTCGCCTTCGAGGCGAGCGCCAGCGTCGTCGCGAGCTTCCGCGTGACGGTGATCGGCACGTCGCTCGCGCTGTCGACGCCGCCTGCGATCGCGACGTCGTGCTGCCCGGCGAGGATCGCCTCCGCCGCGCTCGTGGTCGATTGAAACGACGTCGCGCAGGCGCGCACCACGCTGAAGGCCTCGACGCTCTTCGGGAGCCCCGCGCCGAGCACGATCTCACGCGCGACGTTCGGCGCCGTCGGCGTCGGGACCGCTTGCCCGTACACGAGGAGACCGATCTCGCGCGGATCGATCTCCGAGCGCGCCATCAGCTCCTTGACGACCGTGGTCGCGAGGTCGAGCGTCGTCATGTCGCGGTACGCGGTCGCTTGCTTGGCGAAGGGCGTGCGAAGCCCATTCACCACCGCCACGCGCTCTTGTCGCCGTTCGTTCATCGCTCTGCTCCCGCGTCTTCCCGCTCCGATGCTCCACCACTGAATCGCGATTCACTTTTGTTCTGACCCGGCTAACGCATCGTGTCAAGCCAGACAAAACAGCCAGTCGGGTCCACCGTCGCGAGCAAGATGTGCTAATCGGCGAAGGCTTGGAAGCGCGATGTGCGCGTGCGCGCGCGATCACGCTTTCGTCATCACCACCGAACTCAACGCCAGGTAGGTACGCAGATGTCTCTGCTCGAAGCGCTCACGGATGAAGCGAAGAAGAAGGATGTCGTCAAGGACTGCTGCGAGCTCATCGAAGCCGAGGTGAAGGACAAGGGCGGGATCTCTGGGCTCGCGATCAAGGCCGGCTATGGAGCCGTGAAGGGAATCAAGCCGGGCTTCGTGGAGCACGCGGTCGAGGATCTCCTCCCCGAGTTCGCGAAGGCGCTCGACCCCATCTACAACGACGCCAAGTCGCAAAACAAGCCGGTGGCGGATTTCTTCACGACGAACACGAGCCGCGTCGCCGACGCGCTCCTCTCGATCACGGACGCCAAGGCGGCACGCGCGAAGAGCGGCGTCGCGAAGGGCGCGTACGACAAGCTCCGCGGGTCCGCGAAGAAGAACGTCGAGCAGGCTGTGCCGCGTCTCGGTCGTCTCGTCGAGAAGTACGGCTCCTGATCTCCTAGACTCGATTCATGCGGCAGCGCCTCGCGATCAAGCTCGCTCTGATCGCCAGCGCCGGCGCGGTCGCGCTCTCTTGCCGTGGCTCGGCTCCCTCTTCTTCTTCGCCCGAGCATCCGCCTGCGCGCGGTCGCTCCTCGGGGGGACGCGACAACGCTTCGCCGCGCGGACCCGGTCCCATCCTCGGTGAGTACGACGTGCTCTACGATGGAAAGTCCGACGTGCGCGTCGAGGCGCGGCTCGATCCCAAGGGCGCGAGCCGCGAAGCCGGCGCCTTCTCGATCGAGGGCGGCGTCGAGGGCTTCGTCAAAGACTTCCAGTTCGCGCCCGCACCTCGCGCGCGTGAGGCCCCGGCGTGGCAGTCGGGAGCAGCGGACCGCAACAAGGTCTTCGTCGCTCCCCCGTGCGCGGCCGGGCCTTGCGTCGTTCGCTATCGCGTCGCGCTGCGTGCCGCCGCCAAGCGCATCGAGGATCTCGACGTCGCGAGCGAAGAAGGCGCTGTCCTCGAAGCGCCGCCTTCGTCGTGGCTGCTCGCGCCGCGCGAGGTCGATCCAAACGCGCGCATTCGCTTCCGCGTTCGCACCGCCGAAGGATCGAACACGTCGTTCGTGACGGGCGTCTTTCGCGCGGAGGGCGCCTCGGACGTGTGGGATGTGGCGATCGGAGACCTGTGGACCGCCCCCTACTCCGCGTTTGGCCCGCTCCGCGTGAAGACGCTCACGCTCGCGGAGAACGTGCGTGTCGACATGGCGATCGCGCCAGGCCCGATGCTCGTCACGGACGAACAGCTCGCGACCTTCACCACCAACGCCGCGCGCGCGATCACGACGTACTACGGCCTTTTCCCTCTGCCCGAGCTGCTCGTCATGTTCGTGCCCGGGCGCGGCCGCTGGGTCGGCGAAGGCAAGACGCTCTCGGGCGGCGGCGGCGCCATCTTCATGCGCATCGGCGAGGTCGCGCCGCTCTCCGCGCTCAAAGAGGACTGGGTGCTCGTCCACGAGATGACGCACCTCACGTTCCCTTCCGTCGCCCGCGAGCACGACTGGGCCGAAGAAGGCCTCGCGACCTACGTCGAGCCGTTCGCACGTGCGCGCGCCGGCCTCCTCTCGACCGAGGCCGTCTGGGAGAGCCTCGTCGAAGGAATGCCGAACGGCCTGCCGAAGGAAGGCGATCGCGGGCTCGATCAGACGCCCACGTGGGGACGCACCTATTGGGGCGGCGCGCTCTTCTATTTGCTGAGCGACATCGAGATCCGAAAGCGCACCCAGAACCGACTCGGGCTCGAGCACGCCCTTCGTGCGATCCTGAGCGCCGGCGGCAACAACGCGCATCGCTGGCAGCTCGACGACGCCTTCGACGTCGGTGACAAGGCGACCGGTGTTCCCGTTCTTCGCGAGCTCCACGCCGCGATGGGGACCTCTCCGCACCCGGTCGACCTCGATGCTTTGTGGAAGAGTCTCGGCGTCGTGCGCGGTCGGGGCGGCGTCGTTCGCTTCGACGAGGGCGCCCCTCTCGCCGCGATCCGCCGCGCGATGACCGCGCCCTAGGGCCTCTCGCCGCGCCTCCGTCCTTGTGGCGAGTTGCCACGGCGTGCGTTCCAGCGCGACAAACCTGCTTCGGTAGCTCAACTGGCTGCTGCGAAATTTCGCGGCGTTAGCGAGGCATAGAAGCTGCTGCTCCTCGTCAGCAACTGAAAACCGACCTCGCTTCGCTCGAACGTCTCCCGAGAAACCCAAGAGCACCATGAGCACGTCTGTCCTCGCGCCCGAGGGGCCCATTCACGTCGTCGGAATCGGAGCGTCGGCGGGAGGTCTCGAAGCGCTCGAGCGCTTCTTCGACCATCTGCCGGAAGACACCGGGATGGCGTTCGTGCTCGTCCAGCACCTCTCGCCCGACTTCAAGAGCCTGATGGACGAGCTGCTCGCTCGCCATACCGATCTTCCGATTCAGCTCGTCGAGGACGGCGTCCCGGTCAAGGCGAACCACGTCTATCTGATCCCTCCGAAGAAGGAGATGATCATCTCGGGTGGCCGTCTCCATCTGAGCGAGCGCGATCGCCTCCAGGAGCTCACGCTTCCGATCGACGTCTTCTTCCGCTCGCTCGCGCAAGACTACGGCTCGCGCGCCGTCGCGATCGTGTTGTCGGGTGGCGGCAGCGATGGCTCGCGTGGCGCGCGCGCTGTGCGTGAAGCCGGTGGCCTCGTCATCGTTCAGGATGGAGAGAGCGCGCAGTTCAACGGGATGCCGAAGACCGCACGCGACGCGGGCGTCGCGCAGTGGGTGTTGCGACCAGAAGAGATGCCGAAGGTGCTCGTGGAGTACGGAAAGAGCTTCGGCACCGCGTCCGCCGCAGACCTCCTCGCCTCGAGCCAGGAGAAGCCCTCCACCTTCGACGCCGTCTATCGGATGCTGCAGTCCGAGTTCGGGATCGACTTCACGCACTACAAGCCGAGCACGGTCACTCGCCGCATCGAACGTCGCCTCAAGCTCGCGCGCACCGACGACATCGCTGGCTACATCGATCGCCTGAAGAACGAGCGCGAAGAGCTCGACATCCTCTACCGCGATCTCTTGATCGGCGTGACGCGCTTCTTCCGCAACGAAGAGGCGTTCTCTCTGCTCGAACAGAAGATCCTCCCCGAGATCGCCCGCAAGAAGAACCGCGGCGAGCCCATTCGCGTGTGGGTCGCGGGCTGCGCGACAGGCGAAGAGGCCTACTCGATCGCGATCCTTCTCCACGAGCTGTCGATGCGAGAGAAGGATCTCCAGATCAAGATCTTCGCGACCGACGTGCACCGCGGCTCGCTCGAGATCGCCGCACGCGGCGTCTACGGCGAAGAGGCCGTCGCGAACGTGTCGAGCGAGCGGCTCGAGCGCTACTTCTGGCGCCGAGGAAAGACGTACCAGGTCGTCCCCGACCTCCGCCAGCACATCGTCTTCGCGCCGCACGACGTGATCCGTGACGCGCCGTTCACGCGCGTCGACCTCGTGAGCTGCCGCAACCTCCTCATCTACCTGCAGCCACCGGCGCAGCAGAAGGTGCTGAGCCTCTTCCACTTCGCGCTCAATCGCGGCGGCGTCATGTTCCTCGGCCCGAGCGAGAGCTTGGGCGTGCTCTCGCACGACTTCGAGACCGTCGATCGTCACTGGCACTTCTATCGAAAATTCAGCGACGTCCGCATTCCCGTCGACACGCATCTGTCGCACAGCGGCCATCGCCACGACGGTCGCCTCGGCGCGTCCGGCCCCGCGAGCGTGAGCGCCACCCGCGCCGCGCCGCCGAGCCTCCTCAACATTTACGATCGCCTCCTCGAAGAGTTCATGCCGCCGAGCCTCCTCGTCAACGATCGAGGAGAGATCGTCCACTCGTTCGGCGGCGCGAGCAAATTCCTCCGCCTCCGCGATGGGCGCCCAGGCCTCGACGTTCGCGACGTGCTCGAAGACGAGCTGAAGGTCGTCGTCGTCGGTGGCTTGCAGCGCGCCGCCAAGTCCGAGGCGGCGATCGTGTTTCGCGGCATTCGGCTCGGACCGCCCGAGCAACCTACCGAGTACAAGATCACCGTTCGCCGCATGAAGGCGACGCCGTCCGGCGTCCACATGCTCGTCTCCTTCGAGCAGCAAGAAGGCTCTTCGCTCACCGCTCGTAACGAGACGGAGATGAGCGTCAAGCAGGTCTCGAGCGATCAGATCGGCCTGCTCGAGAACGAGCTCTCGCTCACCAAGGAGAACCTCCAAGCCGCGATCGAGGAGCTCGAGACGAGCAACGAAGAGCTGCAGGCCGCGAACGAAGAGCTCCTCGCCTCGAACGAAGAGCTCCAGAGCACGAACGAGGAGCTGCAGAGCGTCAACGAGGAGCTCTACACCGTCAACGCCGAGTACCAGCGCAAGATCGCCGAGCTGACCGAGCTCACGAACGACATGGACAACCTCCTGTCGAGCACGGACATCGGCACCGTGTTCCTCGATCGACAGCTCCGCATCCGCCGGTACACGCCTCAGATCGCCGACGCCTTCAACCTCCTCCCCCAAGACGTGGGCCGCCCGATCCAGACGTTCGCGAACAACATCGAGCACCCGGAGCTCACCGACGACCTGTCACGCGTCCTCGAGAGCGGCAAGGCGATCGAGCGAGAGATCCGCGATCGCGAAAACCGCGCCTACTTCCTGCGTATCCTCCCGTACCGCGCGAAGGGCACGATCGACGGCGTCGTCCTCACGATGATCGACGTCAGCGGTCTCAAGGCCGCCGAGGACGCGCTCTTTCACGAGCGCTACCTCCTGAACAGCCTGCTCGAGACGACGCCCGACGCGATCTACTTCAAAGACATGCGCGGGCGCTTCATTCGCGCGAACCACGCGATGGCCGCGCGTCTCGGCATCGGTGACCCGCGCGAAGCCGTCGGCAAGACTCCCTTCGAGCTCGGCGCCGGTGAGCACGCTCTCACGTTCCACCGGAAGGACGAAGCGGTCCTTCGCTCGGGCGAGGCGCAGCCATACCAGCTCGAGAAGCGCGAGTGGCAAACGCTCGACGATCACGGCAACTCCGTCCAGACGGTGGCGTGGGACCTCGTCACGCGACTTCCGCTCCGCGATCCGAGCGAGCACATCGTCGGCCTCTTCGGCATCTTCCGCGACGTCACCGAGCAGAAGCTCGCCGAGGAGAAGATTCAAGAGGCGGTTCGCCGCCGTGATCAGTTCCTCGCGATGCTCTCGCACGAGCTTCGTAACCCGCTCGGCGCCGTCGTCACCGCCACGGCGCTCCTCAGGGAGGGAAAGGGTGCTCCGAGCGGCGAGCAGCGGCTGCTCTCGATCCTCCATCGCCAGTCGGCCCAGATGGCGCGCTTGCTCGACGATCTACTCGAAGCGAGCCGCGTCACGCAGAACAAGATCGAGCTCCGGCGAAAGGTCGTCGACGTGCGCACCGTCGCAAAGGACGCCTCCGACGTGGTGCGCCCCGTCATGGACGCCCGCCAAATCGAGCTCCAGATCGAGATCGACGAGCTGCCTCTCTGGGTCGACGGAGATCCCGCGCGGCTGCAGCAGATCCAGGTCAACCTCCTCAACAACGCCGCGAAGTACACACCCCGGCGCGGCCGCGTGAAGCTCATCGTCACGCGCGAGAAGGACCAGGCGGTGATCAAGGTCATCGACAACGGCGCCGGCATCGCCCGCGACATGCTCGACACCGTGTTCGACCTCTTCGTCCAATCGAAGAGCACGCTCGACCGCTCCGAAGGAGGCATCGGCGTCGGCCTCACGCTCGTGCGGTCGCTCGTCTCGATGCACGGCGGCGACGTCGTCGCGAAGAGCGACGGCGAGGGCAAGGGCTCCGAGTTCATCGTGCGGTTACCGCTCGTCCAAGGCGACACGCCCGAGCACGGCGCACGCACGCGCGAGCGCGCACGCAGCCTCCCGAAGGACGCGCGCATCGTCGTCATCGAAGACAACGTCGACAGCTGCGCGATGCTCTGCGAGCTCCTCTCGCTCTCGAGCTTCGAATGCGTGTCGGCCCACGACGGCAAGGCCGGCCTCGAGCTCATCGCCAAGCTGAAGCCTCACGCCGCGATCATCGACGTCGGTCTCCCCGAGATGAACGGCTTCGAGGTCGCCGAGCACATCCGCGAGAGCGCCGACACCCGCAACATGTTCCTCGTCGCCCTCACCGGCTACGGCCAGCCCGCCGACCGAGCCCGCGCGCTCCAAGCCGGCTTCGACGAGCACGTCGTCAAGCCCGTCCACCCGAACCACCTGCTCCATCTCCTCGGCCGCGACGGCGCGCTGAAGACCGGGAGCAGCGGCTCCTCGGGCGGCGCAAAGATCACCCTCGTCGAGACCGACGGCGTCCTCCCCGAGGTCGACGGCCACCTCGGCCGAGGCATGTTCAACCGCCAGCCCGACAACGACTGACCCCGCTCGCGCTCGCACAGTCGTTGATCCTTCGAGCATCTCGAGGAATGCTCGATCGATGGTGTCCTCGAATGACGAGCCGCGACGTGCCCACTGGGAGACGGTCTACCGTGAGAAAGCCGAAGACGAGGTCTCTTGGTTCCAAGAGAAGGCCGGCCACTCGCTCTCGCTCATCGCGAAGACCGGCGTCGATCGAAGCGCCAAGATCGTCGACGTCGGAGGCGGGGCGTCGCGGCTCGTCGACGGCTTGCTCGACGCCGGGTACGAAGGCGTCACGGTCGTCGACATCGCCGAGGCCGCGCTCCTGAAGGCGCGAGCACGCCTCGGCGCGCGTGCCGAGCGCGTCCGCTGGATCGCGAGCGACGTCTTGGGCTGGACGCCAAGCGACGTGTTCGACGTGTGGCACGATCGCGCGGTGTTTCACTTCATGGTCCGCGCGGAAGATCGCGCCGCCTATCTCGCGACGATGCGCCGAGCGGTGAAGCGCGGCGGCCACGTCATCCTCGCGACGTTCGCCGAGAACGGTCCCGAGCGATGCAGCGGCCTCCCGGTCCAGCGCTACGAGCCCGAAAGCCTCGCCGCGGAGCTCGGCCCAGGCCTTCGCCTCATCGAGAGCCTCCGCGACGAGCACGTCACGCCCGCCGGCAAGGCGCAGGCGTTCCAGTACAGCCGCTTCGAGAGAATCGCCTGAACCCGCCAACCGGGACTTGAACGAGCTACGACGCACGAAAAGGACGGCCCCACGTTTACGGGCCGCTTTTGACTCTCTCAGGCGGCTCCGGTCGTCCCGAAACTCCACCGCCTCGGCCCGGGCTTTGAGCGATGTCCGTGGCGATATAGCGCTCGATTCCGGCGTTGAGGTCATCCCCTTGCACGTCCCGATTTCAGGCGGCCGGTGTGGAGCGAACGGCGAGGATAGTTTTCGATAAACTCGCGTATGTGGGCCGAGTCTACTGGCGATCGTCCTCAACGACGATCACCTAGGGGTTAACTGGCTCCATCGGTCGGGATGATCAAAATCATCTGTGAAAAGCGGGCGTTCCGCGAAAAATGGCGTTGAACCGATGGGCAAAGGGCGAATCTGGCGGCTGGGTGACGTTCGGAGGACCCGGCTCGTGCAGATGTCGGAGGCGGCGAAGTGCCCACTCGCCGCAGACGGAGGAAACGATCCTCTTTAGAGGCGCCGTCGTTTCCGTTGACTGCCGCCGGCAACATCGTTCCCTTCCGACGCGTTTGCCGAAAGCAAGCGAGCGCAAAGACCTGCCTGCCGCTCATCGAGATGCACGCCGCCGGTGTCTGGAACAGCAAGGAGGCCGTCCGAGTCGAACGGCGCCACGTTCACGAAAGACATGTTCGTCGCGGAGGTACGCTGGGCGTTCTGTCTCTTCGGCGGGTATCGGCGCCCCTTCTCCAGAACGGCCGATACTCGTTCGCCGCAGCGGAACGGAGGAGCCTGAATCCAGAGGGCAGTTCACAGTGAAGCGGTATCGCGAGCGCCCTTTTCCGGTGATCTGCGCCTCGGTCCAGCCGATGGCGAGCTTCACGGTGACGAACGTCGCGTGGAGGTCGTGCGCGCGGATCGGGTTTCGCACGCGCTTCTTCTCGTAGAGCTCCGGCCTCTTCACACCGGCGGCGCGGAGGTCGTCGCGAAGGGAGCTCGGCGAAGCGCGCCCGTCCCAAGCCGACCCGTTCTCGTCGACGAGGACGAAGTCCTTGGCGGGCGGATCCTCGTCCGGCTTCAGGTCGGGGTACCACAAGACGCACTACACACTGTACCGCGGAGGTCGCTCGCGGCCGCCTCGGAGCTCATCGCTCCACGAGGCGGCGCCGGTAGGCGCGCACACAGTCAATGAACCCATGGTACGCTCGGTCAGAGATGTCGAAGAAGCACCGAACCGGAACAACGTGGCTGAGCAGGGACAGCCGGACGCTCTTGGTCGTCTCCGAGAGCCCGTTCCGAGTCGTGGATCTCATCAACGGAGGGGGACCGATCTGGTACCGACGCGTGGACCTCATCACGCTCCTCGGTGCGCCAGCTGACCAAGGGAACTCTGGTTGACCAAGGGAACCCTGGTTGACCTCGCGCCAGCGCTGCCGCCAGTACCGTCCGCGGTTTGTCAACGGCGCCCACGCTGAGGTAGCCAAGTGTTCCGGGCTCGCGCCTTCCCGGGCGAAAAAATGAAGCCGCGTCACACACAGCGTTGTATTTGTGGGCCAACCGGGACTTGAACCCGAAACCAATGGATTAAGAGTCCACTGCTCTACCAATTGAGCTATTGGCCCAGGTGCAACCGGTCAGGTGAACCTGAGGAAGCGGCTAATTACGTTGCGATGAGCGGGCTGTCAAGGGTCGTCAGCACACGCCGAATTTCCCGTGACCTTGGGCTCGCCCTCGGGGTGACGCCCGGGTAGAAACCACCATGCTCATGCAAGGGCTCTATCGCAAGATCCTCGGGCATCCTTTCGTCTACGACCAGGTTCGGCCTCGCGTCGTGGGCGGGATCGACATGCGGCCCGTCTACGATTTGCTGACGAAGGACGCGCGGCGGTTCGTCCTCGACGTCGGATGCGGGACGGGCGACGCGCTCCGTTACCTCGACGATTTCGACGGCTACCTCGGCGTCGACACGGACGAGGTGGCGATCAACGCGGCGAAGAAGCGCTGGTCGGGCCGCCCGAACGTGCGCTTCGAGCATCGTGTGCTCCGCGTCGAAGACATCGTCGATCTCGCGCCCACCGGCGTCGTGCTCTCGGGCGTGCTGCACCACCTCACGAACACCGAGGCCGAGGGCGTGCTTCGTCTCGCGGCGGGATCGCCGAACCTCGTTCGGATCGTGACGAACGACATCGTGTTCTTGCCTGGCAAGCTCTTCAACAACGTGATGGCGATGATGGATCGCGGTCGCTTCTGCCGCGATCCGGACGCGTACGCGTCGCTCGCGCGCAAGGCAGGCCTGCAGGTCGACCGCGCGATGACGATGTCGTCGAGCCCCTCGAGCGATCGCGTGCAGTACCACGTGATGCAGCTCTCGGTTCCGAATCCTCCCCTCAGCCAGCGCCACCTCGGCTGACGCGAGGCCTCCACGATGCGCGTGCTCGTCACAGGCGGGGCCGGCTACATCGGCTCGCACATGGTCAAGACGCTGCTCGACGGCGGTCATCACGTCGTCGTGCTCGATGATCTCTCGACCGGACACCGCGACGCGGTGACGGACGGCGCGCGCTTCGTCGAGGGAGACATCGCGAGCAAGAGCGAGGTCACCGCGCTCCTCGAGGCCGAGCGCATCGACGCGATCTGCCATTTCGCCGCGAAGATCCGCGTCGAAGAATCCGTGCAGAATCCACGCATCTACCAGCACGGCAACCTCGTGAAGACGCTCGCGCTGCTCGACGCCGTGCTCGACGCGAAGCTGCCCGCGAAGCCTGCGTTCGTGCTCTCGTCGACCGCCGCGGTGTACGGGACACCGGACGCGAGCCCGATCGACGAAGATCACCCGAAGCGTCCCGAGAGCCCGTACGGCGACTCGAAGCTCGGGATCGAGCGCGCGCTCGAGGCCTACGGGCGCGCGTACGGCCTCCGCTGGACGGCGCTTCGTTACTTCAACGCCGCCGGAGCATGGCCCGAGGCAAGGCTCGGCGAGCGACACGATCCAGAGACGCACCTCATTCCGATCATCCTCGACGTCGCGCGCGGCGCTCGCGCGTCGCTCGCGATCTACGGCACGGCGTGGCCCACGCCCGACGGCACGTGCGTGCGTGACTACATCCATGTGCGCGATTTGTGCGACGCCCACCTCGCCGCGATCGAGCATCTCTTGAAGGGCGGCGAGTCGCGGCCGTTCAACCTGGGCACCGGACGAGGGCGCTCGGTTCGGGAGGTCGTGGACGCGGTCGAGAAGGTCACCGGGAAAAAGGTGCCCGTCACGAACGCTCCTCCCCGGCCCGGGGATCCGAGCGAGCTGGTCGCGAAGGTCGATCGCGCAGAAAAAGTCCTGGGGTGGAAGGCAAAACGCACGGAAATCGTGGAGATTGTTCGAGATGCCTGGGCGTGGATGGAGTGGATGACGCGAGGCAAAGCAGAGTAGAAAGACGGGGCTCTTCATGCCGCGTCCTGAGCTCTCGCTCGTCATCCCGATTTACAACGAGGAGGAGGTCCTTCCTCAGCTCGACACCCGTCTCAAGGAGCTCCTGAAGAAGCTCGAGATCGACACGGAGGTCGTCTTCGTCAACGACGGGTCGAAAGACAAGTCGATGGATCTGCTTCGCCGGATGGCCTCGCACGAGCTCCGGTATCGCGTCATCAGCTTCTCGCGCAACTTCGGCCATCAGCGCGCGATCACGGCGGGGATGGACAAGTCCCGCGGCCGCGCGGTCGTCGTGATGGACGCCGACCTCCAAGATCCGCCGGAGGTCATCCTCCAGATGGTCGAGAAGTGGCGCGAAGGCTTCGACGTCGTCTACGGGCGCCGGCGAACACGCGCCGGCGAGTCGGCGTTCAAGCTCCTCACCGCGAAGATCTTCTATCGCCTCTTCGCCGCGATGATCCCGATCGAGGTCCCGCTCGACACGGGCGACTTCCGCCTCATGAGCCGCCGTGTCGTTCAGACGATGCGCGGCCTCGGTGAGTCGCATCGCTTCGTACGTGGTCTCGTCGCGTGGGTCGGCTTCAAGCAGACCGCGGTCGAGTATGATCGCGCGGCGCGCGCGGCGGGCGAGACGAAGTACCCGCTTCGTCGCATGCTCGCGTTCGCGATCGATGGGATCGCGTCGTTCAGCATCCAGCCGCTTCGCTTTGCGACGTACGTCGGCATCATCGTCGGGTTCCTCAGCGTCTGCTACGGCATCGTCGCGATCGTCTCGTGGTGGGCAGGCCTCACGCTCCCTGGATGGACGACCACGATCGTCCTCATCGCCTCGCTCTTCAGCATTCAGTTCTTCATGATCGGCGTCCTCGGCGAGTACGTCGGCCGCATCTACGAGCAGGTGAAGGCCAGGCCGCTCTACATCATCTCGGAGCGCGTGAACTTCCGCGCCAAGAAGACCGAGCGCCTCATCACGCAGGACATCGAAGAGTTTCAGACCACCGACGAGCGTGAGGTCGCACCGCCGCCCATCACACCGAAGTTCCCGCCGGCGTCTTCGCCGACATCTTCGCCTTCGTCGTCCCCCTCCTCGTCTCCTTCGAGCACCGACGACGGGATCCCGCCGCCGCCTGCCGCCGTCGTCGCCGTTGGCGCAGCGGTCGAGGCGTCCACCGCGGCCGCCGCAGCCGCCGCGGCGCCGTCGCCACGTGCGTCGCGTCCGCCGCCCGCCAAGCGACCGTCGCAGGCGCCGCCGATGGCGTCGACCGGGAAGGCCCCGCCCACGCTCGGCCCGAGCGTCGCGAACATTCACGCGGCGCCGCCGCTTCCCGCGACGCCCGCGACGCCCGCGGTGAGCGCGAGCAAGCCGCCGCCGCCCGTCAAAGAGAAGACGGCATCGCTTCCGCCGGTCCGTGAGAAAGCCGCGAGCGCTACCCCAAGCACGCCTCCTCCTGCGGTGAAGGAGAAGCCCGCGTCGAGCAGCTCGAGCGCCGGATCGATCCCGCCGCCGAAGGCGTCGCCCACGCCGAGCACGCCGCCGCCACCCGTGAAAGAGAAGCCCGCGTCGAGCAGCGGATCGATCCCTCCGCCGAAGGCGTCGCCGACGCCGAGCACACCTCCGCCGCCCGTGAAATTTCCAAGCGTCGCGCCGAAGCCCCGCGAGTCGGGCACGATGAAGGCTCAGAGCGCCCCTCCGCCGAAGGTGGAGCCGAAGGACACGAAGGACGCGAAGGACGCGAAAGACGCCAAGGACGCGAAGGACGCGAAAGACGCCAAGGACGCGAAGGACATCGACGAGACCTCGCGCGATCTGCCTCGCCTTGGCGACGTCAAGGTCGACGCGGCGAAGGACGCCAAGGACGCCAAGCCCGACAGCAAGAAGGACGCGGATCGCTGAGCACGCGGGCCTATCGTGATCGCCATCCTCCAGACGCCTGACGCGGTGAAGCTTCGATGCGACTAGGTCTCGTCGAGCCGCCGCTCCGCCCCCGATGGCTTCGCTTCGCGCTGATCCTCGGCGTCGGCCTCTTGCTGGCCGTCATGGTGTGGTGGCCGATGCTGCGGAGCTACCCGCAGACGCCGATCGAAGATGGCCACTATTTCTACACGCAGATCGAGATCAGCAAGCAGACGATCAAGCGGTACCACGAGCTGCCGCTCTTCAACCCGTTCGATTGCCGCGGGATCCCGATGTGGGATCACCCCGAGAACATCACGGCGTCGCCGATCTTCTACCTCACGCTGCCCTTCAGCTCCGGCATCACGATCATCGTCTGGAACCTCGCGCACGTCGTCGTCGGGTTCCTCGGGATGTGGCTGCTCTGCCGTGACGACCTGAAGCTCTCGCGCATCGCCACGTTCGTCGCCGCGGTCGCGTGGGCGTACGGCACGGTGCACAACCAGTACGCGGGCGAGCACGAAGCCTTCGTGTCGTTCTATCACGCGCCGCTCCTGCTCTTCGCTTGGCGGCGCGCCGAGGAGTCGTGGAACTGGGTCGTCGGGACCGGGCTCTTGCTCGCGTGGATGGTCTACGACGGCGCGACGTATCCGTTGCCGCTCACCGTCGTGTTCCTCGGCATCGAGACGGTGACGCGCTTCACCGATCCGCGCCGCGCGCTTCGCATCGTCGTTCGAGGCCTGGTGGTGGGGCTCGTGTCCTTCTCGATCGGGGCGAGCCGCATCTTGCCGATTCAAGATCAGTTCGCGTCACACAACCGCGTGATGGAAGACGACTTCGATCACCTGAGCCTGAAGACGCTCGCCGACATGTACCTGCTCCGGTCACCGCACTGGCGCGCGCACATCCCCGGCCAGCAGTACGTGCTCGGCGAGTATCACGCGTACATCGGCATTTGCGGCGTGCTGCTGCTCTTCCTCGGCATCCTCGTCGCGGGCGCCGAGACGTGGTGGCTTCTCGCCGTCTCCCTCGTGCTCTTCGTCTTGATGCTCGGGCATTTCGCCACGTGGTCACCCTGGACGGTGCTGCATGCGAGCGTGCCGCCATTCAAATCGATGCGCGTCCCGGCGCGGTTTCGCCTGCTGCTCGCGCTGCCGATCGCCGCGTACATGGCCTACGCGGTCGATCGCGTGCCGATGCAAGTCCGCCGCTGGCTCGGCAAACCGTCGCTTGCGCATGCGTTTCGTGTCGCGCTCGCCGGGATCGGCATCTTCGCGGCCGGCGACAGCGCGGGTCTCTTCACCGAGATCCTCGAGTATCGCTTCATGGACGCGCCGCCTGCGCTCACGTTGCCACAGTCGACGCGCTTCTATTACGGCGGCAGCGACCTCTCGGGCGACTTCGGCAACCACCCGAGGCAAAACCACGCGTGGCTCAACTGCCGGGCCGCGTGGGCCTACAACGCAGACGCCGCGGTATGGACCGGCGACGTCCCGCAAGCGCGCGCGGTGGATGACGGGGCGGTGGTCGAGGTCGCCAACCGCACGCACAACAAGTTCTGGATCGACGTCGACGTGAAGCGCCCCGCCCGCATCCACGTGAACAGCGCCTACGAGCGCGGCTGGCAGACGAACATCGGCACCGTCGTCGACGACAACCACCTCCTCGCCGTCGACCTGCCGCCAGGCCACCACCGTGTCGAAATGCGATACTGGCCGCGCCGCATGAACCTCGGCCTCGCCATCTCGGCGCTCGGCCTCCTCGGCTCGATCGGCTTTCTCCTCCGCAAACGCCTTCGCGCGCTCAGGGGCTAAGCTCAGTCTCCGCTGACCGGTATCGAGGGTTACCCAGAACCAAATCGGAGGCGATCCGCGCGCGTTTCGGACTAGACTGCTCGGCCTCATGCGGCACGAGCTTCGGTGGAAACAGAAGGGGTTCTATCGCCTCTTCTTTTTCTGTGTGCTCCTGCCGATGATGCTCGTGTTCCCGTACATCCGCGCGGTGAACAACCCGAACGAGTTCACGCGCGTCTACACCGTGATGGCGCTCGTCGAGAGCGGCACGTATCGGATCGACGAGCAGGTGCAGACCTTCGGCTGGGTCAACGACATGGCTCACTTGAAGCTGAGCGATGGCGTCGAGCACTACACGATGGTGAAGGCGCCTGCTGTCGTCTACGCAGGCATCCCGGGGTATCTGGTCTTCTCGAAGATCATCGCGCCGATCATGGGCAAGCGTTACCCGGGCATCTACGGCGGCCACGTCGGGCCGAACGCGAAGGTGCTCCCCGAGAACGTGAACCTCTCGCTCGAGGAGAAGAACTGGTGGCTCCGCATGAGCACGTGGTCGATGCGCATCTTCGCATCCCAGATCCCGTGCTTTCTGTTCCTCCTATGGTTCGAGCGGTACCTGCGCCATTTTTCGCCCGACCCGGCGATTCGCTATGCCGCAGTCGCCGCCGCCGCGCTCGGGACGAACTTCCTCGCCTACGTGCATATGTTCGCGAGCCACTCGCAATATGCCGCCATCGCGTTCCTCGCCTTTGCGACGATCGAGACGGAGCGCCGTCGCTCGGATAACGACGTAAAACGAATGCGTCCATCGCGCGCGTTCTTGGCGGGCTTCTTCACGAGCGCGTGCGTGACGCTCGAATACCACGCGCTCTTCATGACGGTCGTGATGTCGCTCTTTGCGATCTTCACGTTCTTCTCCCCACTACGCGCTGTGTTTTGGGTGTTTGGCTGGATTCCGCCGCTGCGCTTCATGCACAAATGGATTCCTCTCGGCACGAGCGTCACGCCTACGCGTTTCCTCGCTTATGCCGTCGGCGGGCTGCTGAACATCCCGCATATGATGTATTTCCACTGGGCCGCATACGGCAATCCATTCACGCCAGGCCATCAAAAGATGGAGAGTGCTCGCTTCGCCGCCGAGCACAATCAGGGTCTTTGGGGAATTCTCTGGCCGACGTGGGATCACGTTCGCGCGCTCGCCGTCGACCCGGGCTTCGGCTTCTTCGGAATGAGCCCGTACATGTGGATCGGGCTCCTCGGCATCCCTCTCCTTCTCCTCTCGCCGCGCGGAGCGCCGAGCAAACGCAGTCACACGCGTGTCATCACGGTCGTGTGGGCGCTCCTCATGACGATGGTCATCGGCGTCAACGCCGGCTTCATCGAGTGGCGCGCCGGATGGACGGTAGGTCCACGCTACCTCGTCGTCTGCGCTCCGTTCTTCGCGTTCGGCGCCGTGCTCGCGCTCGAGCGTTTCGCGCATGGCAGTCGCGCTCGCCGCGCGCTGGCGCGAGGCCTCGGCGGCGGCCTCGCGCTCGCAGGCGTCGTCACGATCGGGACCGTCGGCCTCATCTACGACACACTCCCCGAGACGATCGCGCGCCCGTTTGCGCAGTTCTCGATCCCGATGATGCGTGTCGGGCAGGTGCCTCACCACATCGGCGAATGGATCGGCTGGAATTCCACGACGCTCTGGTACATCGCGTGCGCCGCGATGATCCTCGCGCCGGTCGTGGCGGGCTTCTGGTCGCAACCCGGCGAGCGACGCGCCGAGATCGCCTTCCGCATCTTCTCGTTCGTCACCGCGTTCGCCGTCGGGATGGTGCCCGCGTTCTCGCCGCCCGAGGACAACACCGCGCTCTTCGTCATGCATCCCTCCACGATCCCGATCGGTATGGGCATGGAGCCGCCAGGACGCGATCGGATCACGACGATGCGCGAGGAGGCCGAGCGCTACGGCACCCGCGGCAAAGGCCCGTGCCTCTGGTACCAGGTCGCCGAGCTCGAGCGCGTCATGGGCCAAGACAGCGTCGCCGCCCGCGATGAAGCCAGGGCCAAAGCCGCCCTCCCCCGCGACCGCTGCCCGAAGCAACTCTTCTAAAAGCGGCGTTCTTTTTCACCTGCGCAACGTGCGCGTCTACGTGATCTCCACGAGGAGGAAATGGCGCACCCAAATGGCGTGAGCCGCTCGCGACTCCGGCGTCGAGCGCCTACGATCGAGCGATGCTTCGCCGATCCGGCAGGTCCGCTCGCAGCGGGCGCCGGCATCTTCTTCTTGTCCTTGGAGTGACGACCGTCACCGCGTACGCCTGCACGCAGGCGTCCGAAGGCTCCTTCCGCGACGATCGCCTTCCCGACAGCGACGTCACCGAGGACTCGGCACACGTCCAGGCAACGCCGGAGGTGGACGCCGCTTCGTCGGATGGGAGGGCGCCTCGAGTCTTCGGCACGGAGTGCAAAGAGGACAAGGACTGTCCGGGGGGAGTCTGCGCCACCATCAACCTGGGGGATGGTGGTGGTCCCCACACGCCTCGAGCCTGCTCCGCGCCATGCAACACGGAGAGTGACTGTCCCGCGGGATGGACGTGTTCGACCGACGCCTCCACCCCCACGGCGCGGATGGGGTGCTCGTGCATGCGCTCCGACGAGGTGTGCAATTCCAAAGACGACGACTGCAACGGGCTCGTGGATGACTCGCTCGCAGCGACGAGCTGCAAGGGACGCGATGACACGGCCGCTACGACTTGCTCCATGGGCAAATGCTCATGTTCCGGAACGTGGTGCAAAGTCACGATCGGCCCTCCCTTCGACGTTTGCGTCGATACGCAGAAGGACCCAAGCCACTGCGGTAACTGCGACCACCCTTGCCCATACAACGCCCAATGCAGCGGCGGAGTCTGTTCGTGCAGCGGCGCGGCGTGCGAGCCTGGCACCGGTGCGACCTACGCGTCGTGTGGGGATGGTATCTGCCGCTCCCACTTCAAGATAGCGAGCTCCACGACGTTCGCCGCGCTCGATGCGTCGGATGTCTACTTCGTCAGCGAACCGCCTTCTCGGCCGATGGGTATCTATCGCGTCCCAAAAACGGGTGGCGCCATCACCTCCGTCGTAACAACCGCTCTCGTCGCGACACCGTACAACTCACTCTTACTCGACAGTCTGAATGTCTACTTTTGGAATCCGGAGGGAGTCTTCTCGTGCCCCAAGTCGGGGTGCGTGTCGCCGACCAAGCTGAGCGCCGATGACGTCTCCGAGCTGAAGGTATTCGGCTCGGACCTCTTCTACATTCGTAGCGATGGCATCCTCGCACGCTGTTCGATCAACGGCTGCTTGAGCGCTGGCTCGACGGTCATCGCGAACATTGGCGCGGATCGGAGCCTGGTCATCGACTCGATCACGACCGCTTATGTCGCTGGAGCTTCAGCTGGGCTTCGCCAAATCAATCTGACCACAGGCGTCCTCACGACGCTCATCCCCAACGTCACCTCCGTCACCGCGGACGCCATCAACCTCTATTACGACCTCCAACAAAACATATACCGCTGCGCGAAGACGGACTGCGCTGCGACTGCGACGAAGCTCTTCGCAACGACCTTGCCAGGTGCTCCGCTGCCCATCGACGGCCGCCTCTATTTCTCGTCATTCGACGGCACCTACATCAACAGCTGCGCATCTACCAGTTGCACGCCCACGACGCTCGTTGTCGCTCCCCAAGCGAGGCTCGTGGGTGTTGACGCCAACTTCATCTATTTTGCTCGTGGGGTGAGTCTTTACGACATCTATCGTGCTCCGCTCTGACACAGACACACCGCTTCACGTCCCCAACAGCTTCTGACCCATGACGTTCCGATCACGCGTCACGCATCACCGGCATCTCTTGGCCCTTGGGGTCACGAGCGTCACGGCATATGCTTGCACGCAAGGCGCAGGCTCGTTTCGCGGCGATGATGGCAGCACGCCGGTGGTTGAGGATTCGTCTTACGTCACGGCGACGCCAGATGCCGGCTCCCCAACCCTTGATGGGGCCGCTTCGTCGGATGGTGGTCTGTTCGGTCTGCCCTGTACGAACGACAGTGATTGCCCAGCGGGCGTCTGCACCACCATCTTGGGTGATTCGCTGCGCGTTTGCTCCGCGCCTTGCAAGGAGCAGGTTGACTGCATCGCCGGATGGACATGTGCACCGCGTCCAGGAACGACGCAGAGAGCGTGCGCCTGCGCGTATCGCGAAGAGAGGTGCAATCTCGAAGACGACGACTGCAACGGCATCGTCGATGATCCGGAAGCAGCGCAAAGCTGCAGGAACGGCGGAGACACTCTCTCTCCGATTTGCTCTGCCGGCAAATGCGTTTGCTTGGGAACGCAATGCAACGTTCAGGTTCTGGGCACCACGTTGCTCTCGTGCATCAATGACATCCAGCACGACACGAAGAACTGCGGCGAGTGCAACCATCGATGTGGCGTCGGCGAGCAGTGCGACAATGTCTGTCTCTGTGGCGGCGCTCCTTGCGAGCCTGACGGCGGCGCCTCCGCCGTCACCTGCCGCGGAGGCCTTTGCATTCCTCACTTCGACCTCGCGACCAACGTACAGCGAGCTTTTCTCGATACATCCGACGTTTATCTCCTAAGGCCAACCAATGACCTCGAACGCATCGCGAAGACGGGTGGCGCGAGCACGCTCGTCGTTTCAGGAGTGTCGTTCGTGGACACACTGCTCTTCGACGCTACGACGATATACCTGAAGACGCCGTATGCCATCTTTGCATGCCCCAAGTCTGGATGTGCGTCTCCCACACTACTCAGTAACGACCAAGCTCGCGGCATCGCGATCTCTGGCTCCAATCTCTACTACATCAGGAACGATGGAATCCTCTCGCGCTGCTCTGTCAATGGGTGCCTCGGCGGCTCGACCGCGATCACGAATCTCCAATTCGACACATCGGGACTGGTCCTCGACGGGACGACAGCGTACGTCGGTGGCGATTTTGGGAGCCCAACGACAGGCCTTCGCAAAGTCGATTTGACGACGGGCACGGTCACGCCGCTCGGCACCGCGGCTGACAACGTCCTCGCCGTAGACGGCTTATTTCTCTACTACGACATTCAGAAGTCACACTACAGGTGCGTCAAGGCGAAGTGCGCCACCACTACACAGTATTTCAATACCTTCGACTTTTTCGCTCCGGCCAACGGACTCATCTACTTCCGTGATGTCGAGGGAATCTCCGCGTGCAACCCATCGTTCTGCACGCCAAACGTGGTGGTGGGCACGGGCGGTTACCCCATTGGGGTTGACGACAGCTACATCTATTTCTTGGCGGACAAGACGCTCTCTCGCGCTTCGCTCTAGACGCGCAGTCTGCTCGTCCGTCGATCCCGCGAACCTATTCGAAGGCGCAGGCGGTGCTGACGACGCGGTCGAGATCGTGGCCTTCGAGGTCTGCGTAGAGTGGGAGTCGCACGAGACAGTCCGCGACCCTCTCCGTCACCGGGCAGTCGCCGCGCTTACCGTGAACGAGGGTGTCGCCCATCGGCGATAGATGCAATGGCTGATAGTGGAATACGGCTTTGATATCCGCTTTGGCCATGTGGTCGATGAAGGCCGTCCGCCGTTCGAGATTCGGGAAGAGCAGATAAAAGAGGTGATACGTTTGCTCGCAATGCGCCGGGATGGTCGGGAGCTGGACCTCACGCTTGCGCGCCCAGTCGGCGAGGTCGCGGCTGTAGCGCTCCCACACGTGCCGGCGCCGTGATTGGATCGACGCGCGGGCCTCGAGCTGCGCGAGCAACGTGGCGCCCAACACGTCGGACAGCACCCAGCTCGAGCCAACGTCGACCCACGTGTATTTGTCGACTTGTCCGCGGAAGAAGCGACTGCGATTCGTCCCCTTCTCCCGAAGGATCTCGGCGCGTTCGACGAGGGCCGCGTCGTTGATGAGGAGCGCGCCTCCTTCGCCGCACGAAAAGTTCTTCGTCTCGTGAAAGCTCTGCGTCGCGAGAGCGCCAAACGAGCCAAGCGGCTTGCCGCGGTAACGCCCGAAGAGCCCGTGCGCGTTGTCCTCGACCACCGCGATGTTCTTTGCCTTGGCGATCTCGTTGATGGCGTCCATCTCGCAACCGACGCCCGCGTAATGCACGGGCACGATCGCCTTCGTACGTGACGTGATCTTCTGTTCGAGCAGCTTCTCGTCGAGGTTCAACGTGTCAGGTCGCACGTCACAGAAGACGGGCTTCGCGCCGCGAAGTGCAAAGGCGTTGATGGTCGAGACGAACGTGAATGCCGGGACGATGACCTCATCCTCCGGACCCATATCGAGGAGCAGCGCGCTCATCTCGAGCGCGTGCGTGCAGGACGTCGTGAGCAACGCGCGGCGCGCGCCCGTCTCGGCCTCGAGGATCTTCTCGGCCTTGCGGCCAAACGGACCGTCACCAGAAATGTGCCGGCTCTTGAAGGCCTGCTCGACATAGGCGAGCTGATTCTCGACCAAGGTCGCCGCGTTGAAAGGAATCGCCATGATGAGCTCGGTCGCGGATCCTACCCGCGCGATCGAGCGCCGACAATCGATCGCGTTCGGCAGCCCGCAAGAGATGCATCCTCGCCGACCTCGATGACGCCCCCGCCCGCGGGCCTTGATCGCCGCGCGCAGGAGGGCAATAAGGAGCGCGGGAAAGTGGTACGCACGTGACTCACTCTGCGAGCTCCACCACGCGACGAGATGGCGCTGCCGCCGTCGTGAGCGTCGACGTCGCCGTCGTCGGCAACGGCGCGGTCGGAGCCGCGATCGCCCTTCGGCTCCTCGACGTGTCGCCGTCCACGCGCGTCGCGATCGTGGGTCGGCGCGAGCGTGCCGGCAGCGCGACGACCGCCGCGGGCGCGATGCTCAACGTCTTCGCCGAAGTCCATCGCGGTGACCCCGACGGTCCAGCCGCGCGCGCGAAGCTTCGCATCGCCGTCGACGCAGCGGCGCGATGGCCTGACCATCTGCGTCTTCTTCGCGACCACGCGGCTCCGGACGAGGTTCCAGAGATCATTCCCGGCACCTACGTCGTCGAGGCGAGCCCAGCAGGGGCCGATCGATTCGACTCGATCGTGGCGGAGGTCACGCGAAACGAAGCCCCGTTTCGTTTGCTCGGAGGCGGCGATCCCGTTCGAGGCGTCGACGTCGAGATCGCGCGCAGATGGCCGCGCAAGCTGCTCTTGATCGACGAAGGCCGGCTCGACGCTCGCCTCGTGATGGCCGCGTACGACCGCGCCTTCGAGCGCGCCGCGAACGCCGTCGTGATCCATGAAGACGCACAGGCGATTCAGCATGGAGCGCTGTCCACTCTTCTCTTGTCGAACGGGACCCGGCTGCGCGCGCGAGCGGTCGTCATCGCTGCAGGCGTACGAAGCCAAGTCTTCATCGATCAGCTCGGGCTAAGCGAGCGGGTGCCGCGCGTCGTCGCGGGCGCTGGCTCCGCGCTCTTGATGGATGTCCCGGAAGGCGTGGCGCCGCTCGACCACGTGCTGCGATGCGCGGGCACTCGGCCCGAGGTCGGGTTCGATTTCTACGCGTTACCGGCGGGTGGCGCGATCTACGTGGGCGCGACGACCTATGGACAGGTCACGCCAACGCCGATCCGCACGAGCGACGACGTCGAGCGGCTGCGCGCGGCCGCCGCTACATACCTGCATCCACGTTATCGATCCGCCCAGATTCGTGAGGTGCTCTTCGGCTTTCGTCCCATCACGCTCGACACGTGTCCGCTGCTCGGGGCATGCGCCTCTCGCGAAGGCGTGTGGTTCGCGACGGGCACGCGGCGCGATGGCTTTCATGCATCACCGCTCATCGGCGCGGAGCTCGCGCGTTGCATCGCGAAGTCGCTCGAGACCAACTCCGTCGAGCAGCCGTTCGATGGCTTGTTTCGACCCGAGCGAGCCGCTCTCCTCGAGACGCCCCGTGAGGTCGCGATCGAGCGCGCCCTTCACGCCGCCTCGAAGCCCACGTCGAGAGCGCACGTCGAACAGGTGCATCGAGCCGCAGGCCTCGATGGCTCGCCCTTCGGGATTCCCCCTGAGCTCTTCGATGTCTACGAGGAGCTCTTCGCACCGCGAGCGCGGTGAGCGGCGCGCCTACGAGCGAGGAGCGTCAGGAGAAGAGCGGCGTTCGCGACGCCAGCGGATGCGCCGAAGCCCCATGGGGCGGTCGAGCTGCACCCTCCTCCGCCAGCGCGGATCGCGGTCGCGGTGGGAGCCTCTACCGCTCCGCCATCTTTCGCCGGCGCGGAGGCGTCTTCCGGCGCCTCCTTCGGGCTTGGCACGCCCGTAATCACGATGTCCCGACCCTTCACGTGTCGGATCCGCATGGCAAAGTCGCCGTGACCGAGGTCTTGGGTCGTGTAGCCCTCTCCGTCACCCAACGTACCTCCCGCAAACGGAAGGGACGCGCCGTTCACGCTGACATGGGTTGGCGTAAACGCGACACGCACTGTCTCGACCGAGTTGTCGTGAAAGGTTCGGTAGGTCACCTTCAAGGGCTCATAGAGCACGCTTTGAATCATCGAGCTCGAGCGGACGATGTGACTCTCACCCAAGGGAGCGAGCTCGGGCATAGCGCCGAGCGCCGTCATGAAATTGCGAACGTAATCACCGTAGCCTGTCGCAAACCACCATTCGTCGAGCGTTGGATTGAAGCTGACGAGACCATTCGGGCGACACACGTAGGTAGCCCAATTGAGTGATCGGTAGGCCTTCTCCCGAGACGCCAAATCGCCCGTGAGCTCGTACCAGAGAGCATTCACCGAGGCGTATCGCGCCGTGTGATTGCCCATCTTGACCATATACACTTGTTGTTCCGAGATGACGTTTGCGCCGTATTGAACGCCCTTCTCGGTCGCAGTGTCGATCGCGAAGTTCGCTTCGACCCACGGAATGAGATCGCCAAAGTGCGTACGCCACTCTGGATCGACCTCTGGTCGCTCGAGGATGTATTGAGCGATCTTTTGCGGGATGTATTGCGTGCGGTCGTGAGCAGGATCGTGGAAGAACTGCTGGTCTTCGAATCCACCCGACCAATTCTTCGATTGAAAGGGATATGCGAGTAGCCACGTCCACGCGGCATCACGCGCCGTCTGATAACTCGCGACATCGCCGACTCCAAGGCGAATGAGCTCGTCGAAGAGCATCAAGACACCGTCGTAATTCGACGCGTATTCTTCCTTCGATTCTCCCGTCTCGGCGACGACACGAAAAGGCCAAGGCGAGTGTGTCGCATCCCCAGCACGGCGCGTCTTCACGAGGGTATCGGCCACCTTCTTCGCGCCGTCACGATAACGGGGGTCTTCGGTCGTCTCGTACGCTTGAAGATAGGCGTAGGCGAGCTCAGCGCCCTTGTCGGGCTCCGTGACGCCAACACCGTCTCCCGTTCCACAGGTGCTGTTGCAGAACGACGATCCTTTGTAGTCGACCTGCCCAGGATCGGAGCTTGCCCACGGCATGTCCCCGTAGACCCAACCGCTAGGTGTCGTTCCGTGCGCGAGCTGATGATCGAGCATCTCCCGCATGACACGGAGGACGTCGCTATCTGCGCTGTAGGCAAAGTACCGAACCGCAGAGTCCGTCGTCATCGCATGGTTGCCGGCGGGGATGTTCGGGTAATTTCCGCCCGCCAAGGTCGTCTGATTGAACGTCGGATACGCGAGGTACGTCTTGAGCCCGTTGGCCTCGATACGTGGCCACGCCTTCAAGAATCCCCACGAAAGACGCATGACGTTGTCGTAGGCGCGATCCTGCGGGCTCGACCAAGCGAGCAACTTGCCTTGGTCGTCGAGGCGAACTTGATGTCCAGCGAGCACGTCGGCGCGAAGCGGGCTCGTGGCGAAGATCGCGGCGCCGAACACCGCCAGGGTGGCAGCAAACGAGTAAGGTCGATTCACACGGCCATTGTCGCAGCCAACGGGGCTCGAGGCGAACGTTGACGACTGTTTGAAATTGCCACAGTGACTAGCGCTGGACGTTCCAGATGAAGTCCTTCGCTGCGGCGAGGCCCTTCATGAAGATGAGATCGAGGATCGTGACCTGCGGGTCGAAGGGAGGATGAAGCTGTTCGTATTCGGGATACGCGTAGCTTTTGTACTCGAGGATCACGCTCGCATCCGCAAAGAGCTGCGGCTCGATATACTCTCTCGCCGCCGGGCCGCTGATGTACCGACTCGCTCCGACGTGCTGCATGATGCGCACGAGGCGCTCCGTCTTCCCGCCCTCGACCCCGAGCTCCGACGAGCGCACGAACCGAGTGTGGTCGATCCCGAGCGCGCGCGCGAGGGTGATGCTCGACTCGATGGTGAAGTCCGCGAGGAGCTCGTGCTTCGTCTGATAGAGCGACTCGATGAGGGGAAAGTGCTGTTTGAAGAACGGCGCCTTGCCATAGCTCTGGCGCAGCGACATGAGATGTTTCTTCGCCCAGTCTTGGGTCCATACGATGCGCGCGTCTTTCAGCGGCGTTCCTTCGGATACGTTCCCCTTCGCGTTAACGGGAATCGTTATCCACTGCGACCCTTGTGCCGTCTTGATCCGGTTGCGGTTGCGCCACCCATGCTTGTCGTACTGCACGTCGTCGTAGAAGACGAACACGTCCGCGTCGTGCATCAGGTCGAAGAAGCCCCGCCAGGGTATGTACGACGGTTGAAGGATTACGCCGGTCGTCATCGGACCTCTCTCTCATTCCTTGACTCGCCTAGGCGTCAGGCAAGTCACCATGACGCTCTCGAACGACGTAGAGCGGCCGCCCTTGAACCTCCGCCAAGACTCGACCCACGTAGAGACTCGACACTCCGGTGACGATGAGCTGAACGCCGCCGATCAAGACGATCACGGCGATCGTCGACACGTACCCCGGGAGAAGATCCCGGAACAGAAGCTTGTCGGTCACGAGCGCGACGCTCAGGAGGACGCCGAGGAGCGTCACGAGGAAGCCAAACTTCACGGTGAGTCGAAGCGGAAAGTCGGAGAAGGAGATGATCGACTCGATCGCCATCCTGAGTCTTCGCCGAAAGTTGTAGCTCGATTTCCCAGCGCGACGACGCTGGTGCTTCACCGGCACGCGCCCGTACTTGAAGCCGATCCACATCTCCAACCCGGGGATGTATCGACTCTTCTCTACGAGCTGATTGTAGACATCGATGAATCGACGACTCATCACACGAACAGTCGATGCGTTGACGGGTTGATCGTAACCCGTTAGCCGCGAGAGAAAGATGTTGAAAAGGTAAGACGTGATCTTCGACAGGAGAGGGACATTCCGTTTGACGTAGAGCCCTCCGACGATGTCGTAATTACCCTTCTCGAGCTCGTCGGCGAGCACCAAGATTTGATCCGGCGGATCCTCCTGGTCGACATTCAGGTAGGCCACCAGGTCTCCGGACGAATGCCGGTACCCACACGATATGGCGATGTGCTGCCCGAAGTTTCGACTGAGGCCAATGACCTTGACGAAGGGATGCTTTGTCGGGAGCTTCTTCAATACTTCGAGCGAGTCATTCTTGCTTCCGTCGTCGACGAAGATCACCTCGAGCTCTTGCTCCAGCCGGTCGCCGAGGCGATCCGAGAAGACTCTTCTGATCTCCTGGCAGAAGTCTTCTGCAAGCGCAGCATCGTTGTAGATGGGGACGACGACGGAGTAGATCATCTCTGCCTATCGGACGCGCCAAACCTCATAGCCATCTCGTCTCCCTTCCACCTTCTCGCAATGCTCTTTGACGGCGCGATCGAGCGGATTGGCCATGCTCATGGAGTATCCAACGTGAAACACCACGTCACCCGAAGTCGCGCGCGACTCGAAGAATCTCGTGTCGATCGTCGTCCGTGGTTCCATGGCGAAGATCCAAGTCGAAGCCACGAGGGGCCGGCGGTTGGCGATCAGGTAACCGGCTGGAAAGTCGTAGTAGAAGAGAGTGCGTCCCGACTGGGCGAGGTTGAGAATGTCTGCGGACATCAGCGCCAGTGACCGCTTTCGGTCGGCAGTGGTGTAGAGCCCCTTGTACGGGCCCTCATTGACACGCTCCGTCAAGAGCGGCACTCGACCGTCACGGTAGACGAACGTGTCCTCGAGGGTGAGCTTCAGCAAGGTATGCACGATGATGAGCGGCGCAAATCCGAGGAAGATACGCACTGGCTGAAGGGGAAACGAGCGTGCGAGCTCGACGATCCAGGCAACGAGCAAGATCCCGCTCGCGACGGCTCCTGGATAGAACCCAAGCCCAGTCGCGACCGCGCCGTTACCGCTCGACCAAGCCGTGCTGATGCCGGAGAGGATCGACGGCACCCAGACACAGACCATGATCGTCCACCCAAACGTCTTGTCGCGAATGGCCGCCGCGAAGAGCGGCGCGACGAGCGCAAACGAGCTGAAGTACGCGAGGGTGCTGCCCGTCCCCGTGCTCAACGTCGAGCCACGTGCGAGCCATGGGATGAACGGCAGCACGAAGACAACGACCGCCGGCACACGTCTCGCAAAGACCACGAGGATCGCCGTCGCGACGAAGAGCATCGGCAGCTCCGGATGCTGCGAGAAGAACTGGTCCCACAGCGCGCTGAGCTTCTCGCTCGTGAGCGCAATTCCTCCGCCTCCGGAATATTCGAACACCGACTTTACGTGCCGGCCGGCCTGGAGAAACACGGGCGCAACGCAGAGGGCAAAGAGGCATCCACCGCTCGCAATGCGAAGCGCGGATCGCACACGCTGGCCGTTCGCGACGACGAAGACCCCCGTCACCGCCGCGACGGCACCGACCAGCAAGCTCGGGTATGCGAACGTGGCGGCTCCCAACGTGAAGCCTCCCCACGTCAGCTGGTCTCGCAGAAGCTTGGGCGTCTCTTCAGGAGGAGCGAGCACCGCGTGCGCCGTGAGGAAGAGCCCCATCGCGAGCAGGCCACCTCCGAGCGTGTTGTAGCTGAGGCCCGGGATCGCGTAGGGCATGAAGAGGAGGCACGGGCCGCTCGCGAGGACGGCCGCATGTCGAGGCAGTCGTGTGGCGCCCAGTCCATAGGCGGCCCAGGCCACCCACGCGAGGAAGAGCACATACAGCATCCTCATGAACATGAAGATGCCGGTGGTCCCTCGCAGCGCGACGTACACTTTCACGAAGGGGTACAAGAGCACGCCCGACGTCTGAGCGATGTTGAGCTCGTCGACGAAGGGACGATCGCCGAGCGCAAAGCGATGCGGAAGCGCGGTGTAGAAAGCTTCGTCCGTGAAGTCGATGCCGTAGCGCACTCGCCACATCAGGACGAGGACGACTCCAAACGTCAACGCGGTGGCGACCGCGAAGGGAGCGCTCTCGCGGATCCGCATCGGAGTTGCGACCCTATCATTTCGAGCCGGACGCGTCAGGGTTAGGTTGAGCTGACGCGCCCGCGCTACTTCACTGCGGTGAAGCCGATGTATTTGTAGAGATGACGCGACAGCGGCATCAAACGCTGGAGGACGCCATCGGTCGTCTCTGCGTTCTTGAGTCGTTCTTCGCGTGGCTTGCCCTCTTCGTTCACGAGGAAGGCTTGTCCGAGATACCAGTAGTACTTGAAGGTCACGCTCGAGAAGCCCACCTTCATGAGCTGCTCGCGAAGGACCTCCTCTTTGAAGCCGCCGGTCGCGGTCTTTCCGTACTCCGCGTCGTTGAAGACTTCGTTCGGGATCCCGTACTCCTTGGCGATCTCGTCGTCTTTGTGAGCGACGGCGTCGATCTCACGCTGCACGATCGGATCGAAGGTGCCCTTGCCTTCGAGCTTGGTGATCGCATCCCAGAAGTAGAAGTTGGGATCGAGATCGACGTAGAAGAGCCCACCCTTTCGCAGAGCCTTCGCGGCCGTCGCGAGCGTGGGCTCGATGTCGTAGAGGTGATGAAGGAATGAGTAAGCGGTCACCACGTCGAACGTTCCCGGCTCGACAGGAAAGCTCCCCGTGTCGTGCTCGTGGAGCTCGATCTTGGCGTCCCCCGTCTTGTCGACCTGATCGAGCATCGCGCGCGTCACGTCGACGCCTACGACGTGCTTCACGTGCTTCTTCGCAATGTTGATCATGAAGCCAGTGCCGCAACCGAGATCGAGGAGCTTCTGCGCCTTCGTGGCCTCGACGGCTGCCTTCACTCGCGTGTCGACGATCGCGACGTTCTCGGCGCGGAAATGCGGCTCGGTCTTTTGGTAGAACGTGGCCAGCTTCGAGTGAACCGCAATGTTGGCCTTGATGACGTCTTGATACTTGTCGCTCACTCTGTCACTCCATTCACTCGACGCGTTGCGTGTATTTGCGCTTCTCGGGCTCGGCATAATACTCGTCATAGGACGCAGGGACCTGTGTAAAAAAGCCGAGCTTCTGCTTCGCGTTCTTGGAGAGCGAGGCCGTGTCAATCCCAGCGGATTCCATCACGCGGGGGATGTCCAGCCGCTGTTTCATCCAGGATCTGCACATGTTTATCGTGAGCGCATGACGCCAGCGATCGGTCTTGTTGTCCCCGCCGGCATGGTAGGTGAGCGCGTCGAAGAACATGACCGAGCCCGCCTTCGCGACGAAGCGCTCCGCGCCCTCGAGGAACTCGGGCTCCGTCGGATCCGAGGTTCGCTTGTGAGACGTGGGCATGAAGTAGGACGCTCCATTCTCCAGCGTGAAGTCGTCGAGCGCGATCGTCGCGCCCATGTTCGTCGGGAACCCTGGCGCGAGCCTCGTGGTCGGACAGTCGCGATGGATGCGGCGCGAGTAGTTGGTCTTGTTCGGCGGCATCGATGACGACGTGTACGCGTACACGATGCAGCCATCACCGAGGACCGCGTTGAACGGCGCCATCAGCGCCTGGTTGTCGAACGGCTCGTAGAAGGTGCTGCCGTAGAGTGAGCAGACGAGCACCATCCCATAGTCTCGGTAGTCCGTGGTCTTGTGGTACGCGACCTCTCTCTCGATCGCGTTCTCGAGAGCAGCTTTCGCTCGCGGAAGGAAGTCTGGTGAAAGGACGTCCGTGACGACGAAACATCCTTCCTCGAGGATGATCTTCTGCATCACGTGGCGATCAGGGAGCGCGCTTGCCGCAAACGTCTTCATGTTGCCCTCCTTCGCAAAACTGACCGAACGCTAGTTCTGCACGGTGGCGTTGTCCAGCGCGTGGAGAGCCCTCCGCCCTCACGCATCGGCTGCGCGGGCGCATCGGTTGCGCAGCTGTTTCGAACGACGTGCGTCAGCGAGCGGGATGCCCCTCGTCGTTTGCCAGATCGAGGAGATACCGGCCGTACTCCGTCTTCTCGAGCGCTCGACCAAGCGCAGCCAGGGCGTTCACGTCGATGAACCCTTTGCGAAACGCAATTTCTTCCGGACATCCAATCTTGAGCCCCTGACGCGTCTCCACCGTTTGGATGAAGCTCGAGGCTTGGAGAAGCGAATCGGGTGATCCGGTATCGAGCCACGCCATGCCGCGCCCGAACCTCGTCATCCGAAGGTCGCCTCGCCGCAGGTACTCACGGTTCACGTCCGTGATCTCGATCTCGCCGCGCGCAGACGGCTTCACGGCCTTGGCTATCGCGACGACGTCCGAGTCGTAGAAGTAAAGCCCGGGCACGGCGTAGTTCGACTTCGGGTTCTGCGGCTTCTCCTCGAGCGAGAGCACCTTGCCCTCCGGCGTGAACTCGACGACGCCGTACTCTCGCGGGTCTTTCACGTAGTAGCCGAAGATATGTGCGCCCTTCTGGATCTTGGCTGCGTCCTCGAGCAGTTGGATCATTCCATGGCCATAGAAGAGGTTGTCGCCAAGGACCAAGCATGCGCGGTCTCCCGCCAAGAAGTCTTCTCCCAGGATGAAGGCATCCGCAAGGCCTCGCGGGGACGCCTGCTCTTTGAAGCGCAGCTTCATTCCCCACTGGGTGCCATCGCCAAGTGTCGCCTCGAACGCAGCTCTGTCACGAGGCGTCGTGATGACCAGGACCTCGCGAAGCCCCGCGAGCATCAGCGTGCTCAGCGGGTAATAGATCATCGGTTTGTCATAAACGGGCAGGAGCTGCTTCGACAGCCCGCGCGTCAATGGGTAGAGGCGTGTCCCGGATCCACCTGCGAGGATGATGCCTTTCATCGGTCTCTGCTTTCCTTTTTACGTCGGAGGCCGCGGCTGCGTGCGTCGGCTCCCCTCCATTCCGTGGCGAGGATACCCATGTAAACCTCATTCACACGCTCACGCCCGAGCATGAACTCGTCGCGATGAATTCCTTCGACCTGAAAGCCCACATTTGCATAAGCGGCTATCGCGATCGTGTTTCGCGCATGCACCGTGAGCCACACTTTGTGCAGCTTGAGCTCGTCGAAGGCCAGCGAGAGAGCGAGATGAACCGCCTTTTGCCCCACGCCTCGCCCGCGCGCAGAGGCGGCGCCGATGTAGATGTGGAGTCGCGCCTTCTTCAGCGTCTCGTCGATGTGATCGAGGACGACATTTCCGACGTGCTCGTTGTCGGCGACGATCGCTCGCGCGCAAACGGACGCATCGCTGCGAGCTCGTTCGATGAAGTCTTGAGTCTTCTTGAGCGTGGGAACCGAGCGCAGCCCCAAGCTCCCGCTGATGTGCGGGTCGCGGAGCCATCGAAGGATCGCCGGCGCATGCTCCGGGGCGATGGCCAGGAGCTTTACCTTCATCCGGACTTCCCAGTCGTCGGATAGTAAGCCGCCTGAAAGCGCCGGTGTTCGTCGCTGGCGACGGCCTCACGCCACGACTCGTTGGCAAGATACCAGCGCACCGTCTCACGCAGCTCCTCGGCGAGCTTTTTCTGACACGACCAACCGAGCTCACGCCTCGCCTTCGACGAGTCGATGGCATAGCGGAAGTCGTGTCCCTTTCGATCGGGGACATAGTGCATCAATGCACGTGACGACCCGGGCTTCCTTTGGAGATGCTCGTCGACGATGTCCGCGATCAGCTCGACCATCTGCTTGTTATTGAGCTCTTCGCCGCTACCAAAGAGATAGCTCTCCCCGGGCGTACCGCGGTCGAGGGCAGCGAGAAGCCCGCGCGCATGCTCGTCGACATGCAGCCATTCTCGAATCTGTTTCCCCTCACCGTAGACAGGCAGCTTCTTGCCCTCCGCGGCATTGGAGATCATGAGAGGAATGAGCTTCTCGGGCAGCTGTCGAGGTCCGTAGTTGTTGCAGCAATTGGTGATCACCGCGCTAAGGCCATATGTCTTGAAATAGGACCTTACGAGGAGATCGCTTGCCGCCTTGGACGCCGCGTAGGGGGAGTTTGGTGCGTAGGCCGTCGTCTCGGTGAAGACGCCCGTGTCGCCAAGAGCGCCAAACACCTCGTCCGTCGACACGTGGACGAAGCGCGTCGTGGCGGACTTGCCCTCCCACGCGCGGCGAGCGGCGTCGAGGAGCACGAAGGTGCCGTTGACGTTCGTCCGGACGAAGGCCTCCGCGGACTCGATGCTTCGATCGACATGAGACTCGGCAGCGAGGTGAAGCACCGAGTCGAACGCGTGCTCGGCGTGAAGCTTCTCGACGATCGTTCGATCGCAGATGTCTCCTTCGACGAGCGTGAGCCGATCGTCGACACCGAGGACACCGTCGAGGTTGATCTTGTGTCCCGCGTACGTGAGCGCGTCGAGCACGACAACCCGCTCGACGTTGGCCTTCTCGAGCGCCATCCGAACGACGGCGCTGCCGATGAAGCCGGCGCCGCCGGTGATGAGGATTCGCTTGGGCTCGAACGTCGATGCGCTCGCTGGTGAGGGAGAACCCGCCATGGTTCAGGCACGTTAGAGGCCGCCGCGCGAGGCGTCCAGCGTTCTGAGCCCGCCGGTCAGCGGGCGTGCGCGATGGCGAGGCAGCTCGTGCCGAAAGGAATCGAGCGTCCCATCCCAATGCGCTTCGTTTCGGGTGCAAGGAGCCCGGCGATGACCCGACGCGCCACTGGATTCGGCGTGTGCTGCCTCGCGGCGTCCGACTCGATCCGCGCGGCGCTATCGGCTCCGCTCGTGTCCCTCAACCCCAAACGGTATCGAAGGCTGCGCGCGAAGAAGAGCGGCAAGGTCAGCGGCGCGAAGAAGTAGGTGCTGTACGCGACCTCGAACTCCGAGCCGACGAGGACGTCGCGAAGCTTGGACAGCGTGTACCGCCGATGGTGACCAGCGACGACATCCTCGGCAGACCACAACGCGTCGTACGCCGGAACGGTGACCGCCAACACGCCACCCCGCCGCAAGATGCGGTGTGCACCTCGAAGGAGATCGACGTCTGCTTCGACATGCTCGATGACGTCGAAGAGGCCTGCGCCTCCAAAGGCGCCCGGCTCGAATGCCGCCTCGTCCAGCGTCGAGCAGATCACGTGACGAATGCCGCGCTGCTTCGCGTTGCGAGCTCCCTCCTCACCGGGCTCGATCACGGCGGTGTCGATGCCCTCGGACTGGAGCCGCGCAGACACGGCGCCATTGCCACCGCCGATATCGATGAACGGACCGTCGAAGGGGTACCTCTTCAACGCTCGAACGATGCACTCGTTGCGATGAGAGAACCAAAACGAGTCGTCTTCGATCCGAAAGCAATCCGCATAACCAGTTTCAGGGAAATGGATCTTGGCCTGATGGCGTACGTCGCTCGTCCATATGCCATTCGACTCTTGAACGAGCTTGCTGCTCAGAGACTCCAGGTTCATTTGATGTCCGCGTTGAGAATGTCTCGTGTCATTTCGTCAAGGTGAGCGCTCGATAATCACCTCGTCGAGCGACACACGTGCTCCCCCATCACTGAACACGCGAAGCTCGACTCCCTTCGCCGGCGACTCGAGCGAGACATCGAAGGTGAGAAGCTCACCATGCTTGATGTTCGAGAGGCTCGAAGAAGGTATCTGGCGCTGAGCCAACATCGTTCTGCCGTTTTCGCTCGTCAGGTCGAACTTCAGCTCGCCTGAAGACTCGATACCACTCCCCATCCAACGGACGTGAAAGGTTCCCTTGGGAAGCGCGATGTACGGCCCGTGAAGAACGGTGCCCGCGACGCCGCTGGCCTCGACGGGTCCATTCTTGAACGGTTCAACGTTGATCTGGCGAAACGCGACATGTGCAGCCGGGAGGTGAAACGGCCAAACCATATGCTCACCATCGGCGAGAGGAAGATCGAGCCAATTCAGCCGGGCGTTTGCCGTCGTAAACACGCTAAGCACATAGGTTCCTACCGTGAGCCGCTCGACCGGCTGGGTACCCGTCGATCGACTGGCGGCCTCTTCCTCTTGCGGGCTCTCGGGGTAGCTCACCACATAAAACCGCTCTGGCAGCGCGGCTCTGTCATAGCAATACCGCTCGACGTTCCAGCGCTGAGGGACAAGGACCCGATCGAAGAACACGGGGCACGTCTTCGTCTTACCGTTCGAGACGAGCGTGAGGATGTTCGCGTTCCATAGATCAGAATATCCCAGGCTGAGGTGTCGCTGCTCGAGCTCGCTTGCGACCTTCTGAAGGGATGCCTCGTCAGGCCACTGACCACGCCCCGGCGTCGGCACATCGATGCTCAGGGCATCTGCAAGAGCCGTCGCCGGGACCGCAAGAATCCAGGCCATCCCCACCCATCGCCAGATCGGTCGGCCGCTACGCGAGCTCTCCGGCGTGGCGTCCGCCTCGACGCCCTTCGCGTCCTTACGCTCGATGAGATCGTTGGCGATCACGACTCCCCCGAGGCCGAACATCATGAGCACGCTCGTCATCACGTACCGGACGGAATGAGGCCCCTCCATGAGGTTACCGAGCACGAGAGGAACCAAGGCTCCGCCCATTTGCGCCGCGACGGTGATGATCACGATCCGGAGCAAGGTCGGCGTGCGCGGGCCTTTGAGGACATAGCGAACGGCTGCGGCCGCGACGATGAGCGCCAAACCGACACCGAGAACGACGGTCGGCGCGAGGAGCCCTCGGCTCGATGGTGAGCTGGTGACGAAGTAGCTACCCCCACCACAAAGCGTCAAGAACCCCTGCCCGAGCATCCGCAGGTTCTCCGCAATCCCCTTACCATCGCGGAGCGCGAAGACTTCGTGGCTTGGCCACGGCGTAAACGTGCAGACTTTGAGAAAGACCTGTTTGTAAACCACGTAGCCCACGGCCCAAGCCATCGTCGCGACGCCGCCGACGTACGCGCGAGACTTCGTCGACAAGCCACGCCACGGCCAGCCACAAGCCACGATCACCGGTGCGAGAATGAACACGAGCCCGCGAAGAGGATTGGCCGCGGCGACGAGAAAGACCGCGGTAGTGCCCAGGACGAGCATGGGCTCGATCTTCCGCGCCACCTTCTCGTCCATCGCTTTCTGTCTACGGCTGAGCGCCAACGCAAAACACGTAAACGTCGCCGTCTGAACCGTGGCGTGAAAGCCATAGGAGAGCTGGAGGTAGATGAACGCGACGTGGAACTGCGACCACGCCATCAAGACCAGCATGGCTGCGAAAGACGCAATCCACCGATTCCCACCAAACCGCAGGAACGCCCAACGAAGGGTCGCGAGCTGCGCGGTGAGACCAATCACCAGCGCGACGAGGGTGCTTGTCTTTCCCATCCCGAAGATCGCAACGGGAAGAAGCGCAAACCAGTGCGTCGCAAGAAGCCACACATCGCCGTTGCCGAAGTACCAATCCGTCGGCACCGGCTTGCCGTTTCGAAGGATGTTGCCGACGAGAAGAACGGGCGCCGCGGCGTCGGACTCGACCCATCCGTCGAAGTGAGTACCGTAGAGATAGAGCACCTGCCCAACGAACACGATCGCCGTGAGCCCGACGGCGATTTCGAGCCAGCGCTTGGGCGAGACGGCCATCGTAGGACGCGGTTCATACCACAGATCAAGGGTCGCGAGCCGCGCCAACGGCTCCACATCGAGGTGAATCGCTGCTGGGATAACGCAGTTGCGAAGCTCGTTTTCCGAGCACCGTCCCCGCTCCCCGCGGAGCTACATCCGCCGTGTTGATCGGCCGTGATGGCGCGCGAAGCTTCGCCGGGTGTCGCCTAGGGGCGGCGCAGCATCGGGATGTGTTGCTCGGCGGCCGAGTCACGGAGGAGCTGCTCGAAGCGTTTGGCGCGGGTCTCTTCGCGCTTCGCGCTGACGACCCAGTGGAGCGAGGTGCGCCGGTACCACGGCGGCCTCGATTGGAAGTAGCGCCATGCCTTCTTGTTCTTCTCGAAGCGCGCTTGCATGTCTGCCGGGAGCTCGGCGTCCTTCTCTCGCTCGCTCGAGTAGATCCCCGTCTTGGCGTCCGTGCGGCGCGCGAAGGCCGCGTGACCTGCCTCCGTCATACGTCCCTCCTTCGTGAGGACCTCCACGCGCGCGACGTTCACCTTGCTCCACACGCTCGTGGGTTTGCGCGGCGTGAACCGAATCTTGTACGCGCTCTCATCGATGCTCTTTCGCACGCCGTCGATCCATCCAAAGCAGAGCGCCTCGTCGACGGACTCTGGCCACGTGATGCTCTCTTTGCCGGTTTGCCTCTTGTGAAAGCCGACCCACTTGTCCGTTTGGGTGGCGTGGTTCTCTTCGAGCCACCGACGCCACTCGGCCGGCGTTGCAAAGAACGTCACGTCGTGTTCGTCGCCGATGTTGATCGCTCGCTTCTTCGGCGTGCTCTTCACGCTCTTTGCGCTCTTCACGCTCTTTTGGGTGCTTCGCGGCGCGCGCGGCTGCGTCTTCTTGGTCGTCGCCATCGTCAGGGTGTCGCTCTTGTAGCAAATGGGGCACGCGTCCGCGTTGCTTGCATGCCCAATCCGATTATGAGGATGGGATGATTCGTCGGCTCTCGGCGCTCTCCTCGTTCGTCGTCCTCTCTTTTTTCGTCTGCGGAGCGAGCGCGCAAGAGCAAACTCCAGCGCCTCCAGCACCGCCCACCGCGGCGCCACCTCCACCAGCGCCGCCGCCCGCGCCAGCGCCGCCGCCCGCGCCAGCAGGCACATCCCCCTCAGCGGCTGTGGGGCCCACGCCGCAGGAGGTGCAGGCGCGTCGCGTGCAGACCACGATCGAGTCTGGCTCCGAGCACAACGCGGTCATCGAACGGCGCGTCTCCACCGAAGAGTCGAATGGACGCATGCTCTTCGCGGTTCCCTTTCGCGCGACGAGCGAGACATGGGAGCAGGTCTGCGTCGCGCCATGCCGTGTCGACCTCGATCGCTACTCCACGTACCGCGTCGCGCGCGGAAACAACGTGACGTCCACGCACGAGTTCACGCTTCCTCCGAACACCGACCAGCTGCACCTCCGCGTCGAGCCAGGGAGCTTGCTCACGCACCGCATCGCCACCCGCCTCATCGCGGGCGGCACCGCCGCGCTCATCGTAGGAGGCGCGCTCATCACGACGGCGTCGTCGTTCGATCACGACGAGAAGGACGTCCGGCTCGGCGGAATCATCACCGGCGCGGCAGGGATCGTCCTTCTTGGCATTGGCATCCCGCTCGCGCTCGTGAGCCAGACCCACGTGAAGCTCGACGACGACCGGAAGCTCGCGACCACGAAGCCCGCAAGGCCAAAGCTCACCGTGAATGGCCTCGTGTTCTAACGAGGTACTATTTCGGGATAACGCGATAACGGGTTAATCCGGTACAATAGTGAGTTAGCGGGTCAAGGAAACTGCCCCATCTGCCTCAGCTTCATCATCGTGGATGGCCGCATCTGGGCCGCGCCCACGTGCATTCCCATCGTCGCAAACACGATAGCGATGCAGGCGGTGTCGACCAACGCTGCGGTCGGCACGGGGAACTTGCCCGAGCGGCACCCGGTTCGCCAAAGCATCGTCGTCATGAGGCCGACGAAGAAGCCGATGATCGCGCTGACGAAGGCGCCCAGGATCACGCTGGTCACCATGTTCGGTGGACCGGCCGGTGAGCCCATCGCGATGTAGTCGCCTCCGATTGGGAGGACATCGACGATGCCTGATTGACGATAGGCGGCGTCATGGGCGAGCGCCGACGGCTCCGGCAGGATGCACTCGAGCCAAAAGCGCTTGTTTGCCGGCACGTCGAAGGAGTGGGTGACGCGCATGCGCCCGGACTCCGTCGTGGTGGCGTCGAGGCGGCGGCGCTTCGCGCCCTCGAAGCGCTCGATACGCATGTTCGCGCCTGATGCGATGCGGATGCGCGGTCCGTTGACGATCTGAAGAACGGCCGGCTCGGTCGTGAGCGTCGGCGCTCCGGTTGGCTCGCTCGACTCGGACTTGGGCGTCGACGTCGAGGTGCCGAGATTGGTGAGGCCGTCACCCGTCGCCATCACCTCGAAATGACCCGGACCGGGTCGGACGTCGCCGGTGGGACGCGCCAGGAAGGCGTGTAGCTTCTGGACCTCCCTCGCGATCACGATCGCACGCGGAATCGCGCTGATGGCGAGCACCAGCGCCATGGGCAATGCGTAATACGGTACATTGCTCATCTCCGTATCGATGCGCGCCACCGAGCAAAGCTAACGCGTCAGTGGAAGAAGAACGAGCCGATCTTGATGCGGCGGTCGTTGACCTCGGCGTTGCCTTTTTCGACGATGTCCGCGCGGCCGCGACGGCCCGATACGTGGCCAAAGCCTAGCCACACGTCGTATTGCCCACGCGCGGCCTTTCCGACGAACACGCCGAAGGCGTCGTGCACGATGATGTTCTCGGGCGCGTCGGACAGATAGAACGAGCCGCCGACGACCTGGTGGTCGGCGTTGAAGAAGTCGAGCGGCTTGTCCTTCTCTTTGCCCTTCTCGGGCGTCGGGATGGGCTCTTCGCCTTCTCGACGCACCACGTGAACGAACATGCCGGTCGTCCGCGGGAGCGCGCCCGTCCGTCTGAAATACAGGTCGATCGAGATGATCTTCAGCGGATCGGGACCTTCGAAGTGCACAGCATCGACGACGATGGGAATGTCGAACTGCGCCTTGATCGGGGTCGCGTCTGGTGAGACCTGTGCATAGAGCGCCGGTGTGCCGTTCGCGTTGCGTTGTGGGGCGGGCGGATAACGCGGCTCCGACCACGTCGCGATGAAGGCGCCAAAGACGGCCCATGGCGCGATGACGAGCGCAAACGTTCGTGGGATCGTCTTCGCGCGGAACGGGACGCGACCGCGCCTCATGCCGACACCGAGCAGCACCATCGACACGAGCGCCACGAGCGACGTCGTGACGCCCGTGATCGCCGACATCGGACGAAACGAGAGGGTGACCTCATGGTCACCGGGCGGCAAATCGACCGCGAGGAGACCATCGACCGAGACGACGGTCCCGACCGACGACCGCCATCCTGGGTGCCAGTTCTGATTGACGAGTAGCCGGCCCGGTCGCTCCATCGACGCATGGATGACGAGCTTGTTCGGCGACCACGAGACGCGACGCGCCGTGCCCGTCATCGGATCGTCGATGTACTCCTCGGCGGCGAGATCACCGCGAAGCTTTGGCGACATGATGACGGGATGCGCCTCCCAACACGAGAGCGACCCGACGCCGAGCCCGTCGTAATGCGCGACGAGCCATCGATTGCCACGCGCCTGCCTGAACTCCTTCACGCGATCGACCGAGACGGTGCCGAGCTCGCGTGCGCGCCCCACGTCGGCGAACGTGAGGATCTGCGAGCCGACGGTCCCGAGCACCGCGAGCGTGAGCACGATGTTCGCGCCTGCGCGCCATCGTTTGCCGTCACCTAGCCGAGGCAGCCGCGCGAGCGCGTTCGACGCCGGCTCGCACGCGTACAGGATCGCGATCCAGAGGAAGCGCTCGGGATAACGGAGCGCCGAGAAGACCGGCAACTGACGGAGCAGCGCGAAGAGAGCGGGCTTTCGCGCATAGCCGGCCGCGAGCCACAAAAAGAGCACGACGATGACGAGCGGCCGGATGGATTTGCGATCCGATCCGCCGAGCGCGACGAGCGCGAGGAAGGCCGCGCCGACGAAGAAGCTGCCGGGATCCTCGATGTCACTCCCCTTCACCTCGAGCGTCTTGACGAGGAAGTAGAGGAGCATCTTCGGCGCATGACCGGGCGTACCGGCCATGATGCGAGGCTGCGCGGCGAGCGTCTCGGCGATCGGAAGAATGCGAAACGCGGCGGTCGCGATCATGAAGCTCGCGGTCGCGCCGACCATCACGAACGCGCGGAAACGACGATGCGGCGGCTGCTCGGTGAGCGCGCGGATCGCTTCGACCGCGCTCGCGACCGCGATGAGCGGCGCGGCGAACGTGCCGCCGAAGCCCATCATCACCGCGAAGGCCACCGCGCTGATCGCGATCCCGCGCGTGCGACCTCGCGCGGCCAACGTGATCCCGAGGAGGATCCATGGCAAGAGCTCGAAGCCGAAGAAGTTCACCCACCCGCGGAAGTAAGCGACGGCGAAATGCCCCGACAGCGCGAAGATGGGGGCGACCCGGAGCGCCGCGGTGGCGTCGCTAACCCTCAATCGCAGCCAGCGATAGGCGCCCTCCATTCCAAGGATGGAAAAGAGAAAGACGACGAGGAGCTCTGCACGCTCGGCGCCAAAGAGCAGACTGAGCAAGAAGGGCGGCGCCGCAAACCTGCTTTGTGGGGCGCCTAATCCATAAAGACCACCACAATAATAGGGGTCCCAAAGCGGCACTTGGCCAAAGCGACTTACCGAGTCGATCGCCGCCCGCTCGTGGAGCGTGAGCACCTGCGCATCACGAAACTCGTTGAGCGACGCCGCGGTAGGCAGGAGCGTCCACACGAGCGCGGTCGCTATGACCGCAAAGATAGCGATGCGGACGGCCGTTCGTTCGGCCAGGCGGCCCATCCCTCCATCCACCATCAGTCGTAGAACGGACGCGGCTTACAGGGCACCGCGCGGGCGTTTCGTTGATCGGGGACGTCTGCGTTTCGTGCGCGGCGTGCATGGAGGTCGTCGTCGATCGCGCGGAGAACGTCCTCGATGCGGACGTTCTTTTCCTTCGCGAGCTCGGTGATGCGCCGAAACTCACGACCGTGGAAGTCGTCCCGCTGGGACCACAAGTCTTGCGGGAAGTTCTGACGCGTCTCGTTCACCCATTGCGGCTCGTTGACGACGATGTTCTCGGCGAGCTCCTTCTTCTGCGCGTCGGTGGCGCGACGAGCCGACGGAGGCGTTGGCGCGAGCGCGACACGGATCGTCACGATCACCACGCACAGCGTCGCCACGGCGGTCGCAGGCAGGCTCGTGCGGAGATCCATGGCCATCGTCTTCGGTCTCTCTTCTCGGTCGTCTTGCTCGTCTGCCCGACCGTCAGTCCTTCGGACCTTCGTTGTATCCACGCGGACGATACTTCGGGTCGACGCCGTTGTGCTCTTCGCCGTGCTCGAGGATGTCTTTGCCGAGGTATTCGAGCCAAGATCCGGGGTATTTGTCCTTGAGAGCGTCGAGCTCGGTCCGCGTCTTCGTGTTCTCGCCGAGCGCCTTCTCGTCCCAGAGACACTGAATGGCGAGGGCGATGAGGTTCACGTCGTTCGGTGCGAGCTCGAAGCCGCGCACGTAATGCGGCCACGCTTCGTCGGCGCGATGGAGGCGACAGAGCGTGTCGCCGTAGTAGATGCTCGCCATCGGCCATTGCGGCGCGAGGTCGAGCGCCGTCTTGTTCGCCGCGAGACGTGCCTCGAGATCGCCGCGCGCGCCCTTCATGACCGAGTAGTTCAGGTGAGCCTTCGCACTTCGCGGCACCGCTTTGCGCGTCGCATCCCAGAAGGCGAGGTCGTCGCTGTAGTCGTTCGCGTGGTTGCGCGCGGCATACGCTTGGAACAAGAAGAAGAGGACGGTCCCGATGGCGAGCACACGCTTGCCGGTCGCGACGCGAGACTCGTGCACGCGGTCCGCGAGCCAGCCGAAGAACACGGCGAGCATCAGGCTGGTGCCGATGACCGGGAAGTACCAAAAGCGCTCGGCGCGAACCGTCGGCAAGAGCACCGGAATGTTCGATACCGGGAAATACGAGAGCAGCACCCAGAGCATGCCAAACGCGACGACGAGCGAGCCTTCGGGCATGCGCGTCAAGATCGGCTGCGGGGTTTGCTTCGGGACGCCGGGTACGTCTTCGGGCGTCTCGGGCTCCGGGATCGGGGCATGCTGCTTCGAGCGCAAATACGACCGGACGCCGATCACGATCGCCGCCGGGAACGGCAGCGCCATCGCGAGCGCACCCAAGAGGATCTCGGGCGACCAGAGCGTGGGCGGAATGGGCTCTTGCGGCGCCGAATAATCGCCCGAGAGCGTCAGCGGGAAGACGACCTGCGTGAGCCCCCGGAACCAAACGCGCAGAGCGCCGGCGATGCGATGCGCCGCGTCCGCATTCACGAGCGGATTGTTGAGCGGATCCTTCGGGAGAGTGGGCTGCGCATACCAGCGCAACATCGCCGCAAACACGCGCGCGCCAAACGGCTTATCGGCATTGGCCTCCACCGAGAGCTCGTGGGGCATCGGCGCCGGAAACATCCTGCGGCGCGCCTCGACATAAAAGACGAAGGCTGCGGCGGCCGCGGCAAAGGCGACGATCGCGCGGATCCACCGGCGAGGCTTCGTGGGATGGGTGGTCGGGGAGAGTAGCAGCGCGCCGAGCGGCAAGAGCGGGACGCAGCAGAGCGCGCTCTCCTTCGAATAGAGACCAAAGAGCGATCCCAAAAAAACACCAATTGCCATGAAGGGCAATCGACGCGTAAGTGCCAATAGCGCGAGGAGCGTTCCGGTCGCGCCGAGGACATCCGCGATTCCGACCACGCCGCTGACCGCCTCGGTCAAGACTGCGCTACCGGTGAAGGCCGCGCCCGCGATCCAGGATGCGCCGCGGCGCTTCGTGAGCGAGAACGCGAGCACGCAGACGAGCGCGCCATTCGCCCCGTGCAGCAGCACGTTGACCCAGTGATGGAGAAATGGCGTTTGGTCGCGCGCGCCTAATCCCCATAGCGCACGCCATACGAGGTTTGGGATAGGCCGATACGAGCCAATGCTTCGCTCGGGGCCCAACCCCCAAAAGTCTCTGTAGAAGGCGTCAATCCAGCGAAACTTCGGCTGCGCGTCCGCGATGCTGCGCACGTAGGGATTGGCGAGTAGCGCTTCTTGCTCGTCGAAGATGAAGTTCGTGCGCGTCGGATGCCTCGTGAAGAGGAGCATCGACATGAAGCAATAAGGCACGAGCGCGAGACCGAACGATGGGTCATCGCCGAGGAAGTAATCGTGAATCCACTGCCGGAACGTCCGGATGAACGTGGGCTTCTCGTGCGGCCCCGCCAGCTCGGGCGGCGCGGGAGGGAGCGGCTCGTAGTGCTGCGCGACGTTCCCCTCGAACGCGACAGGCGCCGCGGCGACGTCTCCCGAGTCTGGAACGACCGCCGCCCTTTCGTCTTCATCGCGCACATCATTGAGATGTGGCAGATCGGTCGGCGTCTGCCGTTCGGGGCTTGGAAACTCGTTCGCGCCGGTCGCGCCGTCGCTCTTCGTGTCGACCGCGGGATTTTGCTCTTCGGAGGCAGACGACGCAGGCGCGGGGCCAGACGTCGCTACGTCTCCCGCCGCTGCTGCGCGTGTGCGCTCACTCGAAGCCTCCCGACCCGTCGTCCCGATCGATGATCCAGTTGTCGCCCCAGAGATGCGCGCCGCCGTCGATGTACCAGCACTCGCCGGTGACGAACCACGCGGCATCGGACGCGAGGTAGACGATGAGCTCGGCGACCTCGCCGGCGGTCCCGACGCGCTTCATCGGCGTCTTCTTGCGGCTCGCCTCGATGAGCTCCGGCGGATATTGGTCGGTGCCCGTCGTGCGGATGATCCCGGGCGCGACGGCGTTGAGCTGGATGTTGTGCTGCGCCCACTCCACCGAGAGCGTGCGCGTCATGTTCTCGACGCCCGCGCGCGCCGCGCCGGTGTGAACCATGCCAGGAAAACCGCGCGCGATGTTCGCGATCACGTTGACGACGCGGCCGCGCCTCGACGGGATCATGTGCTTCGTCGCGACCGCCTGGGTCATGAAGAACGTGCCGTTCAGGTTGTTGCGGACGACCGCCTCCCACCCGCGCGGCGAGACGGTCTCGGCGGTCGTCGGGAATTGCCCGCCGGCGTTGTTCACGAGGATGGTCGCGCGGCCGACGGCTTCGCCGACCTTGTCGACGAACGTCGCGATCTGCTCCGGCTCGCGAATGTCGCAAGGCGCCGAGAAGACGTGCTCGACGCCGTGATCGCGCAGCTCCTTCTCCGCCGCGGCGAGCTTCTCGGGCTTTCGACCGCAGATGGCGATCTTCGCGCCGAGCTCACCGAGCGATCGCGCCGTGGCGAACCCAATTCCGCTGCCGCCGCCCGTCACGATCGCGACGTGCCCGTTCATCAATCCCTTGCGAAAGATGCTCGCCATTGTTCTCTTTTTCTTCTTCTTCTCGAGCCGACGTCACGAGAGACGAACTTTGCCGTTTTCCTTCACGAGCTTTCGTCCACACGAGCACGTACCGAGCTGCGTATTTTCATCGATCTGCACGCGCTGCCCGCACGCGCACACCCAAGCGTAGTGGCGCGCGGGGTTACCCATGACGAGCGAGTGGTCACCCACGTCCTTCGTGACCGTGCTGCCGGAGGCGACCATCGCCCACTTGCCGACGGTGATCCCGCACACGATCGTCGAGTTGGCGCCGAGCGCCGCGCCGGCCTTCACGAGCGTCTTCGTGACGTGCCAATCGTCCGCGCTCTTGAGCGTCATGTCCGGATTCACCGCGCGCGGGACTTTGTCGTTCGTGAAGCACACATGCGGCCCGACGAACACGCCGTCTTCGATCGTCACGCCGGTGTAGACGGAGGCGTTGTTCTGAATCTTGACGTTGTCCCCGATCGTGACGTCGGCGTCGACGTAGACGCCTTTGCCGAAGATGCATCCCTTGCCGATGCGCACATTCTCGCGAACCTGACAGAAGAGCCAAATCTGAGTGCCGTCGCCGATCGATGCGCTCTCGGCGACGACGGAGCTCGAATGAATGCGCGTAGCCATGGGAGGGCGACAGCATAGTCACGATCGGACCGATTTTTCCAGGTCCGGCGGCCTCCTCCGCTCCCTAAAGAGGCCTCTTTTTACGTGAGATCTTCGAAATCGGGCTCGCCACACGGCGGAACCGACGCCGCGCTCGGGCTGCGCGCGGGAGCCGAGCCACGGCGGGGCATCTTGGAGGAGCGGGCCGCGACGGCCGCGACGGCGAGGCGATCGGCGCGCTCGTTGAGCTCCACGCCCGAGTGACCGGGGACATAGACGAGGTTCCAGCCGCGACCTCGACCCGACCACGCGTGCTTGAGCGCGGCGACGAGCTCTTGGTTCGCCTTCGCCTTCCACCCCTTCGTGAGGACGCCGATCGAATACTGACTGTCGGTGTGGACGACGGCCTTCTCGCCGCTCGGCACGAGCTCGGTCGCGCGCAAGATCGCGGTGAGCTCGGCGACGTTGTTCGTCGCGCTGCCGAGATACTCGAAGCCTTCGCTCTGCTCTCCCGTGGGCGAGACGATCACGATCCCGAGGCCAGCAGGCCCTGGGTTACCCGAGCAAGCGCCATCGACATAGACCGTCCAGGCGTCCTTCGGGACCGCACCGGGCGCGGTCGCGCGCTTTGCAGCCTCGGCCTTGCGCGTCGCCGATCGCTGTTCCTTCGACTCCTTGGGCGCGACCTCTTCGCCTTTGACGACCGCGCTCTCCGGCAGCACGGGCGCGTCGAGCAGGAGCGCGAGGTTGCTCACCGACGCGCGGTAGGCCCGCGGATCGCTTGCCTTGTAACGGATCTCGACACGACCGCCCGTGGCGTCGAACGAGCCGTCCGCGCGGACGCGGACGAGGACGCGCTGACCTCGAAGATTTGCGTGAGCCCAGGGCACCTAGATTTCGTAAGCGATCAGCGCCCCAGGCTCAAGGGGCACGGCGGGGAACGCGTCTCACCAGTGTTCCCAGTGCCAGCGCTCGCTCGGGACGGTGCGCTTGAAGCGATACGCCGAGCCATGATTTGCGAGGTAGGAGTAGACGCCCTTCGCGCTCGTGTTGAGGTCGAGCGCGTGCCCGCTCTGGTGGTTCGAGTACCCCGGAGGAGCGGCCAGGTTGCCGCCATTGCAGCGCTTCGTCTTGTAGCAACGGTACAGATAGCGCTGCTCCTCCATCGTGCGGAAGCCGCTCACGACGACCATGTGGACGCCACGCTTGGCGGCGGCCGAGCGCATCCGGAGAAACGCACGCGCCGTGTTGATCTCCACGCGCTTGCCGTTCACCGTCGTCACGCAGATCGTGAATTTCTTCCCCGAGCGGTATCCCGTCGCCTTCTTGCACGAGGACGTGGCCTTCGCGCTCGTCTCGTCGAGCGGAGGGAGCGGCGTGCCGTCCACGTCGACGATGAGCGGACTGTCATCGAGCGTGTGATCGATGTACGGCGCGCTGTCTTCGTCCGGCGTGGTGAGCTCCGCGTCCGGCACGCCCGAGAGCACGTCATTCTCGTCGGCCTCCGCGCTCTCGCCTTCGGTCGCGTCGTTCGCGGCCCACGCGGCGCCTGCCGCGGCTTCTTCCGGGGTGAGGTCGTCGTCACTCACGTCCGTCACCGGTGACGGGCTCTGTGCATCATCGGCGGCGCATCCGGAGAGACCGAGTGCCGTGAGCATCAGCGTGGCAGCAGCGAGGGAGACAAGCTTCGTCGTTCGGCGTGTGTCGTTGGTCATGGCGAGCGAGCGATGGAGCACGCGCTCTGCCAACTTCGTCGTTCGATTTCATTTTGGTCGCCTCATGTGCGCGCGACGAGACGTCACCTCGAAAATATTCGCGCCTCCGATCTCGGCGCCGCGCGCTCAATGCATTCTACAACCATCTCGTGCTCACGATGTGAGCGCGAGCCATCGCGATGACCGCTCGCGATGCGATCGCGAGCCCTCGCGGGAGCGCCCAATTTGCGCGGGCTCTTGCGCATCGGTCGTTCTGCGCGTTTCGAGCAAGAGGCTGATGCGCTAAGGTCTCGCCCCATCCTCATGGCAAAGCGACCGCGTCCTATCGTCCTCATGATCCTCGATGGTTTTGGTGAGCGCACCGAAGTCGATGCGAACGCCGTTCGACTTGCGAAGACACCTGCGCTCGACGCGCTCTATGCGCGCTATCCGCATGGTCTCATCGGCACGAGCGGCCCAGACGTCGGTCTGCCCGAAGGTCAGATGGGCAACAGCGAGGTCGGCCACCTCAACTTCGGCGCTGGCCGTATCGCGCTCATGGACATCATGCGCATCGACAGCGCCGTCGCGACGAACGCGATCGGCTCGAACCCCGTCATCGCGAGCGTGATCGACAAGGCACGCGCCGCGGGCGGACGCCTTCACCTCTTCGGCCTCGTCTCCGACGGCGGCGTGCATAGCCACATCACGCACTTGCTCGCGATCATCGACGCGGCCCACGCGGCCGGGGTGAAGGTCGTAGTGCACGCGTTCCTCGATGGGCGCGACGTGATGCCCGGCACCGCGCCTGGATACCTCGAGACGGTCGAGAAGCATCTCGGCGCCGGCGCCGCGTCGAAGGGCGCGATCGGCACCGTGAGCGGCCGCTACTGGGGAATGGACCGCGACAACCGCTGGGAGCGCGTCGAGCGTTCGTTCAAGGCGATCGTGCTCGCAGACGCGCCCAAGCAAGCGTCCGCGTCGGGCGGGACGCGTCTCAGCATCGAAGCCGGCAAGACGGACGAGTTCGTCGAGCCGTTCGTCGTCGGAGACTACGCGGGCGTCGACAGCACGAAAGACACCGGGCTTCACTTCAACTTCCGTCCCGATCGCGCTCGTGAGCTCACGCGCGCGCTCGCGACCGAAGACTTCACCGGCTTTCCGCGCTCGAAGGAGCCGCCGTTTCGCGTCTACGCCTGCATGACCACGTACGACTCGAAGCTCGCGCTGCCGATCGCGTTCCCGAAAGAGTCGTATCCCGACATCTTCCCGGAGGTGGTCGCGCGTGCAGGCCTCACGCAATTCCGCTGCGCCGAGACCGAGAAGTACGCGCACGTGACGTACTTCTTCAATGGCGGACGCGAGGAGCCCTTCCAAGGTGAAGAGCGGCAGATGATCCCGTCGCCGAAGGACGTCGCCACCTACGACCACAAACCCGAGATGGCCGCGGCGGGCGTCGCTGACGCCGTCGTGAAGGCGGTCGAGGCCGACAAGTTCGACTTCATCGTCGTCAACTTCGCCAACCCCGACATGGTCGGTCATACCGGCGTCCTCCCCGCCGCGATCACCGCCGTCGAGGTCGTCGACAAGGGCATCGGGCGCATCGTCGACGCCGTTCGCGCGAAGGGCGGCGCCGTGATCATCACCGCCGACCACGGCAACTGCGAGCTGATGACGGATCCCAAGACCGGCCAGCCGCACACCGCGCACACGCTGAACCCCGTGCCGCTCGTCTACGTGAACGACAACGATCGCGATCGAAAGATTCGCTCAGGCGGACGCATCTGCGACGTCGCTCCTACGATGCTCGAGCTCATGGGCCTCGAGGTCCCGAAGGCAATGACCGGTACGTCGCTCCTGTCTGCATGAGCGAGATTCGCTTCGGCGGTTATCGCATCGTCGGCACGATCGGCTCGGGCGCGCTCTCGACCATCTACAAGGCCGCGCAAGAGCCGCTCGGTCGCATCGTCGCCTTGAAGGCGCTGAAGCCCGAGATCTCTCCGACGTCATCGTTTGGCGAACAACTGCAGCGCGAGGCGAAGATCCTCGCCGACCTCGCGCATCCGAACATCGTCCTCCTCCTCGAGGCGAACCGCACGCCGTCGGGGCGACCGTACGTCGTCCTCGAGTACGTCGATGGTCCGTCGCTGCAAGAGGTCCTCGCACGTGGCGATGATGGCGCAGGGCCTTCACGTCCAAAGAGCAGCCCGAAGCGCGCGAAGCTCTCGGTGCAGAGCGCGCTCGCGATCGCCTGTGGCATGTGCGCGGCGCTCGAGCACGTGCACGAGCGCGGCGTCGTTCATCGCGACGTCAAGCCAGGCAACGTCCTGTTGTCGCGATCCGGCGTCGTGAAGTTGATCGACTTCGGGATCGCCCAACGCCCGCGAACCGCGAGCATGAGCGACGCGCTCGGCACCGAGGGGATCACCGCGACGGGTCGCATCGCGCCCGAGCAGGTGAAGGACGCCTTCGGAACGCCGGCGTACATGTCACCGGAGCAGATCCTCGGCGACTTCGTCGATGGACGAAGCGATCTCTTCTCGCTTGGCGTCGTCCTCTATCAAATGCTGAGCGGCACGAGGCCGTTCGAGACGGACAGCGAAGCCGACGCGAACGCCGCGCCCCACTCGAAGCGAAGCGCAGCCCAACGCATCCGCCGCGACGCGCCCGCGCCGCTGCGAGATCGCGCGCCCAACGTGCCGCGCGCCGTCGAGCGGATCGTGATGCGGCTGCTCGAGAAGTCACCGAACGACCGCTATCCGACGGCCGGAGCCGTGCGTGAGCGACTCGAGTCGGCGCTCCGCGCAGAGACACGCGAAGACCCTGCCGCGCTCGTGCGCATCGCTCTCATCGACGCCGGTTTCGTCGCGGTTCGCGAGGCTGCGCCGGGCGCGCCATTGACGACCGAAGCCGATGTGCCGCTTCGCTCGAGGCCGACCACGGCCACGGCGAAGAAGCGACCGTCGATCGGCGTGAAGCGTGCGCTCCTCGGCTTCGTCGCGATCGCATGCATCTTCGCGATCGGCGTCGTCGCGATCGAAGGCACGAACGCGCAAGCGCGAGGCGCCTCGCGCAACACCGGCTCGGGCTCGCTCGTCCTCGCGCCGGAGCACGCGGGCGGTCTCCGCGTCGTCGCGACGCCGTGGGCCCACGTGCGTGTCGACGGGCAGCAAGTCGAGACGACGCCGTTCGCGCGTGCGATTCCGCTGAGCGCGGGCAAGCACTGGGTCACGCTCACGCATCCCGACGCGCCTCCGGTGGATCGCGAGATCGACATCACCACCGGCGAAACGGTGACGCTCGACGTCACGATGAACGTCGCGCTCCTCGACGACGGCGGGCTGGTCGCGACCACGACGAGCACGGCGCTCGGCGGCATGGCCCGCGACGGCGGCGGACGAGAGCGATGACGGACGGGGGGACAAGACGATGAGGAGGATCACCATGCGTCGAACATCCACACCGATGGCCCTCGCCGCTGCGATGGTGACGGCGTCACTCTCGCTCTCGCTCTCGTCCGACGCAGCGGCGTTCAGCCACGTGGTCTCGCAGGGCGAGAACCTCGCGCAGATCGCCATTCGCTTCTATGGAACGCCGCGCTTCGAGGCCGCGATCGCAGGAGCGAACGCGCTCGACGCGCACGGCGGAAGCGCCATCGTCGCAGGCCAACCGCTCGAGGTGCCCGCTCCCGCGCATCATCGCGTCAAAGAAGGAGAGACGTGGTTCGGTCTCGCGCGCGTCTTCCTCGGTGATCCGAAGCGCGCGGAGACGCTCGCGCGCGCGAACGGCGCCGTCGCGTGGGTGCCGCCGGTCGAGAACCAAGAGGTCGAGATCCCGGCCGTGGTCGCGCACATCGCCGCCGAAGGCGAGACCATCCCGAGCCTCGCGCAGCGCTATCTCGGCGACATCAACAAGGCGTGGGAGCTCGATATCTACAACGGCCGCGAGACGAAGCAGAAGCTCCTCCGCGGCGACGTCGTGCTCGTCCCCTTGATCGATCTCTCGCTCACCCAAGAAGGAAAGAAGGCCGCGCGCGAGGCCGCCGAGCGAACGCGCACCGAAGGCGGCGGGCAGGCGTACGAGGCGCAGCGTCACGCCGAAGCCGACATCCCTCCCCTGCTCGCCGACGTGCGCGCCGGTCGTTATGTCGACGCGGTCTCGAAGGGCAATCGCCTGCTCGGCTCGGGCGAGCTGACGCGTCCGCAGCTCGCGTCGATCCATCGCGCGCTCCTCGAAGCCTACGTCGCGCTCGAAGCGAGCGGCCTCGCCGCAGGCGCGTGCGCCGCATGGAAGATCAACGCCGGCGCGGAGAACGTGAAGCTCGACGCCAGGTCGGTCTCCCCCAAGATACGTGCAGCTTGCAACAATTCGACGGCGGCCACGTCACCACCCGCCGCCACGCCCACGCCGACGACGTCGAGCACCGCTGCCGCGCCGAAGTGAGGAAGCTTGCGATGCGCGACGGATCGACCTCGGGTAGGATGCTCGGGTGAGCACGGGTGCTGACGAAGCGGCGACCACATCGGGTGCGGCAAAGAAGCCACCCCGGACGGTCGCCGACAAATACGAAGTGCGTGGCGTCCTCGGCGAAGGCGGTACCGGCATCGTCTACGACGCGCTTCGTATCAGCGACAAGGAGCCCGTCGCGCTGAAGGTGATGCACGAGTCGCTCGCAGGCGACAAGCAGATCCGCGGCCGCTTCCAGCGCGAAGCCGCCATCTTGCGCCGCCTCGACGGCGAGCACGTGTGCCCGATCCTCGACTTCGGCGAGGTCCCGTCCACCGACACGAGCAAGCCAAGCCTCCTCTACATCGCGCTTCCCAAGATCGACGGCCAGTCCCTCGCCGACATCCTCAAAGACGGTCCGATCAAGGTCGATCGCGCGCTCGACATCATGTTGCAGATCCTGGCGGCGCTCAAAGCGGCGCATGGGCTCGGCATCATTCACCGCGATCTCAAGCCAGCCAACGTGCTCCTCGAGAAGAAGAAGAAGGACGGCGACGCGAACGGCAAAGACCACGTCGTCGTCGTCGACTTCGGCATGTCGAAGATCATCACCGGCGCAGGGATGGGCACGACCAACCTCACCACGCACAACATGGTGTTCGGGACGCCCGAGTACATGTCACCCGAGCAAGCCCGAGGCGACGACCTCGACGCGCGCTGCGACGTCTACGCCGCCGGCGTCATGCTCTACGAAATGCTCACCGGCTCACCGCCGTTCACGGGCGCCACGCCGCTCAGCGTCCTCACCGCGCATCTCACGAGCGACCTCGAGCCACCAAGCAAGAGGCCAAGCGGTGTCGGCCGCGTCACCCCCGCGCTCGAGTCGGTCATCGTCAACGCGCTCGCCCGCGATCGCGACGACCGTTACGCCTCCGCCGGTGCGCTCGCCGCGGCCCTCACACATGCGCGAGCCGCCCCCGACGACGTCTCCTCGCTCCGCCCCGAAGCGTTCGGCGCATCCCCACCCACCGACGCCTTCGCCGCGACGCTCCCCGCCGCCGTCGTCAAAGGCGCCAACGCCGGCGACGTCGACGTCACCGCGCCTACGTTGATGGGCGAGAAGCCGGTGGTCGCCTCCGCGCCGCCACCGAAGATGAAGTCGTCAAAGCCGCCTCCACCGTCGAAGAGCAGCAACGCTCCCCCGGCGATCCCATCGAAGGCGCCACCTCCCGCCCCCCAAACGCGCATGTGGATCTTCGTGTGGATCCTCGTCGGCCTCGCGAGCATCGCCATCGGCGTCTGGTTCGCCCTCCGCCACTGACCCGCCACCTGTCGGCATGCCACCAGGCCAAGCGGGCCAGGCAGTTGTCACGCGAGATTCCTTGGTCAACAAAGGCAGATCGCCCTGTCGGCATGCCATCAGGCCGAGCGGGTTGGCCCTGTCGGCATGCCACCAGGCCAGCGCGGGGCCGCCTCGCCACCTGTCGGCATGCCACCAGGCCAAGCGGGCCACGCAGTTGTCACGAGATTCCCTGCTCAACAAAGGTGTTTATCGTGATGGCCCTGTCGGCATGCCATCAGGCCAAGCGGGGCCACCTCGCCACCTGTCGGCATGCCACCAGGCCAGCGCGGGGCCGCCTCGCCACCTGTCGGCATGCCACCAGGCCAAGCGGGCCACGCAGTTGTCACGCGCGATTCCTTGGTCAACAAAGGCTCTGATCGTGGTGGCCCTGTCGGCATGCCACCAGGCCAAGCGGGCCACGCGGTTGTCACGCTCGACTCCCTGCTCAACAAAGGTGTTTATCGTGGTGGCCCTGTCGGCATGCCATCAGCCAGCGGGTTGACCCTGTCGGCATGCCACCAGGCCAGCGCGCGGCCACCTCGCCACCTGTCGGCATGCCGCCAGGCCAAGCGGGCCAGGCAGTTGTCACGCGAGATTCCCCTGCTCAACAAAGGTGTTTATCGTGGTGGCCCTGTCGGCATGCCACCAGGCCAACCAGGCCGGGCAGTTGTCATGCGAGACTCCCTGCTCAACAAAGGCACGTATCGTGATGCCCTGTCGGCATGCCAGCATGCCACGGGTCGATACTCGGCCGCGCAACGCCGTTGACGACAGTAAACGGCAGCCTCAGCGGCCTCTGCCGCTAACCCTTCGAGACGCTACCAGCGACTCACCAGTCGTCGGCGTCCGGGCCAAGTTTGCACAACGAAAACGCGCGCGATTCGTCGATTTGTCTGGACAGGTTTTCTGAGGCGCATATTGCGAGGATGGCTGGCCGGCGCGTTTTGCACGCGTTGCGGGCACGCGTCAGGTGTTGGACGAAGCCTTCGCGTGATGTTCGATGAAATAGCGATCGAGGCACCGCAAACGCGTTAGCGGCGTATTGCAGAGGACAAAAATCCACGTGGTAAGAACCTCGTATGCAGCTGCGATTGCTCTCGAACGAAGACCTGCACTCCGATCTTCAGTCCACTTGCGGCGACCATCGTAAGGGACTGGTCGAGATACTTCGTTATCTCGGCGAAGTGGATAGGCGGACGCTCTATGCGAGAATGGGCTATCGATCGCTCTTTGCCTATTGCCTCAAAGCGCTCAAGATGAGCGAGAACGAAGCCGGGCCGCGTGTCGCTGTGGCAAGGCTTGCGAAAGAATACCCTTGGGTGCTCGACGCGCTCGCGGAGGGTGACGTGCATTTGACTGGGCTCTCCAGGCTCAGTGCTCACATGGATTTTTCGAATTGCCTCGATCTTCTCTTGATGGCGCGCGGCAAGACCGTCAAAGAGATTGACGACCTCATGGCCGTGCGGTTTCCGCAGCCTGACGTTCCCGAGCTCCTTCGTGCGTTGCCTCTCCGCGCGCCGAAGTCCGTGCCGCAGGCTCCAGTCGGGGCTCCGAGGAAATCCTGCGCTGCAGAGCGAACGATTCCCATGTTCGATGAGCGGGTAGATGAGCGGGTCTTGGGTTCAGTGTCTCCACCGCAGGCTGACAGCACGCCGACCGCCTCGGTCCCTGCGACCGGTCTGGTTCTTCCGCTCGCGTCGGGCGTGACGCAATCGGGCTCACGAACCTCAATCACGCCGGAGCCGGACCTCATGCCCGTCTCCCACGCCGTGTCATCGGCGTCCGTTCGTTCTGCTGCATCGCTCACCCCGCCGAGCTCCGCGATGCCGGTGGACGAGGCGCGCGTCAGTCCCGACGCGCCAAGCGAGAAAGCGACGCCGTCGAGCTCGCAGCGATCGCGAGCCCACCGTAAGGAGGCTCTGAAGGCTCTGTCCGCACGGCGGCACGCCTTTCAACTCACGGTGAGCACCGAGCTTCGCCGCAAGCTCGAACGGGCGCGCGACCTCATGAGCCACCGCAATCGCGGTGGGAGCTTCGAGGCGATCGTCGGCGGCGCGGTGGACCTCCTCCTCACGAAGCTCGAACGTGAGAGGCTTGGAAAGATCGTGCGTAAGACGTCGCGTCCTTCGCCGTCTGCGTTGTCCTCGTCCGCCCCCAAGGCGTCCGCTGCATCGACGGACGCGATGACATCATCGCTGCAATCATCGGAGTCGGCGTCGACCACGACCTCACTGGACTCTACTGCGCAGGCAGCGACAGACGAACCGATGACCTCGTCGGTCTCCCTTGCGCACCAAGCACCGACCGAGTCGACGCCGGCAGCTTCGAGCGGTGCGCTCGCCGAACATGGGTCCGTCGATGCATTTGGACAAGGCGAGTCGACGGAGCTCGATCGTAGCTTGTCGAAGCCCGCGAACCAGGAGCGGCGAATTGGGTCGAGGGCTATTCCTCGCGCCGTCCGGCGCGAGGTCTTCGAACGCGATGGCGAGCAATGCTCTTTTGTCAGCAAGGCGGGGGTGCGATGTGATGCCCGGTCCCTTTTGGAGATCGATCACGTTCATCCAAAGGCGCTCGGTGGAGATGACACGGTCGCAAACACCCGGCTGCTCTGCGCGACCCATAATCGTCTTACCGCCGAAGAGGCATTTGGGCGCGACTACGTGCAAAAGAAGATTCGACAATCCCAAGAAGCTCGGCGGCAGCGATAGCGCATCGCCGCTCGAGCCTATTTCGGGCGGCCAGAGAAACGCAGCGAGAGCAGCGAAACGCATAGAGCGCGATGTGTAGACTCAGGCTCGCTTCTATCGTGGAGTCGACGTGATGTGCGAGGTCAAGCCTCTCGCGGTCTACCGCGCTATCGATGTCGTTAGCACGGCTGTCCGTCCCGTCCGCGATCCCTCTTGCACTCCTTCGCGCGTTCGCTTGATACGAACACTAGGCATGCCGCGCCAAGACGATATCCATTTATCTTTAAACTATTATGAGCCCTCCTATGGGCGTCGCTCGACGAGTCGAGTGGATGCAGTAGGTCGTCACGACTGCGCAGAGCGTTGGCGGTTCTCGTTGCTCGACGGAATGGAGTATCTGGTCGCCGGCGCCGCGCAGGTCCAGGCGAGTGTTTGCGGAGCCTTGGGCCGCGAAGATCGGGGCAGGAGCGCGTCCTCGCCGGGCGTCGACGTTGCGGTACGGCTGGGTGACGACAGCATCGAAAGGCGACCTCATTCTCTACTCTCCGCGGCACGCCATCAGATGCTCGCTCCCTCTATTCCCTTGTGAGGCTCCAGCTCGATTCACTCTGCTCAACCAAGGTGTTTCCTCACCCGACCTGTTCGTCTTGAATCGATTCTTCAGGAGCCTCGAAGCCATGTGCATCGCTTGATGAGTCGAGTGGACGAAGCAGGTCGCGACGACTGCCAATGTGACGTTCGCGTCGACGATCGCTCCGCCACCTCCTTGCGCTGCTCGACCATCGGGTCGAGTGGACACTCGGCAGAGTGGAAGCGCCCAGTGAGGTTGGCATCGCAACGGATCGCTATTCTGTATGACGACGCGCCATCGGGTGGCTGGCCCAACGGCCGCGCCACGACATCTCGCTATTCCGTCGAGGGACTTCGGCAGGGGCGACGAGGCCTCTGGCGACCTGCTCGAGGACTTCGGCAGAGGGATGCGACGAGGCTCTGCCGAAGTCGTCGAAGTTCGGCAGAGGGGCGCGACGAGGCCTCTGCCGAAGTGCGCGCCGGCGCGACCCGGGGTTGGGCTACGTTGACCACGTTTCGGGGATGCGCCAGGTCGTGCGGCGGCGCCACTCGGTGGGCGGGCGCAGCGTGCGAGCGATGGCGGCGGCGGGTCGTGGCGTGGCGTCGGCGGTGAGGCCGAGGCCGTGGGCGAGGTGGCCGAGGATGTCTTCGGCGTGGAGGCCGCGCTCCCGGAGGTCGCGGACGGTGGCGCCTCGGGTGCGCTTCGCGAGGCGGTTGCCGTCGCTGGCGACGACGAGCGGGACATGGGCGTACGTCGGGGTCGCCGCGTGGTCGTAGCCGAGGAGGCGCATCAGGAGGATTTGGCGGGCGGTGGAGCCGAGGAGATCGTCGGCGCGCACGACATGCGTGATCTTCGTGGCTGCGTCGTCGAGCGCGACGACGAGCTGGTAGGCGAAGACGCCGTCGCCCCGGCGGAGGACGAAGTCGGAGGCCGCGCGCGCGACGTCCTCTTCGATGTGGCCATGGATCAGGTCGTCGAAGGCGATGCGCGCGGAGCCGTCGTGGGGGACGCGGAGGCGAATGGCCGGGTCGCGCTTGAAGGTGCGGTTTTGCGGGGCGTCGCGGCAGGTGCCGGGATAGAGCGTCTCGCCAGCGTCCTCGCCTTGATGCGGCGCGCTCGCGGCGCGGGCGATTTCGGCGCGCGAGCAGTCGCATCGATACGTCAGACCCAGCGCCTCGAGCTTCGCGAGCGCCTCTTCGTAGAGAGAGAGACGCGACGATTGCGTGATGGGGCCTTCGTCCCAATCGAGCCCGAGCCACGCGAGGTCCTCGAGGATGCGCTCCGACGCGCCCTTCACGACGCGTGGGGTGTCGATGTCCTCGACGCGGAGGTTCGTCTGGCCGCCGTGATGCCGCGCGAGCGCCCAGGAGGCAAGCGCGGTCCA
>JBGAFW010000033.1:0-106801 GCA_044227045.1 Labilithrix sp.
CGAGAGCCGGGCATTCCGCCGGGCGTCTTCATCGACTTCATCTTCTCGAAGTCGAGGACGATCGCCATCTTCTGCGGATGCACGAGCATGTACCCCTTCTTGATCGGCGGATCGAGGATCACCGAGCCGCCGCCCGCGAGCTGCGGGTTGTCGCCGACGGGACCTGACGTGTCGATTCGGTACTTCGGCTTCTTGATCCCGAAGGTGACCGGCGTGGGCGGCTTCTTCGTCTTCGCGTTCGTCATGTTCATCGTGATCTCGCCTTCGAAATCACCACCGCCGAGGAAGGAGAGCCCGATCCCCGATGACGACGTGCCGCCGTCGTCTCCTTTCTTTCCGAGACCGAGCTTGTCGCAGCCGGACAGCGCGAACGTACCGAGGATCGCGAGCGTGGAGAGGACGACAAAACGCATGACGGCGACCTTAGCCGGTCGCCGTCGCGAGGTCATGAGTAGGTTTCTGCGGCCGTTGAATCAGCCGTGGCCGCCCTTGACCGCTTCGATGCGGGCAAGGAGAAGCTCACGATGAAGCTTGAGGGCGCGCGGCATGGAGGCCCCGATGTTCTCGAAGAACTCGCCGTACGAGGTGAGCTCTTTCTCCCACTCGTCGAGGTCCATGTGCGTGGCCTCGTCGACCTTCTCGTGCGGGATGTCGAGACCCGACAGATCGAGGTCGCCGGCCTTCGGCACCCAGCCAAAGATCGTCTCCTGGCCACCGACGCGCAGGCGCGCGCGATCGACGATCCACTTGAGGACGCGCATGTTCTCGCCGAAGCCTGGCCAGAGGAACTTGCCTTCCTTGCTCTTGCGGAACCAGTTGACGAGGAAGAACTTCGGCGGCTGCGTGAGCGCCGACTGCATCTTCAGCCAGTGCTGGAAGTACTCGCCCATGTTGTAGCCGCAGAAGGGGAGCATCGCGAACGGGTCGCGGCGCACGACGCCGACCTTGCCGGTCGCGGCCGCGGTGGTCTCGGAGCCGAGCGTGGCGCCGAGGAAGACGCCGTGCATCCACGAGAACGCCTGCATGACGAGCGGGACCGTCGTCGCGCGGCGACCGCCGAAGATGATCGCGCTGATCGGCACTCCCTCCGGATCGTCGTAGAACCGCGAGATGCAGGGGTTGTTCGTCGCCGGCGCGGTGAAGCGCGAGTTCGGGTGAGCGGCCTTCTCCGTCGACTTCGGGCTCCACGGGTTGCCCTTCCAGTCGATGAGCTCCGGCGGGACCGGGCCGTCTTTGCCTTCCCACCACACGTCACCGTCGGGCGTGCGCGCGACGTTCGTGAAGATCGTGTCACGCGTGATCGTCTTCATCGCGTTCGGGTTGGACTCGTAGCTCGTGCCCGGCGCGACGCCGAAGTAACCGGCCTCGGGGTTGACGGCGTAGAGGCGACCGTCGTCACCCACGCGCATCCAGGCGATGTCGTCGCCGACGGTCCAGATCTTCCAGCCCTTGAAGCGCTTGGGCGGGATCATCATCGCGAAGTTCGTCTTGCCGCATGCGCTCGGGAACGCGGCGGCGACGTAGGTCATCTCACCCTCGGGCGACTCGACGCCGAGGATCAGCATGTGCTCGGCGAGCCAGCCCTCTTTCGATCCGAGGTAGCTGCCGATGCGGAGCGCGAGGCACTTCTTGCCGAGGAGGACGTTGCCGCCGTAGCCCGAGCCGATCGACCAGATCGTGTTGTCTTGCGGGAAGTGGCAGATGAAGCGGCGATCGGGGTTGCAGTCGAGCACGGAGTGGAGGCCGCGATTGAAGTCGTTGCCTTTGCCTTCCTTCTCGAGGCCCGCGAGCATGTCGAGGGCGACGCGACCCATGCGCGTCATGATCCGCATGTTGAGCGCGACGTAGACGGAGTCGGTGAGCTCGACGCCGATCTTCGACATCTTCGAGCCGGCCGGGCCCATGATGTACGGGACGACGTACATCGTTCGGCCCTTCATCGAACCGTCGAAGAGCTTGCCGAGCTTCGCGTACGCCTCGTCGGGCGCCATCCAGTTGTTCGTCGGGCCTGCCTCGTCCTTCGTGGGCGTGCAGATGAACGTGAGCTGCTCGACGCGCGCGACGTCGTTCGGGTTCGAGCGATGCAAGTAGCAGCCGGGGAGCTTCTCCGGGTTCAGCGGCTCGAGGATCTTCTCGCTGACCGCGATGTCGGTGAGGCGCTTCTTCTCTTCTTCGGAGCCGTCGCACCACACGATGCGATCGGGCTTCGTCAGCTGGGCCATCTCGTTGACCCACTTGAGGAGCTGCTCGTTCTTCGTCAGAGGTTTACCGTTCGAATCCACAGGGAGAGATGCGCTCATGACTGTTGACGCTGCTTTACCGCAGCTTCGCGAGCGCTGCATCTCCCTTGCGAAGCACGCGAATTTTGCGGGCTAGCGCACGGCTCCCGCGCCTGGGAATGCGCTCCGTTGGCGTCACTACGATCTGAGTCGTCATCACGCGCATCCATGGAGTTTCGAGGGGAAACTGCGCTATCCAAGAGCTAGAGACTCCATGAAAACGATCGTCCTCTCGGGTCCCGGCAAGAATTCTCTGTCCACCGCGCTGATGAAGCGGCTCCTCGCCGACCTGCACGAGGCGAAGGACGAGCCCCTCTTCTTGATGGGGGACGGGGACGCGTTCTCGGCGGGCCTGAACCTGAAGGAAGTGGCGAGCCTCGATGTCGCGGGAATGACGACGTTCCTGACGACGCTCGAGGATCTCGTCAAAGCCCTCTACGAATATCCGGCTCCGGTCGTCGCGTGGGTCAACGGACATGCGATCGCAGGAGGGTGCGTGGTCGCGCTCTGCGCGGACGTTCGGTTCATGACGGCGCGCCCCGGACAACGCATCGGCCTCAACGAAGTCGCGCTCGGTCTTCGTTTTCCTCCGCTGACGTTCTCGATGGTGAAGGCGCGCGTGAAGGAGCGCGTCATCCTCGAGGCTGAGCTCTACGAGGCGGCGGAGGCGAAGGAGATCGGCCTCATCGACAAGATCGGGGAAGAGGCCGAGGCGCGCGCGATGCTCTCGAAGCTCGCCGCGTACCCGCGCGACATCTACGCCGCGACGAAGCTCCTCCTGCGGCCTCGCCTCGAGATCCCCGAGAGCGAGCGGAAGCAGTTTCGCGAGGACACGATCCCGTATTGGACGTCGCCCGAGCGCCGCGCCGCCCTCCTCGCCGTGCTCGAGAAGCGCCGCTGAGGCATTGGGTGCAGAGTGCATCGATGACTGGCGTCATCGCGTGGTAGCTCGAGGTGCCTCCTCCGCGCGCGTCGTGATGTGAAACGCGACGCGATCGCCGGTCGAGATGGCGACCAGGTCGCGTCTTCGACCGGGGAAAACCTCCTCCTTTTCTCGCGATGATCGTGCGGATCCAGCGGCGCGCGTCGAGAGACGAACGTAGCTTCGAAGCATGTCCTTCCCTCTCTCCTCGGTTCATCGCAAGAGCGTGCTCGCCGTCACGTCGATCGTTGGTCTCCTCGTCGCGTGCGGTGGCAGCAGCAGCAGCGGCGTGGATTCGGACGCGGGCAACGGCGACCCGTACACGAGTCAGCCGAACCAGACGGTCGTCGTCGGCGCGGGCGCAGGTGCAGGCACGGTGACGACGACGCCGACGGGGAGCGGATGCATCACGCTGCCGTCTGGCGAGTGCGTTCAGCCGCAGAAGCAATGCAAGGACGGCGAGCGTGCGGACATCGTCGTCGACTCGAAGGGAAAGGTCGTCGCGATCGTCTGCTATCCCGGCGCGGCGTCACCGGCGCCGATCGACGGCCAAGGCAACGTGGAGCTCGGAAAGAACAACAACGGCGTCGTCTCGATCGACGGCGCGGACGACGGCGTCGATGTCGGCGGCAACGTCTCGTCGAGCGGCAACAACGTCACGATCTACGGCCAAGGCGCGGGCGTCTCCGTGATCGGCGGCAAGGTCGACGCCACCGGAAACAACTTCGCGATGCGCGGCGTGCGCGTGAAGAACAACGTCACGATCGACGGCAACAACGCCGCCCTCGTGCTCTGCGTGATCGAAGGCGACCTCATCATCAAGGGCAACAACACGGTCGTCGCGGACTGCAGCGTGCTCGGCAGGATTCAAGTCGACGGCGTCAACACGACGCTCGTCGCGAACGAGGTCGGCGGCGGCATCTCGCTCTCAGAAGCCAAGAACACCACCTGCGACGGCAATGTCGTGTGGACGGACAGCAACGCGAACAAGATCCTCGACCCGGGCGAGAGCGGCGCTGCGATCTCGTGTACGGACAAGAAGTAGCGCGTTCGCCACACGCGCGTCAGGGCAGCGACGAGCGGACCTGCTTCGTCGCTCGCTCGACGTCGCGGACGATCGCCTCTTCGCTGCCGACGTCGCCATAGCGAAGGCCCGCGTACGACAAGAGCGCGTTCGAGACCGCGGTCGCCCACGAGGCGCCGCTCTTCGCGAGGCGCCGCGCGAAGGCCTCGACCGGCTCCGACTCGTCACGCGCGTGCCCGGCGCGCGCGAGGGCGTCGGTCAGGGCGTCGAAGCAGGGGAGCGGCGGGCCGAAGTCGCTCAAGAGGAGCTTCTTCCGGCGACGGCGCGTGCCGACGCGTTGGGTGATCCAGCGGATGAGCGCGAGGACGAGGGCGATCGCGCCGAGCAAGGCGACGGTGCCGAACGTGCCGAGCTTGTTGATCGCGATCGCAGCACGCTCGATCGACGAAGAGATCACGTCGCCGAGGTTGTCGATGAAGCCTGCCTTCTTGCGGTTGGCCTCGGCGCCGGGCGTAGGGTCGTACTCGCGCCAGCCATTCTCGACCCACGCCTCGACCCACGCGTGCGCGTGGCGATCGCGCACGACGGCGCGGCCGGTGAGCGGGTTCACCTCGCTCACGTGGTAGCCGCCGACGACGCGCGCAGGGATGCCTTGCGTGCGCGCCATGAGCACCATCGCCGACGCGAACATCTCGCAGTGGCCGGCGCGATGAAGGGTGACGAAGTCGATGATCGGATCGAGCTTGTGGTCACGCTTCACCGCGAGCGAGTACTCGAAGCGCGAGAGCTGGTGGTCGATCGCCGCGAGCTTGTCGCGATCGGTCGTGGCGCCGCGCGTCCACTCGGTCGCATGGGCGCCGAGCACGGTCGCGAGCTGCTTCGAGACGAAGAGGTCTTCTTCGGTGGGCGGCGCGATCGACGCGGCCGCGCCGGTGCATCCCGCGGACGACGACGCGCTCGAGTAGCCGAGCCGCGGTGGATCCTCGGAGGAGCGTGCGCGACGCGCCACGCCGAAGCCGTCGATCTCGAGGCGCCCCGACGCGGTGACGAAATCACACGCGCCCGACGGGAGAAACCAGCGCATGTCGTCGCCGTTGGGCGCGCCGCGCGCGAGCGTGATCCGCGTTGGGCTCTGATCGAAGGAGCCTCCCGACGAGACCGCCTTGCGCCGGCGACCCACGATCGTCGTTCGCCAGTGACGGCCGTCGTACTGATCGTAGACCGCGCCTCGCAGGTACTCGGGGCGGTCGCCGTCGATGTGCATGACGATCGCGTCGCTCTGCAACATGCCGCGCGTCGAGCCAAGCACCATCGTGGTGGAGAACGCCGTCGCGTCTTCGCCGCCAGAGCCGAACATCGCCTCGAAGCGCGCCTCGATCCGACGAGCGAGCGGCGGAAGGCCCATCAACGCGGCGGTGATGATCGCAGACGCGACGACGCCGATGACGAGGAGCGAGCGCGTGCGACGTCCTTCATCCATCACGATGTTCTCGTCGAGCAGAGCCTGCTCCGGCGGAGGGAGACGCGACGCGCGCATCGACAAGAGGCAAGCGATGATCAAGAGGCCGGCCGCGACGCCGTACACCATTCCGGCGAGCGTCTGCCCGGCGGCGATCGCCGATGCGATCGCCGTCACCGCCGAGCCGTGCGAGCGCACATCGCGGCGTCGCATGAGGGTGGCGGCGGCCCACGAGATGATGACCGCCGCGAGCGAGATGCCGCGCGGGACAGGCGAGAGCTGCTTCGTCGCGAGGACGTAGACGAGGATCGCCGAGGCGATCACCGCCGGCGCAAAGCGCGCCAACGTCGAGTCGCGCTCGAGCCGCAGCGCGGGCGCCTTCAAGCTCACCATGAGAGCGCCTCGCGCTTCTTGATCGCTTTGGTGAGCTCGTCGTCGACGATGATCGTCGTGCAGGAGAGGCCCTGATCGTTGAGCTTACGCTCGAGGAGCTTCTGCTCGCTCTCGTTCGCCGCGCTCGACCCTGCGCTCGTGAAGATCGCGAACACGGTCGACAGCTGAGCGAGGTGAGGCTCGAGCTTCGTCACGAGGCGCGCGGCGTGGAGGTCGGGCCCGCGCTCGACCGACGAGAGCAGCTCGAGCGCCTGGTCGAGGCGACCGAGGCTGCGGCCGAGCGTGAGCTCGTGTACGTCATCGCCGACGACGAGCACGTCGATGAGCGCCTCGCCTCGCGACAAGAACGCGATGACGCCGGCGGCGAGCTCGATCGCCGCCTCGAGGCGATCGGGGTCGCGCGCGCTCGTGTCGAGCACGACGCCGACGCGCGTGAAGTACTCCTGCTGGTACTCGCGGACCGCCGGGCTCCCGGTGCGAGCCCACGTGCGCGCATGCAAATCGCGGACGGGATCGCCGGGCCGATACGGGCGAACGCCGAGGAGGTCCATCGACTCGCCGGCCTTCGACGCGAGCGCGACGCCGCCAGGCTGGTGCTTCGTGCCGAGCGCGAGAGGAAGACGCACCACGTTCGCGATGCGCGGCACGACGTACACCTTGATGCCGTCGCTCGCGACGCGTGGTCCACACGCGAGGCCGAGCGGGACGACCGCGGCAGCCGTGAACGAGTCGAGGTGGTGAAGGCCACGCGAGACGAAGCGCGCGCGCATCGTCGCGACCGCGCTGTCGCCTGGGCCGACGAGCATCTCGTCGGGTGGAGAGCCCATCCACGTGCCGTCCCACGGCAAGAAGGGGCCGCGAACACGCACGGGCAGGGCGCCTGCGTCGCTCGCGTCGCCTTCTTTGGCTTCGCGATGGCACGACACGCTGAACGTGACGTCTTCACCGATCGTGACGCGCCGTGGAGCGGTCACCCGCACGGTGGTGCGCGCGAGCTTGAACCCGCGCGAGGCGATGAGCGAGCCGAGCAGCACCCCAGCGAGGATCGCAAAGACGTAGTAGGCGCTCGTGCGCAGGACGTCGATCGCGACGCCTCCCGCGATCGGCGTGACGATGAGGAGCGTGCGGCCTTCGTCGGTGAGCGATCCCCAGAGGAGACCGACGATCGGGACGGCCGCCCGGCCGACGAGGCTTCTTCGAAATCGATCCCGCTCCTCCTTCGACTTCGGGATGAGGATGTGGTTGATGCGAGCGAGATCGAGCCTCACGTCGGCACGCGCACCTCGCGCGCTACCTTGGCGAGGACTTCCTCTGCGGAGCCCCCGCCGTAACGCGCCTCGGTCGTGAGCGCGACGCGATGGGCGAGCACGGGGCCCGCGAGCGCATGCACGTCCTCGGGCGACACGTATTTGCGTCCGTGAAGGAACGCACGCGCCTGCGTCGCGCGGAAGAACGCGAGCGCGCCGCGCGGGCTGATGCCACGTGCGATCGCCTCCGCCTGCCGGCTCTTCTGCACGATCCCGAGCAGGTACTTCGCGACCGACTCTTTGACCTCGACCTCACGCACCTCGGTTTGGATGCGCAAGATCGTCTGCTGGTCGCACACCGCCGTCACGCGCTCGAGCGGGTCGACGGTGCGACGTGCGTAGAGCATCGCGAGCTCTGCCTCGGACGAGGGATACCCGACGCCGATGCGGAGGAGGAAGCGATCGAGCTGAGCCTCGGGCAGCGGATAGGTGCCCTGGTAGTCGGCGGGGTTCTGCGTCGCGACGACGAAGAACGGCAAGGGGAGCTGGCGCGTGATGCCGTCGACGGTCGCTTGCGCCTCGTTCATCGCCTCGAGCAGCGCCGACTGCGTGCGCGGCGACGCGCGGTTGATCTCGTCGGCGAGGAGAACGTTGGTGAAGATCGGACCTTGATGGAACGAGAGCGTTCCGTCGCGCGGGTTCAGCACCTGGGATCCGAGGATGTCGGTCGGCAGCAGGTCGGGCGTGAACTGCACGCGCGTGAACGTCACGTCGAGCGCGCGCGCGAGCGCCTTCGCGAGCGTCGTCTTGCCGACGCCCGGGACGTCTTCGACGAGCACGTGCCCGGCGCCGAGCAGGCCGACGAGCAACAGATCGATGACGTCGTCCTTGCCCGAGAGGACACCGCGCATCGCCGCTTGGAGACGCTTGATCGTGGCGGTGGACGACTCGCTCGGCTCGGCCTTCGGAGGAGCTGAACCGCTCGCGCTTGCTCTGCTGCTATCGGCCGTCACGGCTGGATATTCGCGAGCATACGGCAGGACGACGCATTCGGCTGCGAGGAAAGCACGCGAGAAGGCGTCTTGCTCCTGAATGAGTGGAATTAATGTGAGATTCGTCCAACACTACAGAGGTCTCGGGCGTTCCACGCGTAGCCATCATGAGCTCCACCATCACCACTCGGCTCACCCCACTGGCGCATGCCATGGTCGCGCTCGCGACGTGCGCGGCGCTTGGCGGAGCCGCGATGGCGTGCTCGACGGCGAACGCTGCGCAGGCGCAGCCGACCCGACCCGTCACGGCCGCGTCGCCGCCGAAGGACGACGGCAAGTCGGCGCAAGGCGGAACGGGCGGCGATGGTCACGCCGCCGCGCTCGAGCAGCTCAAGGTCTCTGCGATCGCGTCGAAGCCCGACAAGCAGGGCTCGATCCTGGTGCCGCTTCCCGACGCCGATCACTGGACGCGCGTGCGCTTCCTCACGCTGAAGAGCCTCGTTGGCTTCCGTTACGGCAAAGATCACCACGCGATCTTCGCGGGCTTCGTCACCCACGTCGACGACAACACCGTCCAGGGCGCGTGCAACAAGAGCTTCGAGCAGTGGGCCGCTCCGTGGATCGACGCGTTCGAGGTCGAGCTCAAACACGAGCCGCCGGTCGCCTTCTCGTGGAGCGCGCCGCAGCCTCCGAACCAACCGAAGAAGATCTCGATCGTCGACGTCGATCCGGTGCAAGCGAAGACCGCCACCGTGCTCTCGCACGAGGCCTACGAGGCGGCGTGGGCGGCCTACCCCGCGTGGGGCGACAAGGCGTGCCTCGTCGTCGGCGTCGCGATCCCCTCGCGCGACGATCCGCAGCGCGCCAAAGAGGTGCGCGATCGCTTCCTCCAAGACGTGTTCCCGAAGATCGTCGTCACCGGCACCGAAGAGCCCAAAGAGCGCTTCTAGCTAGCGCGCGTGCCACGTAGTCGGTGATGATCGACGCGAGCCGATGAGCACGACGACCACGCCGAGGGTATCATCGGCACGCGCGGACATCCTCCTCGTCCTCGTCGCGTCGATGGCGTTCGCGACGAGCGGCCCGCTCGGCAAGATCACCGCGCCGCTTCCTCCCATCACCGTGGCGTGCACGCGGACGGCGATCGCCGCGGCGGTGCTCGCGCTCGCGCAGCCGCGATCGCTCGTCCGTGCGCTCGTGGCGCTCACCCCGAAGCAGCGCCTCGGTGTGCTGCTCGCAGGGACGCTCCTCGGCGGCCACTTCGCGCTGTTTCTCGGCGGCCTCGGGAGCACGTCGCTCGCCGCCGCGGTGGCGCTCATCTCGCTCGAGCCGGTGGCGGTGGTGGCCTTCGCGTTCGTGGCGTTTCGACTGCGGCCGACACGTCGCGAGATGTTTGGTCTCCTCGTCGCGACTGCGGGCGCGTTCGTGGTCGCCTCGGGCGCCGGCGCAGGAGAGCATCGCCTCCTTGGCGACGTGATGGTGCTCGGCGCGGTCGCGCTCTTCGGCGCGTACGTGGCGGCCGCGCGCGGGCTCCGTGACGCGATGCCGCCGAACGCGTACGCCGCGGCCGTCTACGGGACGTCGTCGATCGTGCTCGCGCCGTTCTCGCTCTGGCTCATCAACCAGCCAGAGTTCTGCGCGTGTCAGGTGCTCCCGAGGTCGTACATCGCGATGGTCGCGCTCGGTCTCGTGCCCACGTTGATCGGTCACACGCTCGTGCAGCGCGCGGCTCGCCACGCTCCGCCCGTGCTCGTCGCGCTCGTGTGCCCAGGAGAGACGGTCTTGTCGATCGCGATCGGGATCGCGCTCATGCATACGCTCCCGTCGAAGAACGAAGCGATCGGCACCGTCGTCGTCATCGCCGGCGCCGTGCTCTCGATCACGGGTGGACGCGCGCAGAAGGCAGGCGCCGCGGAGCCAGGTCTGCCCGCGTGAGCGTCGCGCCTCTCATGCAAGGAGCGGCATGAGGAGGCCCTGGCCGCCCTGGCCGAACGTCGTCACATTGGGATCGCCCATCGCGTGCGCGATCGTGCCGAGCAAGTCGGAGTGACGGCGACCGCCGAAGTCGAAGAGCCGCCCGGTGCGTAGCGTGCCGCCGCCTTTGCCCGCGAGGATGAACGGCATGTCGTCGTGCGAGTGCGTGTTGCCGTCGGAGATCTCGCTGCACAAGAGCACGATCGAGTTGTCGAGCATCGTCCCGGCGCCTTCGGGGCGAGCCTTCAGCTGATCGAGCAGATACGCGAATTGCTCGACGAGCCACGATCGCTGCTTCACGTAGTCGTCGAACTTCGGATCGCTCGACTGCCCGTAGTGCGACGCCTGATGACTCCGCATGTCGAAGTTCGGCTTGTACATCGGGCTGCCGGCGATGCGGCTCATGATGAGCTCGCTCGTGTGCTGCGACGCTTGCACGACCGCGACCTTGGTGAGCCCGCATGCCATCGACTGCACCGCGACGTCGATCTGCGCGCGGAGGACGTCCGGGAAATACGCCGGATCGTAGAGGCGCTGGTGGTCGATCTGCGCGACCTTGCCGAGCGACTGGTTGCACGCAGGGAGCGCCTCCGCGCCGAGCCCCTTCACGCGACGCTCGACGTCGCGGAGCGCCTCGAGGTGCAGATCGAGCTTGGCCTTGTCGACGTCACCGATGCGACCGCGAAGATCGGCGAGGTCTCCCATCGCCGCGTCGATGATGCTCGCCTCGACCGGATCGGGAGCCGCAGGGGCGCCTCCGGTGGTCGGTGGTCCTCCTGCCGAGCCGAACAGGCGCGTGAAGGCTTGCGCCGGATCGTCGTCGGGCGCCACGGTGGTGCCTGCGCTCGGATACGAGATGAACTTGTCGCCCGACGCGTTGTTCTGCGTCGCCATCGCGCCGAGATACACATGGCGGAACGGCGTGCTCGAGCCGATCGTCTGCGCGAGGTAGCGATCGAGCGACTGCCCGCCGCCGCCGTCGACGCCCGTGAGGAGCTTCTTCGCGCCGCCCGGATGGCTCCCTGCGTCGGTCGGGCCCATCGTCAGGCCACGCAAGAAGATGCACGAGTCCTTGTGCGGGGTGAGCGACACGAGGTTCTGCGGCAACGTGAAGCTCGTCTCGGAGCCGCTCGCGTGAAACCGGCTCGCTTCGCCGCCCGGCGCCGGGACGCCATCGGGGAAGTAAAAGACGATGAGGCGCTTGGCGACGGCGGTGCCCACCGGCCCCGCGCTCGCGCTCTTCGCGAAGAGGCCCGCGAAGGGCAACGTCAACGTGCTCGCGCAGAGCGCCTTCAGGATCGAGCGGCGTGAGGTGATCGTCTTCATTTGCGCACCACGAAGGCAGGATCGACGGCGATGGCGATGAAGAGCTCGCGGAGATCGCCGCCCTTCTCGAGGAAACGCTGCTTCACCGGCGCGATCTGACAGATATCGTCGTCGAGCCGACCTCGCGCGAAGCGCCATGCTTGCCGCGCGACGCACGTCTTGGCGGCGTCGCTGGCGGCGAGCGTTCGCCCGAGCTCGGCGAGGTTCGAGAACGGCGCGTGGGTCCCTTTGCCGAACCCTTCGACGTCGTTCATGTCACCTTGCGCGTCGACCGGCTTGTCGCCTTCCTTGTCGCGCATGCGTCCGACCGTGTCGAAGCGCTCGAACCCGAAGCCGACGTCGTCGATGTACTGATGGCAGCTCTTGCAGAACGGATTCGCGGTGTGCTGCGCGAAGCGCTGTCGCGTGGTCGCGTTCGGATCCACCGCGGGCACGCCGCCGGCGTTCGGAGGAGGAGGCGCGAACTCCTGGCAGAGGAGGCGGCGGCGGACGAAGAGCCCTCTCCGGATGGGCGACGTCTGATCGGAGTGGCCGGTCGTCGCGAGGACGCTGCCATGACCGAGCACGCCAGCGCGGAGCGACCCATCTCCATACTTCACGAGGCGCATCTCGGCGCCGGTCACCCCGGCGATGCCGTAGTGCTTCGCGAGCGCCTCGTCGAGAAATGTGTAATCTGCACCGAAGAGGTCGCTCGCGTCGTGCGAGCCGTCGAACACGACATGGGTGACGAAGCGACGCGTCTCTTCGAGCATCGACGCGCGCACGTTCGCCGGAAGCGGGAAGTGCGTCTCCTCCTTCGTGATCGAGGTGAGCGACTCGATCCCGAGCCACTGCTCCGCGATCGTGGCGACCGTCCCGCGCGCGCGTGGTGACGCCAAGAGGCGACGCGCATGCTTCTCGATCCCGGCAGGCGTGCGAAGCTCTCCCGACTCGGCCGCGGCGAAGAGCTCGGCGTCGGGCATCGAGCCGGTGAAGAAGTACGACAGCGCGCTCGCGATCTCCCAAGGCGTGAGCAGGAAGGTGCCGTCGGGCTGCTTCTCGCCGACCTCGGATCGGTAGAGAAAGCTGGGCGAGACGAGCATCGCCTTCAAGGCCGCGCGCACGCCTTTGTCGAGATCGGCAGCGGTGCGCGCGACCGCGACGTAGCGCGCGATCTCGGCGCCTTCGAGCGGGCGGCGGAAGATGCGCTTGCCCTGGTCTTTCACGATCGCGCCAGTGCATGCCTCACGGTCGGCCGTGTTCGCTCCGCATGCGGTCTTCAACTTCGCGACGTCGGCGCTCGCGCTGATCGCGGCGGCCGCGCGCATCTGCTCGTCGATCAGCACGGAGGTCACGACGCGGCCGGGTCCGTGATCGTCGAAGGCAAAGCCTTCCGGCCGCGTGTCGGGCGGAAACGAGGCCGTCACGTCGAGCACGCCCGTCGTGTTTCCCGTGGTGTTGCCCGTGTTGCCGCCGGGAGACGAAGGAGAGGGGCACGTCACGTCGATGCGAGAGTTCTGACCGCCGAGGCCGTTGTCGGCGGTGAGCGTGTTCGCCGGGTCCACGATCCACTCGGACTCGTTCAAGACGAGCTTGTATTGATGCGAGCCGACCGGAAGCTGCTTGGTGACCGACCACGTGCCGTTCGTGAGCGCGAGCGCGTAGCCGCCTTGCGCGATCGTGCCCGGCCAGCCGTTGAACGATCCGGCGACGTGGACGGTGCTCAGCGATCGGCCCTTCGGGTCGTAGGTGAACGTCGTCGTCCCGCAAGGCACGGCCGGCGATCCGGTTGGCGAGGCGCTCGCGTTCGCGCCAGCGCCGAACAAGTCTTCGATCGTCGCGCGGTACTCGCGACGCGTCAGCAGGCGAAGACCACGCTCGAGCGGCTGCGGCGCATTGCAGACGATGTCACCACGTAGCGTTCGCCAGACGTAGGCGCCGACGTTCTTCGAGCAGCGCGCGTCACATCGCTCCGGCTCTCCGAGTGGCATGCGCTCGTCGATGAACGAGGCGAGCGTCGCTTCGTCCATGCGCTTGTAGATGTCGCGAAGCACCGGACCACGCCCGCCTTCGCCGCGCGCGCCGTGGCAGCTCTTGCACATCGAGGAGTAGATCGCTTCGCCGTCGGCGACGTCGGCCGCGCCGTCGTCCTTCGACGACTCGCGCGAGCAGCCGCTCGCGATCGGCAGCGCGCCGCTCGCTGCGAGCGCGATCACCGAGGCACGAAGCAAACGAGATCGAGAGGAGGAGGCCATGGCTTTCACGTGCGAACGACGTACCCTTGTTGAGCGCCGGCGGTAACTCACGTCTGAGTGACGAGACGCGCACGGGACGCAAAATGGCCGTCGATCCGCTCGGAACGGATGCCCGCGACGTCATCCCAGTTAAGCCCGTTTCTAAAACGTTCTGTCATCTCGGGAGAACCATCCACAAAGTCATCCACTTGCACGTCCGGGCAGCCGAACGGCCTGCCACCGTGAAGGGAGGTCCTGCGCCCTGACTTCGGTCGGGCAACGGACTGTGGTCACCGTGGTTGACCAAGGTGACGTCGCGCCATCCTGCGTCCGCAGTGACGTTGGTCGGGCAACGGACTGCGGTCACCGTGGTTGACCAAGGTGAAGTCGCGCGATTCTGAGGTCCTGCGCCCGCAGTGACGTCGGTCGGGCAACGGACTGTGGTCACCGTGGTTGACCAAGGTGAAGTCGCGCCATCCTGAGGTCCTGCGCCCGCAGTGACGTCGGTCGGGCAACGGACTGCGGTCACCGTGGTTGACCAAGGTGAAGTCGCGCCATCCTGAGGTCCTGCGTCCTGACGTCGGTCGGGCAACGCGGTCACCGTGGTTGACCAAGGTGAAGTCGCGCCATCCTGAGGTCCTGCGCCCGCAGTGACGTCGGTCGGGCAACGGACTGCGGTCACCGTGGTTGACCAAGGTGAAGTCGCGCGATCCTGAGGTCCTGCGCCCGCAGTGACGTCGGTCGGGCAACGGACTGCGGTCACCGTGGTCCAAGGTGAAGTCGCGCGATCCTGAGGTCCCGCCCGCAGTGATCTCGGCCGAGCAAGGGGCCGCGACGTCGGTCGGGCAACGGACCGTGCCTTGGTTGAGAGGGGCGGTGCATCGATGGTCGGGGAATCGATGCCCTGGTTGAAAAGGTTCCAGCGGGCTTCCGGTTCCTCTTTGATCTCGCTTGAGTCGAGCCGGCAGCACCTGGGGCGCCCAAGGCAGTCGGACCACGAAGCGCGCTCGAGGTCGCCGACGAGACCGCACTCACGAAGCCGGTGGACTGGAAGAGCTGTCGTGCGACGCACGTGTCTCTTTTTTCGATGCACGCTCCTCGTCCTTTCTTCGAGCCGCTTCCGAACGAACCGGGGACCGGTACGGGTTAGTCACCGCACGTGTCTCGTTCGATCCACAAAAAAAAGAAAAAGAAAAAGCGATCGTTTGTAGGTGGGCCGGTGACTAAGCAGCGGAGCCGAGGCAGCGGAGCCGAGGCAGCGGAGCCGAGCCAAGGCAGCGGAGCCGAGGCAGCGGAGCCGGCGGAGCCGAGACAAAACCAAAATCATCCACCTCATCATGAGCACGTCCATTCTCACGACCTCATTCGTCACGCTGTCCTCTGCCATCGCGCGCAACGGTCGTGACCGCTCTCGAAGTCCGCGGTGCTCATCGCCGCTTCTTGCGGAAACAACACGCGAAACGTCGGTACTTACCTTGCGCGCGCAAGGTGGTGCTCTCTCTGTCGCAAGGCTGCGCGACGCCTCGGCGTCACGCGCGATGACGTCTACACGCCTGGCGTCGATCTCGGGGTCATCGCGGCGCTTCGCGCAAGAAACGACAGGCGAAATGGCGGCAGTTACCTTGGGCGCGCAAGGTGGCGCGCTTTCGGTCGCCTGGGGTTGAGACGGACAACTCGACCATCACCCTTGTTGAAAAGGGTGAGTCGACCTCACGCGCGTTGATGCATAGCGCGCTCGTCGTGGAATCTCGTCGTCACGCGCGATCACGTTGTCGTGCTTCGCGCAAGAAACGAGAGGCGAGATGATGGCAGCTACCTTGGGCGCGCAAGGTAGGCGCGCCGTGTCGCCTTGCCGATTGGGGAGCACATGCCGAGCTCGCGTTCGCGCGAGATCGACAAAAGAGAGGAGGAGCAAATCGCTGTTTTCGTTAGGCTCAGCGCACGACCGCGACGCCGCCCGGCGGACCGCCGCCGAGGCCACTCGCGCTCTGCACGAACACCTCGTAGGTCCCAGGCCCGTTGGCCATCACGTGGATCTCGCTGTCGTCGATCTTCGTGACGCTGTCGATCGTCGAGACGGATCCGTCCGCGGCGACGAGGATCACCTTCTCGGCGCCGATGAGGTTCGAGCCTTTGATGAAGAGCGCAGGCCACTGCTCGCCGCGCACGATCTTGATCGACGTGATCACGGGCGCAGGCGATGGCAAGACGTCGATCGTGATGCGCTCGGGCGCCGCGAGCCCGCACGTCTTGAACGCGAGCTGCTTCTTCCCGATCGGGGTGCCGGCCGGAATGCGAAAGCTCACGACGTTCGCATACGCGCCCTTCGACTCGCCGCCGGCCGACGCCGACGCAGCTCCGCGTCTCGTGATCAGGCGACCCGCGGTCGGATCGTGCGACCCGTCTTCACCTGCGCCCGTGGTCGTGATGCGAACGATCGGGATCTCGACGCCGTCGAGCGACAAATGGTTGTCGGTGAGCACGGGCTCTGCGTGCGTCACCTTCACCTCGAACCACGCATTCGGCCCGCCCGACGTCCCCGTCGGCAACGCTTGCGACTCGCTCATGCTCGGCTCGACGCCCGCGCAGCGCCCCGAAGGCGCCGCCGCGCCCGACTGTCCACCACCACAGCCCGTGCCGCTCAGCGCCATGACCAGAGCGCCGGCCCACACGCCCGACTTCATGCCTTCACGATACCCGTATTCGAGTCGCCGTGTCGTGCGCTCGGTTCAAGGCGCGAGCGTCTTGGCGATCAGATCACAGCCTGGAGCGAAGTCGGGGTTGCCGCCAACTCCGTTTGCTTCGTACCAGCTCAACGGGGCTTCGGCATGCGGACCCTCGACACCCACCTTGCCTTTGCCGAAGGGAGCGACGAGCGCGGCGATGGCTCCGTTCGCGGCGTAGGTGGCGAGCACGAGGACGCCAGGCGAGGACGCGTTCGCGGCTTCGAAGAACGCGCCGTCTTGCAAATAGATGGGGTGTTTGGAGTTGCCCCAAACGTCCTTCCACACGACATCGACGAGCGTGTCGCCGGTCGTCGTGATGTCCGCTCCGGGCGAGCCGACGTACTCGCCCGCGTTTCCCGGAAGGAGCCCAAAGCCGATGTCCGTGCCGGCCCAAGGGTTTGTCGCCGCGAGGTAGCCGCCCGTGCAGGAGCCGAGGTAGCGGCCGCCGCGCTGGACGAAGTCACGAATCGCGTCGCGGTAACCCGCGACGTGCTTCCAATCCTTGGCGATGGAGTCGTTGCCGCCTGGATAGATGAAGACTCCGGCCTTCGCGAGGACCTCGGGGGTCACGTCGCTCGACTCACCCGGGCCGACGAACATCACGTCGAAGCCCGGCTGACAGGACTTGAACATGTCGGCCCAAGCGGGAGCGCATTCACCGCCGTCGCCGTCGCAGGTCGCCGGTCCGCGGTACACGATCGCGAGAGGCTTGATCGCCGTGGGCTCGGCCGACGAGCTCGGCGGCTCTGCTTTGGATGGGGTGTTTGCCTTAGGATCTTTCGATGGTGGCGTGGTGACCGCTCCGTCCTGACCCTTCGCGTCCGCGTGCGCGCCGCCAGGTGGGGTGCCCGAGCAGGCCGCTCCGATGAGGGCCGCAAGGAGCAGGGCGAGACAACGAGATCGCGTCATGGATCACGGTGCAGCAATGACCGAGCCAGGCGATGACGGCGCATCGCCGGCGAACGCCGATGTGGGCTCATCCGTGATCGGATCCCATCGCCGTCGAGAGCGATCCGTTTCGCGACGGTCAGCGGCCGTTGCGGACGCGGCCAAAGCCGCCGGGAGGACCGCTCTCGTCGCTCGCGCGGAGCGTGTGTCGATCGGCGCAGAGCGCGGGATCGTTCGCGAGGCGTTTGGCCTCCTCGGGGCCGAGCTTTTGACCGAGCTCGTCTTCGAACGTCTTCGACTCTTTCGTGAGGACGAGGGCGAGCTGCTCGACCGGCGGCGCGTCGGACATCGACTTGGGCGCCTCGCGCTTGCCGGCTTGGATCTCGGCGACGCGCGTGAGCGACGCCTTCGTGGCGTCGGCGTTCGCCTTGCGCGCGCTGTTGTTGATGACGTCGATGCATGCGCTCGTGCCGACCTTGTCTGCGGCCTCGGCGCTGCCGAGCACCTGAGCGCAGAGCGGGCGGATCTGATCGTTCATGCGCTTGTTCGACGCTTCGTACGCCGTCTTCAGCGCCTCGGTGTCTTGAGGAGCGAGCCCGAGGCGGTCGGCGGTGCGCTCGTTCGGGGTCCACGGCTTGTCGCGGATGCACGGCACACGCGTGGGGACGACGCCGCTCTCGGCCATGCGCTCCCAGTCTTCCTTCGTGAGCGAGCGCTGCTCTCTCCGCCCACCGCGGTTACCGCGTGAGTCGTTGGGCGACGGAGCAGCGGCCGAGGGCATCGGCGCGGTGCCGACGGGATGCTCGCCGAGCTCGGCGAGGCGTCGATCGCATTCGTGGAGGGACGCGGTGAGGTTCGCGTTGGCCTTCTCGAGCGCGCTCTCGTCTTTGGCGCCCGCGGGATCGGCCGTGGCGGAGGACGGGGAAGCGGGCTTCGAAGACGGAGGAAAGGCGGTCCACGCGCCGCTCGCCGTGACGGCTCCTACGAGGAAGGACGCGGCGCCGATGATCCAAGGCTTGGCCATGGACCGAAGGATAGACCGCGTGAGGCGAGGCTACGAAAGCTCGGCGACGACCGGCGCGTGGTCCGAAGGGATCGAGCCAGAAGGCTTACCTTTCTTGCGGTAATCGCGCTCCACCCGGACCTCTTTCAGACGAGCCGCGACCACGGGCGTCGCGAGGAGGAGGTCGATGCGCATGCCTTCCTTCTTGTGAAACGAGCCGGCGCGGTAGTCCCACCACGAGAAGCCGGGCTCGTCGGGGTACTTCGAGCGGTAGAGATCGACGAGCCCTGCATCACGGAGGCGATCGATGAGCGCGCGCTCCTCGTCGGTGTGGTGCACGTGGCCTTTGAAGCGAACGCCTCCCCACGAGTCGAGATCGGTCCAGCACACGTTGAAGTCACCACCGACGACGAGCGGCGCCTCGCGATCGGCGCGCGACTCGATGTGCTTCGCGAGCGTCTCGAGCCAGGCGAGCTTGACCTTGAAGTCGGGATGCTTGGCGGACTTGCCGTTGGGTACGTACACGCTCGCGAACTCCATGTCGTAGACCTTCGCGACGATGAAGCGCGCGCCTTGCTCGGCGGCGCCTGGCAGCTCGCGCATCACGACCTCGGGGCGATCCTTCGCGATCACGGCGACGCCGTTCCATCCCTGCTGCCCCGAGAGGACGGCGTGGTAACCGAGCGCACGAAGCTCGAGGTGCGGAAACTCCTCCTCGGTGATCTTGAGCTCCTGCAAGCAGACGACATCGGGCTTCTGCTCGGTGAGAAATTCGTTGATGCGCATCGCGCGCGCGCGAATGCCGTTGACGTTCCACGTGGCGATAAGCATCTGCGAAATGTGCTTTAGATCGCCGCGCATCCCCTGTCCATGCACGACCCGCGCGAGGCTCACATATCGGTGAGGCTCGTCATGCTTGGCCCGACGGGTTTGCCTCCGATGCGCTTGCTGTGCTCGTCCAGGCAGCGCACGGCGTCGGCCACGTTCGTCGTCTTGAGCAGAGCTTCGCGCGCGGCCATGTCGAACACCGAACGCGCGAGCGCGGCGAGCACGAGCACTTCGCGCTCGTAGGCGCGCGGAGGCAAGAGGAGGAGGAAGACGATGCGCGCCGGCTGTCCATCGGGCGCGTCGAAATCGATGCCTTTCTCGGACAGGCCAAGCGCGACGACAGGACGCTCGAGGCCATCGACGGGCGCATGGGGAATCGCGACCTCGTCACCCAGGCCCGTCGGCGCGACGAGCTCGCGTTCGAGGACCGCGATGAGCGCGGGGTCGACCAGATCGCCGATTGCTGGGCGCAGCGCGCGCCCGAGCTCTTCGATCGCGCGCGCCGACGTCGCCGACGTCAGCACGGGGATGAACGCGCCGTCACGCACGAGCCCGGCCGCATCGTCCGCCTTCACGCCCGGCATCTTCCCTTGCGCGGTTCGTGAATAGAGGAGGCGCTTCATCGTGGGGCCCGCGAGGAGCGACGTCCCGATCGCCATCGTGATGAGCGCGACGAAGATGCGGTTGTCGATGAGCTGGGCCTCGCGAGCGAGGAGGGCGAGGACGATCCCCATCGCGCCGCGCGCGTTCAGGCCGAACCCGACCGCGAGCGACTCTCGCCACGGCAGGCCGCTGAGACGCGCGCCGCCGGCGCAGCCAATGAGCTTCGTCGCCGTCGCGAGGACGAAGACGACGAGGCACAAGACGGGATCGAAGCTGGCGACGAAGTCGACGCGCAGCGCGACGGACGCGAAGAACACGGGCGCGAACACGTTGGTGACGAACTGATGGATCGTCTGCCGCGTGCGCTCGCGGAGGCGAGGGGAGTCGCCGATCATCACGCCGACGATGAAGCCGCCGAGGACGGCGTGGATGCCGATCGCCTGCGTCATCGCCGCGCCGAGCATCGCGACGACCGCGACGAGCGACAGGACGCGCCCTGCCGCGAAGTCTCCGCCCTGCTGCTCGAGCGCGCCGAGGAGCCGGTCGATGAACCTTCTGCCGGGGATGAGGCAGATCACGCCGAACAAGACGGCGAGCGTGATCGTGCGCCCGAGCACGAGGACGTCGATGCCCGAGCCATGAAGCGGTCCGAGGAGGATGCTGAACGCCACCCACCCGATCAGGTCGTCGAGCATCGCGACGGTCATGACGAGGAGCCCGACGTCGCTCTTGAAGAGCCCGAGATCGAGCAGGGTCTTGGCGATGACGGGAAGCGCCGAGATCGACAGCGCGACGCCCATGAAGAGCGCGAAGAGCGTCCGGTTGTCGTGGGCGCCGACCGAGATCGACGAAGGCAGCGCGTGTCCGAGGATGAATCCGCCGCCGAGCGGCACGAGCACACCGAGCGCGGCGACGATGAGCGCGCTCTTGCCGCGACGCTTCACGATCCCGAGGTCGACCTCGAGGCCGGCGACGACGAGGAGAAGCACGACGGACACCGTCGTGTAGCCGGTGAGCATCTCGGAGGCCGCGCCGCGGCTCGGGAAGAGCCAGTCGTGGACGACCGGCGAGAATCGCTTCAGCCCGGACGCGCCGAGGAGGAGGCCGGTCGCGATCTCACCGACGACGAGCGGAAGCCCCGCCCATCGCGCGAGCTCACCGAGCAGACGCGCTACGCCGAGGAGCGCAGCGAGCGAGAGGAGGAAGACGAGGGCGTCGTTGCCGTGCACGGTGCACCTTCTTGTCCGTCGTCAGCTCGGCTGCGGCGCCGCTATGCGCGCCCGATCGCTTCGCACAAGGCGCTGGTGTATTCGTCCGTCTTCGCGCTGCCGCCGAGGTCGGCGGTGCGAATGCCGCTCTCGAACGTGGAGAGGAGGCCTCGCTCGATCTTCTGCGCGGCTGCGTGCTCGCCGATGTGGTGCAGCATCATCACGCCGCTCTGCACGAGCGCGGTGGGATTCGCGAGTCCCATCCCGGCGATGTCGGGCGCCGTCCCATGCACGGCTTCGAAGACAGCGGCGTCGTGGCCGATGTTGGCGCCCGGCACGATGCCAAGGCCGCCGACGAGCCCGGCGCCGAGGTCGCTGAGGATGTCGCCGTAGAGATTCTCGGTGACGATCACGTCGAGCTTGTTCGCGTTCTTCACCATCTGCATCGCGCACGCGTCGACGATCACCTCGTGCGGCTCGATCCGAGGATGCTTGAGCGCGATCTTCCGGAAGCACTCGAGCAGGAGGCCGTCGGAGAGCTTCATGATGTTTGCTTTGTGCACGACGGTGACGCGCTTGCGGTTCAGCCGCTCGGCGTAGTCGAACGCATACTCGCAGATGCGGAGGCATGCGCGCTCGGTGATGAGCTTCATCGACTGCGCGACGCCCGGCATGATCATGAGCTCGAGACCTGCGTAGAGGTCTTCGGTGTTCTCGCGAACGATGACGATGTCGGTGCCCTCGAAGCGCGGCTCGATGCCGGGCAGGCTCCGGATCGGACGAACGTTGGCGTAGAGGTCGAGCGCTTGACGGAGCGTGACGTTCACGGAGCGGAAGCCGCGGCCGATCGGCGTCCCGATCGGACCCTTGAGCGCGACTTTGTTCTTCCGGATCGAGGTGAGCACCTCCTCCGGTAGGGTGGTGCCACGCTTCTCGGCGACGGCGGCGCCTGCCTCTTGAACGTCCCACTCGATCTTCACGCCGGAAGCATCGAGCACACGGCGTGTGGCATCGGCGACCTCGGGGCCAATGCCGTCTCCTGGGATGAGGGTGATCGTGTGGGTGGCCATCGCTTCACTCGGCTCGCGCGCCGGCCAGCGTACTCCGCTCGCTCGCCCGGTGCGATCACGAACGTAAACGCCGCGAATTCTGTTACGTAATGAAGTAGGCCGCATGTCCGAAGCCCCCGCTCCGAACGAGCTCCGCGTCGCGGCCAATGGCCTCCGTCATCGCGTGCTCGAATGGCCCGCGACGGGCGCGCCGAAGGCCGATTCGTCGACGGGCACGGTCTTTCTCGTGCACGGATACATGGACGCCGGTGGCACATGGGATCGCGTCGCCCCCGCGCTCGCCGAGCAAGGCTTTCGCGTCCTCGCCCCGGACATGCGCGGTTTTGGCGACGGCGATCGTGCGCCGCCCGGGAGCTACTACCACTTCGCCGACTACATCGCGGACCTCGCGGGGCTCGTCGACGAGCTCTCGCCGAACGAGCCGGTCGCGCTCGTCGGGCATTCGATGGGCGGCACGATCACGACGCTCTACGCCGGATCGTTTCCCGAGAACGTCGTTCGGCTCGCCAACCTCGAGGGCCTCGGTCCGCCGGACAACGCCTTCGAGATGGGCCCCGTTCGGATGCGCACGTGGATCAACGATGTCCGCGCGGTGCGCGCGCGCGGCGAGCCCGAGCCGCTCCGTCGTGAAGACGCGCGGCGCCGGCTCATCACGAACCATCCCGGCGTGCCCCGTGACGTGCTCGATCACAGGCTCCCGCACCTCGTGCGCGACGTGACGGACGCCGAAGGCGCGCAGCGGGTGATGTGGCGCTATGACCCTCTTCATCGAACGACGTCGCCGGTGCCGTTCTTCTCGAAGCTGTTCGTCGAGTTCGCGAAGCTCGTCACGTGCCCCGTGCTCTTCGTCTCGGGCGGCGCGCAGGGCTTCCATCCGCCCGACGAAGACGAGAGGCTCGCGGCGTTCGCTCATGTCGACCGCGCCACGCTCGAAGGCGCCGGGCACATGCTCCACTGGACGCGACCGAAAGAGCTCGCCGACCTCCTCTTGACGTTCTTGTGACGTGAGCACGGACGACTCTTCGCAAGGCGACGAGACGGCGCACGCGCCGGCGCACGCACCTTTTGTCCTCACGCGTCGCATCGACGTGCGCGAGCGGCGTGGCTGGGGCTTCGCGATCGCGCTCGTGATGGGTCTCGCGATGGTCGCCATCCTCACGCGAACGATCGCGCCGCACGAGTGGTTCGGCTTCTCGCGCTATTGGTCCTTCGGGCTCGCCTGCGCCGCGTGGTGCGCGGGCCTCGCCTTCACGTGGCAGCCACGCGCAGCGATCGCGAAGATGTACGTCGAGCGCGGGCTCCTGCACCTCGGAGACGAGCAGCAACATTCGCTTCAAGGCATGACCGTGCAGGTCGCGCGGGCCGCGAGTGGCTTCAGCATCGCGATCGGGACCGACGGCGCCGCCGCATGGTTCGTCGAGGTCGAGAGCGAGGCCGACGCTCGCCGCCTGCTCGATCAGCTCGGCGTTCGATGGCCTGGCACCGGCAACGTCACGATGAAGGTCGCGCATCCCCGGCTCGTCCTCGTGAGAAAGGTCCTCGCGCTCCTCGGCGTCCTCGCCGCGTCCATCTACGCCGTCGGGGTGGGCGGCCTCGAGCTCGTCGATCTCAAGGCCGTCGCGGGCGTTCCGGCGCTGGCCTGCGGCGTCGTCGCGAGCGTCCTCTTCCTTCTCGAGCCGCTCCTCCGAAAGAACGTCGTCATCGGCACGGGCGATCTCTCTCGTTCCGCGAAAGGGATCCGCGAGCACGCCCGCCTCCAGCGCGAATCGCGGATCCGCGGCGACCGCGAGCCCACCAAAGCGCCCGAGACCGCCGCACCGACGACCGTCCTCGAGCAACGAGCCGGCGAGACCGTTCGTGCGTGGATGGCCCGCATCGACGCCCTCAGCGGCGCACGGCAAGGTTACCGAGGAGGAGCCCTGTCGATCGACGAGCTCGAGCGCATCGCGGAGGACGAGACCCTCACGGCGACGGCGCGTCTTGGCGCGCTCCGGCTCCTCGCGCTGCGCAGCGGCGAGCGCACCGCGCTCCCGAACATCAAGACGCGCGTCGCCGAAGATCTCGGCGCCCAGCGCGTGCGCGTCATGCTCGAGGCCACCGCGTCCGACGAAGCCGCCGACGAGCTCGAGGCGCTCGGCCCCTTGTTCCGCGCGTGACCTGTCACTTTGCGGTGGTTGTCTTTGGCGGGAGCGGGAGGAGCTCGCCGTTCTTGTAGTTGCCGAAGACCTTGCGGATGTCGCCTTCGCGGAGGATGAACGTCCAGGAGTCTTGCTCGACCTGGTTGTCCAGCAGGAGGCCGAGATGAAGATGCGGCACGCCGTTGCCGATGCCGGAGACGCCGATCTTCTCGCCGGCCTCCACGTGCTTTCGCGTCGGCGCTCCCTCGGCCTGCGTCGTCTCGAGCTTCGACAAGTGTGTATAATACACGTGGGTGATCTTGTGCTCGCCGCCGGCGCCCCACGGGATGGGCTCGTCGAGCGCGAGCCGCACGCTGTAGGCGGTGTCCTTTCCTCGCGTCCAGAGCGTGTGGCCCCACTCCGAGTAGTCGAGGGTGCCCGCGCCGATCGCGTACACGTCGAGCCTGTTGCCGGCGATGTCGAGGCCCGTGTCGCCGTTCCATCCTCCGAGGAACCCACCCGGCATCGGGCTGTGAAGCGTCCCGCCGCGAAGCGCGGGCGATTTGACGCCCTCGTAGGGGACGCGGACGACCGTGGGCTTCGCGGGCTCTGGATCGGCAGGCGCGGCGGCCTTGGTGGGGAGAGGGTCCGCGGTCTTCTCGCTCGCGGATGATGGTGGAGGGATGGGCAACGAGATCCCCGCGTCGACCGACGCGGGGTTCATCGAGGCGTGCGCCTGGGTGCACGCGGGGAGGAGAGCAGCGAGGAGGAGCACATACGAGCGCGATGAAACCAGCACGATCCCTCGTCGCGCGACCTCGCGAAAGCGTGACGGCGCGCCGCGCAGGAGGGCGAAGCGGCCATTTTTGCGCGCTTTCCGGCCGATTTCTTGGGCGTGCGCTACGGCGCCGACTCGGCGCTCTCTGCGCTGCGGCCTTCGCCTCGTGCGGTCCGCGCGACGATGATCGTGTCGGCGTCGACGGCGGGGGAGGGGAGGGCGTCGCCAGGGTGGGCGCTCTGGGCGAACGTCTCGAGCGCTGCCTTGGCGGCGGCGGGCATGCGGACGTTCTTCAGGCGATCGCGCTCGACGATGACGGCGCGCGGGCGGTCGACGTCGTTGGCGGCGCCTTCGCCGAGGACGCTCTGGACGGAGTCGGCGATGGACGAGCGCGTCTCCGCCTTGGCGCGAAAGCGACCTTGTAGGTCTTCGGCGAGCTTCTGCGCGGCCTCGGGCGCCTTCGCCTTCTTGTAGGCGCGCTCGAGGCGATCGCCTTCGAGGCGATCCTTGTGGAATACATGCATCTCGGTCCCGGCGGCGACGAGCACGGGATCCTTCGAGGTGTCGCCGGGCTTCAGCGAGGCGATCGCGTCACGGAGCTCTTGCGGCAGATCCTTCAGGGCCTCGTTCGGGATCTCTCCCCCGGCGTCTTTGCTCGTGGTGTCTTCGGAGGACTGCTTCGCGACCTTGGCGAAGTCCTCGCCTTTCTTGAGGCGCTCGAGGATGGCTTGCGCCTTCTTCTTCGTGGCCTCCTTCGCGGCGGGGCTCGGCACCTTGAGCACGATGTGACGCACGGGGCCGCGGACGAGCTCCGCGTTCTCGGCGGCCTCCGACCACGTCTTCACGTCGGCGGCCGGCGTGGCGACGTACTTCTCGACCCACTTGCGATGGATCACGACGTATTCGATGAGGAGCGGCGGCGCGTCAGGCTTCGCGCTCGCGAGCGGCGGGACGTTTGTCGCGGGTGCCTTCGGCTCCGGCGGCGGGCTTCCTCCGCAGGCGGCGGTCGCCAGGGTGAGGAGCATCACGAGAACCCCGCGTGTCATGACGAGACCGCGTAGCCCTTCACCACGTCTTCGACGCGGCGATCTTCGCCGTCGTCGAGGAGACCCACCGCGAGCACGTTCAAGCGATCGGGCTGGGCGATGACCGCGGCCAGCGCGCGGACGTCTTCGCTCGTGACGGCGGCGTTCTTCGCGGTTCGTACCTCGGGGCTCTCGAGCCGATCGAAGAGGATTCCGGCGGCGTAGTAGCCGGCGAGCTCTTCGGGGGAGTCGAGCATCGTGCGCGTGTCCCAGACGTGGCGGCGGCGCGCCTTGACGAGCTCTTCTTCGGAGGGGCCCGCGTGCGCGAGCTCGGCGACGAGGGACGTGATCTCTCTCGTCACGACGGCGACGCGCGCGTGCTGAACGCCGGCGGCGAAGTCGAGGACGCCGTCGTCATCGTAGCCGTCGTACGACGCGCTCACGTCGTAGCAGAGACCCTTGTTGTCGCAGACGCGATGGTAGAGGCGCGTCGACATGCCGTCGTCGAGGATGCGCATCAACATGTCCATCGCGGGACGATGCGGTGAGCGATCGGGGACGGCGCGGTAACAGACGCGGAGCTCGGTCTGGCTCGAGACGTTCTCGACGTGCTCGAAGCGCGGGCGCTTTTGCCCATGCGATGGAGTGGGGCTCGTGACCTTCACGCCGCGCGGCATGCGCGAGAAGTGCGCGGCGGCGAGGTCGAGCGCTCGGCTCGGATCCACCGCGCCGGAGAAGGCGAGGACGGCGTTCGACGCGTTGTAGTGACGCGCGTGGTGCCCGCGGAGCATCTCGCGCGAGAAGGAGCGGACGCGCTTCTCGTCGCCCGTGATCGTGAAGCCGAGCGGATGGTGCGGGTAGATGAGCTGGCGGGAGAGGTTGTCGGCGTCGATCTGGCGTCCCTCGTCGTCGAGATCTTCGAGGATCTCTTCGCAGACGATCTCCTTCTCGACCTCGATGTCCGCGAACGTGGGCTCCATCAACACGTCGGCGAAGAGCGACGTGGTCTCCGCGAGCGTCTCGGCCGGCAGCGTGACGGAGAAGACTCCGAAGTCGACCTGCGTTGCAGCATACAAGTATCCGCCGAGGCTCTCGAACGCGAGGTTCACGTCGTGCGCGTGCGGGAGCTTCGACGTGCCGCGATAGAGCATGTGCTCGAGGAAATGCGACAGGCCGTTGTGCTCGGCGGTCTCGAATCGCGAACCGACTCGCACGTAGAGCGCGACGTGGGCGCGATGGAGCTGCGGCTGTGGGGCGATGACAACGGGGAGGCCGTTGTCGAGCGTCTCGATCCGCGCTGGCTCGCCCAACACGGATGCTCCGGGCGAAATCGTCATGTCGAGAGATGGACTACCATCGGCGAGCGCGATCTCACGCCTACTTCGACGAAAGACTCACTCTTCGTCCTCGTCCCGCGGCGCTCCTGCGTCACCCTTCTGCACGCCGAAGAGGTTGGCCTCGTCGACCTTGATCTCGAGCTTCGAGGCCTCGCGAAGACGGCGGATGTAGTACGCGAGGGCTTCGTTCTGCTTGTTGTTGAGGAGCTGGAGCGAATAGGTGTCGCGCTCCTTGTCGAACTCTTCCTTGGTCGCGGGCTTGCGCTCCTTGAGCTGAACGACGATGAAGCCGTCGTCCGTCTTCACCGGCTCGGGCGCGACGTCGCTGGGCTTCGCCTCGAACGCGAACTTGATGATGCTCTCCGTCGCCTCTTCCGAGATCGCGGGGATCGGGTTGCCGCCGCGGTTGAAGGCGCTCGACACGAGCAGCTGCGGGCGGGTCGGATCCTTGTCGGCGGCGAACGTCTCGGGCGCGGGCGTGCTGCTGCCCGCGTCGCCAGCGGCCTTCGTTCCGCCATCGCCTGCGGCGGCGGTGTCCTTCGGCTTCTCGACCTTGGGGGCGTACTTGCCGTACTTCGTGATCGCGGCGCTGATCGCGTCGTCGGCCGACTTGCCGGCCTTCATGTCGGTCTCGATCGCCTTCGCGACTTCCTTCGAGAGGTCTTCGGACTTCGTCGCCTTGTAGGCCTTGACGATGTCTTCCTTCGTCGCCGGATCGCGCTTGATGATGTGGAAGCCGAACGACGTCTGCACGAGCTTCTGATCGAGCTCGCCGGGCTTGAGCCCTTCGACCGACTTCTTGAACTCGGGGACGAAGTTCTCGACCTGCTCGCCGGGGTACTGCCCGCCTTTGTCCTTGCTGCCGGGATCGTCGGAGAACTCCTTCGCGAGCTTCGCGAAGTCTTCGCCCTTCTTGATGCGCTCGAGGATGCCTTCGGCCTTCTTGCGCGCGGCCTCGAGCTCGTCGGGCTTCGACTTGTCGCCCTTCACGAGGATGTGGCGGACGGGGACCATCACCTTCGAGGCGTTCGTCTTCGCCCACTCGTCGACGTCTTTGCCCTCGGAGCTGATCGCGTACTTCTCGATCCAGCCCTTGCGCACGACGATGTAGCTCACCGTCGAGGTGGTGCGCTCTTGCATGTACTTGTCGAACGCTTCGTCGTCGGCGACGCGGACGGGCGCCTTGATGAGATCGCGCATCTTCGAGGCGAGCATCTCGCGCGTCTGCCACTCGCGGAACTCGGAGGGCGACCGATTCGCGAGCTGCTTGACGGTGCGCTCGTAGATCTTCATGTCGAACTGCTTCGTATCTTTGTTCTTGAAGCCGTTCGGGACGAGGCGGTCGGCGGTGGTGTGACCGTTGTCGAAGCCCACTTGGCGGCCGACGTTCGGGCTGTCCGCGGGGAAGCTCACGAAGATGTCGCCGTGAAAGAGGCTGTCGGTGATCTCGTTCTCTCCGACGGTGAGCCCGAGGCGCTCGGCCTCGCCGATGAGCAGCTCGCGTTCGATGAGACCCTCGAGCACGAAGCGCGACGCAGCCGCTTGCTTCATGCCTGGCGCACCTCGCGAGAAGATCAAACGGTACGCGGCGCGATGAGCCTTGGGCTCGATGCAATTGCCACGCACACGAGCGGCGCACGCGTCGTTGATCGGTCCAAGCTTCTTGCCCGCGCTCGGATTGAAGCCGAGCACGAACACGAGGATCATGCCGATGATGACGATGCCGTAAATGGCGGACGTCAGCCCTTTTTGCCTGAAGAAGTCGAGCATGTCGGTCGGTTTTTGTGCCGCGCCTTGGAGAGCAGCACGGGCGCTCCCCATAACACGGGAGCGGGGCATTCTCTACCCGCTCAGCCCGCGAAACTTCTTGAAGAAAAACGCGAGGGCCCGCGTTCTCGAGGAGAACGGGCCGTCATCGCGACGCCCTGGCTGGGCTTACTCGGTGCCGTGCGTGCCGTGGCCCACGGCTTTTTCGAGCGAGAGCACGAACTTAATAACCGGGACGGCGTCCTCGACCGTCGCCACGTCGTGGGAGAGGTTGACCTCGTAGAACGTGTCGAGCGTGCGCGAGGCGTCGGCGGGATCCTTCACCGCGGTCACAGCCGTCGAAACCTCGGCAAATCCCTTCGCGATCGCGGGCTCGGCGAGCTTGCGGACGCGGGCAAAGAGGCTCGGCTCGTCTTCGTTCGGGAAATCCGCGCGCTGGGCGCGAAGGACGAGCCGGACCTGGAGCTTGTTGCCGCCATCGATCGGGGCCACGCGGACGCCCGAATCGAGGATGAGATTTTCGCGAACACGCTCCGCGAGGACGACCTCTTCGGGCAGCGTTCGAAAGACTTCGAACCCGCTCGCGACGAGTGCTTTTTTCAGCTGTTGCGGAGTGGACGTCAAAGGGAAACCGTCTGAATCGCGTCAAAAAGAGGTAGGCCCGCCCCACCCAAGATCAGCCAGGAGAAACCGTCCTACATTCTGGCCAAAGGACCCCATCCGTCAACAGCATTCCATGACCCCGTTGAAATGAGCGTCCTCGAGGCACGAAGCAGATCGCGACGATCCACCCGATTCGACCGAACGACGCCGCGTCCTCGTTCGGCCCCATCTTTGTCGTGGAGTTGCATGCGTCGGCTCGCGGTCTGCTACTCTGTTCGAAGGTCGAGACCTGTGACCGAACGAACGAATCCTCCGCCGGGTGGAACGCCGCCTGGACCATCTTCTCCGCCGCTGACGAAAGTGCCGAGCGGTGTTCACGCCATGCGTCGTGGCGGTGCTCGCCGCGAGGTGACCGAGCGCGTCACGCTTCGCACCGAGGACAACCGCGTGCTCGAGGGCTGGGCCCTCAACGTGAGCCGCGGCGGGCTCCGCGCGATCCTCGAGGACAAGGTCATTCTCGGCCAGAAGTTCGAGGTCGGCGTCGGGACCGACGAGGTCATCCACCGCATGGGCCGCATCGTCTGGGTCCAAGAAGAGCCCGACGGCGTGATCGTCGGCATCGAGTTCACCGGCGCCTCCGACACGCACAAAAGCGTCCCGCCGCCTCCGCCTGGCGCGCAGAGCGAACCGCACATCGTCGCGTCGTCACCGGCCGCCGAAGAGCCCGCCAAAGACGACGAGCCCCTCGACTCGAAGAAGTAGACAACGCGGCCGGAGCGTCTTGCTCCGAGAGCCTGCTTAGCGCCAGCTGCTCAGAGCTGGCTGCACGGGAGCGTGACCGGCGTGCGGTTGCCCTTCGTGTCGACGAACGTGGCGGTCGTCGTGCCGTCGTAGATCAGCTCGATCTGCTTGTTCTTCGCGACGTTGGTGACGACGATGTGCCCGCCTGCGTCGGGGCACGACGCGCGGCAGCGGCGGAAATTCGTGACCTCGGTCTTGATGTCGCGATCGCGGATCTTTCCCTCGGAGGTGCCGCCGAGCTCGAAGCACGCTTCACCGAGCGTCCATGCGACGGTCTGCGATGTCGTGCGCTCGAACTTGCGCCCGCCTGCGGTGGTGCCCGCGAGCTGCGCGGTCCACTTCATCGTCCGGCGCCCGGTGCCTGGCTCGGTCGTGATGTCGGCGGTCGCGTGCCAGTCGATGACGGCGCGGTTCACCTGCACGGCGTCGGCGGTGAGATCGAGATGAAGCTCATCGGGGCCTGCGCGGTAGCCCGCCTTCACGACGCCGGTCACGCGCTTGAGGCCGCTCGGCCCGAAGGCGCATGCGTTGAACGTGTAGGTCGCCGTTTGCGTCGCTGGATCGTTCGTCGCTTCGACGCAGCCGCGCGGGAAGTAGAGCGCGCGGACGGTGTCTCCGAAGGCGCGCGGCCCGACGTCCGATCCGATATCGAGCGACGCGAGCCCGAGATTTCCGGCAGGCGCCGAAGAGATGAGCGACGAGGTGAGGAGCTCGGGATCGTTCTCGGCGAGGTTCGTGTCCGCGCCGTCGTCGGCGAGCGCTCGGTCTTCGTCGAGGAGCGTGTTCACGTTCGGATCGTCCGCCTTCTTCTTGTCGCATCCCGCGCCGAGCACGCCCACGAGCGCGAGCGACGCGAGCGTCAGAGACGCCGTCCTCTTCCAAGCGCGGTGGTGGGCTTTCGGGGTCATGGGCGGGATTCGAATGGGCTCGACGAGCTGCCTCTCAAGGTAGCACCCGACGTGCCACGCACCAGGGGGCGAATGGCGTCATTTATCCATGATTTTAGGCAGATATTGGGGCCTCATGCCTGGACGCAAACGCGTCCACCGGACCCCGCCCGTGCCCTCAGATCCCGTTTTGCGGTGCATGGGCAAGGACGCTTCCAACACCCCCAAACGTGTGCGAATAGGAAGGGATGACGCAAGGTTCGACCCGCGCGAGGGTCCTCCACTGGTTCGTGCGTGGAGGTGTGGCTCGAACGCCGGACGGAGCCGAGGTCGCCATCGACGTCGATCCCATCGTGGTCGGCCGCGACGACGGCGCGAAGATCAAGCTCACCGACCCCGAGGTCAGCGCTGTCCACTGCGAGCTCCGCGCCGTCAACGAAGGCGTCCTCGTCCGCGACCTCGGCAGCACCAACGGCACGTTCGTGAGCGCGCTGCGCGTCAAAGAAGGCGTCATCACGCAGAAGAGCGAGCTCGTCGTCGGGCAGACGCGCATCACGATCGAGCCGAGCGCGAAGCAGCGCGTCGACGTCGGCTACGCCGATCGCTTCGGTGAGCTCGTCGGCTCGTCGCCGAAGATGCGGCGCATGTTCGGCGTCCTCGAGAAGGTCGCGAAGACGCCGCTCTCGATCCTCATCCTCGGCGAGACCGGCACCGGCAAAGAGGTCGTCGCTCGCAGCGTGCATCAATCGAGCGACCGCAAAGACGGCCCGTTCGTCGTCGTCGATTGCGGATCGATCCCGCACACCCTCGCCGAGAGCCTGCTCTTCGGCCACGAGAAGGGCACCTTCACCGGCGCCACCGAGCGAAAGAAAGGCGCGCTCGCAGAGGCGCACGGCGGCACGCTCTTCCTCGACGAGCTCGGCGAGCTCCCGATCGACATTCAACCGAAGCTGCTCCGCGCCCTGGCCGAGCGCCAGGTGAAGCGCGTCGGAGGCAACGCCTTCGAGCCGATCGACGTCCGCGTGCTCGCCGCCACGCGCCGCGACCTCGCCGCCGAGATGAACGCAGGTCGCTTCCGCAGCGACCTCTACTTCCGCATCGCGCAGGTGCGGGTCGAGCTCCCGGCGCTACGCGAGCGCCTCGACGACCTCCCGATGCTCGTCAGCGAGGTGTGCAAGCGCGTCGGCCATCCGAACGCGAGCAACGTCGTCGAAGATTGGATCGAGCGACGCCTCGGATCGTACGACTGGCCTGGCAACGTGCGCGAGCTCGTGAACGTCGCGCAGGTCGCCGCCACGCTCGCCGATACGCCCGACGCGATCGACGACGTGCTCACGCTCGCGCGCGACTCCCACGCCGATGAGCCGCAGCGCGCGCAGACGGCGTTCGCCGAGGCAAAGCGCGGCGCGATCGCGACGTTCGAGCGCGACTACTTCACGCAGCTCGCCCGCGGCGCAAAAGGCAACGTGAGCGAGATGGCGAGGCAGAGCGGGATGGAGCGCCATCACGTGCGCGCGTATCTCCGCAAGTACGGCATCGAGAAAGGCTGAAGCGGTATCTTCGCGCTCCCTGGCCGCGCCTTTCGACGAAGATGCGATGCGACGTGATCGATCATGAATGACGAGCGAGAGAGGGTCGCCCTGAGGTGAGCCGCATCGGGGCGCACACGACGACGCATCTGTACTTCGCCGCGACGATCTTCGTCGGCGCCACGCTCCTCTTTGCCTGTCAGCCGATGGTCGCGCGCATGATCGTCCCCTTGCTGGGCGGCGCGCCTGCCGTGTGGATCGTGTGCTCGCTCTGCTTTCAGACCATCCTCCTCGCCGGCTACGGCTACGCGCACTTCGTCGGCACGCGCTTGCCGGTGCGCGCGCAGGTGATCGTGCAGCTCCTGATCGTCGGCGCGGTGTTCTTCGTGATGCCCGTCTCCGTCGATGAGGCGCTCGTCCAGCGGCTCACCACCGGGCACCCCACGCTCGGCATCCTCTTCTTGCTCCTTCGCACGATCGGCTTGCCGTTCTTCGTGCTGTCGACGAGCTCGCCGCTCCTCCAGCGATGGTTCGCCGAGCTCGGCGAGCGTGATCCGTATCACTTGTATGCTGCAAGTAACGCCGGCAGCATGCTCGCGCTCCTCGGCTACCCGCTCGTCGTCGAGCCGCTGCTCGCGGTTCGTGCGCAGAGTCGCGCGCTGCACACCGCGTTCGCCGTCTACAGCGTGCTCGTCGTCGTGTGCGCCGTCTCGGCGAGCCGGCGGCCCTCTCCCTCGAGGATCGAGACCACGCCGGCGCCGCCGCAGGTGCGCGTGACCGAGTCGACGCTCCCGCCGATCCCATCCTCCGCGGCCGACAGGTGGCGCGAGCGCCTCGTGTGGATCGCGCTCTCGTTCGCGCCTTCGAGCCTCCTCCTCGGCGCGACCGAGTACGTGACGACCGACATCGCGAGCGTGCCGCTCTTGTGGGTGCTTCCGCTCGCGCTCTACTTGATGTCGTTCATCATCGCGTTCGCGAAGAAGCAGGTGGTGAAGCCATCGCTCGTGTCGCGCGTGATGGCGCTCGTCGCGTCGATCGTCGCCGCGCTCACGCTCGCGAAGGTGAGCAGTCCCACGTGGCTCGTCGGGAGCGCGCACATGCTGCTCCTCTTCCTCGCGAGCATCATCTGCCATCGTGGTCTCGCCGAGCGGCGGCCGCACGTCTCACGGCTCACGGAGTTTTACCTGCTGCTCTCGATCGGCGGCGTGCTCGGCGGCGCGTTCAATGGCTTGCTCGCGCCGTTCGTCTTCGATGACCTCATCGAGTACCCGATCGCGATCGGGCTCGCGTGCCTCGGGCGCGTCGCGGTCGATCCGAACGTCAGCAAGCTCTCGCGCAAAGACGTCGCGCGCGACATCGCGTTTGGTCTCGGCCTCAGCCTCGTGACGTATGGGCTCGTGCGGTATGGCGCGTCACGTCGCGTCGATCCCGGCTCGAGCTTCGGGTGGATGTTTGGTGTGCCGATCGTCTTTGCGTTCAGCTGGTCGAACAACCGTCCGCTTCGCTTCGCGACCGCGATCACGGGGCTGCTCCTCGCAGGCATGCTCGGCGGCGGCACGCTTGGCAAGACGCTCTGGGCGGACCGCGGCTTCTTCGGTGTCCTCAAGGTCGTGCGCGATCGCGATGATCGCTTCCTCCTCCTCGTGTCGGGCCATTCGATGCAGGGAAAGCAGTCGCTCGACCCGCAACGCGCGCACGTGCCGCTCGCGTTTTATCACCCGACAGGGCCCGCCGGTCAGGTGCTCGGGCCGCTTCCGCCACGACCCGAGCCTTCCGAGAAAACAGCGCTCGCGCCGCGGCATATCGGCGTGATCGGTCTCGGCGTCGGGTCGCTCGCGGCGTATGCGCGAAGCGGCGACGACTGGACGTTCTTCGAGATCAACCCGACCGTCGTCGACGTCGCGCGCGAGCAGTTCACGTACGTGAAGTCGGCCGAGCGCGTCGCGAGCGTTCACGTCGAGGTCGGCGACGCGCGGCTGCGCCTCCGCGAGGGCTCGGAGCGTCGCTTCGATGTCCTCGTGCTCGACGCGTTCAGCTCCGACGCGGTGCCGGTGCATCTCGTCACGCGCGAAGCGCTCGGCGTGTATCGACGCTCGCTTCGGCCGGGCGGCGTCGTCCTCGCGCACATCTCGAACGATCACGTTCAGCTTCGGCCGGTCTTCGCGGCGCTCGCGCAGGCGGTCGGGATGGTCGCGATCGGCCGGCACGACGCCGACATCTCACCCGAGCAGCGCGCCGAGGGGAAAGATCCCTCCGAGTGGCTCGTGCTCACCGACACGAAGGGCGAGATCGACACGCTCCTTCGGACGAGCAACGAGTGGAAGCCGCTCGTGCCGCCGCCAAACCAGGGCGTCTGGACCGACGACTACGCGAACGTGCTCGCCGCCGTCCGGTTCTGAGCGCGCGTTCTACGCTTGCCTCATTTGCACGCGGAGGTCACCTGCGTGAGCAGCGTCGCGCAGTCGCTCTCCTGACCGGCTGCTGCGGTCGTCACGCAGTTCGTGGCGAGCGTCGCGTTCGTGCAGCTGTCGCACTTCGCTTGAAGGGCCTGGCACGACTTGGCGTTGTTGCCGCCTCCGCCGACGCCTCCGGTGCACGCGCCTCCGCCCGTACACGCTTGCGTGCATGCGGACCCCGAGCATCCGGACATCGTGCACGCGCCCGAGCCCGAGCAGGCTTGCTTGCAGCTCCCAGTGCAGCCCTCGAGCGTGCAGCCGCCTCCGCCCGAGCACGTCATCTCGCAGCCCGTGCCGCTGCATCGAAGCGTCGTGTTGCCGCTGCCCGTGTTCGTGGCCTTGCAGTTGCCGCCGTTGCACGTGAACGTGCAGCCTGCGCCGCCGTTGCACACGAAGTTGCAGCCGCCCGATGGACACTCGCGGGTGCATCCCGAGCCGCCCGAGCAGACGCAGTCGCTCGACGTGTTGCAGGCTGTTGCCGTCGTGCCGGACGAAGCTCCGCTGTCGCTGTCGGATGACGAGCACGCGACGAACGCGAGCATGAGGCTCGCGCCGAGCGCGACGAAGATCCTGCCCTGGGAGACGATGCGACCGAAGATCGAAGGGGACTTCACGCATCGAGAGTACATCGACGAGGCGCGCCGGATGAAGGTGTTCGGCGACGCACACCCGTGCACAAGGTTGCTGTCAGGTCGGTTGTGCTCGCTCGTCAGGTCCATGCCTCTCGGTCTTCTTCGGAGGAGTATAAGATTCACCATGCCCGTCAGCGTCTCCACGTGGATCGATCGATCGTGCATACGGCCGCATGAGCGAGGCGCAAAATGTGCGGTCGCCTTCGAGCTGGTCGCCACGGGCAGCCCCGTCGAGGGCGCTCACGCCCGCGCGCCTTCGCGCACCATCCTCGCGCTCGACATTTCGGGATCGATGAACGGTGAGCCGCTCGATCAGGTCATTCGCTCGGTCGATCGCCTCGTCGACGCGCTCTCGCCGGACGACGAGATCGGCATCGTGGCGTTCTCGAGCAACGCGTCGACGGTCGTCTCGCCGGTCAAGGTCGACGCGAGCGGCAAGCGGCTCGTGCGGTCACGCGTGAGCCGCCTGTTCTCGGAGGGAGGCACGAACATCGAGGCGGGCCTCGATCTCGCGTCCAGCATGCTCGAGAGCACCCCGACGAAGATGCGCCGCGGCGTCGTGCTCCTCTCCGACGGCGCGCCGAACGTCGGCGCTCACACCGCCGAAGGGCTCCGCGAGGTCGTGCGAAGGCATCGGCCGCTCGTGTCGTTCTTCTCTCTCGGCTACGGCGTGGATCACTGTGAGGAGGTGCTCGCGGCGATCGGCGACTCGGGCGGAGGTGGCTACGAGTACGTGCAGGATCCCGCGTCGTGCATGCGCTCGTTCGCGCGAGCGCTCGGAGCCCAGGGGGACGTCGTCGCGAGCGGCGTCGAGCTCGTGCTCTCGCTCGGCGATGGCGTCGAGCTCGTGCGCTTCGTCGGGCAAGAGCAGGTGCGCTTCTCACGCGAAGGGATCCTGATCGCGCTCCCCGACATGGTGAACGGGGCGCGTCGGTTCATCGTCGCCGAGCTGCTCCTGCGCGAGCCGCCCGGCGGAGATCGCTTCGTCATCGACGTCGTGCGGGCGGAGGCGCGGTTTCGTTCGCCGTCTTCGCCGGCGTCGTCGAAGCCAGAGACGTTCGCCGTCGACACGACGCTCGAGGTCGCCGATCGCGAGCCCGCGGTCGTGGTCGAAGCGGCGCGACGCATCTTGCTCGTGCGCGCCGATCAAGCGCGTGAAGAGGCGCGCGTGCATGCCGACCGCGGCCAGTTCCCGGCGGCCGCGAACGTGCTGCGCACGCTGATGCGCGAGATCGAGAAGCTGCCCGACTGGGTCGCGAACGACGGGTCGCTGCTCGCGGAGGCCTACGAGCTCCTCGTCGACGAGGCGATGGCGTTCGAGCGCCGGCCCGACGCCGAGCAATACGCGATGTTCAAGAAGGCGACGCATGGCTCACGTCTCGCGGCCTCGGCTCCGACGAGCGCGCGATCGCGCGGCGACGCGAGTCAGAAGCTCATCGAGCACGTCGCGGGAGATTGCCCCGAGGCATGGGTGCTCGTGGAGCGCGGTCCAGGGTCACCGCCGCAGAAGCATGTCCTACGGGAAGAGTGCATGATCGGACGGACAGCGGACGCCGACATCCGCGTGATGAGCGCGTCCGTCTCGCGCCGGCACGCCGAGATCTTCGCGAACGCAGGCGATTACTGGGTCACCGATCTCGGCTCGACGAACCCGACGATCGTGAACGGGCAGCCGCTGCAGCGCGCGCCGCACAAGCTCGCGCCGGGCGATGTGATTCGCGTCGGCGAGATCGAGCTGCGTTACGACGAGGCCCGCCGGCCGAGCAAATAGCGCTGGCGTCAGAACGACGCGGCCGCGCCGAGCGTCGCGCCATGCGGCGTGACCATGCCTTGGATCGGCACGCGCACCTCTTTCGTCCCGAACAGCCAATACGCGGCGAGGCCGATCGTCGCGGCGCCGAGGACGCCCGGGATCACCCACGAGGTGTAGGCGGTCTCCTTCGCGGTGGCGTAGTCGCTTTGAAACCGCTGCTGATCTCCGGCGGGCGCGCGATCGTAGTCGTCTTTGATGCTGCCTGCGTTCGCGTAGAAGATCGCCGGCACGACGAACGACACCGCCGTGATGCCGGCCGCGACGTAGAGCACCGTCGCTCGGTACGGATGACGGGTGGCCGTCTCCCAGCGAACGACCGGCGGGGGAGGTGGGGCGACGGCATGCCGTGACGCGGGCGCCGGCACGGCCAGCACGATCTCCTTCTTCGCGTCCACGCTCACGTCGGTGACGCGCTGCTCGTCGGGTGTTCCCGGGCGGAAGGTCACGACATGCGTGGCGGGTGCCGGCGTCACCCACGCGTACGGGGCGCCGCTCATCAGCAGGTCGCCGTCGACCTTGATCTCGACACCGCGAACGTCGCCCTCGATCTTGATCTGACCGAGGTGCTCTTTGGCTTCGACCTCTTGCTTCTCGATCAGCGGCTCGAGCGTCTCGCCGGCCTCGCGGCGCCGGCTCGTCTCGCGCACGTACGCCGCGAAGTACTCGGCCGCTTGGGACGCGTCGGCCGTCCACGTCTTCAGCCCCGCGCGCTCGTGCGTCAGGCCAAGCTGCTCGTACGCCTTCGCGATGTTGAAGGCGAGGCGGTAGCCCTTCTCGCGACCGAGCTTGTTGTAGATCGGGACCCAGATCACCGTCGCGTCGGCGAACGCGCCGGCCTGGTAGCTCGCCATCCCGGCGCGAAACTGCTCGCGAAGCGGATCGAGCGTGTCGCTCTCGGCCGGCGGCGTCGCCGGATCATCCGCGCGGGCCTCGCTCGCTCGAAGAAGCAGCGCGCCGAGGACGGCCGCGAGCGTGAGCCAACGAGGAGACGAGGTGCGCATCGTTAGAACGGCTTGTCGTCGAGCTGCGGCGGCTTCACGCTCGCCGAGGGCTTGGGGGTCGCGCTCGGCGTCGCCGTCGTCGCGGTCGCCGCGCTTCGTGTCGTCGCCGTCGTCGTCGTGGGCGGTAGGGGAGGCGTACGCGGCTTCGCCGACGTGATGGCAGGCGCCGGCGCAGAGTCCGACGCGGTCGGGATCGCCGGCGCGGCCGAGACACTCGCACTTGGCTGCGTGCTAGCCGTGACGCTGGGTGTTGTCGTCGTCGGCGGCGTCGTCGTCGCGCCGTCACCCGTCATCACTTTCCAGGCGACGAGGCTGATCGTCACGAGCCCCAATGCGCCGAGGCCGATCTTGGCGCGCGTGCTCCCCGGCGGCGTCGTCACGACCGGCGCGCCGTCCGCGCTCTCCTTCTTCGACGCGGGCGCCGGCTCTTCGTCCTGCCGGAGGCGCGAGATGGGCGTGACCGCGCTCGTGGGCACGACGCTCTCGCGGAGCTCGTCGGCTTGCTCGGGCGCGACCTCGTGAAGCGTCGAGGTGAGCCGCGCACGCTGCGCGCGGGCCTGTTCGGCGAAGTGCGCGTCGAGGATGTCGCGAAGCTTCGCGCGCGCCGTCTCGCGATCGCCGACGAAGCGCAAGAGCGCGTCCGCCACTTCGTCTGCGGCCTTCGGGCGATTCTTCGCCTCACGCGCGACGAGCTTTGTGTGGAGCTCGGTCAAGCCGTCGGGGAGCGCGCTCGCGCCCGCCTTGTCGAGGCGTGGAGGCTCCTCGAGCGCGAGCTTGCGAATGACTTCCATGTCCGTGCCGTCGCCCCACATGCGCTTCAGCGCGAGGCACTCGAACAAGATCGCGCCCACGCCGAACAGATCGCTCCGGCGATCGATCGCGTCGCCCATCGCTTGCTCGGGCGACATGTACGCGGTCTTTCCTTTGACCTCGCCTGTCTTCGTGACGTTCTCGGTCTCGATCTTCGCGACGCCAAAGTCGAGCAGGCGCACGCTCCCGTCGTAGGCGAGCATCACGTTCTGCGGGGAGACGTCACGGTGGACGAGGTTCAGCGGCTGGCTCGTCGCCGGGTCGGTGAGCTCGTGAGCGGCGTGGAGCCCGCGGCAGACCTCCGAGAGGATGTACGCGGCGATCTCCGGCGGCAGCGTCTCACCAGACTCTCTCAGCGCGCTGAGCATGCGCGAGAGCGACTGCCCTTCGACATACTCCATCGCGAGGTAGAGCTCGCCGTCGATCTCTCCGTAGTCGTACGCGGTGACGACGTTCGGGTGGTTGAGCATCGCCGCGAGCCGCGCCTCGCGGAGGAACATGTCGACGCGTCGCTTGTCCCGCGCCGCGTCGGGGAGCAGGCGCTTCAGCGCGACGATCCGCTCGTACTCGTGCGGCTTGTCGGACGACGGGCGGCTCGTCGGCGGGTCGATCTCGAGCGCCGCCTCGACCGATCCCATCCCGCCCCGTCCGACGACGAACAGCGAGCGGTACTTCGCCGCGAGGGCGGACGAAGAGGACGAGCGCGACGACAGAGGCCCGCGACGCGCGCTCTTCGAAGGCGACGGCGACGAGACGCTGCTTTCCTCGCTCTTTGGGTCGACCTCCGGTGCCGCCATTCCTCGAAACATCGTAGCTTAAGGACCCAGGTAAGAAGGGTGCCGGCGAAGAACCCCCAAGAAGCGCGGAAATCCCGCCTGACGGCGCGTGTCGCCTCTGCCCTCACGGCATGCGTGGCCTTGGCGATGGCGATGGTCGCGCTCGCGAGCGCTTGCCTCCCCGATCTCGATCCGCTGAAGGCGCTGCCGGATTCCGGGGTCGAGGAGACGTCGTCGATTTCCTCCTCGATCTGCGGAAACGGAATCATCGACACGCTCATCGACGGCGGTGACGCTGGCGAGTCCTGCGATCCCGGCGAGGCAGGGCCGCCCGGTTGCACGAGCTGCCAGGTCGTGTGCGAAGGCAAGATCGACGACGCCGGCGGACATTGCTACTTCGCGCTCGCGCCGGCGGCGGAGTACCCGAGCGCACGCAGCGCGTGCATCGCCGCTGGCGGTCACGTCGTCACGCTCGCGAGCACGCGCGAAGCAGAGATCGCGTCGCTCGTCGCGGGAGACGCGGGCGCATACTGGGTAGGCCTCGCGATCTCGAACAACGTGAAGAACGCCTACATCGCGGCCACCGTCGACGAGCCCGGCTTCCCCGGCAACGATCTCACGCAAGGTCCGCCGCCGCCGTGCACCGGTTGCTTCGGCGTCGGCGTGACCGACAGCGGGACATTCCCGATCGACCCCGCCATCGCCGACAGCGGCGTGAAGCACGACTGCTTGATCGCCACCGACGGCGGATGGCTCCAGGTCGCGTGCACCGGCGGGACGCGCTCGGTCGCGACCGTGTGTGAGCGCGAGGTGCCCGGACAGCGCGCGCAGTTCTGCGGCGGTCCGTTCTGCACGACGGTGCCCATCACCGCGTCGACGAAGCGCTACGTGCTCGTCCTCTCCGGCGCGACCGCGAAGGAGGCCGCCGACTTCTGCACGAACAACTACGGCGCCAGCGGCGGAAGGCTCGTCGTGCTGCAGACCCGTGAGGAGCGCGAGCAGCTCGTCCACGAGATCAACTTGCTCTTTCCGCCAGTCAGCAAGCCGCAAGAGATCACGACGTGGTGGATTGGCCTGTCGTCGAAAGACGGCGCGTGGACGTGGGACGATGGCGTGGCCGACGACGCCGGCACGTACGCCGCGCCGTGGGGGAGCCGGCAGCCCGCCGCGACCGGCGGCACGAGGGCGTTTCTTCGCGTCGACGAGGAGAAGTTCGACACGCAGCTCGCCTACAGCGAAGACGAGCAGACGCAGCGGGAAGGTGACGGTGCGCGCCGTCTGTTCGTCTGCGAGCGCAAGTGACGCGCACAAAAGCAGAGAAGCGCATGCTCTCGTCGAGCTGCGCTTCTCTTTGCGACCCCAGATCCGGGGATTACTTGAGGGCCGAGTCTTTGTTCGTCTTGCCGGCCGCGCGATCCTTCAGCTTCTGGAGGAAGTAGGGATAGCCCTGGCCTTCCGTCGTCAGCATCTTGTGCGACTGGTCATAGTAGTTCTTCGTCATACGCGAGCCTTCCATGATGAGGTCGACCGCTTTGCAGACGTTCTGCGCGTCGCAGCGAATGATGTAGTCGACCTGCACCGGCGGATCGCGCGGCTTGGTCTTGTTCTTCGCCTCGGTGCGGACCTTGGTGAGGTTCGACGTCTCTTCCTTCGCGCGAAGGACGGTCATGTCGTAGTCCTTCGTCTTGTAGGCGTTGTCGCGGTACTTGCGCTCGACGATCTGCTTGAAGAGATCGCGGACTTCTTTCTGCTGCTCCGGCTTCAGCTCGGCCCAGTGGTTGGTGCAAGCCGGGACGGTCGCGGGGCAGGGGTTGCCGAGCGACGCCTGCGCGATCGCGTCCGGATCGACCATGTCCGAGATGACCTTGGTGACGTCCGCGACGGGCGCGTTCTGATCGACCAGCTTCTTGATTTGGCCGGCCTCACGCTCGACGAACGATTGGGCTCCCGCGGTGTCCGCCGCTGCCGCAAAGGACAGGGTGGTCACGCTCAAACCTAGGAAAACAGCTCGCAAAAAGTGGCGCACTCGCATTGGCGTCCAGAATCCTCGTGGGGGTCCCTCTACCATTGGGTCGGGGGAATGTTGTTCTTGATGGTTTGACGTCGCTGACCCAGCGTGATTCATGCCCGTTTCGATTGTCATTGGTCTTTGAAATCGTTGGGGTTTCTAGCTCGTCTTCACGGGTTGTGACCAACGGTTCGCATCCGCCCTGTCAAGTTGGTCGCGGGGTCCTTGGTTGGATGAAACCCGTGATTAAGACGTTGCGTGCCCGGTTTCTCGTTCCTCGCCTGTCGTTTCGGGGCTCCTTGTACCTGGGGATGGCGCGCGTGCAAGCCCGACTTCGAAGGTCGCCCCGCGATCCGATGGGGTTTTGTCCCGATCCCTCTTCGAATTTGAGTCCACGGACGCGGTCTTGCCTCCACTTTTGCGCTTCAGCTCCCCACTTTCTTCCCGCGACGCCGCGCTCCGCACCGCGATCGTCGCCCCGACCTTGGCGTGGTCGTCGATGATGCGTCGTACGACGGCCAAGCCCATCCCGGCGCCTTGCGATCGGGTGGTGAAGAACGCGTCGAAGATCTTCGCTTGGGCTTGCGGCTCGATCCCAGGTCCTTGATCGGAGACCGCGAGCTTCACGCGATCGCTCGTCTCTTCGACGGAGACCGTCACGGTGGAGCCCGCGCCGCTTGCCTGCACCCCGTTGCGGACGAGGTTCCAGAGGACCTGCCGCATCTGGCCGCCATCGCACGTCGCCCAGACAGGGCGATCGGGTCCCTCGTAGACGACCTGCACGTCGCCCGATGCGCTTCGCTCCGATCGCGACGCGAGCTCGACGACGTCACGCGCGAGCGCGACGACGTCCACCGCCTCGGGCTCGGGCTCTCTCGGCCGCGCGAGATCCATCATGTCGGAGACGAGATGGTTCAAGCGACCGGCCTCGCGCTGGATGATGTCGCAGAGCCGGCGGTCTTCGTCGCCGAGGCCCGGCGCTTCTCGCAAGAGCTCGATCGATCCCGAGATCGATCCGAGCGGGTTTCGGATCTCGTGCGCGAGGCCCGCGGCGATGCGGCCGAGCATGGCGAGGCGCTCGGCGTTCTTCGCGCGCTCGTTCGCCGCTTGAAGCGCGCCGCCCGTTTGCCGCAGGCGATCGGCGAGGTAGCCCGCGAGGAGCGCGACGACGACGATGCCGAGCGCGTTCACCGCGAGCGGATAGAAGATGTCATCCCAATCCGTGACGTAGTTGCCGATGCGCTGATCCGCCGGCGGCGTGATCGTCTTGAACGCGAAGCCCGCGCAGAGCGCCGCGAACGCGCCGATGCCCACGGTGGCTGCGATCGCGGCGCCTCGGAGCCCGATGAGCACCGCGCCGACGAGGCAGGTGAGGCCGTAGAACGACGTCGCGCCGCTCGTCGCGCCGCCCGAGACGTAGACGATCGCGGTCCACGTCAGCTGATCGAGGATGATTTGCGCGACGGCGAGCTGCGGGAGATGCCGCTTTCGACGGAGGAGCGCCGCGTAGATCGCCGCGAGCGCAAACGCCGCGCCGATCGCGCCGAGCACCATCGTCTGGCTCTGCGGATACTGGCTGAGCGCGCCACGCAGGTAGAAGAACGCGGTCGCGCCGAGGAGGAGCGAGAGGAAGCCGAGCCGAAGGCCCGTCACCCACGCGAGACGGTTCGAGAGCCTGTCTTCCTCTTGGGAGTCAGGCACAGCTCGGCGTCCGTTCGTCGATTCCGGTCAGTTCGCCTTGATCTTGCCGGCGATGCTGAAGATCGGAAGGTACATGGCGATGAGGACGACACCGACGGTTCCGCCGATGCCGACCATCATGATCGGCTCGATGAGGCTCGTCATGGCGGCGACGGCGACGTCGACTTCTTCTTCGTAGAAGTCGGCGATCTTGCCGAGCATCGCGTCGAGCGCGCCGGTCTGCTCGCCGACGCCGACCATCTGCACGACCATCGGCGGGAACACATTCGTCTCCAAGAGCGGAGCGGCCATGTTCTTACCTTCGGAGATCTTCGCGCGGGCGTAGAGGATCGCATCTTCGACGACGACGTTACCGGCCGTCTTGGCGACGATCTCCATCGCGTCGAGGATCGGAACACCGGACGACAGGAGCGTGCCGAGCGTTCGGGTGAAGCGCGCGACGGCGATCTTGCGAAGCACCGGCCCCATGACCGGAGCTTTCAAGAACATGCCGTGGAAGAACTTCTTTCCGCGTGGTGTTCGGTAAATGTACGTGATGCCGATCGCCGCGAGGATGCCGCCGAGGACGAAGAATGGCAGGTAGCCGATGAACGTCTCGGAGGCGGTGATGACGAGCTGCGTGAGCCAGGGAAGCTCGTCGCTCGAGCCGAGGTCTTTGAAGATGTTCTTGAACGACGGAATGACCCAGCCGAGCAAGATCGACAAGACGCCGATGAAGATGACGAGAACGGCGGAGGGATAGACCATCGCGCCGCGGAGCTGGCGGCGAAGCTTGATCGCCTTTTCGTTGTAGACCGCGAGACGCGAAAGGATCGTGTCGAGGATACCGCCGACTTCGCCTGCCTGAACGAGGTTGACGTAGAGCGGGTCGAACACCTTCGGGTGTTTGCGGAGCGAGTCGCTGAAGGTGGAGCCTTGCTCGACGCTCGCCTTCACGTCGCGGAGGATGCCCGCGAAGTGTTTGTTGTCCGTCTGGTTGCAGAGGATGTCGAGACACTGAACGATCGGGAGACCTGCGTCGATCATCGTCGCGAAGAGTCGCGTGAACGTGACGACGTCACGAAGGTCGACACCCGAGCCGAACTTGATGTTGAAGGCGACGGCCTTCTTCTTGATCTTGGTCGGCATGAGCTGCTGACCGCGCAGCTTTGCTTGGACGGCCGGCTCGTCGTCGGCCTCCATCGTGCCCTTGCGCAGCTCGCCCGTGCGTGCGCGCGCCTCCCAGACGAATTCCGCCATCTCAAAGGAAAGGTTACCGATGACGTGGGCGCTCGGTAAAGTATCCGCCGTTGGAAAAGCCGAAAAACTCGGACGCGGAGGACGCGCTGGCTCGGTCCGTCGTTCGTGACGGCGTCGCCAAGGACGTCGCGCTTGGTTGGGCTGCGCGAAACAAATCGGCCTTTCCGCCGCGCTCTGCCACGCTCGTTCGCGACGTCCGGACGCTCGACGTGTGGGAGCTTGGAGCAGGTCGGGCTCACCGCTCGAACGATTCGATAAGCGACGCACCGATCTTCGATCTCGCGAGCCTCACCAAGCCCATGACCGCCATGGCGATCGCGATCGCCTGCAAGACGCGCATGGGTGGGCTCGACCGTGAAGCGCCGCTCGCTTCGTTCCTCGACGAGGCGCGAGGCACGAGCGTGGAGGACGCTCCACTCGAGCTTCTGCTCGCTCACCGCGCGGGGCTCGAAGCGCACCTCGATCTGTACGCGCCGCTCGTTCGGGGACAGGACGTCGATCGACGCGCCGCGCTCCGGGCCGCGGCGAACGCGCGCCGCGCCGAGGTCGCCGGGAGTGGCTCTCCGAGGGAAGGTCACGCGCCGCTCTACAGCGATCTTGGCTACCTCCTCGCCGGGGAAGCGCTCGCGCGTGCGCTCGGCGTGCGGGACGCTGGCGAGGCGATCGAAGAGCTCGTCGTCAAACCGCTCGGCCTCCTCGGCGAGCTCGGGACGGCGCGATCGCTCCGCGCCGCAGGAGTCGACTTCGATAAGCGCGTGTGCCCCACCGAGGTCGTCGCATGGCGCGGCGGCGAAGTGCGTGGCGCCGTGCACGACGAGAACGCGTGGGCGCTCTCGAAGGACGGTGGGTCGGGGCACGCCGGCATGTTCGGGACGTTGAACGCCGTCCTCCTCTTCGGGTGCTCCGCCTGCGACGCGATCGCCTCGAGCGAGGACCTCGGCTGGCTCGTCCGCGAGCGGCCCGGCGGATCGCTCCGCGCCGGGTTCGACGGAAAGAGCCCCGAGGGATCGAGCGCGGGAGAGCGCGCAGGGCCGCGCACGTACGGACATCTCGGCTTCACCGGAACGAGCTTCTGGATCGATCCCGACGCCGAGGCGCTCGTCGTCTTGCTGACGAACCGCGTCCATCCGACGCGCGAGAACGTCGCGATTCGCGCGGTCCGACCGAAGATTCACGACGCGCTCTTCGCGCTCGCGCGCGGGCTTCCATAAGCGCCGCAGCGGCAAGTGATGAGCGCAAGTTGTGGTAGCGCTCACGCAAGCATAGGCTTGTTTTGAGCGAGATATGCCGCCGGACCCGCACGTGATCGAAGACGACGAGGAGGTCGCGAAGGAGAAGACCCCTTCGTCCTCACCGGCGCGTGAGGCTGCCGTCGCGAAGAAGGACGACGAGGAGAGCGGGCCGGTCAAGAAGAAGGCCGCGTCGCCGGTGGTGGCGCGAACGCGCCCGATCGTGACGGCGCGCGAGCACGATCGCGCGCTTCGCGAGCACAAGCCGGTCGTTCGCTACCGCGCGCGCAGCACGAACACGTGGCGCTTCGTCCGGGCGTACACGACGACGTTTCAAGTCATCTTCAGCTACATGTGGCTCTTCTGGGCCGCGAAGCTGTTCGGGCGGGCGTACCGCGAGCAGAACCTCTCGAAGGTCCACAAGAAGAACGCGCGTCGCGTCTACGAGACGATCCTCAAGCTCCAAGGCCTCTTCATCAAGGTGGGGCAGGCGCTGTCGATCATGGCGAACTTCCTGCCGGAGGCGTTTCGCGCCGAGCTCGAGGGGCTCCAGGATCAAGTCCCGCCTCGTCCGTACGACGAGATCGCCGCGCGCGTGGAAGAGGAGCTAGGCGGCACGATCGACGAGCTCTTCGAGTCGTTCGCGCGCGCGCCGATCGCGAGCGCGTCGCTCGGTCAAGTGCACGAGGCGAAGACGCGCGACGGCAGGCACGTCGCGACGAAGGTGCAGCACCAAGACATCGACGAGATCGTTCGTCTCGACCTGAAGACGATCCGTCGAATCATGACGATCGTGCAGTGGTTCGTCCCGGTGCAGGGGCTCGACGAGTACTACAAGCAGATCAAAGAGCTGCTCCGGCAGGAGCTCGACTTCACGCTCGAGGCCGACAACATCGAGCGCATCGCGAAGAATTTCGTCAACGACGATCGCGTCCTCTTCCCGTTTCCGATCCGAGAGCTGTCGACGAGCCGCGTGATCACGACCACGTTCGTCGAGGGCAAGAAGCTCAGCGACCTCAGCGGCCTCGACGCGATGGGCATCGACAAGAAGGAGCTCGCGAATCGCTTCGTGCGCGTCTTCTGCCAGATGATCTTCGTCGACGGCGTCTACCACGCCGATCCTCACCCCGGGAACATCCTCGTCGACAAGAACGGCAACCTCGTGCTCCTCGACTTCGGCGCCGTCGCCGAGCTGTCGCAGCCGATGCGTGAGGGCATCCCCGAGTTCCTCGAAGGTGTCCTCCGCCGCGACACCGACCGTCTCATCCGCGCGCTTCGCAAGATGGGCTTTCTCTCGCGCACGAGCGATGAGGTCGTCAGCGAGAAGATCATCGAGTACTTCCACCGGCGCTTCCAAGAAGAGGTGAAGCTCGAGTCCTTCAACCTGAAGGACATCAAGATCGATCCGCAACGCGGCTTCGAGAACCTCCTCGACCTTCGCAAGATGAACGTCGGCCTGAAGGAGCTCTCTGGCGCGTTTCACATTCCGCGCGACTGGGTGCTCCTCGAGCGCACGATCCTGCTCGTCTATGGCTCGTGCGCGCTGCTCGATCCCGAGCTCAACCCGATGGCGATCATCCAGCCGTACCTCCAGGACTTCGTCCTCGGCAACCGCGATTGGCAGAACGTCGCGATGGAGACGGTCCGCGACATGGCGCTCGGCGCCGTCACGCTGCCCGACGATCTCCGGAAGTATCTCGTGCGCGCCACCCGCGGCGAGATGGAGGTGCGTGTTCGCGGCGTGCAGGAGGGCGCGCGCACCATCTACACGATCGGCCGCCAGATCATCTACACCGCGATCGGCATCGCCACGGGCTTCGCCGCGCTGTCGCTCCACTCGAAAGGTGACGACGGCACGCCGACGAAGGTGCTGCTCGGCGTCGCGTGCTTCTGCGCCTTCATGCTCGTGATGTCGTCGATCTTCGCGCGACCGCGATCGCGTTGAAGGACGATCGCCTTAAAGGGCAGCGCTCCACTTCCTTGCTCGGGAGGATGCCCGAAGCATGGAGGTAGAGCGCAAGTGAACCTTCGGGCCGGCATCCCGGCGGCTCGGTTTCTCGATGTGCAGCGCCCGTGCCGGCCCCGATTCCACAGTGAGAGAGGATTTCCAGACCATGACAATGCACACCACCAGTACGACTGGATAAACAGGCCCTCTACGACATCCCCACCGATGGATCGGAGATGAGTCAGCGGGGGATAGCCGCCGCTCTTCTGCGCTTCCGATGTGATCCGGCGAAGAGCTGTCGCGCTCAGCCGCCGTCGACGGGAGCGGGACCGTACAGGATGACGGTGCCAGGCCCCGCGTCCCCGTCCGTGTCCGCGGCGTCCGCGTCCCGGATCGCGGCGTCCGCAGACCGCGCATCGAACCCCGCGTCGAACGGCGCCGCTCCATAGAGCGCCGCACCTGCCTCGGTGATGGGCGGCGGCCCGTCTTGGAACGCGCTCGGCTCTTCTTTGCCACCGCAGCTCGTCGCCGCGGTCGTCGTCGCCGTCGCGCTCGCGAAGAGGATCGCCGCGCGCGTGAGCCTCGCAGGGAGTCGAACGACCTTCGCCTGGGGCGTCCACTCCACGAGCGCGGAATCACAAAACGGACACGCCTTCTCCGTCACGCGGATGTGGCGTGCGCAGCTCGGACATGGATGAAGGCGTGTGGTCATGGAGGGGCGCCCGCTTCGAAGGAGGGATGGCTTTCGCGTAGCTCACGGAGCATAGCCCAAGGTCGCGCTCGATGATGGGTCTCATCCGCATGGTTCTCCACACGAGACTCTGTCCTCCATCGAGTTGGCGGCCAGCGGCGACGGCGACCGTCGTCGCGGCGCTCTTCTTCGCGAGCGTCGATGCGCACGGCGCTCCCGCAGCGCCGGTGCCGGGCAACCGCGTCGAGGAGTTTTGCAAGGCCGCTCCGGCGCCGACGGTCGTTCGCGCAAAGGTTCATGCGGACGCCGACCTCGCCCATGCCGTCGACGTCGAGTGCGTCTACGGCGCCGAGGTGACCACCGAGCACATCGCGCAACGTTTCTTCGGCGCGCCAGAGGACGAGACCCTCCTCGTCTCGCTCCAAAAAGACGGCAACGTCGTCGGCACCGCGTGGCCTGTCTTCAAAGAGAAGGTGTCGCTCGAGCTCGGCATCCCCGACATGTCCGAAGAGGAGGCCGTCGCGCTGCTCCAGTCACCCAAATGCCAAGACGACCTCCGCGCCTTCCGCGATCACGGCGTCCGTCCAACGCTGCGCGCCACGCCCATTCACCGCGGAGGCTGCGCCCGCTGCTCGACGAGCATCGATCCCACGACGACGACGGCCGACCTCGCGAGCGGCCTCGTGCTCCTCCTGTTCACGATCGCCACCGGTCGTAAGCTCCGCAAAGGAAGGGACGAGGCGCTGAAAGGCGTATCGTAAGAAAATCGCATGCTTGACCTCCGGATTCATCGAGGAGCGAGGGAGCCGTGATGAACAAGGCTCGTCGGCGCGCGCAGCTCGGTGGTGCTCGTTCGTCGAGCGCGCGCCGCGAGTGACGCGTACGCGCGCACGAGCAGGCCGCTCAGCGCGAGCTCCTGAGGGCGGGCGGGGAACTTGAGGAGGCGGTTGTTTGCCATGTGGAGGAAGGCGTCGAGGATCTCTTCCATCGATCGCGGGATGCGACCGTCGACGAGGCGACCGTGGAGCTCGCGGGCGATCGGCCGAACGATGGCGGACCTTCGCTCGAAGAGCGTCCGAAACGGCGAAGGCGCCCGCTCGACATCGAGCAAGCTCGCGATCATCGCGCGCTCCTTTCGATAGCGCGCATCGAGGGCGCGCTCCGTGGCCTTGCCGGCCGAGTGCTCCGCGGAGAACCCGGAGTGGATCTCGCCGACGAGCGCGGCGCGGGCCGGGAGGGTGAGCCCGAAGTCGTCGAGCAGCGTATGCATGCCGTGGAGCGCGAGTGCCCATCGTACGCAGCCCTCGGGTCGATCGCGGAGGAGCTCCACCGACGCGAGCGCCGCGTCGCTGTCCGCCTCGAAGAGCTGCTCGGCGAGGTCGATCCCAGCCCAACCTCCATAACGTTCGAGCTCACGATCGTAGGTGGCGATCTCGAATCGGCGCACCACGCCGTCATCGATGCGTCGATCGAGCGCCACGGTCGCGAAGGCGAGCAGCTCGCCCGTGAGGTACGCGGGGTCTCCGTGGAAGCGCACGCGAAGGTGGGGATTGGGATCCTCGTAACGGATGAAGAACCAGCGATCAACCCGTCCGCTTGCGCGCGCACGGTCGACGAGCGGGCGAACAACGTCGACGAGCAGCGGCTCGAGCGTCGACGCGCCGGCGTAGAGCTTGAGGTAGAGCCACTCGGAGCCGGGCGCGTATGTCCGCCGCGCTCGAGCGTCCGCGGTCCGAGCGCGCGCGGAGACGACGGCCGGCGGAACGTTTTGAGTTGCGAACGGGACCACGATCTCGTTCGCGTAGCCGCCCCGGGCGCCGCGGACGGCGGTGTCGCTCTCGTCGACGAAGAGCTCGACGAGCCGTGCGTGGCCAACCTTCGCGACGACGCGGACGAGTGCGTGAAGGGAGTCCTCGCGGTCGAGATCCACCGGCAGCACGTTGTCCCCGTCGACGAGCCCGACGTCGCGCGGTAGGGACAGCTCGCGACGGAGCCTTGCGAGGTCGGCGAGCTCCGACTTCGTGATCGTCCATTGTCGTGGGCTGAGGATCACGTCGCCATGGACCACGCGCGGCAGCGAACGCGCATCGCGGTACGCGCCCCATTCGAACGCTCCGACCGAGGCGAAGCCTTGCGACTGGAGAGCGACGAGGAAGCGATAGATCGGCGCATCGCTCGGTCCGACGGCGTGTGCGCACGAGAGGCGCGGCACGATCTCACGACCGAGCCTGCGCGAGCGGAGGACGACACGATCGCCGACGACGGACACGACGAGATCGTCGACGTCGAGCGTGCGCTCGGCCGCGAGGCCCGATCGCGCACCGTACGCGATCTCGTAGTCGCGGAGCGCCGGTCGCAGCGCGATGTTCCCCGTGCGCGCATCGGCGGGGAGGTGCACGACCTCGGCGAGGAGGGCGTCTCCGTACGTCGCTTGCTCTTCCGCGAGGTGAGCGCGCAACCGCGCGGTGAGGTCGTCATCCCATGGACAGAAGCGACCGAGCAAGCGCGAACCGGACGGGCCCGACCAGGAATGGAGCAGCACCCGATGTCGTCCCGACGCTCTGTCTCGTGCGAGCAAGGTGACGTGTGCCGCGAGCGAAGGCGGGAGCGGACGACGCGGTCGCTTCCGCTCGCCGAAATCGTCCCAAGAGAGAGAGAGGCTCTCGGCCCCGTCACGCCACGCCGCCTCGAGCTTCCGGAGCAGGACGGGGGCGATGGGCGTGGTCGGAGTCGCCGTCTCGCTCCCGCGGGCGAGCTCGAGGCCGCGGAGGAGAGGGACGGGCTCGGTGAAGCTCGCGTGTCCAGGGAAACCGACGCCGAAGTCTTCGTCGAGCGCCACTGCGAGTGGGACCTCACGTTCGCCGAAGCGCTCGGAGAACGCGCGGACGAAACCGGCGAGGTCGTCTTCGTCGCTCCCTAGCGCGTGGAGGATCTCGATGCCCTCGGCGATCGCGTCCGTCACATCCTTTCCGAGGGTCGCACGTGCGCGCCGGACCATGTCGATCTGGAAGAGGTGCGAGCGACCGACCTCGGGACACACCGCGCTCGATGCATCGGCGGCGCGCGCGTAGGCGTCGCACGCGGCGCGATTGTCATCGGCGATGCCGCCATCGAGCGCAGCGAGCTCGCGGCGGATGTGCGCGACCGCGTCGGCGGCGACTCCGTCTGGCGGGAGGGCACGGGCGAGGCACGCGAGCGGATCGCCGCCGGTGAGGGGCGGGACGAGCTCGGACACGAGGAGATGCCCGTCGACGAGCTCGTCGACGAAGGAGAGCGCGTCCTCCTCGGACCCAGCGAGGTCGCGCACGCTCTCGGCGAGCTCGTGGTGAAGCGCGCCTCCGCGCGCCCGCGCGAGGACACGACGCACCGCTTCGTCCGCGTCGACGGCGACGGTCGAGAAGACATGGGACGATCCGTGGGCCACGCGCTCCGGGAGAATGAGTCGCTCGCCGACGGTCACGCAAGCAGAGTTGGGTCGGAAGCGAACCTCTCTCCGAACGACGGGGTCGCGCTCGAGCGCGCTCGCGAGCGTGAGGACCGCGCCCATGTCGAGCCTTACCCGGCGAATCGCGGCGTCGTCGATCACGAGCGAGGTCTCGCCGGAGACCGAGCCGGTCGAGATGCCGGCGAAGAGCCCGAATGGCGTCGCGCGTGCAGCCATGCGCTGGACGTAACGGAGCAGCGCGGGCATCGCGTCCACGTCTCCCGCGTCGATCCGGGCCGCGAGCGTGGGCGATGCGATGGCGATCGCCTCTCGGACGGCGGGCTCATCGAGGATTGCGCGCAGCGAAGACGCACCTTCCGTCGCCTCGCGGAGCGCGCGCACGGGCAGGAGCGGCGTCCGCAGAACGAAGAAGCCGGCGGGTACGAGACGGCGAGGCTGTTTCATCTTCCTCCAAGCAGAGGTCGTGGTACCGCGCCGCGGGACTCGACGTCCCGCGGCGTTGCTCCAGCCGATCAGCCGCGGTTCGTGCGACCCTGGTTGCTCCGGTTTTCGGTGGCGCCGCCCGCGACGCTGGCCAGCTCGTCGAGATCGAGCTCGCGGATGACCTTCTTCTTGAGAGAGAGCTTGCGCTCGCTCGGGGTGGCGGACTCTTCGTTCGTGATCTGGTTCTTGTCGTCTTGCTTCATGCATTCCTCCTCGGCGCCTCAGCGCGCCGCCTGATGTGCACTGCAATGCGGATGCCCCGCGTCGTCATCGCGAACCAACGAGACTTCGCCGCTTCGTGTCCGTCGTGTGTGTCCGATCGAGTAGTCAGTCGTCTCCTCGAGTAACCCGCTCCGCACGAGCGCACGGACCGCCGACCGGATCGCCGCGACCGAGATCGCGCTGAGCTCGACGGCGACATCGCGCAGATCGAAGCTCGCTCGGCGTTCGAGCATCCACGAAAGGAGACGCACGACCTCGGGACGAGGAGAGACGACATGCTCCTCAGCGCCGTCTCGCACGACGACCGAGCCGCTCGGCATCACGTTGATGCCGAGGTCGCGACGCAGCCGCAGCCGCCGGCGATCGCGCTCCTCGATGCGCTCGGGTGCTCGCTCGAGCGCGTCGGCGAGTCGTCGGAGCTCGCGAGCCGCGCACTTCGCCGCGCGTCGCGACGAACCGCGTTGACGCATCAGCGAAGCGCGGAGCGCCTCGAATGCGCGAAGGCGTCTCTCGACGTCACGCGCGATGCGATCCGCGGTGAGCGATCGGGCGACGGTGAAGAGGAGGGCGAAGCTCGGGGTCTCTGTTCGTGTCGCGTGCAAGAGGCCGGCGGGGACGAAGACCACGCTCCCGGGACCGACGACCGCCGTTCGGGCATCGGTGGGGAGCGCGCTCGGGAGCGGCTCCGAGCAGGCGGACGCGAGCATGGGCGAGGGGCGCGCGCCGAGCCGGCACCCATCGGGAGGGAACTCGACCGACGGGTTCTCGGCGAACCACCAGGTCTTCGTCCCTTCGAGCTGGATGTTGAAGGTGGTGGTGCGATCGAAGTGTGGTGCCGCCCCGCCCCCAGCCTTCGAACAAAACGCCTCGACGTACATCGCACCGACCGGCAGATCCAAGTCGCGCTCGAGGCGACGACACGCGCCGGCGAGCGTCGGGATCATTTCTTCGACCCGGTGGAAGGCGATGGTCAGGCCGCCCTCGTAGAGCGGTCGCACCTCAGACGGTTTCGGCCGGAGCATCAGCTTCAGTTGTCCCGGACCACTCGGCGAGAACACCGTCGCGAAGCCTCGGGTGCCGTCCCACGCATCGAGGAGCGCGAGACCGCTCGAGAGCGCGGGATGCGTGCGCAGCTCGGCGAGCCGTGACGGGTCGCGATGGACGACGATCTCCTCGCGAGGTGCTCTTGGCCCGTCGAAGCGATGTGCGTCGGCTCCGAAGAGCGTGGCCAGACCGAGCTCACCGCGGGCGCTCATGACGGCCTCCGCTCGACGAGCCCGGCGGCGATGAGCCTTCGTATCGCTTTGCGCGCTGCGGCAGGCCTGAGACGAGGCGAACCTTCGATCACGTCGCGCGTGGTGAAGGGGGTGGTGCGATCGGCGACCCACGACAACACGACGGCGATCGGCCAGTCGAAGTCGACGACGCGCTCTTGTTCGTTCGTCGTCACAACGAAGGTCGTCTCACCTCGTGGAGCGAGCTCGACGCCGCGACGAAGGGCGAGGCGCCGATCGTCGTCCGCGGTCAGGCGGGCACGCTCGCCCTCGAGCGTGTCCGCGAGCCTTCGCAGCTCGGCGGCGATCGCAGTGGCTCGATCTTCGGCCGTTCCTCGTCTCTCCAAGTGACCTGCCCGCAGGATCGGGATCGCGCGAAGCCGTCGGCGCACGCGACGCGCGATGCGATCGCCTGCGGTGCTGCGCGTCAGCGTGAAGAGGAGAGCGAAGCTGTCGCTCGAGACCTTGGTTGTGTGGAGGATGCCGTTCGGAACGAAGATCGCGGTGCCTGGACCGGCGACGACGCGAGTGGCGCCGGCGGGCATCGACCTCGGGAGTGGCCGCTCGCACGCGGCCAGTAGCTCCGGATGCGGCTCGGCTCCGAGGACCAAACCGCGGGGCGGCGACCGCACGGCTTCGTTGTCTGCAAACGACCACGTCTTGTCGCCTATCAGCTGCACGTTGATCGTGTCGGTGTCGTCGAAGTGCGGGAGCGCACCGCTGCCAGCACAGGAACAGAACGCCTCGGCGACGACGCTCCCAGCGGGCACTCCAAGATCACGCTCGAGCCGCCGGCACGTCGTGGCGAGCTCGGGGACGATCGCGTCGAGCTCCATCACGTAGATCGAGAAGCCGCTCTGGAAGAGCGGCTCGACTTCGTGCTTCGCGGGCCGGAGCTCGATGCGAAGGTTCTGTTGCGACGGTCCGGGCCAAGCGAAGACGCGTCCGGCCGTGCCGTTCCAGGCGCGAAAGAGCGCGGATGGGCTCGCGAGCGCGGGGAGACTCGCGACCGCCGAGATTCGCTCGATGGAGCCGTGCTGGACGACAGGCCATGTCGGTGAGGTCGTTTGGAGCAAGACCGCGGTCTCGCCGAACATGTCCTCGAGCCCGGCTCCGCCGCGGAGGCCGCCGCGACGTGGGGCCGAGAGAACGACTGTGGTCGAAGGGTTCATGACACGCGTGTGAGCAAGACGCATTCCGCGCGCACGCGTCCGAAGATCCACGAGGCAGTGCCAGCTCCATGCGTCGATCGTCCACTCGAGTGGACGGCGTCGCGAGGCCAGCGCTCACCCGAGCTCGTTCGCGTGTCGGGCGCTGCGCGACCAAAACCATTTTGCTCGCAGGCTCGCAACATGCACGCGCACCGGCCATGACCGCTTCGACCAAGCGCCGGGCGCTCCCGTCCCCAGCCGACCGCCTCGCGATCGGCCCGCTCTCGGTGAGCCCGATCTGCCTCGGCATCGTGAGCTCGCCGGACACGCTCGAAGCTGCCTTCGCCGAGGGGATCAACTTCTTCTTCGTGAGCGTCGACATGCATTGGCCTTGTTACGAAGCGACGCGAAGGGGCCTCGCTCGCCTCATCGAGCTCGGTCATCGTGACGACGTCGTCGTCTCTGCCGTCGCCTACGTCACGCAGCCGAGCTTCTGCATCGATCCGTTCCTGGAGCTCGTCGAAGCGGTGCCCGGCCTCGGGCGCATCGACCTGACGATCGCAGGCGCCATCGGCGGCGAGAGCCTCGACGCGCGTCTCGCGCCCTATCGCGTGCATCGCGAAGGAGCCGTTCCCGGAGTGCGCGCGACCGGCGCGACCTTCCACGATCGGCGCGCCGCGGCCAGCGCGCTCGTGCGTCCGTCGGTCGATGTGGCGTTTGCCCGGTACGGCGCCGCGCGGTGGGGCGCGGAGCGGGATCTCTTCCCCCACGCGTCGTCCCGCCGCGCGCCGCTCTTCGTCTTCAAGTCGCAGTCGGGGTGGGTCCCGGAGAGCCGCGGGCGCGAGCTCGGGCTCTCGCGCGATGCATGGTTCCCGAGCCCGACGGATCACTACCGATTCGCGTTGGGCCCTGACGCGGTGGATGGTCTCCTCGCGGCGCCCGACACGCCTGCGCAGCTGCATGCGATGATCAGAGGCTTGAAGGAGGGCGCCCTGACCGAAGAGGAGCGGCAATACCTGAAGGACCTCGCCGAGCTCGACCGCGGCGATGCGGTGCTCGTCGCGTGAGTCAACCGCGTCCGCTAGCGTGTCGCGCAGCGCGCGTCGGTGGGGTGCTGTCGACGTAGCGACCGCGACGGAAGGTGCTCGCGACGAGGGCCGTTTTGTTTCATGGCGCTTGCGACCGTCCCCTCTGCCGAAGTCCGCCGCCCATTCGGCAGAGGCCAAGTCGCTCCCCCAAGTCCTCTGCCGAAGTCCGCCGCCGCTTCGGCAGCTGCGCCGGGGAGCTGCGCAGACCCGGACCCGTGCGGGTCACGGTCGCTTGCGCCCGTTCGTTCGGTGCTTCGAGCCGCTCTCTTCGGCGATCGTCGCCGCGAGGAGCGACTGGGCAGCCCAGGCCATGTTCTCGCGTGCCTCGTCTCGCGAGAGTCCGGCGATGTCCGTGAGCCAAACGAGGGCTTCGATGCCGATCGCAGCGCGTATGGCGAGCACGAGACGTTTGAACGCGCTCCGGCTGATGGTCGATCGAATCGGCGCGAGCGCCTCCTCGATCCACGGGATCGCGCGGCCCTGACGAAGCAGGAGCGTTTCACGGTGAGGACCCTCTTCGAGCGAAAGGCGAAGCATCGTCCGGTATCGACTCTCTGCGCCGATCACGGTGCTTATGATCTGCGAGACGACGATCTCTAGGCGCTCGCTCGGATCATCGGGCGGGTTCTCTGGAAGCAATGTTGGGGAGACCGTCTCGGGATGCGCCGCCGCGAGCAGCTCCGCTTGCGTGCGGAAGTAGCGATACGCTGTCGTTCGAGAGATGGCCGCCGCCGCCGCCGCCGCCTCGACGGTCGGCGCTTCGCCGTTGGCGATGAGCGTGCGGGCCGCTTCGAGCAGGGCGTTCTTCGTCCGAAGCTTCTGATTTGTCCGGCCGTGCGTGAGGTCAGCGGGGACGTTTTTCGATGACGGCATTTTTAACATGGTACCACGATTCATTTATGGTACTAGAGTGCCATTACGGGCCGTCGAGCCCAGGAAGGACGAAGACGATGGGCCAGCCGAAGACGATCATCCGAGCCGACGGAGAGGGCGAGAAGCTGTGGTTCTACGGCGGCGGCGTCCACACGTGGAAGCTCAGCGCGGAGGAGACGAACGGCACGCTCTTCCTCTTCGAGGACGCGCTCGTGCGCGGAAAGACGACGCCGCTTCATCGGCACCCGCACGACGAGGTCTTGTATCTCATCGAGGGAGAGCTCCTTCACTACTCCGAGGGAGAGACCCGTCGCGTCGCGCGTGGCGCGACCATCCTCCATCCGCGCGGCGTCGAGCACGCGTTCACCGTGGTCTCCGAGACCGCGCGGCTCCTCGCGTTCCAGTCGCCGGGCGCAGGCGAGGCATTCTATCGGCACGCGAGCGAGCCCTTCACGGGCACCGACGGCTGCGTGGACTTTGCGAAGATCGCCGCCGCCGCGAAGGCGACGGGGGGCACCGAGGTCCTCGGTCCGCCGCCGTTCGGCGCGCCGAGCCAGCGCGACGAACGCTGATCGACTCGCCCCATTTTACGGACGGAATTCTACGAGCATCATCGGCGTGCGCCGAAGGAGGCCGTCGTGTGCCCACCTTCCCGCGCTCTGTCGATGATCGCGGAGACCACGGTGCCAGCGCCGCGTGCGCGTCGACCGAAGGTCATATCGACACATAACGAACGCTGACCGCGCGCTGTGCGTGCGTCGCTCTACGCAGCTCATTGCCGACACGCCCGTGCCGAAGAAGGCGGTCGTGTGCCCACGTCACGACAACAGGAGATTACCCATGAACAAGCACCTCACCACTGCTTTGCTCGTCTGTGCCATCGCGTCCCTCGCCGGGTGCGCTCCCGTCGATGACGAGGAGAACGTCGAACGAACATCGGCGGCGTACACCGTCGGCACCAACACCATCCCGCTGACGTGGTGGGGTGGCGGCGGCGGCTCTTTGGGGCAGATCGACTGCAGCCCTGGTGACGTCGCCGTCGGTCTGTACGGCAGCTCACAGAACGAGGTCAACACGATGGCCCTCGACCCAACGCCGCGACGACTCGTCACGCGCGTCGGCCTCCTATGCGCGCACCTCGAGGCCAGCGGCGCGCTCGGCCCGACCTACGCGACGAACGCGCTCGGCAACCAGGTGAACCATTGGAACGACGATCCTCAAGCCTTCCGCTTCGACTGTTCGCCGAAGATCCTCGTCGGCATTCGCGGACGCAGCGGCCGCTTTCTCGACGCGATCGGCGCAAGCTGTGGAGCCGTCCGAGGTGCGCGCAGCGACGCCGCCACGCAGGTCGGCAACATCCAAACTTCGCCCTTCGGCAACGTTCAGGCGGGCGCGACCACGGACGGCTCGGGACAGCTGCTCTACGCGATGAGCACGCCGATCGCGGGCGGTTCGGGCGGCGCGTTCTTCAGCGATTGGTGTCCCAACGAGATGGTGGTGACACGTCTCGCCGTGCGCTCCGGCAGCTGGGTCGATGCCGTGCAGGCGACGTGCACGGGCGTCACCGACATTCCGAACGCGCCGACATTGGACGGCACCCCAGTGCCTCCGCCGCGGGTCATCGGCGTGATCAACAAGCCGCCGGCCAGTGGTGGCATCTCGTTCTGCCCCTCTTGCCGCAAGTGATCACCAGGCGCGCAGAAGGCCGCGCTACGGCACGACCAGGCGTCATTCTCTTTGTATCGGCCTCAGGCGATGACGAACGGCTGTCCACGAAGGGGGCCCGGCGCGCGGTGCGAATCTTCTTGCTTCACATGCCGTTTCATCGGCGCGGCAAGGACTCCGTCGTCAATGCCCGCTTGCTCGCGCAACCCCACAATCGTCTCGCCGCCGAACGAGTCCTTTGGAGCACGCGCTCGAGGATGCCACGCGACTGGGCTGAAGACGCGTTGATGTCCTGCTGAGACGGGAGATCGTCTTCACGAAGCCAATTCACGTATCCTCTTTGCGCCGCGCGTGTGATCGGGTTTAGAGACTCGTTTCGTGGCGAAGACGATTGTGGCGCTGATCAAGTCGGCGCTGGTGGCGAAATTCTCGTCGGTAATCGATGAAACGGCACGCCCGAAGATGCATTGATGTCCACTTTGTTGAAAAGGTAGTTTCGGCACCGAAGTCGACTAAACGGTTAACTCATTCGCCTTTCACTCATTCTCTTTGCCCCGGCCTCCGGTGGCGACGACGAACAGCGCGCGCGTCGTGAATCTTTCGCGTTACGTAGTCGCGTCCAAAGACTCGTTCGGCGGCGAGGCGATTATGGGTTGCACAGAGTAGGCGGGTATTGGCGGCGGAATCCTCACCGCCAAGCGCCTTTGGATGAATGTGATCGATCTCCAGGAACGACCGCGCATCGCATCGCACGCCTGCCTCGCTGACGAACGAACACTGTTCGCCATCCCGCGCGAAGACCTCGCGACGCACCGCACGAGGGAGCGCCTTCGAACGAGCGGGTGTCTTCGACTGCTTCGAATCCGCGCGAACGGACTTCGTCGCGGTCTTCCTGACAGCGCGATGGGTCGACCGTCGCGGCTGTTCATCGGATGCGTCGCTGGGCGCAGCGTGAGGGCGCCGTTCGTTCGATTGGTCGATCGAAGACATCGACGAAGAGTTGTTCGAGTTTTTCGAAGCAACGGTCGTCATCGTCTCAAGAGACAGGTCGGATGACTCTGATGCGGATGGCAGGTCCTTCGTCGCGGTCGATGCCGGCGCCTCGAGAGAAGATGCATGCATGACTTTCGCGCGTGTGGTCTTTCCGAGGCGTTCGCATTCGAGCTTCACGAGGAGCGCGTCCAAGGCTGCTCCGACGATGGCCTCGAAGCTCCCGTTGCGATTGCGGTGACTCATGAGGTCGCGAGCACGTTCGAGCTTCTCTCGGATCTCCGTGCTCACGGTGAGCTGCAGCGCGTGTCGACCCTCCGAGAGTGGCGTCAGCTTCTCCTTTCGCCGGCTTCGCGTTCCCGTCGAGCTTGTAGGTTGAGAAGACGCCGACTGCGCGGGCTCCGCGGTCACCGAGGACTCCGTGGTCACCGAGGACTCCGCGGCCTGCCCAGACAAGTCACCTCGAGAAGCGCCGAGAGAGGTGGACGTCAACGACACGAGGTCCGTTGCGCTGAACGTGCTGGACGCGGGTGCGACGGCCGTCGCGGGGATTTCGGAGATCTCCGAGATCTCGGAGATCGACGAGAGCCACGAGAGCGTGGAGGACGCGGTCAGCGTGGACGTTGCGGATGCGACCGATGTCGATGTCGCGGGTGTCGCCGACGCGTTGCCCGATGACAACCCAAGTGCCTGATCGTCGAACATGGGGATGGTGCGCTCCGCAGCGGAGGACTTCTTCGGAGGATCGACGAGAGTTGGCGGCGTGGACGTCGGTGCGTGGACAGGCAGCGCGCGCAGGACCTCGGGAACGTCGGGCTTCGGAAATTGTTTCGCCAGCAGGTCGTCGATCTCTCGGACGGTCTTGCCCCGCGCCTCTCCGAGGAGGCTCAGGCAATTCGACGGCTGCATATGCGCGCTTAGTCGAAAGAGACCCGTCAGATGGACATCACCCTCCGCGAGCGCCTCGAGGACCCACGAGTATTCCTTCGCGAGCCTTGCGACCGCGACACGTGGACCCGCTTCGTTCTCACTCATCTTGAGCTCTTTGAGGCAATAGGCGAAGAGCGACCGATAGCCCATCGTCGCATAGAGCGACCGCCTATCCACCTCGATGAGATAACGAAGTATCTCGGCCATGCTTTTGCGGTGATCCGCACACGTCGATTGAATGTCCGTATGCAGGGCCTCGTTCGAGAGAAAACGCAGTTGCATACGAGCCCTTTATCACGCCAAAGTTCGGCCTCCTCGGTGCCCCGCTAAAGCGTTTTCGTGGCGCTCTCCCGATTTTTCGCGAAATCGAGCCAAGAATGGTTCTAAAGGTCGATGGTCGTCAGTGACGACCTGTTCTTCAGCGACTCGCAGTAACGAATCCTTAATCGTCATAAAGGCCGTCTACAAAAATCGACATCACCAATCGCTATTTGCGCTACTCCGCGGAAGCCGTTGAGGTGGTGACCCAAAGCATGGGTTGAACGCGGAGGTCACTGTCGGTGGCTGCCCCGGCGCCCCTTGAGCTTCGAGCTCAACAGGTTGTGGTTGGCCTCTCGGCATGCCATCAGGCCAAGTGGGTCATGGGTCGTTCCACCGTGATTCCGTGCTCAACAAAGGCAGTCATCGCGGTCGGCGTGTCGGCATGCCGTCAGGCCGAGTGGGTCAGGCAGTCGTCCACCGAGATTCCTGCTCAACAAGGCGGCTCGGGATGACTGTCGGCATGCCACCAGGCCAAGTGGGCCGGATCGAGATTTCCCTGCTCAACAAGGCAGTTGGGGATGCCCTGTCGGCATGCCATCAGGCCAAGTGGGCTAGACCGAGAGTCGCGCCATCGCGGCGGCCTGTCGGCATGCCATCAGGCCAAAGTGGGCCATGGGTCGTCCCACCGAGATTCCCTGCTCAACAGAGGCAGTCATCGCGGTCGGGCCTGTCGGCATGCCATCAGGCCGTGGGCCAGGTAGTCGTCCACCGAGATTCCCTGCTCAACAAGGCAGCTCGGGATGGTCCTGTCGGCTGCCACCAGGCCAAGTGGGCCGAGTCGAGATTTCCCTCCTCAACAAGGCAGTTGGGGATGCCCTGTCGGCATGCCATCAGGCCAAGTGGGCTAGACCGAGAGTCCCTGCGCAACAACAGCACCATCACAGTCGGCCTGTCGGCATGCCACCAGGCCAAGTGGGCCACGGGTCGTCCCACCGTGATTCCCTGCTCAACAAAGGCAGTCATCGCGGTCGGCGTGTCGGCATGCCATCTGATCCGAGTGGATCAGGCAGTCGTCCACCGAGATTCCCTGCTCAACAAAGGCGCTCATCGCGGTCGGCGTGTCGGCATGCCATCAGGCCGAGTGGATCAGGCTGAATCACCCGGGTTTCCCAGAGGCTCCCAGAATTGAGAGGATGGGAACGATGGGACGACCAAGCAAGTACTCAGCAGAGGTTCGGGAGCGCGCGGTGCGACTCGTGTTCGAGAGCCTCGGCGACCACCCGTCGGAGTGGGCGGCGATCAAATCGGTGGCAGGGAAGAAGGGTTGCCAGACCGAGACGCTGCGCGGGTGGGTCCGGCAGGCGCAGCGCGACTCGGGTACCCGCGCCGGGCTCACGACATCCGAGCGCGACCAACTCAAGCACCTGGAGCGTGAGGCGCGCGAGCTAAAGCGGGCCAACGAAATTCTCCGGCTCGCATCCGCGTATTTCGCCCAGGCGGAGCTCGACCGCCGACCGAAGTGATGGTCGCTTTCATTGAACGCCATCGAGGTCAGTTTCGGGGTCGAGCTCTGCCCGGTGCTACGGCACGACCGTGATAGGCGTGTGCGCGATGACCTTTCGGTCGCCGACGTCTTGGACGTAGCGCACGTCGTACGTGCCCGGCTGCGCAGGCGCGGTCAGCTTCGACGGGTTGCCCGCGGACGTCTTCACGTACGCGGACTCATCGCCCACCTGGAGCGGCCGTCCGCCGACGACGACATCCACGTAATCGTTCGGACCGTTCGGCCCCGTCCACGCGACGGTGAAGGGCTGGCCCGCTTTGATCGGCGTTGCCGGAGGTTTCAGCGTCGCGGTCGTGGTCGCCGTCGCCGATGCGGTCGAGGCGACTCCCGACTTCTTTTCTTGGCAACCCGTGAAGAGAAGAAGAGCGCCGCCAAGCAGGATGGTGGTCCGAACGAGCTTCATGGCCGTACGACTATCGTGCTTCGAAGACGCCGGCTATCCCGCTCTGCCGAAGTCGGCGCGGAATTCGGCAGAGGCCTGCGATCCCGCTCTGCCGAAGTCGGCGGGGGAGTTCGGTAGAGGCCTGCGATCCGCGCTCCGTCGCAACGAAGATGCGGGTGGGGGGCGAGGCGCTGAAAGGCGTATCGTAAAAAAGAAAACGCCTGAGACTCGTTCGTTGCGTGAACGGGCTGTGTGAGCGTCAGCCGCGACGGAAGGTGCTCGCGACGAGGCCGTTTTGTTTCATGTCGCTGGCGACCTCGTCGCGAAGGACTTGCGTCGTGGAGATCGGGATGCCGGCGAAGCGGTTGTAGCCGGAGCCGCCGGACATGACGAAGTCGGTGGTCGCGACGTGGATCGTGGTTCGGTGGAAGGTCTCGTGTCCTTGGTCGTTGCGTTCGTAGAGGGGCGCGCCGTTCAGGTCGAGGATCGCGCGAAGGCGCGCGCGGCGGTCTTCGCCGAGGACGGCGTGGTCGCAGTCGCGGTCGAACACGAGCGACATGCCGGAGATCTGGAGCGCGCCGCGGCGCCCGCAGCTCGTGACGGAGAGCTTCACCTGCTCGACGAGCTTCGTCATCGGTAGCTCGTTGACCGTGACGAGCTCGAGGTTCTTCGGGATCACCTTGAAGAGGTCTTCGTAGAGGACCTCGCCGCTCGCGGCGGGGATGTCGTCTCGAATGTCGCCTCCGTTGATGAGCGCGACGTCGGCGCCCGTCCTGCGGCGCATCGCGTCGGCGATGACGTTGCCGATCTCGGAGTCGGCGGTGCGGCCGCCCGTGCGGGAGAGATCGCTCGTGATCGTCGCGAGCTTCTCTTCGGCGATCGGCTTGATCTCGTCGGCGGCGGCGCGGAGGAGCGAGGTGATGTCTTGTCGGACCGTGATGGGCTCGCGCAGGAAGGAGCTCGGGCGGTCTGCGACCTTGATCGCTGCCTTCTTCCGTGTGCGGCGCGGATCGATCGAGAGACGGCCGGTGGCGGGATCCTTCTTCGCGATGATCTCGATCGTGCCGAAGAGCTCGCCGTTCGCGCCCGACTGGATGTACGGGATGCCCGCCGCCACGGCGTCGTTGATCGCGTGCGAGTGACCGGCGACCGCGACGTCGACGAGCGGCGCTCCGTTGCTCCGCTTTGGAAGCGACTCGAGGAAGGCCTTCATCGACGCGGTGTCGGAGTCGCCTTCGTGCATCACGAGGACGAAGACGTCGGCCTTGCCGCTCGTGTACAGCGCCTCGACCTCGTTCTTCAGATCGTCTTTTCCGTCCGAGAAGGTGAGCGCGGCGACGTTCTCGGGGATCGTGGTGCGGTCGGTGAAGTGATTCTCGAGGCCGATGATCGCGATGCCGCGTCCCTGGTGCGTCACGATCGTGCTCGGCGGGAGGAAGTCGAGCGGCTTGCCGTCGGCGCGCCTCTTCACGTTCGCGCCGAGAAACGGAAACGACGCCGCCGTCACCGATCGATGAAGCGCGTCGAGCGGATCGCATGGCGGCGCTGGCGGCGACGGTGAAGACGATGACGTGAGGGAAGGGCACTGGTCCGTCTTCCAACCCGCGGGACCGAAGTCGAAGCCATGGTTGCCCGCGATCGCGGCACTGTAGCCGAGCGCGCTCATCGCCTTGATCGCGAGCTGGCCCTCCGAGTAGTTCGAGAGGAGGGTGCCTTGCGTGGCGTCGCCAGCGTCGACGAGGAGGAGCGTCGATCGGTCGCCGCCGTAGGCATGGGTCAGATGCGCGCGCGCCGCGTCGACGTAACCGCCGAAGGCCGCGAAGCGATCGAAGCTCCCGTGGATGTCGTTCGTGCCGACGACGAGGATCGCGGACTCTCCGTCGGCGAGCGTCTGCGCGCGCTCGAGCCCCGTGAGGTCGGCCTCGCCGCACGACTCGGCGCAGTCATCGCTGTTTGCCGGACGATCAGGGGCGCAGGCCGCGAGGCCAACGCCAGCCATCGAAAGAGCCAACCAAATCCCCACCCGCGCCATGTATGACCATGTAAGCAAGCCGCGTTCCGCTCGGAGTGGGATGCAAGCGGCGGGAATCATTGAGCCGCGTCGAGCCCGACGTCCCGCCCGCGGGACACCGCTCCACGGCAGCGATCCAGGTCTGCGCGATTCGCGCGGCCTCTGCCGAAGTGGTGGCGGACTTCGGCAGAGGGGAGCGAGTTGGGCTCTGCCGAAGTGGTGGCGGACTTCGGCAGAGGGGAACGAGTTGGGCTCTGCCGAAGTGGTGGCGGACTTCGGCAGAGGGGAGCGAGTTGGGCTCTGCCGAAGTGGTGGCGGACTTCGGCAGAGGGGAGACTTGCTCAGAGCTCGAACGGCTCCCAGCGTTTTTCGCGGCGGACGAAGAGCTCTACGGAGAGCGCCTTGTCTTTGGCGGACGCGATCGCGCCGCGAAGCTGGACGACGCCGCCGCGCGCGGTGCTGCCGGTGAACGCGAGGACGTTGCGGTGAGGGACGGCGACGACGAGCTCGCCTTCGGGGTCGACCACGCGCGTGGGCGGGTCCCACAGCTCGTCGAGCAGGAGGAGGCTCGCGTCGTGTTGTCCGTCGAGCTTCGCGACGTGCGTCGCGCCTTTCGGTTCGAAGCGAAGCTTGCGTCGTTGCGTGTGCTGGCGAAGGTTGTCGAGTGCGCGGGCGTGGAGGTCGTCGCGCATCGTGCGGTCGACGTCGCGCTCGCGGACGAAGACGAGCGCGCCCGGCTCGTCGATCATGTACGTGATGATGAGCGACGTCGAAAACTGACGGACGATCGGGCCGTCCTTCGAGCCGAACGCGTAGAGCGGCGCGGTGTCTTCGGCCGATTGAGCCGGCGAGAAGTAGGGCAGCGCGCGGCTCAGATCGACAGGCGACGTTGATGTGGATGATAGCGACGGCATTTGGCCCCCCAAATCGTCAGAACGGAAACGACTACCAAACGAGACGAACGATGCAGCTCGGACGCAGAGCTCAGAGCGATGCTTCGAACGCGGTGAGTGATTCGTCGAGGGCCTTGAGGCCTTCTTCGACTTCTTCCTGCTTGGCCGTCAGCGGAGGAGCGACCATGACGCAGTTGAATTTGCCAAACGTGTAGATGCCACGCTTGCGGAGCTCCATGTAGAGCGTCTTCATCACGCCGGGGCCGTCGCCGTGCCACGGGACGAGCGGCTCCTTGCCTTTGTCGCCGGCGCTTCGGTCTTTGACCATCTCGAGCGCGAAGAAGGCGCCGACGCCGCGCACTTCGCCGACGGTGCGGTGCTTCTCGGCGATGTTGGCGAGGCCAGCGCGGAGCCAACCTTCGATCTGCGGTCCGCGCTCGAAGATCTTCTCTTCCTTGTACGCACGGACGGTGGCGAGGCCTGCCGCGACGCACATCGGGTGGCCCGAGTAGGTGTGACCGCTCGGCAGCGCGCGCGTGTCGAACGTGGACGCGATCTTCTCTCGGACCATGATCCCGCCGAGCGGCAGGTATGCGGAGGTGACGCCCTTCGCGAACGTCATCATGTCCGGCACGATGCCGAAGCGCTGCGACGCGAACGCGGCGCCGGTGCGGCCGAAGCCCGTCATGACCTCGTCGGCGATGAGGACGATGCCATGCTTCTCGGTGAGCGCACGAAGCGCGGGGAGGTAGCCATCGGGATAGACGATGACGCCGTTCGAGCCGACGACGGGCTCGATCAGGATCGCGGCCACGCGCTTCGGGTCTTCGTGCATGAGGACGCGCTCGAGGTGGTCGATCGCGCGTGACGTCTCCTCTTCGGGTGTGGTCGCGAAGAAGGGAGAGCGATACGGGTAGGGCGCGAAGAAGCGCATGATCGACGGCGGGCCAGGCTCGCCTCCCCATCGGCGATCTTCACCGGTGAGCATGATCGACGTGCCGCTCGATCCGTGAAACGAGCGATACGCGGTCAGCACCTTGGAGCGGCCGGTGTACGCCCGCGCGATGCGCACGGCGTCGTCGTTTGCGTCGGCGCCGGCGGTCGTGAAGAACGTGCGGCAACCTTCGCCCGACGCCCACGGCGACATCGCCGAGAGCTCGGCGCCGAGCTCGGCGCGCTTGTCGTTGAAGAGGGAAGGCGCGGCGTAGCAGAGCGTGGCCGCTTGCTCTTGGATCGCGCGAACGACCTTCGGATGACCATGACCAAGGTTGACGGCGATGAGGCCGCTGCCGAGGTCGAGGTACTTCTTCCCGTCGCTGTCGAAGAGGTACGACCCCTCACCGCGAACGATGACCGGCGCGACGAGCCCGCCTTGCGCGAGCCAAGGGGAGAGGACGTATTTCGAATGCTTGGCTTGAAGCTCGGCGGTGTTCATCGTCATGTCTGGTCTCCGCATTCTAGTGGAGGAAGCGCCTGTCGCCAGCACAGTATGACGGGCGGACAATCCGCCGTATCCTGCGGCGCGCCATGCCGAAAAAGCTCCTCGCGATCGATCAAGGCACCACGGGTTCCACCGCCATCGTCCTCACGCTCGAAGGTGAGACGCTCGGGAAGAAGACGGTCGAGTTCCCGCAGCACTTCCCGAAGCCTGGGTGGGTCGAGCACAACGCCGAGCAAATCTGGAAGAGCGTCGAGGAGGCGGTCGCCGGCGCGCTGAGCGCGGCGCATGTGGTCGGCACCGAGATCGGCGCGATCGGGATCACGAACCAACGCGAGACGACGCTCATCTGGGATCGTGCGACCGGAAAGCCGGTCCATCATGCCATCGTGTGGCAGTGCCGGCGAACGGCGCCCGTATGTGATCGCTTGAAGGCGGAGGGCGCCGAAGCGTCCGTTCGGAAGAAGACCGGGCTCGTCATCGACGCCTACTTCTCGGGGACGAAGATCGCGTGGATCCTCGACGAAGTCTCGGGGGCACGCGCGCGCGCAGACCGCGGCGAGCTCGCGTTCGGGACGATCGACTCGTTCCTCGTCCATCGGCTCACCGGCGGAGAGGTGCACGCCACGGACGTGACGAACGCGTCGCGCACGTTGCTGATGGATCTCGAGAAGCTGTCGTGGGACGACGAGATGCTTCGCCTCTTCAACGTCCCGGCGAGCGTCCTGCCGAAGATCGTCCCGAGCGCCGGTCGCATCGGGACGACGAAGGGCGTCGGCTTTCTACCCGATGGCATCCCGATCGCTGGCATCGCGGGCGACCAGCAGGCCGCGCTCTTCGGGCAGGCGTGCTTCGAAGAAGGAGACGCCAAGTGCACGTACGGCACGGGCGCCTTCGCGTTGATGAACATCGGATCGAAGCCCACCCTGAGCACCCACGGCCTGATCACGACCGTCGCATGGCAGCTCGGCGGCAAGACGACGTACGCGCTCGAAGGCAGCGCCTTCATCGCCGGCGCCGCGGTGCAATGGCTTCGTGACGGCCTCGGCCTGATCAAGAGTGCAGCCGACATCGAGGCGCTCGCGCGAAAGGTCGAGTCGTCGGACGGCGTGGCGTTCGTCCCTGCGCTCGCCGGCCTCGGTGCTCCGTATTGGGACCAAGACGCGCGCGGTACGATCACCGGGATCACCCGCGGGACCACCTCGGCCCATCTCGCGCGCGCCACGCTCGAGGGCATCGCCTTCGAGGTGTGGGATCTGCTCGAGGCGATGACGGAGCCTTCGGCGAGCACGACCGCGAAAGATCGCACGCTCACCACGCTCAAGGTCGACGGTGGCGCTTCGAAGAACGATCTCCTCGTTCAGTTCCAGGCTGACATCGCGAGCGTGAAGGTCGTGCGTCCTGTCGAGGTCGAGTCGACGGGACGTGGCGCCGCGATGCTCGCAGGCGTCGGCGCTGAGCTCAGCGATCTGACGGCCGCGTCCAAGATGGTGAAGATCGATCGCGTGTTCGAGTCACAGATCGGCCGCGCCCAGCGCGACGAGCACATTGCCCGGTGGCGGCGCGCGATCGAGCAGACACGCTCGCGCTCGCCCTCCCTAGCGAAGTGATCGCGTTGAGAACCCGTCTCTTCGCGATCGCGGGCTTTTGGGCTCACCCTTGGTCCAGATCGTGATTTCTCGCGAATTCGCCTGATTTCCACGTGCCGCCGTGCTCGAGCGCGCTGCCGCTACGGTAGGAGCCGGTGCGCTTTCGCGCCTTGCGATGTGAGAGGCTCGTGAGCGGGAGGACGCAAACGGAAAGGGGAGACATGAGAGGAGAGAGGAGGGGCTTTTTTACTTGCTCGAACCACTTCCACGATTTGCGCGGGCGTGCGATCCTTCAGGTTCGGCGTCGTGATCGTGTCGCAACCAGCCCTTGCGGCCTGATGACGAAGTTAATCGCACCGAGCTTTGCTTCGCCTGCATCTCAATAGCTTCGAGACGTGTTCGTGAGTGAGTCGTGAGCCGTGAGCAGAAGTCAGTGATTCGAGTGTCGTGTTGGTTCACGCCGTCCAGCCCACGGTGAGTGAGCCTGAACTCGGGTCGGGAGTCCCGAGCGCTTGCCTTTGGAAAGGGAGACCGAAACATGAGCAATGACCGTCATCCGACGGCCCCCCTGCGGGAAGTCCCCGTGGATTGGGAGGCGCTGGAGGATGCTTTCGAGAACAACGCCCCCGAGGTGCACAGCTACCTCCATCTCACGACGGGCGAGGTCCTTCGTGTCGTCGACGGCGTCGCCGATCCGCAGATGCATGCCCGCATCAGCGCCGACCCGAACTACCTCCGGATCGATCCCGTCTCGTCGCGCGAGCAGTACCGCTGGATGGAGCGCTTCATCCCGATGGTGGATGACTCGGAGCTTCGCGGAAAGCTCGCCCACGCCATCGACGGCAAGGGAGCGTTTCGTCGCTTCAAAGACGTCCTCATGACCTACGCCGCCGATCGCGAGCGTTGGTTCGCGTTCCGAAGCGAGCGGCTTCGCACGTTCATGGAGGCATGGCTCAATGCGCACGCCATCCAGGCCGTTCCTCGTCCGGGTTGGAGCGACGACCCCCCGACGTCGGTGGAAGAGCCGCCGCCCGAGAGCCTCTCCCCGCTCAGCCAGAACAACGTCGCCGCCGCCGCGCCGATCAGCAGCCCCACGGGCGCCGCTGCTCCTGCGGCGACCGACGAGCCACCGAAGTCGCAGAGCGGTCGCCGCCAGCGCAACGCCGAGTCGCTCCGCCAGCTCTTGAAGGAGCTTGGAGACGCGCTCGGACCGCGCGAGCTCGATCTGCTCGTCTCCTTCGCCGAGTTCTTGAAGGCGCGGCGTGCAGCGCGCGGCTTCGCACACCATCACGAGCACATGCTCGCCGAGCGAGAGAGCGGTGGCGCGGCGTCGCAGCGCAGCCCACGTCTCGCCGAGTCACCGGCGAGCTCTGCATCGTCACTCGAGAAGGGCAGCACCAGCTCCTGAGACCCCAAAGGAGACGTGCACGTGCTTCTCTCTCGTCGCTTACGCTTGGGTCTGATCGCGGGCGCGCTGCTCCTCGCGCCGGCATCGGCACATGCCGATGAGACGACGCCCGCGCCGGCCTCTGGAACGACGGCCGATCGCGTCGCCGTTCGCTTCATCACGCCCGAGACCGGCGGCGCCGCACACCCGCGCTTCTACACCGAGCGCGAGCTGGCGTTCTGGGCTCGGATCGAGGCGCTCCTCGAGCAGACACCGCTCGAGCCCAACGACTACCCCGAGCGTTACGTCCGCACCGCCGTCGATCGGCTCGTCGCGCGATCGATGCTGTCGGCCTTGATGGTGCAACGCGGAGTCGAGCCGCCGGACTTGCCCAAGCTGACGCTCGACGCGCGAAGCGAGCTCGAGGCGCGCGTAGGTGCGCCGGCGCTCGTCGACGCGATGAAGCGCGAAGGGATCGACGAAGAAGAGCTGCTCGCGTTTCTCCGCGATCAGGTGCGCGCGGCGTACTACGTCGACCGCGCGATCACGCCGATCTTGTCCGTGACGGAGGACGCGCTTCGCGAGGCCTTTCGCGCGACGCTCCATCCGTTCCGTGGCGGCAAATTCGACGATGTCCGCGGGAAGCTCCGGCGCTGGCTCGTCGTCGAGCGCCTCCGCGCGGCGGAGGTCGAGTTCCTCCAGGGCGCGCGCGCTCGCATCAAGATCACACCCGCGCGGTCGGCCATCGCGACGAGCGAGCCCACCGCGTCCGCCGGAGCTACGGCGCGATGAGCCACAACGGAGGCGCCGACAGCAAGAAGGTCGTCATCGCAGCGCTCGCCGGCAACATGGCGATCGCGGCCTGCAAGTTCGGCGCGGCCTTCCTCTCCGGATCGACCGCCACGCTCGCCGAGGCGGTGCACTCGCTGGCCGACACGGGCAACCAAGGACTCCTTTTGATTGGTATGCGCCTCGCGGCGCGGCCACCCGACGAGCGCTTTCCGTTCGGCAGGTCGGGCGAGAAATACTTCTGGCCGTTCGTCGTCGCGTTGATGCTCTTCTCGCTCGGCGGCGCGTTCGCCGTCTTCGACGGCGTCGAGCACGTGCTCAACCCGGGGAAGGAAGCGCATGGCTCGCGCTGGTGGAGCTACGGCGTCCTTGGCATCTCGCTCACGTTCGAGGCGATGAGCTTTCGCGTCGCGTGGGGCGAGTTCAAGGTCCTCGCCAAAGGCCGCCATTGGCTCACCGCCGTGCGTGAGGCACGCGATCCGACGATCCCGCTCGTCCTCGCCGAAGACACCACCGCCCTCGTGGGCCTGACGATCGCGTTCGTCGCCGTCCTCGTGAGCCAGCTCACGGGACAAGATTTCTGGGACCCTGTCGGCAGTATCTGCATCGGCCTCCTCCTCGCGGTCGTCGCCGTCGCGCTGGCGCGCATCACGCACTCGCTGCTCATCGGCGCGAGCGCAGATCCCGAAGAAGAAGGGCAGGCGCTCGAGATCACCGAAGGCGTCGACGGCGTCGAGAAGGTCACGCAGCTCCTCACGTTCCACGTCGGGCCGGACGTGGCGATCCTCACGATGAAGATCGCGTTCAAGCCCACCATGCTCGTCAATGAGGTGGAGGACACGATCAACGAAATCGAGCGCCGCATCCGCGCGGAGATGTCGACGATGCGGAAGATCTTCATCGAGGTCGACGCGCATGGAGATGGCCGCGGCTTGAACCGCGCGCGCGCGGCGTGGGCCAAGCGAAAGCTCGAGGACAAGGACAAGCCGAAGGACGCCGAGAAGCCCGCGAAGGCCGAGAAGACCGAGGCCGCCGAATGACCGCGAGAGACTGACGCGATGGCTGCGCTCCCGCCTGCCGCTCGCTGGACGCTGGCGCTCGTCGTGCTCGCGGTCTTCGCCACGTTCCTCCCCGCGCGCGCGTCGAGCACCGTACCAAAGCCTGCGCTCGTAGACGGCAAGCCTCGTGCGCGCGTCGGCCTCGTGTTCGACGTCGGCGGTCGCGGCGACAAGAGCTTCAACGACGCGGCGTATCTCGGCGTGTCACGCGCCGAGAAGGAGCTCGGCGTCGAGGTGAGCTACCTCGAGCCAGGCAGCACCGAGGATCGCGAGGCGGCGTTGCGCTTGTTCGCGGCGCGCGGCTTCGATCTCGTCATCGGCGTCGGCTTCATCTTCTCGAGCGACATCGACGCGGTGTCGAAGGCGTACCCGAACGTTCGCTTCGCGGGCATCGACTACTTCCCGAGCGGGCCCACGATTCCGCCGAACGTCGCGGCGCTCGCGTTTCGTGAAGAGGAGGGCTCCTTCCTCGTCGGCGCCGTCGCCGGGTACCTCACGAAGACGAAGCACGTCGGCTTCGTCGGCGGGATGACCGGGCCGCTCATTCGCAAATTCGAGGTCGGCTACGAAGCCGGCGTCCTCGCCGCGTGCCCGAGCTGCGTCGTGCACTCTGCCTACGCAGGCACCACCCCCGACGCGTTTCGCGATCCCGCGAAGGGCAAGGCGCTCGCGAACGCGCAGATCGCCGCCGGCAGCGACGTCATCTACCACGCGTCCGGATCGACCGGGCACGGCGTCTTCGAAGCTGCAAAGGATGCGCATGCTCTCGCGATCGGCGTCGACGCCGATCAGTACGACGAGATGCCTGGCACCGTCGTCACGAGCATGATCAAGCGCGGCGACGTGGCTGTGTTCGACATCGTCCGCGACGTCATCGAAGGCCGTTACCAAGGGGGAATGCGCATCTTTGGCTTGAAGGAGGACGGCGTGGACTACGTCCACGAAGGTCCCCATGCGGCGGGGATCCCCGACGACATCAAGGCCAAGGTCGCCGCGCTGCGTGAGGATGTCGTCGCCGGACGCATCACGGTCTCCGCGAAGTAGCCATCGCCAAGAGCTCGCGAAGAACATCTGGGCAGGCCCGTGCATCGTCGTCTACCGTACTGGGCGAGTCGCGACGCGCGGTCGTGACACACGAAGAGGAGCACGAAAGACATGGCGTTCGTACACGGTGGTCGGCTCGTTGCGCAGGCGCTCAAGCGGCACGGAACGACGCATCTCTTCACCCTCTGCGGCGGTCACATCCAGGCGATCTACGACGGCTGCCTCGACGAAGGCATCCGCGTGGTCGACGTTCGCCACGAGCAGACGGCAGGCCACGCGGCGGATGGATATGCGCGCGTGACCGGCCGGCCTGGCGTGTGCGCGGTCACCGCGGGACCGGGCGTCACCGACGTCGTCACCGCGGTCGCGAACGCGCAGCGTGCGCAGGTCCCGATCGTCTGCATCGGCGGCGCCGGTCCGCGCGCGTACACCGACATGGGATCGCTCCAAGACATGGACCACGTCGGCTTGATGCGGCCGATCACGAAGTGGAGCGTGCAGGTCCCCGAGGTGCGGCGTATTGCAGAATACATCGATTCGGCGTTCCGGATCGCGCAGGCGAATGTCCCGGGGCCGGTGTTCCTCGAGATGCCGCTCGATCTCCTCATGAACATGCACGAGGACGAGCTGCCCGCGACGCGTCCGCTCGAAGAGCCTCCGCGTCCCGCCGGCGATCCGCGCGCGATCGCCAAGGTCGCCGAGCTCCTTCGCCAAGCGCAGCGACCCTGCTTCTTGGTCGGCGCGCAGCTTCGTTGGTCGCCCGCGCGCGAGCGCATCGCCTCGGTGCTCGAGCGCTTCGGCGCGCCCGTGTTCCTCAACGGAATGGCGCGCGGATCGCTCCCGCACGATCATCCGCTCCTCTTCAGCCGCTCGCGACGAACCGCGCTGTCTCAGGCGGACCTCGTCTTGATCTTCGGGACGCCGCTCGATTTCCGCCTCGACTACGGCCGCTCGTTCAACGAAGGGACGAAGCTCGTTCAGATCGATCTCGACGGCGCCGAGCCCGGACGCAACCGCCGCGTCGACATCGGCATTCACGGCGACTCGGGCGTCGTGCTCGAGCAGCTCGCGCGCGAGCTCGGCGACAAGAAGCTCGACTACGCGGGTTGGGTCAGCACGATCCGCGCAGACGAAGACAAGCGGCGCGCGAAGATGCAGCTCGAGATCGACTCGAACGACTCCCCGCCAAACCCGCTCCGCGTCTGCTCCGAGCTCGGCAAGCGCCTGAAGCCGACCGACATCGTCATCGGCGACGGCGGTGACTTCGTCGCGACCGCGGCCTACGTGCTGAAGCTCCAGCATCCGCAGCTGTGGATGGACCCCGGACCGCTCGGTACGCTCGGCGTCGGCCCCGGCTACGCGATGGCCGCCAAGCTGACGCGTCCCGACGCGAACGTCGTCCTCGTCTACGGAGACGGGAGCTTCGGCCTACACGGCATCGAGTTCGAGGCGATGGCTCGCCAAGACATCCCCGTCATCGCGCTCATCGGCAACGACGCCGGATGGACACAAATTCGACGTGGTCAAATCGAGCTCTATGGAAAGGAGCGCGAGGTCGCAACTGCGCTCGATTACACGCGTTACGAGAAGATCGTCGAGGCGTGTGGCGGCCGGGGCTTTTGGGTGGAGAAGGTCGAGGAGCTCGGCCCGGCCCTCGACGAGGCATTCGCCTGTAAGAAGCCCGCCTGCATCAACGTGAAGATCGCAAAGAGTGATTTCCGGAAAGGCGCAATCAGCGTCTAATCGAGCCTCGGGGGTGATCCCCGCCGTGCTGGCCTGGGCTTCGCAGCCCTACCTTCCTCCTCGAAGCGAGAAGAGAGATGACGATCAAAGCGTTCCTTCCGGTTCAACCGATCGCCGCCCAAGACCACGCTGACGCGCTCCTCGAGCTCGCGTTCCTCGTGACCGCGGCGGATGGCCGACTCGACCCCGAAGAGGCCAATGCCTTTCGTGATCTGATGGGGCGCGTACGCGGCAAAGCCGTGACGGACGACGAGGTCGGCGCGCTCTACGCGCGATTCACGAAGGAGCTCGAAGGCAACACGTGCATCGATCGCGTCAAGGTCATCGCGCCCAAGCTCCCCGCCGATCTTCGCGAGGCCGCGTTCCGCGTCGCGATGGCGCTGGCGCTCATCGATCGCGACGCAAGCCCGCACGAAGACGCGCTCATCGACGCGCTCTTCCACTCCTTGGAGCTCGACACGACGCGCGCCGAAGCGCTCGCGAAGGAAGTTCGGATCGCGCTCAGCCCGCCGCCCGATGGAGCCCCGGCGGCGCCTGCACCGACGGCCTAGCTGCGCGGATCCGGCGCCCTGCGTCGCCACGACTCGCTTGCGCTTCGTGCGGCGTCGCCTGCGCGGTCGATCGCGGTGAGGATGCCACGCGCGTGATCGAGGAACGCCTCGCCAGAGGGCAAGAGGCGCATGCCGCGTGACGTCCTCGCGAAGAGCGGCGTCCCGATCTCCTCCTCGAGCGCGCGGATCTGACGGCTGACGGGCGGCTGCGCGATGCGAAGGCGCTGCGCGGCGCGACCGACGTTCCCTTCTTCAGCGACCGCGACGAAATACCGGATTTGAGAGAGGCTCACGATGTCATCGTGATGCATCTCGACCGCGCCGACAAGCGCGCGCTTTTGTGGGCCAAAGACGCCAGATCGAAACGGTATTGGACGCGGCGGCGCCCTCCAGCAACGCTCTCTCGATGGCTGTCGAGATCCTGAGCGCGAGCGAGATCGAGCGCATGCGAGCGGCGGGGAAGGTCGCCGCGCAGACGCTCGCGTTCATCGGTACCAAGATCCGCGGCGGCATGTCGACCGCCGAGATCGATCGGCTCGTCCGCGAGGACACTGCGCGCCGGGGCGGCAAGCCGAGCCAGCTCGGGTACAAGGGCTTCCCGGCCGCGGTGTGCACGAGCAAGAACAACGTCGTGTGCCACGGGATCCCGAGCCCGAAGGACATCCTTCGTGACGGCGACATCGTGAACGTCGACGTCACGACGATGTACGACGGCTACCACGGAGACACGTCCGCGACGTTCATCGTCGGAGGACGCGAAGCGGCGAGCGCCGAGGCGGCGCGGCTCGTCGACGTCGCGCGCCGATGCCGCGACGCAGGTATCGCCGTCGTGCGTGAAGGAGCTCGCCTCGGCGACATCGGCGCAGCGATCGACGAGCTCGCACGCAAGGAAGGCATGAGCGTCGTCACGGAGCTCGGCGGACACGGCATCGGCCGGCGCATGCACGCCGACCCTCATGTCGCGCACACGGGCAAACGAGGCGCCGGCTTGAGGCTCAAGGCGGGCATGGCGATCACGATCGAGCCGATGGTGAACGCCGGCCGCGCGAGCGTCACGTTCCTCGACGACGGCTGGACGGTGCTCACCGCCGACGGGTCGCTCTCCGCGCAGTTCGAGCACACGATCATCGTGACGACGACCGGCTGCGAGATCACGACGCTGCTCGATCGTTAAGGGCGATTGATGCCGAGCCCCGGATCGAACGAGGAGAACATCGCGTCGATGATCTTGTGAAAGAGCGCCTGCCGATCGTCAGAGGTCGTCTCCGGCAGCTCGTCTTCGAGAAAGGCGAGCATCGCCTCGAACCTCACCGGACACTCCTTCGGCGTCGCGTTCGCGCGCGCCTTCTGCTCCTCACGCAGCGCGACGTTGCAGCAGTGCCGCGAGTCGTTGCCGGGGTAGCCGTGGTAGATGCGCAGCGTTCCGTTGCTCTTCACCTCGACGACGAGGCCGCCGAGGATGTACGAGGTCCAGTTCTGGCGAGGGCCGTGACGCTCCCACGCGACGTCGGCGGTGAGCCCATGGCACGCGCCGCCCTCGAGCACGATGGCCTTGCCGCAGTGGTCACAGAGGAGCGGACCGCCGCCCGTGCCCATCGTCGCGAGCGGACGAACGGGCGTCTGCCCCGCGCCGGCCGTCGCCTCGACGACGCGATTGGCGTAGGCCTGATGCACCTTCAGCTCATCCATCTTCGCGAGGTACGCCTCGTAGACGCGGCGTGCCTCGGTGTGATCGCGCCGTGGCGCTTCGCGCGGGGGAGCGACCGAAGCCGCCTTCATGCTCTCGGGGGTGAGCTCCTTCAGCTGAGCGTCGACGAGCGGCATCCCGAGCTCGGCGCGAAGGCGATTGATCTCCTGGAGGTCCGTCTGCTGCACGACAGGCGGCTGCCCGAGGTAGTCCTCCTCCAAGACGCGAAGCTGCTCTCGACGATCGTCTCCCATCGCCGAGAGGCTTACGATCGCGGCGGCGAAGGCTCAAGTGCGCGGGTCATGTTTCACGCGTTGGGGGGGGCACGCGCTCAGGGCTTCACCCGACCAAGGTCGCCCTTCGTCTCGCCGCGCGGGCCAAGACCAGCGATGCTGCCGGCTGCGCCGCCCACAACCGAGGGTGGGCACAGCGGCGCGTCGACCCACGCGACACCTCCGCCCCCACCCCCGCCTGGGCTGTTCTCGTTGCCACTCGGGATGTCGCCGCCTTTGCCGCCTTTTGCCGAAGCGGAAGCACATGCGGTGGTCTTGGCGCTGACGAAGATGAGACCGCCGGCGCCGCCGCCGCTCGCTCCGGAGATATCCGAGTCCTCACCGTTCTCTCCATTCGCCTCGATCGTGCCTTGGCCGCCGATCGCCGATGCTCGGAGAAACACGACGCCGCCACCATCGCCTCCGTCGCTGATCATGCCGTCGTTGACCTCGCCTGCGCCGCCGCCGCCGTCCATGACGAGCCGCGCGCGTGGATCGAAGTCGATGCGCGCGCCGCCGATGCCTGCGGGTTCGTCGCGTCCTTGCGTCGCGGGCGGATCCGTCGGGTACGATTTCGCGCCTCGGCCTCCTGCGCCGCCGAGGCCACCACCGCCGCCCGCCGCGTTGTGGCATGCGCCGCCGCCGCCCGCGTTCGCGCTGTTGGCGGGCCCTGCGGCCTTGCCGCGCGTGTCGACACCGGTTCCCTTTCGGGCGTACCCGTCGACGAGATCCGCGTCGGCGAGATCGCAGCCGTAGAGCGTGGACGTGAGTCGTCCGACGCCGCCTTTGAAGCCCTTCTCGTTCGCTTGGATCTTGCCGTCATTGACGAGGTCACCACGAACGACGAACGCGATGATTCCGCCGACGGTTCCGTCGAACGCCTTCGCAGCGAGCGAGGTCCCGGAGGGGATCGTCACGCTGTCGTATTGTGGAATGCGAATGACTTGCGAAGGCGCGCGGTAGGGCTGAGCGAGCGGCTTCTCGAGCTCGATCGTGGTCGAGCCCTTGGTGGTGGGCTTCACGCGCACGAGCTCGTAGCGACCTGCGTAGTCCCCCGCTACGAGCTTCACGACCGGCGCGTTGCGCGGCACGTCCTGGGTGAGGCCAGCGGGCTCCCAGATCATGACGACGTCGCCGCCAGCGAGGTCTCTCGACGTGCCATCCGTCAAGGTGATCGAGGAGGCGCCTGCCTCGACGTCACCTTGGATCGCGAAGTAGTCGTTCACGGTCTTGTTCGAGCCGCTCGCGGTCAACACTCCGTCGCGACCATCACCGACCGCGATGTCGTCTTCGACGATGCGAGGCGTGTTGTCGTCACCACCTACGTCGGAGTCGGCGACGCTGGCGTCGGCGTCGCTCGGCGCCGACGCATCGCCGAGCGCAGGCTCCGAGCCGAAGGGAGCACACGTCGTGCTCGCGACGGAGAGCGTGATCGCGGCTGAGCCGACGGCAAAGACCGTGAGCCAGCCGACGGTGGGCCAGCCGAGGTCCTCGTGCGCTCGCCCCATCACCACAGCGTAACAAGATGCAGCTCCGGCTGCCGTGTCGCTTGATGGACCCGTGACCCGTGATGGGTGTGTCGAAGAATTGTCGAGGGCTGTCTTCCGCGCGATCGACTACGAAAGCCAGGCGATCGTCACACCATCGCCACCTTCTCCAGGGTGACCTGCGCGGAAGTACCGCACATACGGGCTCGACTTGAGCTCGCGACGAATGGCTTCCTTGAGCGCGCCCGTGCCGTGGCCGTGGATGAGAAAGCAGACGCGGCGCTCGTCGTTGATCGCGCGGTCCAAAAATGAGACCGCCATCGAGAGCGCATCGTCCGTGCGGAGACCACGGAGGTCGCACGCATTGTCGCTCGTCTGCACAGCCACCTCGAGGCCTGCCGGATCGCCGTTGGTCCTCGCGGCGCCTGCGCTCGGCGTGAGCGGCGTCACCGGCGCGGCCTTTCGGCGCGACTCGGACTCGCTCGGTTGTGCGGGCGGCTTGGCGCGAACCTCGGAAGGATCGACCAGCAGCTTGAGCGGTCCTGCCTGAACGCGAACAGCTCCGTCCGGGAGCACCTCGAGGACGTCCGCTTCGGCGCGGACGCGCGCGACCCACACACGTGAGCCTTTCTTGATCGAGGTGGGCGGCAGCTCGACGGCTTGCGCGATGTGGGCGGCGTTTCGTCCAAGCATCGCCGGATCGAGCGCGCCGCCGACGGCGACCTGCGCCGCGACGCGATCGACGAGCGCCTGCGCCTCCTTCACCGCGCTGGCCTCGAGCTTCTTCTGGCGAAGCTTCGCCTGCGCCTCACGCAGCTCTTCGCGGGCGCGACGAACGGCGCCGAGGAGCGACTCGGCCTCCTTCGAGACGTGGCGCGCTTCGCGATCCTTCGCGGCGCGGAGCTCGGCGGCGAGCGCATCACGCATCTCCTCCGCTTCGCGTTCACGGCGCTCGGCGTTCGCGCGCGCCAGCTCGAGGGCTGCGCGCTCGTCGTTCAGCTTCTTCACCACCGTCTCGAAGTGCACGTCTTCACGGGAGAGGAAGCGCTCTGCGCGCTCGATGACCGTGCTCGGCAGGCCGAACTTCTTCGCGACCGCGAGCGCGCTCGAGCTGCCGGGGATGCCCTCGGCGAGGCGAAACGTGGGGCTCATCGTCGTGAGGTCGAAGCCCATCGAGGCGTTCGCGAAGCGCGTGTCTGCCAGGGCGAGCGCCTTGAGGCCTTCGTAGTGGGTGGTGACGACAACCGCGCCGCCACGTGCGGTGAGCGAGTCGAGCATGCCTGCCGCGAGCGCTTCGCCTTCGCGCGGGTCGGTCCCTCCCGCGAGCTCGTCGAGGAGGACGAGCGCGCCGGGCTGCGTGTCATCGAGGATGCGCGCGAGGTTTTTGACGTGCGCGCTGAACGTGGAGAGGTTCTTCGTGAGGTTTTGATCGTCGCCGACGTCGGAGAGGACGACGTCGAAGATCCCGACGACGCTGCCGTCGCCGCAAGGAACGGGGAGACCTGCGCGGACGAGGAGGGCGACGAGGCCCATCGTCTTCAAGGCGACGGTCTTTCCGCCCGCGTTGGGTCCGCTGACGACCATCGCGCGTCGCGCCTCGATCGAGAGGTTGCTCGGCACGACCGCGCCGAAGTCGATCGCCTTCGGCGGCTCACCATCGGCGGCGACGGCGCTGTCGAGGAGGAGGAGCGGATGGCGAGCTTGGCGAAGCTCGAGCCGAGCGTCGTCCGTGATTTCGGGGAAGGTGAGGCGAAGGTCTTGCGCGAGCCTTGCGGTCGCCGCGCGCACGTCGGCGCGCGCGAGCGCTTCGATCGCCGCGATCACGCTCGGCAGCGAGTCGCCGATGCGATCGGAGAGCTTCGCGTAGATCGCTTGCTCCTCGCGCTGCACCTCGGCCTCGAGCACCTTCAAACGATTGCCCATCGGGATGACGGCGCGCGGCTCGACGAACAGCGTGGCGCCGCTCGCGCTCGTCGCGTGGACGATGCCGGGAAAGCGCTCATGCGCGTCCGAACGCACCGGGACAACGTACCGGCCTTCGCGCTCGGTGATGAAGCGATCCTGCAGGATGCCTTCGTACTTCGACATCAAGTCTTCGAGGCGCGACAGCATCCGCTGGCGTGCCGCATGAAACTCGCTGCGGAGCTCCTTGAGGCGCGGGCTTGCGCGATCGGAGAGCGAGCCGTCCGGGTCGAACGCCGCGGCGAGCTCGTCGGCCAGGGCGTCGAGCGTGGGATCGGTGGTGCATGCGGCGTGGAGGGACGGCACGCGTGAGCGGCGGACCGCGAGGAAGCGACGAAGGACGCGCGCGGCCTCGAGCGCCTTACCGATCTCGCGGATCTCGATCGGCGCGAGCACACCCGCGGCGCCCACGCGTAGGGCCGCGCTCGACACATCCCCGAGCGCCACCACCGGGAGTGACTCCGAGGCGTTCAGGAGGTCGGTCGCCTCACGTGCTTCGTCGAGCAGGAGCCGCGTCTCGCTGCGGGACTTCGCGAAGGGCAGATCGCGCGCGAGCGCCTTGCCCATGGGAGAGACGCACCGATCCGCGAGAGCGCCGAGCACGCGATCGTACTCGAGGTCGCTCCGGGTCTTGTCGGGGCAGGGATCGCGGAGGGGTTGAGCGGCGGTCATGTGTGGTGCGGAGAAAAGACGGACGTCGGCTCGGGACGCTCTCCGATGCACGACGCGCGCATCACAGCTCCGAGGATCCGATGGTGATCACGCGAAGCGATCGTGGCAAGAGCAGCGCCTGCCCGCCCGAGCTTTGCGTGCTCCTCTCCATGGTTGGTGGAGTTCGTTCCTCGGTCTTCATTGGGGTTGCGTATCACGACGTGATACATAATGTGACAGTAAGTAATGGAAATTACTGGAATCAAAAATTTGTATCACGCCAGCCCTTGCCGCGTGACACGTTCGGCCTTATGTATCACGTCGTGACACAGAACACCGAGACCGGGAGCCGGAAGCGCAGCGAGGATGACGAGACGCGCTCGTCCTCTTCGACGAACGACGACGACGCGTCGCGCGCGAGCACGGCCTCGTCCGAGGACGAAGAAGCAAGCGCAGCAGCCCGCAAGGAGCGCGTGCTCCATACGCGTGTTCCGGCGGTGCTCGAGCGTGAGCTGAAGAGGCTCGCGGAGTCGATGAGGGTCCCCGTGTCGAACCTCGTCCGCGCGATGCTCGAGGACGCCGTGTCGGTCGCCGACCAGGCCTCCGAGAACGTCGAGTCGCGCCTCAAGTGGTTCGCCGAGAACCTCGAGCACGAGCGCGAGCGTCTCAAGAAGCGCGTCATGCGCGATCCGCTCGACGGTGTGTTCGCCTTCCAGCCTGTCCGTCTCGCGCAGCCCACGACGTGCGCGAAGTGCAAGAAGGACCTCAAGCGCGGCGAGAGCGCCAACCTCGGGCTCCAAGACAACCCGCGACCGAACACGCCTCGCGTCTTCGTCTGCGACGCGTGCTTGCCGCAAGATCTCTAGGCGCTTCCCAAAGCGCGTTTCACCTCACCTCCCCAACCCAAGCATCATGCGCCCTCGAGCGCGTGCCGGATTCCTTTTCCTTTCACCTTTGTCGAAACAGGAGACACATCATGAGCACCACCACCGCCACGAACAGCAACGTCAACGTCGATCCGAAGAGCACCGAAGAGGCGAGCTCGATCGTCGACGCGTTCTTCGACGCCGCGCTCGCGTGGGCCGACGTCGGTCTTCAGCACGCGAAGACGTCGCTCCACGGCAGCGCCCGCGCGATGGAGCGTACGGCCAAGGCGCTCGACACCGTTCGTGAACGCCTCAAGGCCTGAACCGGAACGACGCGCCTCGAACCGCTTCGGACGCGCGTCAGTCGCGGTTCGAGCTCGACGGGCCGCCCGTGCCGCCAGCGCCCGAGGGCATCGGGTTCTGCTCTCGCTCGAGGTAGCGGAAGATCGTGCGCGGATCGACGCCGAGGTCGCGCGCGGTCTGCGTGCGGTTGCCGTTGTTGCGCTCGAGGACCTCGAGCACGTACTTGCGCTGGAACTCCTCCTTCGCTTTTTCGAGCGGGAGGATCGAGCTCTCGCCCGCTTGATCGAGCTCGAGATCCTCGATGCCGAGGAGCGTCTTGTCGCAGAGGACGAGCGCCTTCTTGAGGCGATTTTCGAGCTGGCGGATGTTTCCCGGCCAGTTGTTCTTGCGGATCGCGGCGAGCGCTTGCGGCGTGAAGCCTTGCACTGGCGAGTGCAGCTCCTCGGCGTACTTCGAGAGGAGCGCCTTCGCGATGATGAGCACGTCGTCGCCGCGGTCGCGTAGCGGCGGCAGCCAGATGTTGACGACGTTGAGGCGGTAATAGAGGTCTTCGCGGAAGCGGCTCGCCTTGATCTCCTCTTCGAGGATGCGGTTCGTCGCGGCGACGACGCGGATGTCGACCTTCTCCGGCTTGCTGTCGCCGACGCGGAACACGACGCGCTCTTGCAGCGCGCGGAGCAGCTTCACCTGCAGGTTGAGCGGGAGCTCGCCGATTTCGTCGAGGAACAGCGTGCCCTTGTCGGCCGCCTGGAACTTGCCGGGACGCGACGCGATCGCGCCCGTGAAGGCGCCTTTGACGTGACCGAAGAGCTCGCTCTCGATCAGGTTCTCCGGGATCGCGCCGCAGTTGATGACGATGAACGGACCCTGCGCGCGGTTCGAGCGACGATGAAGCTCGCGCGCGATGAGCTCTTTGCCCGTCCCGGTCTCGCCGGTGATGAGCACGGAGATGTCGGTCGTCGCGACCTTTTGAAGCTTGCGGAAGACCTCCATCATCGACGGGCAGACGCCGATGATCTCGCCGAATCGCTTGTCTTTGAGCTCGGCGACGAGCTTGTCCTTGTCGGCGCGGAGCGCGCTGAGGAGCATCGCGTTCTGGAGGATGAGCGAGGCTTGACCCGCGAAGATGCTGAGCAGATCGAGCTGGGACTTCTGGAAGAGCCCCTTCACGCGGTCGTTGCCGACGTAGAGCGCGCCGGTGACGTGACCTTGCGAGACGAGCGGAGCGCACATGACGCTCGAGAGCCGGAGCGCGACGACGCTCTCGCTCGTGCGAAAGATGTCGTCGGAGAGCGCGTCGGACACGATGACGGGACGCCCGGACTCGAGGACACGCCGGACGATGCTGTCCGAGATCGCGCCGGTGGTGTCCGTGATCGCCTCGCGGTTGACCTGGCGGGACGCGCGGATGACGGGCTTGCCGCCCTGGCCCGACGCGCTGCCGTCGGAGCCGTAGGCTTCTTCGAGGAGGAGGACGAGCCCCTTCTCCGCGCCGGTGACGTCGATGACGGCGTCGAGCATCGCCTCGAGCAGCTCGTCGAGGTTCTTGAGCGTCATCAGCTTCTCGCTGAACTCGTGAAGCTTGCGGACGGTCGCGATCTGCACGCTCGGACCGTCGCTGCCCGAGGTGGACGGCGAGGAAGAGGACTGCGCCGGTCGCGCCGCGGTGCTTGGCTCGTCGAAGATGCTGAACTGGAGCTCGGCGTCGCCGAGCGTCACGCGATCGCCGTGGACGAGGCGCGCGCGGCGCTTCTTCTTTCCGTTGATGAGGATCTCGCCGCTCTTGTCGACCTCTTCGAGGTTGAAGTCGCGACCGTCGAAGAGAACCTGTGCGTGCGTCTCACCGATGCCTGGAGTGGCGATGGCGACGTCGTTGCCCAGGGCCCGGCCAATCGTGGACACGGGTTTGTAGAGCACGTAGGTGCGCGGTGAGCCCTGCGGCGGAAACCACTTGAGGATCGGCATGTGCGTCGTCGTTCGAGGGGCGGCGAGAGGCCTCGTCGAGTGCCACCGACTCTTCGGCAGCCGCCCGCGTCGGGAATCCCGCGTCTTCTTGGACGAGGATATCCCAAAAGCGAGCGTTTACGCCTCCTATTGCGCACGGCCCGTGCGGCGCGGCGGCGAGAACCGTCGCGAGAACGAGCTGGATTTTCGAGGGTTCGCGCGTGGGACGGCCGAACGGGGTGGACGCGGTCGTGCTTCCCGCGAACGGGACATCCACCAAGAGACCCGTGTAGAATGACCTCTCTTTCTTGGTTCCATCCCATCATCACGGTCGCATCCAGAGGGCGCGATCGGTTTTGTCTGGAGGTCTCGAAGATGCGTAGGTTCGTCGTTCTGGTCACGTTGGCCGCGGGTGCTGCAGCCTTCGCATTGGCTTGTGGAGATGGGAACAACAAGCCGCCGCTCACGCCCGACCAAGAGCACGTGGACGAGGCCGGCGCGCCGCAGGCGCCCTCGAGCGCGGCCCCCGCGACGCCTCCCGCGAAGTGATCTCGCGGGAGCGTGGTGAAGGCTAGCCCGCGCGCCGTTCGAACCAGACCAAGTCGATGAAGAGCGACGCGGCAAGGAGAAGCGCGCGCTCGTCGGCGTCGAGCGATCGCGACTCGAAGTCGATGCGAAACGTGTCCGCGTCGGTGAAGAGCTCGCGTCCAAGACCCTCCCAGACGGAGCCTCCGCCGAAGTACTTCTGAATGTGAGCGACCCGTCGCGGCGTGCGCGGCCGCGTCCTCGAGAACGTGAAGTCCCAAGGCGTGAGCGCACGGGAATCCATCGTGAGCTTGAGACGGCCAAAGGGGTCCTTCATCACGAGCTGCTTCGTGAACAAAGAGAAGCATTCCTCGAACATCCCGAGAAGCCGGCCCGAGCCGCTCCTCACTTCGAGCCGCTGCATGAGCCACGCGGCTGGATGGATGAGGGAGAGGATCGCGCGCCCGGCGTTGTCGAACACGTCGATCGCGAACGCGTGCATCGTGTGGCCGCCGAGCTGCCGGCTCACGCCGTCCCAAAAACCTCCGGCGCGCTCCGCCGCGTAGAGGACGCGCGTGCCGTCGAGCGAGAAGACGTCGTAGGAGTTCGGCGTCTCCACATTGGCGAGCAGCTCGAGGTTCTCGACGCGCTGCTTGACGATGAGCCCGTGGTAGAGCGTGAGGGGAGCGATCGAGGACGAGATGGCGTATGGCGCGGACGCCCACGAGTGCGCAGGGTGATGGTGTCGCGATGCCGAAAGGGATGCAGCAGAGGCGATGGGTGAGGACCCCGAGAACGACGCATTCATCAACGACGGACACTCCTTTTTCTTCTTCTTCTTCTTCGATTCGGACCCGGCCAAGTGCCTGAAATCCTGACGGCACGTGCGGCCTTACCTGCATGACGAGGCGAGCGTGCGCGCGTCGCATGTCTTTGCGCCGATTTGTGCTACCCCACCCCAGCGAGAGAAGTGCCTTCGATGTCCAACCCCGCGATAACAGACGAAATCGCTGCGCTCTTTGACGCGCCAGCGGCGTCGTCCGCCGGCCTGAAAGAGGCGCTCGCGGCGGTCCTCGCGTCGATCGGCTCGGAGGGACCGCGAGACCCCGGCGCGGTGCGTGCATTCTTCACGCATCTCGCGCGCCACCTCGGCGGGTCGGGTGCGGCGATCACGGAGGCGGCGATCGCGTCCGTGCGCGCTCCGGACTTGTGGCTCGCCTTTCGCTGCGCGTCGAACGACGAGGCGGCGATGCGTGAGTTTCACGCGCGCTACCGCGAGGACATCCGCCGCGCGCTCGCCGGCGTGCGCGTGGTCGGGATGGATGTCGAAGACCTCGCGCAGGAGCTGGCTCGTCGTATGTTCGTGGGAGAAGAGCCGAAGATCGCCGAGTACAGCGGACGAGGTGATCTGCGCGCGTGGGTGCGCATCGTCGCGACGCGGTTCTCGCTCGACATGGCGCGCTCCAAGAAGAACACCGCCGACACGCCGACGGACACGACGCGTTTCGACGCGATCACCTCCGGCGCGGCGGCGCTTGGCTCGTCGAGCCTCGGCGACGCGCCCGATCAGGCGTACTTCCGCCGTCTCTATCGCAAGGAGGTCGCGTCTGCGATCGAGCTAGGCCTTCGCGAGCTCGACGCCGAAGAGCGCAACGCGCTCCGCGAGCACTACGCGCGAGGGCTCTCGGTCGATCAGATGGCGGCCGTTCACGGAATTCATCGCGCCACCGCGGCGAGGCGCGTGCAGCGTGCGCGCGAGTCGCTCGTCGCGTCGGTGAAGCGCATCCTCGACGAACGACACGGGCTTCGCGGCCGCGAGCTCGTGAGCGTCATGGGCCTGGTTCGTAGTCAGCTTCACCTCACGATGGATCGCGTCCTCGCGACGAAGTAAGCGATGAACACGTCGACCGGACCCCACCAAGACGAAGCGCTCGGAGCCGCCGCATGCCCGGCAGACGAGCTGCTCGCGATGTTCGTGCAAGGCGACGTGAGCGCCGCCGATCGCGCGTACGTCGAAGAGCACCTCGATCGCTGCCAGGTCTGCCGGGATCTCCTCGCGCAGCTCGCAGAGACGTACGCCCCCGATCCGCTCGCGAAGACCACCTCCACGCCGCCGCTCTTTGGATCGATCGATCGCTACGAGCTGCTCGACGTCGTCGGCAAAGGCGGGATGGGGACCGTCTACGAGGCGCGCGATCCGGTCCTCGGCCGTCATGTCGCGGTCAAGGTCATCGAGCACACCGGTGACGAGGCGCGCCTTCTCCGCGAAGGGCGCGCGATGGCGCGGGTCACGCACCCCAACGTCGTCGGCGTTCACGACGCAGGCGCCGCTAATGGTCGCGTCTTCATCGCGATGGATCTCATCCGCGGCACGTCGCTGCGCGAATACCTCGAGAAGAACCGCACGCTCCCCGCGGCGCAGCGCATCGCGCTCTTCGTGCAAGCGGCGCGCGGCCTCGCTGCCGCGCATGCGGCGAACGTGATCCACCGCGACTTCAAGCCGGAGAACGTCGTCGTCGCGGTGCCGAGCACGGGCGAGCCCACCGTGCGCGTGACCGACTTCGGCCTCGCGCGCCCGCCCTCGACGGACGCGCGTGAACATCAAGACCACGATCACGACGAGCACGCGATACCTGCGTCGAACGATCAGCGCTGGCTCGCCGAAGTGTCCACGCAAGGGCTGCATGGCACGCCCGCGTACATCTGTCCCGAGCGCCTCGACGGCCGCCCCGTCGACGCGCGTAGCGACCAGTTCAGCTTCGCCGTCGCGCTCTACGAAGCGCTCTTCGGCGGTCACCCCTTCGGCGTCGGGACGCCGAACGGGCCGACCACGCTCGCCGGCGTGCGCGAGGCGATGAATCGTCCGCTCGTGCGCCCGGGCTCCGTCGCGAACATGCCGGCGTACCTCTGGCCGGCGCTCGCACGTGCTCTCTCGATCGACCCCGACAAGCGCTGGCCGAGCATGTCCGCGCTCGCCGACGCGCTCGACGGCCCAGACGACAAGACGCGCCGCCAGATCGGGATGCTCGTCGCGTCGCTCAGCGTCGCGGCCGTCGCGCACATCGTGTTTCTCATCTTCGTGTCGATCGCGATCGTCGTCGTCGCCGAAGAAGGTCCCGAGGCGCCCGACTCCGCGGCCGCGAAGGCGGATCTCATCTTCGGCACGATCTTCTTCATCTGGGCGCCGCTCGGCTTTCCGCTCGCCGTCCTGAGCGCGTACGGCATCCACAAGCACCGGCCGTGGGCCTACTGGACCACGATGATGTACGGCATCCTGTGCATCCCGAGCTTCATCGGGACGCCACTCACCGCGTTCATCGCGTACGCGCTCTCTCGTCCTGGGATCAAGCGGGTGCTTGGCCGATCCACGACGTGAACGACGCGAACGTCGCCAGCGCGCCGTTCACGATCGCCTTTCGCTGCCCATGGGTTCGCGCGAACTGCTCGAGCTCGGCGCGGTACGCCTTCCACATCGCTCCGGTCTCGGCGCCGTAGCCGGTGAAGAAGCGGACGCCGCGGCCATCCAGCGCGAGCCGTCGTTTGGCCTCCTCGAGCAAGAAGCGACTGCCGAGCGTCTTGCCCTCGAGCACGTATGCGACACCGATCACGTCGGCGTCACGCACGATCCGCGGGACCGAGACCGCGACCTCGCGCGGAGGATCGATCGCGAGCGACCGAAGGTCGTCTTCGATCCACGCGAGCTTTCGACGCCTCCGTGCGTCCGGCACGAGCACATCGAGGCGATCGAAGAGCGGAGGCTCGAGCGCGGCGTAGAACGCGTGGAGCTTCGTGAGGTAACGCCCATAGCTCGCGACCGACCCGAACGGATCGACCGCGGCGACGGCCTCCTCCGCTCGTTGGTGAGCCGGAGCGGTGATTCGCTTGATCGCGGCCGCGACCGAAGAAGGCGCGGGCTTCGCGATCGCGGCGCCAGCGTGAATCACGCGACCTCGGCGATCACGTCCCGGGCGCGCGCGCGCGCCTGAGCATCGGTGAGCGCCACGTCGAGCTCGCGGTCGACGTCGTGCACCGTCTCGATCACCACGTCGTTCGTGAGGCCGGCGCTCTCATGCCGCGTCAAGAAGCCCTTCAGCCACGTGATGTAGCCGGTGAACACGCGCGGCTGCTCGAGCGCGATCGCGTCGGCGAGGTAAGCCACATAGTAGACGACGTCTTCGTGCAGCGCGCTCTCCGGTCGCGTCGCGAAGCGGCTGTGCATTCGGCGCGCGACGGCCAGGGCGAGCGCAGGCGCCGCGTCTTGCACCGCGCGCGCAGGGGAGCCGGCGGGATAAAGCAGCGCGCTCTTCGCGGCGTCGAAGTACGTCTCCACCTCATCGGCGTCCGGCACTGTCTGCCGGATCTCGCGATCGAGATGGGTGAAGGAGTCGGCGAGGTGGAACGTGCACATCCCGCGGGTGGTGAGCACGTTCTGCAGCCAGCGGGCGTAGCGCTCCATCACGCCCGCGTCGCGCGCGGTCAGGGACTGCACGAGGTAGTCGACGTGGTAGCCGAGATCCTCTTCGGAGTGGCGGCGCCCGCGCGCGGCGAAGCGATCCATCCAGAACGGGTTCTTGTACATCTCGTCCACGACGCGGACCGCGAGCTGCCCCTTGGCGTTCGCGACGCTGAGCGCGAGCCGGTTGTGCGCTTGAATCTTCGACGAAGAATGCGGCGAGGACGTCATGGGTGACTCTTCGAATGTTATGCGAACCGATTTTTCAGCGTGAAGCAATGGAACGAGGGAGGAGAAGGCTCTCGACGACGGGGATGATCTCCGCCGCCGAGGAAGCCGTCGCGTCGACGCCGAGCGACCGCGCGAGGTCGCGTGACCAGTCGCAGGCCGCGCCACCGACCGCGATCGGCAACGTCAGCTTCATCACGCGGATCTTCTCCACCGCGGCGCGAAGCGCGGCGCCGTGAAAGCTCATCGTCGCCGAGAGCGCGAGCAGGTCGGGCGCGGGACGCATCGACTCGATCATGCGAATGAGGCTGTCGGTCGGCACGTTGGCGCCGAGGTAGCGGACGTCGAAGCCTGCGCGATCGAGCGCGTCGGCGACGATGCGTGCGGGCAGCTCGTGGAGCTCACCTTCGACGCAAGCGACGACGACGCACTTTCCGTTGCGCTCCGCGCGATCGGTGCGCTCGTAGAGCTGCGCGAGCACGAGGTGAGAGATCGCCGTCGCCATGTGCTCGTCGGCGATCCCAATCTCGTTTCGCTGCCACTTCTCGCCGATCTCACGCTGCGCTCCTCGAATCACCTCGTCGGCGAGCTCGGACACCGTCACGCCTTGCTCGAGGCCGTCTTCGAGGATCACGCGCAGCGCTTCTTTTCGGTCTCCCCGGAGCTGCGCCGCGAGGTAACGCTCGCGGAGCGCATCGAGGTCGACGTCTCCATCCTCGTCGCCTCGCGCACCCGAGACGCGCATCGAGGAAGAAGACGAAGGTGACGAGGAGATGGTCATTTAGCCTGTTCGCTTCGCCGCCGAGGGAGACAACTGCGCGCGCTCGTTCATCAGCCTCTCGACGAGGCGATGGATCGAGGTCACGTCCATCGGCTTGACGAGATGAGCGTCGTACCCGGCGTCGAGGGCGCGCTGGCGGTCCTCCTGCCTTCCGTAGCCCGTGAGCGCGATGAGGATCGGCGCGTCCTTCTCGCGAACAGCGCGGACACGCCGCGCGATCTCGTAGCCGTCGAGCGTGGGGAGGCCGATGTCGATGATCGCCACGTCGAACGTGTTGGCGAGAGCGACGTCGAGGCCTTCTTGTCCGTCGTTCGAGGTCGTGACGCTGTGGCCGTCGTTCTCGAAGGAGAGCGCGACGAGCTCGCACGAGTCGAGGTTGTCGTCGATGAGGAGGATCGAGAGCGTACGCGCCGGCAACGACGCCTCGGCGGGACGGAGCTCGTTCTGCGCGGGCACCGTGGGCAGGTCGATGCGGAACTCCGAGCCCGCGCCGACCCCGCCGGAGGACACCGAGATCCGACCTTCGTGCATCTCGACGAGGCGCTTGACCATCGTGAGCCCGATCCCGAGACCGCTCTGCGAGCGCGCAAGCGTCGAATCGACCTGAAAAAATAGGTCGAAGACCGATCCGATGTTCTCCGGCGCGATGCCGATCCCGGTGTCGCGAACCTTCAGCGTGGCGTACCCCTTGTTGCCGGTGCGAGCCGGCGTGAGCGAGATCGCGATGTTGCCGCCCGCCGCGCTGTACCTCACGGCGTTGCTGACGAGGTTCGAGAAGATCTGCTCGAGCCGCGTGGCGTCGCCTTGAACCCACATCGGCTCGTCGGCGATGTGGAGCGCGAGGCGGTGGTTCTTCGTGAGCGCGGCCGCCTCGCCGTCGACGTAGCTCTTGAGCAGCTCACCGAGATCGAGCGGCTGGGTGCGGAGCTGAATCTTGCCACGGGTGATGCGCGCGACGTCGAGGAGATCGTCGACCAGACGAGCGAGATGGCGTGTCTGCCGTCCGATCGTCGCCGAGAGACGCCCGCCGAGCGGCGGAAGCTCGAGCTCGTCGAGCAGCGTCTGCGCCGTCATGATCGCAGAGAGCGGGTTGCGCAGCTCGTGAGCGAGCATCGCGAGGAACTCGTCCTTGCGCCGATCCGCCTCCACGAGCGCGTTCGCCTTCTCGCGCGCTTCGACCTCTTTCTCGTGCATCCGAAGGAGGCCGCGCACCATCGCGACGAGCTCGATCGCCTCGAACGGCTGCGTGAGGTACTGGTCTGCGCCCGACTCGAGGCCGCGCGCCTTTCCTTCGCTCGTGACGAAGGTGGCCGACGTCTGGATGACGAGGATATGCGCGGTGTCGGGGTCGCTCTTGAGGATGCGACATACCTCGAGGCCGCTCATGTCGGGCAGCTTGATGTCGAGGACGACCAAGTCTGGTCTGTGCGCGCGCGCCAGGTCGAGCCCCTCGCCGCCGGTCGCGGCTTCGAAGACGGTGTACCCGGCGGCCTTGAGGACGCGCGACACGTAGTAGCGATTGCTCGCGGAGTCGTTGATGTTGAGGATGACGGCCGACGGAGTCGACGCTGCCGATGCTGCCGACAACGGGGAGGTCTCAGCCATGGCTCGACCTCGAGCTGTCGATGTTCTTGTTGCCGTGCATGTTGCTCGTGCTCGCGATAGGCCGTATCCCGGCAGACTCGAGGGCGTCGCGAATGCGAGTGATCGCCACTTCGCGGGACAGGCTTTGCTTGCGCAAGATCGCCGACGTCTCGCGTTCGAGCTTGAGGCGCTCGGCTTCGTCGAGTGTCTTGGCGGTCTGGATGATGATCGGGATCGATCGCGTCCGAGGGTCGGCCTTCAGATCGTCGATGACGTCGAAGGCGGTCTCTTGCTGGAGGACGAAGTCGAGAAAGATGACGTCGGGACGCTGCGTCCGCGCGATCTCGATCCCGGTCGCGCCGTCGGACGCTTCGAACACCGCGTACGGGGCGCCTTCGAGGAGCTTTCGGATGACGTAGCGGGAGGCCTCGTCGTCGTCGATGACGAGCACGCGACCGATCGCGCCGCGCTTGGCGAGATCGTTCAGCTTGCGGATCATGCGATCGCCGTCGACGGGCTTCAGCCAGAACTCGTCGGCGCCGAGCGCACGAGCGGTCTGCGCGCGATCGACGACGGTGACGACCATCACGGGGATGTCGCGCGTCGCGGGGTTTTCTTTGATCTCGGAGAGGAAGGTCCACGTGACCTCGCCCTCGAGCATGACGTCGAGGACGATGGCCGCCGGTCGCACGCGTTTCAAGGCGATGCGCGCCTCGTCGACCGTGCGCGCCGGGACGACCTGGAAGCCTGCCGCGCTGAGGTAGCGCTCGTAGAAGAAGAGCGTCTGGCGATTGTCTTCGACGACGAGCACCTGGCTCTTCGTCTTGTCGATCGACGCGGCGTTGTCGCTGATCTTCTGAACGGCCCTTACCTCTTCGTGGACGAGCGGGATGTCGAGCACGAAGGTGGAGCCCCGACCGACGTGGCTGTGCACCGTGAGCGAGCCGCCGAGCACCTCGGCGAGGCGGCGCGAGAGCGCGAGGCCGAGCCCCGTGCCCTGGACGGTGCGCTGGAGCGGACCGTCGACCTGGATGAACTCGTCGAAGATGCGCTCTTGATCCTCCGGCGCGATGCCGATGCCCGTGTCGGTCACCTCGAAGCGGATCATGCTGTCCACGATCGGGGAGGGCCGTGCACACACACGCACCTCGCCGCGGGTGGTGAACTTGATCGCGTTCGAGACGAGGTTGCGGAGGATCTGCGCGATCTTGCCCGCGTCGGTGTTGAAGACGGGGAAGCTCGGCGGATCTTCGACGACGAGCTCGATGTTCGGCTTGGTGATGAGAGGCTTCATCATGCCGCGCAGCGAGGCGAAGAGCTCTTGGACGTCGATCTCTGCGGCGCGCAGATCGTGACGACCCGCCTCGATGCGTGACAAGTCGAGCAGGTCGTTGACGAGCTCGGACAGCGCTTGCGCGCTCGATCGAACGAAGCGTACCTGCTTCTCTTGCTCCTCGGTGAGATCTCCGTCGAGGCGATCGAGCAGCAGCTGGGTAAGGCCGAGGATCGAGTTGATCGGCGTGCGAAACTCGTGGCTCACGTTCGCGACGATGCGCGTCTTGACGTCGAAGGAGCGCCGGAGCGCGTCGTTCTTCTCGTCGAGCACCGAGTGCATCGTAAGGAGAGCGCTGTTCGAGTCGAGGAGCTCACGATGCGCCTTGTCGAGCTCGGTGAAGTTCCTGGCGATCTCTCGACGTTGGCTCTCGGCGTGACGCTGGAGATCGCTGATCTCGCTCAGCGTGGCGGCCATCTTTCCGAACGTGGCGGCTTCGTCGTCGCTGACCACGGTCCCGACGAGCACGGCGCCCCCATCGCAAGGCGCGCCGCGAAACGCGATCGTCTGCGCGCGCCCCTCGATGAGGAGCGAGAGCTCGAAACGCGGGACGGTCGCTGCGCAGCTGTTCGTGATGAAGGACGAGACCTTCGCCTCGGTGCCGGGGACGGCGAATTGAACGAGCGCTCGACCCGAGAGCGATGCTCCGAGCAGGCGTTCGGCTCGAGGATCGGCCCACGTGACATGACCGTCGCGGGAACAGAGCAGAGCAACTTCACGACTCAACGCCGCGACGCATGCGTCGCGCTCACTACTCTGCATCGCGGACAAGAAGAAACCTCGACATCGCACGCGGCCCCATCGACCGCACGTCTTCTCGGAGAAATACCACGCGAAGGCGCCGAGGAAATGCGGCGGATTCTCCACGTGACGCATGGATGCGATCCGAGATCCCGCTGCGCCGATTCGTCTCGCCCGAACCAGCGACGCGAACGTGATCAGAACCTGATGCTGACGATCACGACGTGATCACGACCTGCGGCTGACGATCAGAACGTGCCGATCACGTTCATCATCGCGCCGGGCGGCGGAGTGCTCCCGTGCGGATCCGGGCCGACGAGCTCGCTCACGCTTCGACTCGAGGCGGTCTGGAGCATGCTCGGAGGAGTGAGCGCGGGGATGGGCGTGACGGCGACGTCGAACGGGGACTTGAACTGCTTCGGTGGCGTCGCTCCGCCGCTGCGCGGGAGCGTGCCGTCGTCGTCCTTCGTGTCGAACGTGAGCGCGCCCGCGATGCCGACGCCAGCAAGCCCGCCGAGCGAGGGGCCGATGAGTCCTGTCTTGACGTTCGGGTTGTCGACGAACAAGTAGAAGGGAAACACGATGCATCCGGCGAGCGCGCCGATCGCGTAGCCCATCCACATGTACTTCTGCGAGTTGTACGACGGCGTGTGGATGATGCTGAGCGCACCCGCGCCAGCGAGCCCGACGTTGTAGCCGATGAGCCCGGCGACGCTCGAGCCGTCCTTCCAATCGTCGTGACGACCTTGCGCGGCGATGCCGATCATCGATCCGCTGAGCGCGCCCCATGCCGCGCCGCTTCCGATGAACGTCATGCTGCGCGGGTCGGGGCGTAGCCACTCACCAAAAGCCCAACCACCGACACCTCCGGCGGTCGCCATGATCCACGTGACCGTGGTCTGCGTTTGAAAGGACCAGTCCTTGTCCTTCTCGTGCGTGTACTGCCATTGCGTTCCCGAGATCGCGATGCCTTCGACGCCGCCGAGCACGAGGCCGGCGGACATCGACGCGGGCACGCCGCGATGAAGCGGGCCGCCTTGGCTGTCCCACGCCCACACGCCGATCGGCGCGCCGGCGCCGAACGTGATCGGGAGAATGATCGCGACGCCCGGATCTTTGATCTTGAAGAGCGCGTCGAGCCAGATGCCGGTGCCGATGCCGTAGAGCGCGCTCGTGACGTAGAGCGCCACCATCTCGCCTTGGCCGCGGTTCGTCTGCACCGGCGGCGGCGGAGCCGGCTGCGGCTGCGGCTGCGGGTAGGGGTAGGGCTGCTGCTGCGGATACGGCTGCGGATACGGCTGCGGCTGCTGTTGGGGATACGGCTGCTGTTGTGGGTACGGCTGCTGCTGCGGGTACGGCTGCTGCTGCGGGTACGGCTGCTGCTGCGGGTACGGCTGCTGCTGCGGATACGGCTGCGGCTGCGGATACGGCTGCGGCTGCGGATACGGCTGCGGCTGTGGATAGGGCTGCTGCTGCGGCTGGGGTTGCTGCGCGACCGCGTCGTTGGCTCCGAGCGTCAGCGAAGCGACAAACCCTGCGCGGAGGGCCGTTCGAACCAAAGACAAGCGAGAAAGCGCCATGGCACAGCTCCCAGGAAGTTCGCGCGAGCGTACCATTTGACCGCACCGCGTGGGCGTCAGACGGACGAGCTGCGCGGGACGTTCACTCGGTCAGGGAGAAGCGGCCTCGTACGGTCAGGCCCTTCTCAGGAAGAGGCGGCCTTGATCGCGCCCATGCTCTCGAACTCAGGCGTGAGCTCGCGGCTCATGAGGTCGCGCACCGCTTGGAGCACCGGCTTCTTCTCGTAGAGGACGCGGTAGGTCTCGGTGATGATCGGCAGCTCGACGCCGAGCTTGTTGCCGAGATCGTACGCGCTCTTCGCGGTCTTCACGCCTTCGGCGACGTGGCCGAGGCCTGCGAGGATGTCTTCGAGCGTACGGCCCTTGCCAAGCTCGAGGCCCACCGTGCGGTTGCGCGAGAGCTCTCCGCAGCACGTGAGGACGAGATCGCCCATGCCCGCGAGACCCGCGAGCGTGATCGCTTGACCGCCGCGCGCGAGCGAGAGCTTCACCATCTCGGACAAGCCGCGCGTGATGAGCATCGCGCGCGTATTGTGGCCGAAGCCGAGCCCGTCTGCGGCGCCTGCCGCGATCGCGATCACGTTCTTGATCGCGCCGCCGCACTCGACGCCAGGAATGTCCTTGCTGGCGTACGTACGCATGTAGGATGCATGGAATCGACGCATGACGTGATCACGCACGCGATCGTCTTCGGACGCGATGACGACGCCGGTGGGGAGCTCCGCGGCGAGCTCCTTCGCGAACGAAGGCCCGCTCAAGAACGCGAAGTGGCGGTGCGTCTCGCCCGGCAGCTCGTGGGCGAGGATCTCGTCGATGAACGTGAGCGACTCGTTCTCGATACCCTTCGTCGCGCTCACGATCGGCGCGCTCGTCGGCACCCTTCGTGCGACGAGCTTGGCGACCTCGCGCGTCGCGTGGCTCGGCGCGACGAAGACGACCATCGAAGCGCCGTGGAGCGCCTCTTCCGGATCGACCGTCGCGGTCAGCGTCTTCGGGAGCTTCGCGCTCGGGAGGTAGCGGCCGTTGACCTGCTCGCCGTTGATTTGGGCGACGAGGTCGGCTCGCCGGCAGTACATCGAGACAGGGTCGCCCTTGTCCGCGAGGACCTTGGCGAGGGCGGTCCCCCAAGCGCCTGCCCCCAAAACGGCCACTTTTCGATCCGTGCTCGCGCTGCTCGTCCCGGTCGTCATGGCCACACGATAACCGCCAGCGGGGCGGCCGGGAACCGGGCTCTCGGCCTCTCGGAGAGACGGCCGCACGGGAAAGGGGGAGGATCCTCCCTGATCGCGACGTGTGGTAGCCTGCTTGGGCTTTGCGGAAGCCGTTTCGAGCGGGAAAAGCGAAATCCTTTCTGGCCATCCTGACCGTGGCAGCCATCTCTGCCTTGAGCGAGGGGTGCAGTTGCAATCCCGCCTGCCAATTTCGAGGGACGATCAACCAGCCCGAGAACCTCTCGATGCGGAAGTCGATGCTCCGCAAGGCGATGGGGGACTTCTGCAAGCAGATGACGACGCGCAACGCGCCGCTCCGGCTCTCGGCCGACTCGCCCGTGATCGGCCGCTTCTATCCGAACCAGTGCACGGCCAACGACGAGAGTCTGCTCACCGTCAATTTCTCGGGCTACGGCTACGCATGGACGAACGTGACGAAGAAGATCACGTTCACGGCCGTCGCTGGCGCGGCCTACCGCTACGACTTCCAGGTCACCGACGGCGATCAGTGTGACATCTACTCGTATTTCCGGCCGGCGCGCGTCGACAACGCGAATTTCACGACGCATCGGCTCGAGAGCCAGGTCGCCTCGCTCTTCAACGGGCTCTCGTCGATGGGCAACGACTTTGGCAAGTCCACGCTCTCGAAGAAGCTACAAGAAGGCTTCACTGTGATCGCGCGTGATGGCAGCGAGTCGAACGTCGACTTCGTGCTCGGCATCCTCCCGCTCGGACGGCGGCCGTTTCATCCGTACCAGGTCGAGAGCAGCGACGGGAAGATCACCTACGAGAACGAGCGCACCGAGGTCCACCAGAACCAGCGCGACTTCGTCGGTCCGATCGTGATCGAGGAGTCGGGCCGCGCGCTCTACGTGACCGCGAGCGTGGACGGCGTGCCTGCGATCGACATGCTGGTGATGCGAAAAGCCGAGGCCGAGGCCTCGCTTCAATACTATTACGAGTACCCACAAGCTGGACCGCTCGCGGGGCAGCCCATGTCGTCCGAGGTGCTTCAAGCGAGCAATGTCCCCGGCGGGAATGCGCTCAAGCGGACGATTGTCGTCCCACCAGGGACGTACTACGTGGTGTTCGACAACACGCCGTCTGCCGGGCAGGTGAATCCCACGATCAACCCGCTCGATGACCGCGCCGCGGTGGTTCAGTACCTCATTCAGATCGGCGACGCCTCGTGACGACTTCGAGCAAAGACGACGACCTGTCCAAAGACGCGAGCGCCGACGAGACCGCCGCGTCGCCTTCGTCGCCGCCGCCCTCCTCTTCGTCTTCGAAGTCGGCCACCGGTGACGAAGAGGTCGCCGAGGACGGCAAAGCGGACGGAAAGGCCACGAAGAAGAAGGCAGAGAAGGCCGAGAAGGCCGCCGCCGCCAGCGACGACGACGGCGGGCGCGCCGCGAATCGGATCGCTGGCGCGCACGCGCACGCGAAGAAGCCGCAGCCTCCGCCGCCGAAGCGCGTCCTTCGCACGGTGTACTGGGCGCTCTGGTTCATCCTCACGCCCTTCGCGCTGGCCTGCATCCTCGTCTGGGCGCTCACGCCGGCGAGCGGCATCGATCATGGCGGCGCGCTCGGATGGATCGAAGAGCGCGTGCGTGATCAGCCGGTGCCGTTCGGCATCGTCACGTTCACGCTCTTCGAGATGGCGCTCTGGACCGTCCGGCACCATCTGCCGCTCGCGTACCACGCGCATCCGCCGCTTCGTGATGGCTTACCGAAAGGCCTTCGTGGTCCGTTCGAGAAGGCGCGCGCGCTCCTCGAAGAGGCCGAGGCCATCCTCGATCGCTACAAGGACGCGATCGTGCGCGATCTGTCGGCGAAGGAGCGCGACAAGCTCCGCGCCGATCTCGAGGCGCTCGAAGAGTCGATGGATCGCGAGCCGTTCGACGAGGACGTGTTCCTCGAGGCGCTCGTCAAAGCCGACGGTGAGGTCGACGCGAAGCTCGGTCGCTGGCGAAAGAGCGAAGTGCGCGAGTACGCCGAGTCGATCCTCGTCGCGATCGCGGTCGCGATGGCGCTCCGTGCGTTCGTCGTCGAGGCGTTCAAGATCCCGAGCGGCTCGATGATCCCGACCTTGCAAGTCGGCGATCACATCTTCGTCAACAAGTTCACGTACGGTCCTGCCATCCCGTGGACGCACACACGTCTCTGGTCACGCATGCCGCCGAAGCGCGGCGACGTCATGGTGTTCGCCTACCCCGAGCACCCCGATCAGGACTTCATCAAGCGCGTGATCGCGATCCCGGGCGACAAGCTCGAGGCGCGCGGCGGCCATCCGATCTTGAACGGCTGGGAGGTCCCGAGCTGTCCCGCCGGCACGTACACGTACACCGAGGCGCAAGACGGCGCGCGCCACGAGGGCGAGATCTTCGTCGAGTTCCTCGAAGACGAGGCCTACCTCACGCTCTACGATCGCCAGAGCCTCCAGACCGACTACCAAGGGCCTTACTACGTGAAGCCCAACGAAGTCTGGGTCATGGGCGACAACCGCAACAACAGCCACGACTCGCGCATGTGGTTCGGCGGCACCGGCGGAGGCGTCCCGTTCGACAACATCAAGGGGCGCGCGCTCTTCGTCTGGCTCAGCGTCTCGGAGAGCGTGGATTGGTCGCGCATGTTCGCGCCGGTCATGGGACGTCCGCCGAGCCACGGGCCGTTCCCCGGAATGCAGCCCGCGCTGAAGGCGCTCGAAGGACCCGTCGACAAGTGCCTCCGCGAGCGACCTCCGCTCGAGAAGACGCGGCCGCCGGCCGGATCGGGGACGATCAAATGAGCTCCAAGATGAAACCGATCGGAGTTTGGGTGGGGAGGATCGCGGTCCTGCTCTCGTGCGTCTTCGCGCTGGCCGCCGCCCCTGCGTGCAAGGCGACCACCGCGGCCGCAAAAGAAGATCCGATGAAGTGCGAGCGCGATCCGAAGTGCGACAAGAAGCGAGGCCGCACGCAAGACTGCTCGATGCAGTGCAGCGACGACCCCGCCTGCGTCGAGCGCTGCGAGCAAGTGCAGCAAGGACAGAAGCTCGGTCACTAGACGAGACGCGAACGACGCCGCGTCCTTCGCGCTACGATCGCCGCGATGATCTTTGGCCGGCCGCCCGCACCCTGCCTCGGGGCGCTCGTCGTCTCGATCGCGGCGTGCTCGGGAGAGCCTGCGTCGCCCATCGCCGCGCGCGGGGCTCACGCGACGACCGCACCGACGCGTGACTTCGCGAGCGGATCGAGGCTTCACGCGCGCGCATGGGAGAGCGACGGTCTCGCGTCGCTGCGCGATTTCTTCGACACGGCGCGCGGCGAGCCCTGCACGTTCGGCAATCCGCGGGCGTTCGACTTGAACGCGACGCCGCCGTCGAACGGAGAGGCCACGCCGTCGTACTACTGCTTGCCGCTCGCGATGGCGCGCCATGACGCCGGCGCGGGTCCCTTCAGCGACCCCGGGTGCACGAACGCGCTCGCGGCGCAGCGCGACGGCTCGGCCGGCACGATCACGAACGACGACGGCACCGTCGTGAGCGCCGCGGCCACCTACGCGATCACGATGCCGGTCGACTCGTGCGCTGCGCCGTTCGTCATCCATCGGGTCGGTCCGCCAAAAGAGAGCCGTCCCTATCTCCTGATCGACGGCGAGTGCCGGCGGTCGTCCGCGTCCACGACGGTGTATGCGCTCGGCGACGAGGTGCCGCTCACGTCGTTCGTCCGCGCGACCGAGGTCGCCGAGCCGCGCATCGGATCGCGCATCGCGTCCCATGTGCTCGTCGCCGAAGACGGCGCCCGGCAGACGATCGGCGGCTTCGATCCCGTTCGGAGCGAGCCGGTGCGCGTCGAGGACTCGGGTGAGCGCTCGACGCCAGCGCGATGGGTCCCTGCGCGCGTCGCCTTTCAGGGCGCAGGCGAGGTGCTCTACGGCGATGACCAATGCACGAAGGCCGTGCCGACGAAGATCGCGCGCGGGGCGATCTGCCCGCTCACGGCGGTGCGGGTCTTCAAAGACGCGTGCGGGCACGCGGATGTCTTCGAGATCGGCTCGCCGATCGATCGCGCGAAGCTGCGCGCCCTGGACATGACGAGCTCGGAGGCCTGCGTCGCGACGCCGTCTCCGGGCGTCCTCGCGTTCGAGATCGGCGGACGTGACCTCGCGCCCGTCCTCGCGCCAGCCTTCGTCGCCGACCGCGGCGCTGGCGAGCGGCTTCGCCAGCGGGAGCTCGGCGCCGGCGGCGACACCGTCGCGACGAGCGACTTGGTCGCCGCGACCACCGGCGAGCCATGCACGCCTGCGCGCAGCGTTGACGGCATCGTCCGTTGCCTCCCGTCCGCCGCCATCTCGATCGCGCAGTTCACCGACGACGCGTGCACGGTCCCCGCGATCGTCATCCCCGCGACGGAGTGCACGAGCGCGTCCGGCCCCACCGCGAGCGCACGCTTCGTGCGAGCGCAGGCCGACGGTGAAGACGGCGCGCGCGTCTACGAGCGAACGACCGAAGCGAGCGCTGTCTTCGTGCGGTCGGGAAGCGGATCGAGCGGCGACTGCGTTCGCGGGACGCTCGCCGCTCTCTCGACGACGTGGGACTCGCGCGAAGTGGACGGCGCGCGCTTCCCGGAGATGCGCGCGGCCGTCCTTCCGCGGTGAGACGCCGCGTGAGCGAGTCGAAGCCGAGGGCGCTCAACGTGACGCCGCGACCGGAGTCTTTGACGCCGGTCCACGGGAGCGCCGGATCGAGCGCGTCGCAGCGGTTCATGTAGACGGTGCCGAACTCGAGCGCGCGCGCCATGCGGTCGGCGCGATCGCGATCGTTCGTCCACACGCTCGCGGTGAGGCCGAGCGACGACGCGTTCATCTTCTCGAGCGCTTCTTCGTCCGAGGAGACCGGCGCGATCGCGAGGATCGGCCCGAACGACTCCTTCTTCATCAGCTCCGCTTCTTGCGGCACGTCGGAGAGCATCGTCGCCTCGAAGAACCGGCCCTTGCCGTTGACGGAGGTGGCCTTGCCGCCAGCGATGAGCTTTGCGCCCTTCTTCGTGGCGTCGGCGACGAAGGCGTCGAGCTCCTTCGGATGCCAGGGCTGCGCGACGGGGCCGAGCGACGTCTTGTCGTCCTTGGGATCGCCCAACACGTACGCGCGGACGAGGGGCTCGCAGGCGGCGACGAAGCGATCGTAGATCGATCGATGAACGTACACGCGCTCGACCGCGCAGCAGCTCTGCCCCGCGTTGTAGATCGCGCCGTCGACGATGTTCTCGACTGTCTTGTCGAGATCGCAGTCGGCCGCGGCGTAGGCGGGGTCGTTGCCGCCGAGCTCGAGGCCGACGTGCAGGAAGCGATCACGCGCGGCCGCTTGGATGCGATGACCGCCATGCACCGAGCCGGTGAAGAGGACGTGATCGATCCGTGGATCGGCGACGAGCTTCTCGGTGCGCTCGTAGTCGAAGAAGACGGCTTGAACGGCTCCCTTCGGCCCGCCCGCCTCGGCGAACGCACGCGCGAAGTGCTCACCGCAGAGCGGCGTGCGGGGTGAGTGCTTCACGACGACGGCGTTGCCGGCGAGCACCGCGGGGACAATCGCGTTCACGGCGGTGAGGAGCGGGTAGTTCCACGCGGGCAGATCGAGCACGACGCCGAGGGGCGTCTTCGCGATGCGGCGCTCGAAGCCTTCCTTCGGCGGGAGCACGATGTCGGCGAGAGACTCCTTCGCGATCTCCTGCATGTGGCGCCAGCGCCCTGCCATGCCTTTGACCTCGCCACGCGACTGCGAGAGCGGCTTGCCCATCTGCCGCGTGATGTCCTTCGCGACCTCCTCGGCGCGTGCCTCGAGCTTCGCGAGCGCCCGATCGCAGAGCGCGACGCGCTCCTCCACGCTCATCGCGGCGAGCTCGCGGGAAGCCTTGCGGGCATCGGCGAGGACGTGGTCGATGGTCGCCTCATCCGTCACGTCGAGCGACGTGGCGGCTTCCTCACCTGTAAACGGGTCGTCAATCGTGTGCTTGGTACGCGTTGTCATGTGGGCTTGGGCGGCAGCATAGCCTAGTCTGATGGGTGGGCGAATCGGACGATCGCCGGAGAAACATGCGAATCGGAGCCCCCAGCATCACGGCGCGAACCGCAACCAAGGTTGCCGCGCTCAGCTCCGCCACGCTCGTGCTCATCGGGTGCACGCTCCTCACGAAGATCGATGACGACCTGAGCAGCGGCCTCCTGGACGCTGGCGATGGGGGCAGCGACGGCGGCACTTCACCGAACGACGGATCGTCGGCGGTGGACAGCGCCTCTGCCGACACCGGCGGGGCGGAGGCGGGCTCGGGCTGCGTCGCGGCGATCGGTGGGCCGACGCTCGTTCGGATCGACCCGCTCGACGGAGCGGGGACGTTCTGCGTCGACCGGACCGAGGTCACGCGCGGGCAATACGTGACGTTCCTCACGAGCGGCGCCAAGTCGAACCATCCGCGCTGCGCGTTCAAGACGTCGTATCAGCCAGGTGGCTCATGGCCGCCACGCGCCGACGAGCGCGATCTTCCGGTCGCAGACGTCGACTGGTGCGACGCGGAGGCGTTCTGCTCCTGGGCGGGCAAGCAGCTCTGCGGCGCGCGAAGCGGAGGACCGCTCGCGTCGTCTTCGGCGAACGACGTCGCGCAGAGCATGCTCGGCTATGCGTGCTCGGGTGGCGGTGTGAAGACCTACCCTTACGGAAACACCTACGACGGCAAGGCGTGCAACGACCTCGAGTACGACGCCGGCGGGCCGGTCGCCGTCGCGACCATCCCGACTTGCCAAGGCGGCTTTCCAGGTCTGTTCGATCTCGCGGGCAACGTGGCCGAGTGGATCGACGCTTGCGACCAAGGCGCAGGAGCGGGGGCCACCGATCCGTGCATCGCCTTCAACTCTCCTTATTACGAGCAGCAGCCGGACGAGCTCGAGTGCTCGCACATCCGCTACGAGCTGCCGCGAAACGTGCGCTTCGATTACATCGGCTTCCGGTGCTGTAGCCGCAACTGACGGCGCCCCACGACACGGGCCATGGGCTTTTGCAACGCCGTGGTCGGCGCGGTTGCCAGCGGATTTCTTCGACCGCGCTGCCTGAAAGAGAAGGGCAAGATGGTACTGATCGATGGACCGTCATGATCGGTGCCTCGACCGCGAGGCATCACCCCGAACGAGGTGACTTCCATGTCGAAACGCTTCCGCTTCGTTGCCTTCACCACACTAGGTCTCGCGCTCGTCATCGCCTGCGGCGGCTCGAGCGACGATGGATCGAGCAGCAGCAGCAGCAGCGGCGGCACCGCCGACGGCGGCGATGGCTCCACGAACACCACGGACTCCTCGGCCACCGACGGCAACACGAACAACAACAACGGTAACCTCTGCGATCCCGGCGCGGCGACAGCCTGCGGCGCGGGGCGGAAGTGCGATCCGGCGCTCGGATGCGTCGAGTGCGCGGCCGACGGCGACTGCGCAGCCGCCGGAAAAGATCCGTTCTGCATCCTCGGGCGATGCGAAGCGTGCCGAACGAACACGGACTGCGGCGTCGCGGCGCCGGTCTGCTTCCCGAGCGACCACCGCTGCCACGCCTCGTGCTTGGTCGACGGCGGGTCGCGCTGCGGACAACAATCGGCCGAGAAGCTTCCTCTATGCGATCAAGCCACCGGCGCATGCGTGGGTTGCCTCGCGCCGACCGACTGCCCGGCGACGGCGCCGATCTGCGAGCCCACCACGAAGACGTGTGTATCCTGCACGAAAAACACCGACTGCCCCGTCGCGCGTCCCAAATGCGAAGTCCCGCGCTTCGAATGCGTGCAGTGCCTCGTCAACACCGACTGCCCGCAGGGACAAGCGTGCGACAACGAGAACCGCTGCGTCCCTTCATGCACGGCCGACACGCAGTGCACCGGCGCCAACGCGCCGAAGTGCAACACGACGACGGGACGTTGCCAGCAATGCCTCGGACCGGCCGACTGCACCTCCGTCCCCAACCGCCCTCTCTGCGGAACGGGCGGCGGCGATCGCGCGGGCCGCTGCGTGCAGTGCAACACGAACACCGACTGCGGTGACGGCGGCACGCCCTTCTGCGGCAAGGACTCGACCTGCGTCGAGTGCCTGAAGAAGACCGACTGCCCCGGCGCCAACGCCCAGTGCGACAACGGCCAGTGCAAGCAGTGACGCGCGAGCCCTGACGTCAGAGACTCGGCTTCTGGCGGAAATGGCGGACTTCGGCAGAGCGACGTGGGCTCTGCCGAAGTGGCGGCGTGCTCAGAGCGCAGAGTTTCCGCCTTTTCAACAAGGCAAATGGACCTGCACGTCCGTCATTGTCTCGGTCGATTTGTGAGATTGGCGGTTAAGGCTGAGACCACTGCGCGCGGAACCCGCGCGCTCGAGAATTCTGCGCTGGCGGCGGCAGCTCCGAGATCGCGGCGAAGGGGCGCGCTCGAAAATTTCTCTACCCTCCGCGTTCTTCACATCACCTTGGCGCATCCTCTCTGGTCGAAAGGCTCACGAGAGAATGGCGAACGAGATGAGGAGAAGAGAATTCACAGGGAGACAGGGAGACAGGGAGAGAATGGTTCTTATCTCACTGTCTCCGGGTCGGCGCGCTCCGCAGCCCGCGAGGTGGTGGCGATGCGCGGGAAGGGTTCACAGGGAGACAGGGAGACAGGGAGGGCTGAGAGCGCAGACATTTCCGCCTTTTCAACATTTGTGAGATTGGCGGTTAAGGCTGAGACCACTGCGCGCGGAACCCGCGCGCTCGAGAATTCTGCGCGGGCGGCAGCTCCGAGATCGCGGCGAAGGGGCGCGCTCGAAAATTTCTCTACCCTCCGCGTTCTTCACATCACCTTGGCGCATCCTCTCTGGTCGAAAGGCTCACGAGAGAATGGCGAACGAGATGAGGAGAAGAGAAATTCACAGGGAGACAGGGAGACAGAGAGAATGGTTCTTATCTCACTGTCTCCGGGTCGGCGCGCTCCGCAGCCCGCGAGGTGGTGGCGATGCGCGGGAAGGGTTCACAGGGAGACAGGGAGACAGGGAGGGCTGAGAGCGCAGACATTTCCGCCTTTTCAACA
>JBGAFW010000160.1:0-11190 GCA_044227045.1 Labilithrix sp.
CAAGAGCACGCGGCGGCATGCCGAATCGAAGCCGTGGCCGACGGCCCGCGCGTCCTCCAGTGGCTCACCACCTTCGATCACTTCAAGTCGTGGGCGGCCATCAACACCGGCCTCTACCTCGTCGGTCATCTTCGCCCCGCGCAAGATCACTCGAAGACGAAGGCCGAGATTCACCCGCAAATCGCGACCTGACAAGGCGCGTTTCGAGAAGCCTGGCCGCGTGATACGACGCGGCCATGGCGACCAAGAAGAAGAAGTCGGCGGCGACGCGCGCGAAGCCGAACGACAAGCCCGCGTCCGCGAAGCCTGCCGCGAAGCCCGCGAAGCCCGCCGCGAAGCCTGCGGTGCCTGCCATCGCCGAGCCGCGTCCGGATGCGTCGGCCGACGAGTGGCTCGTCTACGCCGACGCCCTTCAGGAGCGGAACGACCCGCGCGGGACGCTCATCGTCCTCGAAGAAGGCGTGCGCACCGGCAAGACGTCACCCGCCAAGCGCGACGCGTTCCTACGCGACAGTGAGGCGCTGCTTGGCCCCGCGCGCAAGCACCTCGACGCGTACCGGCTGACCTGGCGATGGGGCACGCTCGCCAAGGTCGAGGTGCTGTTCCGGAGCGGCCCGAAGAAGCAGAAGAAGACGCCGAAGATCGACGTCGCCCCGCTCGAGGCCATCCTGCGCGCGCCGGTGTTCGTGAGCGCGTCCTCAGCGACCCTCGCGCTCGTCGGCGTCGCCGAACGCGCGGACGCGAAGCTCGATTTGTCGCCGGCGATCAAGCTGCTCGTCGCACGAAAGGATCGCGCGCCGACGTCGATCGAGCTCATCGACGAGCGCGCAGCACGCGCGACGCGTCTCGTGTCGAGGGACTACGAGCCGCCCACGAACCTCGTCGACTTCGGCTCGCTCGACGATCTCGGATCCTCGGCGTACCTCGAGTCGCTCGTCATCGTGACGGCCGACGCGACTCAGGTGAACCTCGCGGTCCTCGAGGCGCCGAATCTCACGTCCTTCACGCTGCGTTCTCTTTGTGGACCCAGCGACGATCTCCTCGGCGCGCTCGCGGAGGCCAAGTGCCCGAGCCTCGCGTCGATCGAGCTTCGCATGACGGACATGTGGATCGCGAACGCGCCCAGCGACGGGGGCGCCTACCTTCCGTATTACGCGTCCGATGACGCGCTTCCGGCGCTGCCGCCGATCGGCGACGTGCCCGAGGCCGCGAGCGCCGGCTCGAATGCCGGCGAGGAAGACGAGGATGAGGACGAGGACGAAGAAGACGAGGAGGACGACTTCGACTGGTCCGACGATCACGAAGAGCTCGAGCCCGTGAGCTGGGATGCGCTCCGGCCCGCGCTCGCGCGGTTCAAGAAGATGCCGCGCCTCCGGCGACTTGCCCTCCAAGGCAACGAGTCAGTCTCCGCGATCGTCACGATGCTCTTCGCCGTCGGGCTCCCGCCGGGCCTCGTCGAGCTCGATCTCTCGGACACGGCGCTCGGGAAAGCCGACGTCAAGACGTTCGTGAGCAACAAGGCGAAGCTCGGCTCCTTGAAGCGCCTCATCGCCCAGCGCACGCTCCTCTCCGACAAGGACGTCGCCGCGCTTCGCAAGATCGGCCTCGAGGTCGTCAGCTCGCGTCGCGCGGGTGAGGCCCGATACCGCTACGTCGTCGGGCAGGAGTGAGTGAGCGGGCGCGTCACTTCGCGCAGACAGGGAAGCTCTTTCCGACGCCGGTGAAGACGGCGCCTGTCTTCGGATCGACCGAGAAGGCCATGTCGCTGCACTTCTTCGGCTTGCAGTCGGCGTCGCCGCTGCAGCTCTTCGCGCAATAAGGCGCCGCGTCGTCGGCCTCGGCGACGAGCTGCGTGCCGGCGGCGCATTTCGGCAGCGCCTTTTTCGACGCGCCGGCGTCGGCGGCGGCGGTCTTCGACTTCGAGGCGACGCACCACGCGGCGTGGTCGCCGGGCGCGCTGCTCGGGTTGCCGTTCGGCAGGAGACGGATGCCTCGCTTGCAGTCGCAGCTCGGGTCGACGCACATCTGCGCGCAGACCTTCGCGCCGGTGTCGTCGAGGAGGACGAGCGACTCGTCTTTGCCGCACGTCGCGCTGCCGCCGTCGGATGCACCTGCGTCTTTCGAGGCGACCAACGTCTTCTTGACCGTCGCGACGGTTGGCGTCGACGAGGTCGACGTCACCGGCGCGGTGTCGGTCGTCGCCGTCGTCGTGCTCGTCGCGGGCGCGGCGTCGACACCTGCGTCGTCGCCCTTCTTCTTGAGGAGCGAGCAGCTCGCAGAAGCAAAGACGAGGAAGGTGAAGGTCGCGAGAATTCGAAGTGCGCGTGTCTCTCTCATGGGCTCTCGACGCGCGAGCATAAATCGAGATTCACGCGCGACGTTTCGCGAACACGCTCGCGTTCAACCCATTCGCGCGTGTCTCTTCGGAGCTGACGGCGACGTGCGGGCTGCTCGCGTTCCTATGGGCCTCACCTGGATCCGTGCTCTCATGACCTCGCGATGAGCGAGGTGCGGACCATGGGAGCGGAGAATTCGTCGCCCCACGAGACCGAGGTGTGTGCGCCGATGTACGCATTTTCATCGCGGGCTTGCGTTCAGAAACCGCACGCGGGATCCTTGCGTTGATGGGCAGCTTCACACCTGCCCCCACGACGGCACTCTCGCCTGGGGATCGTCTCGACCGCTATGAGCTGCTTTGCGTGCTTGCGCAGGGTGGTATGGGCACTGTTTGGCTTGCGCGCATCACGGGCAAGCACGGCTTCGAGCGCCTGGTCGCTCTGAAGACCATCCTCTCGACGTACGGAAACGATCGCCAGTTCTGCGACATGTTCCTCGATGAAGCGAGGATCGCCGCGCAGATCGATCACGAGAACGTCGCGCGCATCCTCGAGATCGGTGAGGACAAGGGCGTTCTCTACCACGCGATGGAGCTCATCGACGGCGAGTCGCTGCGAAAGCTCTATCGCGACGTGCGCGCCGTGGCCGCGCCGTTTCCGCTCGGCGTCGCGCTCCGCATCGCCGCCGACACGTGCGCGGGGCTGCATGCCGTTCACGAGCTGAAAGGACCCGACGGCCGCCCGCTCGAGGTCGTTCACCGTGACGTGTCCCCGCAGAACATCCTCGTCACCGTGCGCGGCACGATCAAGCTGATCGACTTCGGCGTCGCGAAGGCGCGCGAGCGCCGGACGGAAGAGACGACCGCCGGCACGCTGAAGGGCAAGATCGAATACATGGCGCCCGAGCAGGCGCGCGGCGAGCGGATCGACCGGCGAGCCGACGTCTATGCGGTCGGCGCGGTGCTCTACGAGCTGCTCGCGGGCGAGCCGGTGCGGAGCACCGAAGAGGGAAGGCAGCTGCTCGCGCTCCACGAGCTGATGACCGGCGCCCCGTACGAGCCGCTGCATCACTCGATCCCGCTGCCGGTCCGCTCGCTCGTCGATCGTGCGCTCGCGCGCGATCCGAACCTCCGCTTCCGCACGGCGGAGGACATGCGCCACTCGCTCGAGCAGGTGATGATCACGATCGGTCAGATCACGACCGCCGATGACGTCGCGAACGTGCTCGGTCACTTCTCGCGCGAGCGCACGCAGAAGCGCAAGGAGTCGATCGAGGCAGCCGTTCGCGCCGCCACCGAGAAGGCGCTGGCGATCTCGGGATCGAATCCGAGCGTCAACCAGCACACGATCGTCGCTCCGCTCGCGCCGCCGCAGCCGGGTCAGTTCCAGCCGCCGGTGATGATGGGTCCGCATGGCACGCAGGTGTTCTCGAGCGTCTCGGCGATGCCCGTGCAAGGCATGATGGTCGGAGAAGGCCCGAGCACGGGGCCTTCGATGCGAACGATGCAAGGCGCGTCGATGTCGGGGCCGCCTCCGGCGCCTACCTCGGCAGGCAAGGTGCTCGGCGCGATCGTCGTGCTGAGCCTCGTCGGCGTCCTCGGCGTGATCGCCGGCATCGTCGTCTCGCGCGGCAACGCCCCCGTCGCGACGGGCGGGCCTGGCGTGACCCCGACGCAAACCCCCACGACCGTCGTCGTACCCGCCACCGCGGTTCCTGTCGCGAAGAACGCGGCGGGAGATGCCGGCGCGACGCCGCTCTATGTCCCGCCGATCGCCGAACCGAACGCGGGCGGCGGCGTCATCCTCGGCGCGAGCGACGCCGGGCAGCTCACCGTTCCTTTGGGGGCGGGCAGCGCCACGTCGCCGGCGACTTCCTCGTCGGCGAAGAAGAAGGGTAAAGGAAAGGGAAGCGCTGGCGGCGGACAGAAGGCCGACGGCGACGAGTACGGGTTTTAGGAAGACTCCGCGTTGCTTCGCTCTTACGTCTCTCTTCTTCTCATCGCCGCCGCGCTGTCGACGACGATGACCCTCTCGGTCGATGCGTACGCCGCGCCGACGGCCGCCGAGCGTGAGACGGCGCGTCGCTTGATGGACGAGGGCAAGGCGCGGATGAAAGCGAACGAGCCCACGCGCGCGATCGAGTCGTTTCAGAAGGCCAACGACATCATGCACGTCCCGACGACGGGCCTCGCGCTCGCGCGTGCACACTTTGCCGCAGGGCACTGGATCGAAGCGCGCGAGGCGGCGCTCGAGGTCGGGCGCCTCCCGAAGGAAGGCAGCGAGCCGGCCGTGCTCGAGACCGCGCGCAAGCACGCCAAGGAGCTCGCCGACAGCCTGAAGAACAAGATCCCGACCGTGAAGGTCAAGGTGAAGAACGGCCCGCCCGCGAAGGTGCTCGTCGACGACGTCGAGATCTCGAGCGCCATCGTCAACGAGCCGATCGCGATGAACCCAGGAAAGCGCACGATCGCCGTTCGAAACGCCGAAGGCGCCGAGGCGAAAGTGGAGGTCGAGCTCGCGGAGAAGGACACGAAGGAGGTCGACATCACGGCGCCGCCGCCTGGAGAGAAGCCTGCGCCTCCACCCGCGAGCGCGTCGTCGTCATCACCGGCGAGCAGCACGCCGAAAGAGAAGCCGATCGTCAAAGGATTCGGCAACGACGACATCGACACGCGGCGCGGCGAGCGCACGCCCCTCGCGGAGGGCTTGATGTACGGCGGCTTCGGCGTCGGTGTCCTCGGCGTCGGCGTTGGGCTCGTCACCGGCGGCCTCACGCTGTCGAAGGCGTCCGACGTCGAGCCTCAATGCGAGAACAACATCTGCGCGCCTGCCGCGAAGGGTGATCTCGACAGCGCGCACACGCTCGCGACCGTGGCGACCGTGAGCACGGTCGTCGGCCTCGTGGGCGTCGGCGTCGGCGTGGTCGGGTTGATCCTCCCGAAGAAGAGCGGATCGACCACGCGCAGAGGTCAGCTTCACCTCGCGCCGTCGCTCGGCGGCCTCGGAGGCACCTTCTGATGCTGCGCCAGGCACGCTCGTCGAGGCTCATCGTTCGGGGATCGATCGCGCTCGCGATCGGCGCTGTGCTCGCGTGCGAAACGATCGCTGGCATCGACGACTACGTGATCGGCGAGTGCAAAGGCGGCGGGAGCTGTGGGGCGGACGCGGCCGAGGTCCCCGACACGTTCGTCCCGGAGGAGGCCGCCGTTCAGCCGCCCGACGACAGCGGCGTGGCTTGTCCCGGCAAGCCGATGCCGCCGGCGATTCGCGTCGGCAACCCTGGCAACACGTTCTGCATCGACACGACCGAGGTCACGAACGCGCAATACCAAACGTTCCTCGACGCGAAGGTCGACCCGAAGTCCCAGCCGCCGAAGTGCGCGTGGAACACGAGCTTCGAGACGGCGACGATCGACGGGGGCGCGAACCTCCCGGTCGCGAACGTCGACTGGTGCGACGCGCTCGCGTACTGCACGTGGGCAGGCAAGTACCTCTGCGGGAGCGTGACGGGCGGCAAGAAGCAAGGGCCGGTGACGCTCGAAGGCACCTCCGACTTCACGACCCACCAGTGGATGATCGCGTGCTCGGCAGGTGGTCGCCTCCGCTATCCCTACGGCGCGCAGCCGAAGCCCTCGAGCTGCAACACGGCGGAGTACGACGCCGGAGAGACGCTACCGGTCGGCACGATCAACACGTGCGTGGGCGGCTACGTCGGGCTGCACGATCTCGTCGGCAACGTGTGGGAGTGGTACGACGGCCCGTGCCGCGCCGACGCGGGGCTCGAGCCGGTCGGCCCCGACGCGGGCGACGGCGGACCCCACGCTGACGACTGCTGGATCAAGGGCGGCGCCTTCACGTCACGCGGCGCCGAGTTCGACTGCCGCTTCGACGGTCAGGGCGTGCGTCGCGATCTCAAGAACGCCACCGTCGGCATCCGCTGCTGTTCGGACTGAGCCGCTCAGGTCTCGAGCGCGCGGAAGCGAAGCGGCTCGGCGACGTTCTTGACCGGAGCGCTGCGCTCCTCGCCGAATTTGAACGGGCACGTCTCGCCGAACGCCTTGAGCGCGTCGGCCATGACCAAGATCTCGTCTTTGCCGGCGCAGCCCTGGAGGCGCGCGGTGTTGTTCATGCCGCTCGAGAAGCCGGTGAAGTTGCTGTTCGGTCCGAACTGGCCGACGAAGAGCGGCGCGAGGTTCACGCCGGTGGAGACGGCGAGGCCGCTGCCCTGCAGCGACTCGAAGGCGACGCGCTTCGGGATCTTGTTCGTCATCTCGCGGATGTCGACCGCGCATCGGATCGCGCGCTCGAGGCGTTGTCCGGGCGCCTCGTCGTAGAAGGGCGGCCCGAAGAGCGCGATGATGCAGTCGCCGACCATCTTGTCGAAGACGCCGCCGTGCTGCCAAACGATGTCGACCGCGTCGCGGCTCCACGTCTCGACGAGGTCGGCGACCTTCGCGGGCGTCTTCAGGATCGTCTCGGAGATGCGCGTGAAGCCGGCGATGTCGACATACAGGATGGCGACGGTCTCCTCGCGCGGCGCGAGGTAACGGCGCTCGTACTCGTCGTTCTGCAGGAGGCGCGCGACGTCGTCGGGGCGGAACGCCGACGCGAGCGATCGCCACTCCTTGTTGAAGTCGACGACACGCTGCCGGATGAACCCTGCGAACGCGGAGAGCAGCTCGCGGTCGTACGTGTTGAAGACGCCGTGCTTGGAGGTGACCACCACCTTCCCGACGACGACGCTCTTCGTGATCCCGTTGATGAGCACCTCTTCTTGCGCGGCGGTGACGCCGAGCTCTTCGAGGAGCTTCGTGCTCTCGCCGTCGAGGTACTCACGCCCGAGCAAGCGGATTGGGGCATGCGTGTGCGTATCGGCGGCGAGCGTGTCGACGGTGAGCTTGTCGCCTTCGAACATCTGCACGTGCAGCGTCTTCGCCGCCGTCTCTTCTGCGACGTAGACGATGACCATGCGATCGAGCGGGATCGCCTCGGCGAGCACCTTGACCGCGTCCTTGACGCCTTCACCGAGGACGCGATGACGGAGCGCGTTGCCGAGGCGCATCATGACGAGATGCTTCTCGCGCATGGCGCGGATGCTGAAGAGGTAGTTGTCGAGGACCTCGCAGACGGCGTTCAAGCCTTCGGCGAGCCGGCCGGGCTCGAGCGTCTTCGGAGCGATGAGCCCCGCGCGGCCGAACCAGGCGCCTGCGACATCGAGATGCTGCGCGACGACGAGGGAGTCACCGCTCTCGAGCGAGACGCGCTCGCGCTTGTCCTCACCGGTGCGCGCGAAGATGGCGGCTTTGTCCGGGATGATGCAGGGCTTGCCGCTCTCGCCGCTCCACGCGAAGAGCTTCAACGCGAGATCCTCGCCGTACGTCTCCACGAACGCGCCCGTCGCGCCGAGCTTCTCGCCCACGCGCGGGAGCAGCGCCCCGAGCACCTCGCTCACGCTCCATCGATGCACGAGCCCTTCCTCGATGAGCTCGTCGACGACGTTGCGAAGTTCGTAAAGATCGCGAATGGACCGCTCGCTGAGCGGTGCGCGCTCGTCGCCTGACATGATGGTTGTATTGTGCCACAACGCGCGCGAACAAAGCGCCTTCACGAGCGTGGGGCCCGTTTGCCGGTCTTTTCGTCTTTTAGGGAGACGCAAAGCAGTAGAGGTGCCGGAGCTCGCTGCAGGGCCCGCGGCCGACGAAATCGTAGGCCGTCGTCGACATCGGGTCCCCGAACGTCGCTTCGCCGTCGCGATCCGTCCAATCGCTGCAATTGCTGCCGGGCGAGAAGAGCTTCCCGGCGCCCGTCCAGACGCCGGCGTCGCTCGTGAGGACCTTGCAAGCGGCCGTCACGTTCAGTGGGATCGGGAGCGGATCGCGGTCTTGCGTCGCGGGCGGATGCGTGAACACTTCCTTGCCGTCGACGCGGACCCAGCTCGAGGCGTCCCCGACGCGCGTGCCGACGGGGTCCGTGCCGACGACGACGAACGCGCGAAACGTCCCGCCGAGCCCGGCCGCCGTCGCGGCGCCTTGGCAGTACGCATCGAGCGCGGTGACTCCACCTGCGACGGGATAGGTGGTCTCGGTCACGAACGCGACGAGGACGCCCGGCGGTAGGGCTCCGCAGGCGCCGAGCGCGCCGTCCGCGCCCGCCTCGGCGGTGGTGCCGTCCGTGGTCGACACGTCGGACCCGCCTGCGTCCGCCGGCGTCGAGCTCGCGTCGAACGGATCACACCCCGAGCCCGAGAGGACGCTCGGGAGCAGCGACGCCACGCAGCACGCCCCGGCCACGCGTCGCACGACGATTCCGCTCGCGCTTTTTCTTGCCACGTTGGAGCGATCATATACCGAGCGGCTAACTCTTGCCGTCGGTTCTCGTGCAGCCTAAGACGTTGCCCCATGCGGAACGAGTGGGTCTCGAAGCGAAGTGGCGCGTGCGTCACTCAGATGCATTACGCACGCGAAGGCGTCATCACCGAGGAGATGGCGCACGTAGCGAAGCGCGAGAAGGTGGAGCCGGAGCTCGTGCGCAGCGAGATCGCGCGCGGCCGCCTCATCATCCCCGCCAATGTCCGTCACACGAACCTCGAGCCGATGGGGATCGGGATCGCGCTCTCCTGCAAGGTGAACGCGAACATCGGATCGTCCGCGGTGACGAGCGAGGTCGAGAAGGAGCTCAAGAAGCTCGCGATCTCGATCAAGTACGGCGCCGACACCGTGATGGATCTCTCGACGGGCGGTGACATCGACGGCATCCGCCGCGCGATCATCGAGAGCTCGCCCGTCCCGATCGGCACCGTCCCGATCTACCAAGCGCTCCAGCACGCGAAGACGGTGCAGAAGCTCACCGCCGCCGACATGATCGACATGCTCGAGCACCAGGCGCAGCAGGGCGTCGACTACTTCACCATCCACGCGGGCGTGCTCGTGCAGCACTTGCCGCTCGTGAAGGACCGCATCACGGGCATCGTCTCGCGCGGCGGCTCGATCATGGCGCAGTGGATGATCGAGAACCACAAGCAGAACCCGTTCTACACGCACTGGGAGAAGGTCCTCGAGATCTGCGCGAAGTACGACGTCACGATCAGCGCCGGAGACGGCCTTCGTCCAGGCTGCCTCGCCGACGCGTCGGACGAGGCGCAGTTCGCCGAGCTCGCGACCCTCGGTGAGCTCACGAAGCGCGCCTGGGAGAAGAACGTGCAGGTCATGATCGAAGGTCCGGGTCACGTCCCGTTCGATCAGATCGAGATGAACGTGAAGAAGGAGATGGAGGTCTGTCACGAGGCGCCGTTCTACGTGCTCGGCCCGCTCGTCACGGACATCGCGCCTGGCTACGACCACATCACGAGCGCGATCGGCGCGACGATGGCGGGCACCGCCGGCGCCGCGATGCTCTGCTACGTCACGCCGAAGGAGCACCTCGGCCTCCCCGACGAGGACGACGTGAAGCAGGGGATGATCGCGTACAAGATCGCCGCGCACGCCGCCGACGTCGCCCGCAAGCGTCCCGGCGCGCGCGATCGCGACGACGCCCTCAGCCGCGCCCGCTACAACTTCGACTGGAAAGAGCAGTTCCGCCTCTCGATCGATCCCGAGATCGCCCAGGAGATGCACGACGAGACGCTCCCCGACGAGTACTTCAAGACCGCCGAGTTCTGCTCGATGTGCGGCCCGAAGTTCTGCAGCATGCACATCAACCGCGCCGTCGAAGACTTCAACAAGAAGGTCGAAGAGGACAAGAAGGTCGGCAAGCGCACGCTCGACGTGTTCACCGGCTGACGCTCCCGCGGAGCGCGATCGCGAGCGATGAGCAGCGGCAGTGGTAACCGACCGGCGCTCTCCCGCGTGCTCACGTACGCGCGTGGGCTCGATCCCCGCCTCGCCGCGATCGCGATCACGTTCGGCCTCGGTGGCGTGGCGCTCTTCGCGACGTGCGGTGGGTGTGGCCATGCTCCTCCCGGATCCACGACGAGCGCCGCGGCGTCGTCATCCGCGACGTCCACCAGCGACGCCTCCGTGCCCGCGCGGCGCGACGAGGTCGATGCGTCGCAGCACGATCCGCTGCTCTGGGAGCACGCGAAGACCGGCGAAGCCGAAGACCTCTCGTCGCTCGCCGCGCACGAAGGCGCGGTCGGCCTCATCGAGGTCGCGTCCTCCGACGCCACGCTGAAGCCCACGGCCCTTCGCGCGATGGGCTTCGCGCGCGGCTGGGCGCAGCTGCCGTTCCTCGTGAAGATCGCGAGTGGCAAGAGCGACGACGAAGCCAAGCTCGCGCTCGACGCGACGATCGAGCTCGCGGCGCGTGTACGCCGCGCCGAGGACCCCGAGGATGCGGAAGAGCTTCGCGAAGGATGCGACGGCCTCGACAAGCTCGCGCGCGACGCGAAGAGCCCGCGCGTGAGGCGCGTCTCGGCGATCCGCGCGCTCCGGATGATGCCGTGCCCTCCGTCGCCGGCGGGTGAGCTGCCGTCGGACGTCGACGCGCGGTAGCGCAAAATCGCGCAGCAGCCCTCTCGTAACCACCTGAAAAAAAGCCAGGGTACGCTCGGGCCGAGAGTCGGCTATCGTCATCATTCCATGGTCGATTCCGGCGGTCCCCAGTCGTCGAACGTGTACGCCAGCGAGGCGTACTTCAATCAGCTCCTCGCGAAGGCCGTCGCCGCCAAGGCGAGCGACATCCACCTGAAGGTCGGCATTCCGCCGGCAGCGCGCGTGCGCGGCGAGCTCGTCTTCTTCCGCACCGAGCCCTTGCGCAAAGAAGACACCGACAACATCGCGCGGCTCGTCATCCACGACGCCCAGAAGCGCGCCGAGGTGGGGACGCTCCGCGAGCACGACTGCGCGTACGCGGCGCC
>JBGAFW010000034.1:0-103968 GCA_044227045.1 Labilithrix sp.
ACGCCGAGCTGTGACCGCGCGGTCTACGGCCGCTCTGCGCTCAGCGGCGATTGCTTGGCGAGAGGCGAAGGTCCTCAGCTTCCAAACGCGGCGCCTGGCGATGTGACCCCGCTCGGCGTGCACGATCTCGGCGGCGGCTTCGAGGAGCACACGCGCGACGCCGTCGCGACGTTCGATGAGCCGTGCTGGACGGCGGGCCGCGGCGTCTTGAAGGATCCGGTCTGCGCGAAGCCCGTCACGAAGGCATGTCAAGACGACCCCACGTCGCTCGAGTGCCGGGCGTCCGGCGACTACACGCACATCACGCGTGGCGGGAGCTGGGCGAGCTTCGGTGACCGCTTGCTCGGCATCTCACGCGACTCCGCGCAAGCCGGCGCCGCGAACGAGCTCGTTGGATTTCGCTGCGTCTACCCTCTGCCCTGAGCCTCCTCCATCCATGAAACGCCCCCTCGCTGTCCTCACGCTCGCCGCCGCCGGCGTGGTCGTGCCCGGCGAGCTCGTGGGCTGCGGCGATCGCACGCTGCCTCCGCGAGGTCAGGTGGTGCTCTACCTCGACACCGACGCGCCGATCGCGCCCGCGCTCACGATCGACGATCCAGCGCCGCTCTTCGATCGCGTGCTCGTCGAGCTGTTCGAGCCGAACGCTACGGAGCCCTGCCCGGACTGCAGGCGCGAGATCGTCGTCGATCCGGCGCTGATGAAGGACCGCCGCTTCTCGTTCGGTTTCGTCCCTCGGCCGCGGGTGGTGGGCTACCGCGCGCACCTCGTGCTCTACCGCGCCGTCGCCGGGCTCGCGCCGCGACCAAACGCGACGATCGAGCTCGTCGGCTATCTCCCCGCCGTCGCCGAAGATGGCAAGAAGGAGCTCACCGCACGCTTTCGCACGGAGGACGTCGGCAAGCCGCGAGGCACGATGGCTTCACCGATCCTCTTCGACTCCGGTCCGCCTTCGGCGAGCGCGATCGGGACATGGCCTGGCGCACGCGTCACGACCTGCCCGACGCCTGCGCCCGACGGACGCGCGTGCGTCGCGGGCGGCGCGTTCTGGATGGGCGATCCACGCGTGACGATCGAGAGCACGGACGTCGGCGGCGCGCGCGAGCATCTCACGATCGTCGCGCCGTTCTTCCTCGATCTCACGGAGGTGACGGTCGCGTCGATCCGCGCATCGAAGCTCGCGAAGCTCGACTCGCGAGGCAAGGCGCTCGATCCGCAGGACGATCTCGCCGATACGATCGCAGGCCAATGCGACTACTCGGCAGCGCCTGGCCCGAACGAATCGCTGCCCGTGTCGTGCATCAGCTGGGAGCTTGCCTCGGCGTACTGCCGCGCGATGGGCGGTGACCTCCCCACCGAGGCGCAGATCGAGATCGCGGCGAGCGTGCGCGGCACGAGGCTCACGCCATGGGGAGATCGCGATCCGACCTGCGAAGAGGCCGCGGTGGCGCGTGGCGCGCGCGGCCCAGGCGGATGCAGCGACGCGGGCGAATTCGACCTGGGTCACCGCGTGCTTCCTCTACCTCCTGGAAGCGGCTCGCTCGATCGCGTCCACGATCGCGTCGTGAGCAGCGGCGGCGAGATCGTCGACCTCGGCGCCAATCTCGCCGAGTGGACGCGCGACACCTTCCAAAACGACGAGGGCGACTGCTGGTCCTCGCCGCTCCTCGACAACCCGTCATGCGCGGCGACCGATCCGCGCCGAAGCGCCAAGGCAGGCGACGTCCTCAGCGTTCCCGTCCGTTTCGTGCAGACGCGACGCGCCTACGACCCGACCTTCGCGGGCTATCCCGACGTGGGCTTTCGCTGCGCCTATCCAGCGAAATAGGCCTGAAAACCACGCTCGAAAAGAGACGGGACAGTGTCGGGGAAGGTGCTACCACTCTCGCGAGATGGCCTCGAAGCGACTCGCGATCGTGTGCACGTGCGTGCTCGTCGCGTGCTCGTCCTCGCAGAGCGACGAGGGGCTCGTCGAGTATCCGCCCACGCAGGACACGCCGGCAAGCGATCCCTCGGGCGGTGACGTGAAGCATCCGAGCGCGCCAGCGGCAGACGCCGCAGCGCCTCCTCCGACCGCAGGCAAGAAGGTGATCGCGGACGGCGTCCTCCTTCGCGGCGTGACGACCGACGGCGCGCTCGTGTTCGATCAGAAGCTCGATCTGATGGTGTGGCCCAGCGGAGCGGCGGCGCCGACGCGGCTCGTTCAAGACTTCGACCCGGGCACCGACTCGATGATCATCAAGGGTCGCTTCGTCGCCGCATGGCTCGGCGAGGATGTGCATCCGTCCTCGCCCACGTTCTGGGCGAACACCGGCGGCATCCAGACGACCCTGCCGAAGATGCAGCGCGACACGCTCTACGCGAAGGCGAACGCGGACGACTTCGCCTACCTCACGACGGCAGCGACGTCGGACATTCTGCACCGCGACCTGTGGGCGACGACCGCAGGCGGCGGCGCAGGCACGAAGATCGTCTCGGCGCTCGACATGGGCCTCACGAACAAGCCATGCCGTCCGACGATCGCGTTCTCGGCGAGCGACCTCATCGTGGGCGGATGCACCGACGACACGACCGCGGTGAAGGTCGTCGCCTACGCGCTCGACGGCTCGAAAGGCACGAAGACGATCCTCGACGCTGCGGCGCCTGGGTTCGTGATCAATCGCGCGCGCTCGCACGTGCTCGTCCAGACAGCGACCACCTCATCGCTCCGATCGCTGTCTGGCCTCGGCGCGCCCGTCGTCATCGACGGACCGTTCCGCCTCGCGTCGTTCTCGAGCGACGACACGTTGGTCGTCTATCTGACGGCCGACGGAAAGATCAAGCGGGCCTCCACGAAGGCTCCGGCTTCGCCCACCCAGCTCATGAGCGGCGCCATCTCGGTGTTCGCGATGTCACCGGATGCTCGCTTCGTCGTCGCCGCGACGACGGGCGATCCGTCAAAGAACAGCGACATCGTCGCCCTGGACGCGAAGGCGCCGAGCGCGGCGCCACGTACGATCGCCGCGCAAAATGCGGCCTTCGTCGGCTTGTCGAAAGACGGCACGTCGCTCGTCTACCTCGGCGATCCGGGCACCAACTTCGATCCCCCGCTCTTCGTCGCGTCCCTCACCACCGGCGGCGCGCCGCTCCAGCTCTCGACCGAGGCGAGCCACGTGACGCTCGCGAACGACGTCGTGTATTGGCAGGAATTCGACAGCACGACGAAGACGTCGACCCTGAAGGCCGCTCGCCTCGCGAGCCCCTCGTCGATCCTCACGATCGACTCGAACCTCGATCCCTTCACCGATCAGCTCGTCGCCGGCGCGAAGCTGTTCGTCGGGAGCAAGCTCGGGATGTGGGAATACGCGGCGATCACGCCCTGAACACGCGACGACGGCGACCGATCGCGCAGAGCGCGAGGGCGGCGAGGAGCCCCGCCTCGAGCGACGATGCGCGTCGCGCGGACGACCGGACGAGGGCGCACGAGGTGCCGGCGTTGGCGCCGATGAGGAAACGGTCGTTCGCGTCGACGAGGAGCGGATGCACGTTGGTGCACGTCCCATCCGAGGCCACGTCGGCGATGTAGATCGACTCGTGGTCGTTCGTGTGCGGCGAGTGCGTCCAGATGACCTTCTTACCTTGCTCGATCCACTGCGGTCCGAAATCGTCGGTGTCTTGCTCGATGCCCGAGCATGCCTTCGTCGTCGCGCTCGGGTTGTCGATCGTCGCGACGTAGATGTGGAGCGGTGAACGCGATCGCCGTCTTCGTCGGAGAGACAGCGACGTCACGCGAGGTCGATCCGTCTTGCGACTCGTTCGTCACCTGCTGGGACGGCGGGTTACAGAGCGCGTTCAGGCCATTCTGGATCGAGATGTTCGTGTTGCCCTTCTTGTTGCTGTCCTGCGTCCACGATTTCGGAGAGGACACCCGAACGACGCGTGACAGCGCCGGATCGAGCAGCGCGAGCTCCTCGAAGAACTGTGCGCACTGCCCGTTTGTCGACACGGAGGTAGAGGCCACGTCCATGCCACGAACGACGAAGAGCGGCGTCTGGTTCTGGCCCGAGCCGCTTCGCTCGATCCACACGAGATCGCTGTCCGAGAGCCACATCGGCGCGACCGTCCAGAAGCCCGCGTTGTTTCCTCGCTCCGTCTTGATCGTCGCGGCCTGGCGAACGACGCGTGCATTCTTTCCGTCGACGCCCACCGTCATGAGCTGACTGATGTCCGAGCTCGCTTGAAGGAAGAACGCGACACGCTGACCGTTCGGCGAGAAGCGCGGCATGATCGGGCGCGCCGATCCTCCTGGCGCTTGTTGATCGATGCGAACGGGCGCCGCCGCCTGGCAGCTCGACTGCGCCGTCGCGAGGAGGAGCGCGCCATTGGCGTCGGTGTAGACGAACTTCGAGCCGTTCAGCGCCTCTTGCATCGAAGGCGCGCCCGGCGGCGTGAACGCGCGCATCGTGATGCTCGCCGAACGGTATGGACCATTTGGCGTCCCCTGCGGCAGGCCTTGCGGCCCCGTCGGCTGGCGCTCGAAGAGCGACGCGCCTGGCGTATCGCATCCAACCGTGAAGGCACCGCCTGCCTTCACCACGCCCGGCGACGCGATCAGGTTCTGTCCCGCGCCCTTCCCATGAAGAAAGAAGACAGGCGTCTCGAGGCCGGTGAGCGTCGAGCCGTCGCCCGTCGTGATGTCGCCGTCCCCACCGCTACTGCTGCTGCTCGCGCCGCCGTCCGTGGCGACGCTGCCATCACCGCCGCTCGCGCCGCTGCTGCTCGCTGCGCCGCTGCTCGCTTCGTCACCGACGACCTCGAAGTCCGCGAGCCCCGACACCTGCGCGCACGCGCATGCAAACACCACCCCGACGGCGACGACGAGCGCGCCGGTCCGGGAGATGTCTCGAGACGGAGGCCTCGTCCCCACGCTCGAAAGCATACGAAAGGAATGCGCCGGCCGAAATCAATTGCCGGCTAGGCGTTCGAATTCATTTCCTCGGAGTATCCGCTTTGGCTTCCCCCAGACGCGCTCTTGACGACCGCGCGCGACCACAACGCTGCGTAGAACGCCGCAAGAAGGCCGTAAATCGAGCTCGTTCGAAGAAGTAGGCGCCAGGCGACGCCCATGTGCGTCCCGAGGAGCAGACCAAAGCCCGAGCGGGTGAATTCGCCGAGCTGCATCTGCGTGTGCATCTTGATCCCGTACACGTTGACGACGAGGCCATCGAACGCACCGGCGAGATAGAGGAGGCTGAGACCTCCATAAAGGATGGCGACGACGTTCAGCAGGCGCGCCTCACGGCGACCAAAGCCGCTGCGGTTGGCGAGCATTCCGAACCCGCTCGCGCACGCCAGGATGGCCATCACCGTCCCGACGGCCTCGATCAGGATGGAGACGATCGCAAGTGTCCCCTCCGCGAGATCCAGGACCAAGAGGATCGGCCAGACGATCCCGAGAAAGCCGAGCGCGATGCCGTAAAGCGCCAGCGCGCGCGTGCTCACAGGCGCCTTGGCGAAGAACACCGGCAAGCGGGACGTGCGGTACGGGCCTTTGGCGTCCGTCTCTTCCTCCGGAGAGGGCGTCTGCCTCCAGACATGACGGAAGCGGCGCTCGGCCAACCACCACGCGAGCACTGCGAGAAGAAGAAGCGGCGGGATCGTTCGAGCCGCGATGTCGAACGACGTGATGCCGTTGTGAAAGAAGCGCCAGAGCTGTCGATCGAGGCTGGGCAGCATGCTCTCACCTTGGGGCTCGCCCCAAACCTCGCGCATTTCGCAGACAGGGCGGAGCTGCGCGAGAACGGATACGCGACCGACACCGCGCGGCTTCCCTGGTTCCCGGAGGGTCGCTCGGTAGAAAAGCAGAGCGACCGCGCCTCTCGTCAGAGAGGGCGGTCGCTGCTCGAAGAAATCGTCGACGACTTAGCTGGAGGTCTCTTCGAACTCGGCGTCGATGACGTCCTTCTTCTTCTCGTCCTGACCGCCTCCCGCCGAGCTCGCGTCGCCGCCGCCCGTCGGTCCGCCGCCGCCAGCACCCGGAGGTCCAGCGTTCGGCGCGCCTTGGTACATGACGCTCGCGAGACGGTGAGCTTCCTTCTCGAGCTTGTCGAGGACGTCCTTCACCTGTGCGTCGTCCTGCTTCTCGACCGCCGAGCGGCCTTCCTTGATGAGACCCTCGAGCGTCGCGATGTCGGAGGCCTGGAGCTTCTCCTTGTTGTCGCCGATCGTCTTCTCGAGCGAGTAGCAGAGGTTGTCGAGCTTGTTGCGTCGCTCGATCTGCTCGCGGCGCTCCTTGTCCTCGGCCTCGTGCTCCGCGGCCTCCTTGACCATCTTCTCGATGTCCGCCTCGTTGAGACCGGAGTTCGACGTGATGGTGATCTTCTGATCCTTGCCGGTCGCCGTGTCCTTCGCGTGGACCGAGAGGATGCCGTTGGCGTCGATGTCGAACGTGACCTCGACCTTCGGCATACCGCGCGGAGCGGGCATGATGCCTTCGAGGTGGAACTTGCCGAGGGTGCGGTTGTAGCGCGCCTCGGTGCGTTCGCCCTGGAGGACGTGCACCTCGACGGACGGCTGGTTGTCCGTCGCGGTCGAGAAGATCTCCTTCTTCTGCGTCGGGATCGTCGTGTTGCGCGGGATCATGACCGTCATGACACCGCCGAGCGTCTCGACACCGAGCGAGAGCGGCGTGACGTCGAGGAGGACCATGTCCTTGACGTCGCCGGAGAGGACACCGGCCTGGACACCGGCGCCGATCGCGACGACCTCGTCCGGGTTGACGCCCTGGTGCGGATCCTTGCCGAAGAACTTCTTGACCGTCTCCTTGACGAGCGGGATGCGCGTCGAGCCACCGACGAGGACGATCTCGGCGATGTCCTTCGGCTGCTTCTTCGCGTCGTTGAGCGCCTTCTTGACGGGCTCCATCGTGCGCTCGATGAGCGGCGACATCATCTGCTCGAGCTTCGAGCGTGACAGGCGCATGTCGAGGTGGACCGGGCCGCCAGGACCAACCGTGACGAACGGCAGGTTGATCGACGTCTCCTGCATGTTCGAGAGCTCGATCTTCGCCTTCTCGCCGGCCTCCTTGAGGCGCTGGAGGGCCATCTTGTCCTTGCCGAGGTCGATGCCCTGGGACTTCTTGAACTCGGCGATCATCCAGTCGATGATCAGGTTGTCGATGTCGTCACCGCCGAGGTGCGTGTCGCCGTTGGTCGAGATGACCTGCACGACGTTGTCACCGACCTCGAGGATCGAGATGTCGAACGTACCGCCGCCGAAGTCGTAGACCGCGATGATCTCGTCCTTCTTCTTGTCGAGGCCGTAGGCGAGCGCTGCCGCCGTGGGCTCGTTGACGATGCGCTTGACCTCGAGGCCTGCGATCTTGCCGGCGTCCTTCGTCGCCTGGCGCTGCGCATCGTTGAAGTAGGCGGGGACGGTGATGACGGCTTCGGTGACCTTCTCACCGAGGTAATCTTCCGCGGCCTTCTTCAGCTTCTGGAGGATCTTCGCGCTTACCTCTTGCGGGCTCGTCTTCTTCCCGCGGATCTCGAACGCCGTGTCACCGTTGTCGGCGCGCACCGTCTTGTACGGAACACGCTTGGTCTCTTCGTTGACCTCTTCGAAGCGGCGACCGATGAATCGCTTCGCGCTGAAGATGGTGTTTTCGGGGTTGGTGACCGCTTGCCGTTTGGCAATCTGTCCAACGAGGATCTCGCCCTTCTCGTCCCAAGCGACCACGCTCGGCGTGATGCGAGAGCCTTCCTCGTTGACGATCACCTTGGGCTCGCGGCCCTCCATGATGGCTACGACGCTGTTCGTCGTGCCGAGGTCGATTCCGATGATCTTGCCCATGGTCCTTGTGCCTCCAACATGCCGCTCTAGGCCAAACGCGGGCCGAGCGGCTGACATTTGAATTGCGCTCGCTACTGCGTCACGAGCGCTGCGTCAGTCGTCTTCCTCGTTTCTTCGAGTTGCGGGCAAGCTAATCACACGGGTAGCGGCGTCAACGGCAGACGGCACGGAACTTGGCGACCTCCACGGAGTACCTGTTTTAAAGGCACTTCAGCCGCTCGTGCTCACGAGGTTTCTTTCGTGATCCATGCGGGCGCAAACGCCAGCGTGCTCACCCGTCGCGGTCTTTTCGGGCTTTCTGGAGGGCGAGCTCCCTCTCCACGATTTTCTTGAGATTTGGATCGCTGCGTGTTGGGAGATCGAACGGGTCGCTCTCGGCCCGGTTTGGCTCGAGGTCGCCGAAGCCTTCTCCGTCGACGAGGATCTCGTCGGTGATCACCGGCATCTGGACGGCGGTCTCGTCGCCAAAGGCCGGCACGATCTCCTCTTCGTCGAGCGTGAAGCCCCGCATCTCGGTGTCGGTGCCCTTGATCGTATGCGGCGGCTCTTCGCGCACGGTGCGATCCGAAGAGAGCGGGCGTGACGAGGACGGCGTCGTGGTGCTGAGGGCGGACGGCAGAGGAATCGCGCCACGTGCGGCGATCGGCGGTCTTCGAATCGTGCGCTCGTCGTCCGACGACGAAGCCGGTACGTGCGGGATCGTCGGCGGCGGTGCCGTGGCCGGCCGAGGAGGAGGAGGCGATGGCATGCGGCCGGCGTACGACTCGTCGACGCGCCCCACTTCGTCGATCGAGGCCATCACGGCCCACCATTGCTCGAGCATCTCGCGGGCGCTTTGAAAGCGCGCCTCCGGCTCGCGCGCCATCGCCTTGTGCACGAACCAGTCGAGCATCGGGCTCTGCGGCATTCCCTGCATCGACGAGATCGGCGGCGCCTGCTGCTCTTGCTTCATCCGGATCACGGTCTCGAGCGACCGGCTGACGAACGGCAACCGTCCGGTGAGCGTTCGGAAGATCACGACGCCGATCGCGTAGAGGTCCGCCGGAAACCCCACCGTCTTCGCGTTCTTGAACTGCTCGGGCGCCATGTAGCCCATGCTTCCGATCAAGTGGTTCGTCGAGGTGAGCCCGAGGGTGTCGGCGCCGGTGATCTCGCGCAGGCGCGCGACCCCGAAGTCGATCAGCTTCACCGTCTCGTCGAAGCCGTCGTTGTGCAGGTAAATGTTCGACGGCTTGATGTCGCGATGAATCACCTTCGCGTCGTGGCAATCGCGGACGCCGATGATGAGCTGCTCGATCCAGCGCATCGCGATCGGCGCTGGCACCGGACCGTCACGCCGCAACTTCGCGTCGAGCGTCTCTCCATCGAGCTTCTCGAGCACGAGGAACGGCTGCCCTTTTTCGAAGCCGAAGCCGATGATCCGTGAGACGTGGCGGCTCTCGACGCCGGCCAGCAAGAGCGCCTCGCGGGCGAAGCGCTCGCGTGTCTCGGTCGTGGCGTTCGCCTGATCGATGACCTTGATCGCGACCGGACGGCCGGAAGCCACGTGCGTCGCGTCGTAAACCTTGGCGGTCGTGCCCGACCCCAAAGCGCCGGCCAGCTTGAAATCCGACAGCTTGGCTGGCTCGAGCCCCATCCGGAGATCGAGCATACCCCTAACTATTTCGGCCGTCGCCGCACCATCGAGCGACCACCTCGTGGGCTTCCTTCGCGGGTCACAGCGGCGTGGATTGGGGGCGCCGAACCCCCATCCGCGTCGTGAAACGACCGCAGAGCTGCGTTGCCTGCGATCGCCCTCCCTGGTAATGTACGAGTTCACGATACACGCGTAGATTCACTTATTTTTCCGCGCCTTTTCGCGCCATTACGTCTCTCCACATACCCTTGTCCTCGAGCCGCGCTCGAATGCGCCGTCATCCTCCGCCCGATCTTCCGCCTCCGCCCGAGCTGCCCTCCTTCAGGGTCGAGCCAGGCGACGATGCCCCTGCCGCGGAGAACACCAAAGACGTCCTCGATCGCCACGAGGGGACGAAGCTGTCGCGTCACGACGCTCCTCTCGAAGAGGACGCGATCGATCAAGACGCGGCCAAGGTCGTGCGCCGCCTCGAGCGAAGCGGCTACCAGGCCTATCTCGTCGGCGGATGCGTACGCGATCTCCTGCTGAACGGCCGGCCCAAAGACTTCGACGTCGCCACGAGCGCTCGACCCGACGACGTGCGCGCTCTCTTTCGCAACTGCCGCATCATCGGGCGCCGCTTCCGCCTCGCGCACGTGCTCTTCGGCGGTGGCAAGGTCGTCGAGGTCGCCACGTTCCGCAAGAACCCTGGCGAGACCGACACGGACGATGACCTCTTGATCCGAAGCGACAACGTCTTCGGCGAGGCGCACGAAGACGCGCTCCGTCGCGACTTCACGATCAACGCGCTCTTTTACGATCTCGATCGTCGTCAGGTGCTCGATTGGTGCGGAGGCATGCCGGACATCCAGCGGCGTGCGATCCGCACGATCGGCGAGCCCACCGTCCGCTTCCGCGAAGATCCGGTGCGCATCCTTCGCGCGATCAAGTTCGCGGCGCGGCTCGACCTCGGGATCGATCCGAACGTGTACGACGCGATGGTGGAGTGCCGCCTCGAGCTCGCTCGCGCAGCGCGGCCCCGTCTCTTCGAGGAGATCCTCCGGCTCATGCGCGCGGGCGCGGCCCATCGATCGATGTGGCTCATGTGGGAAATCGGCGCGATGGCCGTGCTCATGCCCGAGCTCTCGGCGTTCCTCGACGACGACGAGGCCACCGAAGACGGCAGCGAGCGCTTCTTCCGCAAGATGGACGCGATCGATCGCAAGACGAAGGACGAAGGCATCCTCGACGACGTCGTCCTGATGACCGCGCTCTTCTACGAACCGCTCGAAGAGGCGATCTCCGGCGTGCGGGACGCGATGGGCGCGGTAAGCGATTTCCTCGAGCCTGTGATCGAGCGCATCGCGATGCCACGGCGCATCGCCGATGGCGTCCGCCGCATCATGACGATGGTGCCGCGCATCCTTCAGGGCAAAGTTGGTCGCTTCGCGCGCACCGATCTGTTCCTGCCGGCGCTCGACGTCGCGGAGATCGTCCTCAAGTCTCGCGGGCAGAGCACGCACGCGATCGAGACGCTTCGCCGCGACGCGATGCCTGCGCCACCCCGAGGAAGCGGCGGCCGGCGTCCCTCGTCGTTCCCGCGCCAACGTGGTGCTCGTCGCTGAGAGTCGCTTGGCGGGGTCAACCGGACAAATGGCCTCTTCTCTCGCTGCGACAGAGCCGACCGGCGGATCGACAAAGCGGCGACGAACACGCATCTGCATGACATGCCGCACGCTCCTCAACGAGGGTGAGTCGTGCTCGGGCAAGCGGCATCAGACCGCCGATCTCGGGACGACGCCAGGTCGCTCGAAGATCGACGATGAGGTGTGGGGGCCCGACTCGCGCGCCCGCAAGATTCGCCAGGCGACCCGCGCCGGAGCCGGAGGCGCGACGATCGGCGGCATCTTCGAAGGATGCGATCTCGGCGGAGGCGTGAGCAGCTGCGACGTGAGCGGCGAGGCGATCCTCGGCGCGATCGCGGTCGTGATCGCGATGGCGGTGCTCGCGGTCGTCGCGGTCGTCCTCTGGTGGATCATCAAGGCGATCGCGACGTCGCGGGCCGAGGCGTCGTGAAGTCGGGCACGCCGGTCATGACGCCATGGAAGGCTGGCAGCACGTTCGCGTACGCGATGGAGCTCTACGAAGACCGTGTGTTCGGCGGCGGCGCGATGCTCCGTGACGCATGGGCCGCGGGCTTCGACGTGACGCTCGACGATGGCCGTACGCTGCGCATCCCCGAGGGGCGTGTCCGCATCCTCGGGAAGCGCGAGAAGGTGAGCACCGACACGTCGCGCGTCGACGCGTTTCTTCGCGAGATCGACGCCGAGCGCACCGACGGCGATCGATCGATCTTCCCGTACGACTACGCGCGCGCCGTGACGATCGATCCTGGCGACCACGTCGAGATCCTCGGCGACGTCGACATCACGTCGGGTGAGGGCAGCAGCGGCTACCGGTCGAACGCCGGCATGCTCGTGCCGATCGGCATTCCGGTGCTTCGCGTGCACAAGGTCACGGCAGCGGCTGAGCCCGCGACGAGGGTGCGCGTCGACGGCGGCGCAGCGGTGGAAGAGCCAGACGAAGAGGAAGCCGGCGAGGCCGATGCAGGGAGAGCGGCTGGGCGATGAAGAAGAAGATGGCCGTCCTCGGAGCCAATGGAACGCTCGGGCGCGCGCTCGTCGAGTGCGCCAACGCTCGTGGTCATGCGCTCATCGCGGTCACGCGTGGCGCGCCGAAGCGGGCATTCATGAAGGCGATCCTTCGCTCGGCCAACGTCGAGACGGGTGAGGGGCTCGACGACGCGCTTCGTGGCGTCGAGGTCGTCTTCAACGCGGTGAATGCGCGCCAGAACGCCGACAAGGTGCTCGTCGACGGCACGCGCCGCTTGCTCGAGGCGGCGAAGAAGGCCGGCGTGAGCCATTACGTCGCGATCTCGATCGTCGGGATCGACCGCGTGCCGATGCGTTACTACGAGATGAAGCTTCGCGAAGAAGAGGTCATCAAGTCGCAGAAGGACGTCCCTTGGTCGCTCCTGCGGACGACGCAATTTCACAGCTTCCTCGACGACATGTTCACGCGGTGGTCGCCGTTCGGCGTCCTCCCCGCGGTGACAGGCGCGACGATGCAGCCCGTCGACGTGCACGAGGTCGCGAGCGCGCTCGTCGACGCCGCCGAGGCCGAGCCCGCGAACGAGCCGCTGCCCGACATGGGCGGTCCCGAGGTCTCCCTCGTCCGCGATCTCGCCAAGCAGTGGCTCGCCGCGACGAAGAAGACGCGCCTCATCGTCCCGTCGCCTGCGATAGGTCAGCTCGGAAAGACCTTCCGTGACGGCGCGCTCTGCTGCCCCGATCGCGCGATCGGCAAGAAGACGTTCCGCGAGTGGCTGAGCGATCGCTACGGCTGATCGCGCGGGTCGCTCGTTCAGAGGAGCGCGAGCAGCGCCTCGGGCGTCGAGACGGGGAGCGAGCAGCTCCGGCCACGGCACACGTACGCGACCGGCTCGGCCTTCGCCTCTTTGCCGTCGGCGAGGAGCGCGCAGGCGTCGCGTGAGCTCGGCGACGACGGATCGAGCCACGCGATCGAGCGATTCGGCAGCCACGTGTTCTTGAGCGCGGCATGCGCGAGCGCCTTCGTGCGTGGATCGCCGGTGGGGCCGACGACCACGATGTCGACCGAGCCACGCACGATCCGATCGAGCTCGCAGAGCACCTGGCCATAGCCGAAGGGGTTCGTCACCGCGACGGTGGCGAGCGCCTCGAGCTCCTTCGCGGCGAGCTCGGCGTAGCTCTCTTGCACGAGCGACCCGAGTCGCAAGAGCGCCCGGCACGCCATCGACGCGCCGCTCGGCACCGCGTTGTCGTACGGATCCTTCGATCGCGTGATCAGCGGCTCACCGTCCTTCGGCGTGAAGAAGAAGCCATCCACCGGTGAATGGAACGCGTCGAGCATCGCGCTGACGAGCCCTTGGGCCATCCTGACGTAGCGCGGGTTGCCGGTGACCTCGTAGAGGTCGAGCGCGGCGTTCGCGAGGTAGGCGTGATCGTCCAAAAACCCGCTCGATTTGACGATCCAGCGGCCATCGACCTTCTTGCACAAGCGCAGCGCGCGATCGCCGTTCATGAGGTGGGCCTCGAGGAACGCCATCGCCTTCTCTGCCGATGCGAGGAGCTCTGGGTCGCCCGTCACCACGCCCGCCTCGGCCATCGCGCCGATCATGAGCGAGCTCCAGCTCGTGAGGATCTTCTCGTCGCGGAAGGGCTTCGGCCGCCGCTCGCGCACCTCGAACATCGTCTTCTGCGCGCGCGTGAGGGCGCTTCGCGCCGCCTCTTCGGTCATGTCGAGCTTCGCCGCCACCGCGGAGATCGGCCGCGACTCGTGGAGGACGGTCTTGAAGGTGGGCCTTCCGTGGTCCTCGAAGTTCCCAGCCATCGTGATCCCGAAGTAGTCAATCGCGACCTTCTGCGCCGGCTCGTCGCCAGGCAGCGCCGCCTTCACGTCCGCCTCGTCCCAGATGAAGAACTTGCCCTCTTCACCCTCGCTGTCGGCGTCCTGCGACGCGTAGTAGCCGCCCTCGGCGTCGGTCATCTCGCGCTGCACGTAGCGCGCGATTGCACGCGCAGTCTCCGCGAACAGCGGCTCCTTCGGCCATGCGCGATGGCCGTCGAGGTAGCTGCGAAGGAGAAGCGCGTTGTCGTAGAGCATCTTCTCGAAGTGGGGGACGAGCCACCGTTCGTCGGTGGAGTAGCGATGAAATCCTCCGCCGAGGTGGTCCCAGATGCCTCCCTCGCGCATCGCTCGAAGCTGAAGCCGCGCCGCCTCCGCCGCATGCGCGTCGCCTTCGAGCGCGCCGCGACGCATCACCACCTCGAGCGGCATCGTGTTCGGAAACTTCGGCGCCTTGCCGAAGCCGCCATGAACGTCGTCGAAGCGACGAAGGAGCTGCCGTGACGCGCGATCGAGGAGATCCGGCGCGGGCGTGTACGCGTCGCCCTTGTCGGCGCGCCCGCGCGACACATCGGCGATCGCCGCGGTGAGCTCATCGGCCTGGCCGTCGACCTCGTCGCGCCGCTCGCGGTAGGCCTCGGCGAGCGCGGTGAGGATCTTCGGAAAGCCAGGCATGCCGTAGCGGTCCTCGGGCGGGAAGTACGTGCCGGCGAAGAACGGCTTCTGCGACGGCGTGAGGAACACGGTGAGCGGCCAACCTCCGCTCCGCCCCATGAGCTGGACGACGAGCTGGTAGATCTGATCGAGATCCGGCCGCTCCTCGCGATCGACCTTGATGTTGACGAAGAGGTCGTTCATCCGCTTCGCGATCTCCGGGTCCTCGAAGCTCTCGCGCTCCATCACGTGGCACCAGTGGCACGCGGAGTAGCCAATCGACAGGAGGATCGGCACGTCGCGTCGCTTCGCCTCGGCGAGCGCCTCGGGCGACCAGGGCCACCAGTCGACCGGATTGTGTGCATGCTGCAACAAGTAGGGCGACGCCTCGCGCGCGAGGCGGTTTTCGGGTCGTGAGGCCTTGTCGGTCGTGCTCGTGGTGCTCACGGCCAGCACCTTATCGTGCTATTTCATGGTGGTCTGGTCTCACGATGGCGAAGAGCACGAAAAGTGGCGCATCGAAATCGGCTGTGGTGGATGACGCGCTCGGCGACGACGACGACGTAGAAGGCGGCCCGGCGGCGCGAGGCAAAGACGAGGCGCTCGACTCGGTCGCGCGCGCCCGTGCCACCGTGCTCGACGGCGTCGGGCGTGAGGTCGCCGCCAGCTTTCCGGGCATCACACGGCTCGGCGGGCAGATCGTCGCAGCGCTCTACCTCGCCGACGAGCCGCTCTCGATGGACGCGCTGAGCGAAGAGCTTGGTCGATCGAAGAGCAACATCTTCGCCAACCTCCGCGGCCTCGAGGCGGCCGGCATCGTCGAGCGACGCCGCGCCTCCGGATCGCGCCACGACGCCTTCGCGCTCCGCGGCAAGTACCCCGACGTCGTCGTCGGCGCCTACCTCTCGCGTCTTCGCCGCGTCGTCATCGACAAGGTGAACCTCTGCAACCGCGCGCTCGACATGCTCGGCGACGCAAAGGGCCCCGAAGCCGACGCCCTTCGCGACAAGCTCACGGCGCTCCTCAAGAAGTACGAACGCTTCTCGACGGTCTTCGAGCTGATCCAGATCGGCGACGGCCCGATCGATCTCGAAGGCGTGCTCGATACGCTACCGGCAAACCTCCTCGGCACCGTCGCGTCGATGGCGAAGCGCGCGCTCGGCCTCGGACGCTCGACGTCGAGCGACGACAAGAAGAAGCTCGAACGCAAGGCGTGACTACGCCGCCGTGACTACGCCGCCGTGATTTCGACGCGAAGGAGCTTTCGGCCGATGAACAGGTAGTCGCCGTGGCCGAGCTCGCGCTCCGCCTTCAGGCGAATGTACGTGCCGTTGCGCGAGCTCATGTCCGTGAGGGTGAACTTGCCGCCGCTCTCTTCGATGCGGCAGTGCGAGCCGCTCATGTAGAGGTCGGTCGGGAAGTTCAGATCGCCGCCTTCGCGTCCGATCTGGAGCGTGGCGGTGCGCGCGCACACGGTCATGCCGAACGCGCCGCCTTGAAGGAGCTGCGTGATGCGGAACGGGCTCTGGTGCTTCGGTGACGAGTAGAAGTACGTGCCGTCGGGTCCGGGCTGGTCGTTCAGCTTCGGCGGACCGTCGAGGCGGAAGACCTGCTCGCCCGCGAGGAAGTAGTCCTCGGGCTGGATCTCGATGCTTCCTTTGACGCGGAGGTAGACGCCGTTCAGCGAGCCTTCGTCACGAACGCAGAGCGTGCCGTTTCGATAGAAGAAATTCGCGTGTTTGGCCGACACGAACGGATCGTCCGGGAAGACGAGCTGACCGGCTTTGCCGACGACGTGTTGCTCGGCGTTGAGCTGGTAGCTGAGCCCCTCGACGCCTTCGCCGCGGATCAGGATCAGCTTTGCCTTTCCTGGCGCCTGCAGCTGTCCGAAGAACTGCGTGCGTGCGTTCATGATCTCGGGAGGCACCGCGGCGCCGCAGCGACCGCAGAACTTATGCCCGACCGGAACGGGGGTAGAGCACGAACGGCAGACGAAGTTCTTCGCTTGATCCATGAGCTCCTCGAGGGACTTTGGCTTCGACGACTTCACGGCCGCGATGTGGCCCGAAAGACTGCGGCCACCGCGGGATACGGGAGGTGAAGAGCCGTTGGTCGAAGACCCCATTGGCTCGGGACGAGAGTTGGGTGGATTCGGTGTTGCGCGATCGTTTGGGGTGCCGCTGATGCGGTCGCTGCCGAAGCCGTCGCTTTCGATGTAGCTGCGCATCGCGGCGTCGAGCTCGGACAGGTCGCGGGTGACGCCGCCTTGGATGGCCTCGACGTCCGCGGCGACCATCGCGCCGCCGCCACCCATCCCGGCCGCCGGTGGTGACGAGATCTGATCGCGGGTCGTCGTGGGTGGCCGGCTCACGGAGCGCGGCGCTTCGGACGTGGAGTCGAGATCGAGCCCGAGCGCGAGCCCTGCCCCACAAGACGCACAACTCGTGGTGCCAAGCGACGCATACGATTCGCAGCGTCCGCAGACGATGCCGATCTCGAGTTCCATCGGGCCGTGCGAGCTTACTACAAAGCCAAGACTTTCGATGTCTTCGTCTTCTTGGCTCCCGCCCGTCTCACGAGCTGGGTCGAGCTGCTCACCAGAGGACGTTGAAACGACGCGAGCCGTCGGTGAAGCGCTCACCCCAGAGCCGAAAGACGATGTGCTCGCAGGTCGAGGCGTCGACCTGGCCAAAATCCCGTGAATCCTGATGCATTAGTCTGTTATCACTAACGAGATAGAGCTTGCCCACCTCGACCCGGGCGGAGTGCTCGCCACCGTTCATGTCGAGGCTGTGGAGGTATTGGAACGTCCAGGCGCCGGTCTCCACCACGCCGCACGTCATCGTGACGAGGGACTCGGAGACGGGATGGACGACCGTCATCTGGGGACAGCTGTGGCGCGAGGTGAGCGCGTGGTTGTTCGTCGTAATCACCCGATCGGTCACTTGAACGAGGTCTCCACCCTCGCCGAAGACGCGACCGATGATGAACGCGCCTGCCGTGACGGGCGAAGCGCAGCGCGCAAGCTCACCCGTCTTCGGGATGCGGCCGCGTTGAACGAGCACTTTGTCGTCCGGCATCAGCGTCGGGAGCGCAGAGGCGGAGAGCTGAGGATCCGTACGCGGGAACGTCCAGACGTCGAAGACGAAGAGGTAGAGCAGAAGGCAGATCGCTCCCAGGATCCCGGCGATCCACATGAACGTGCGAATCCATCCGTCCCTCACGCCAACGCCCCGCCCTTCGAATCCATCAACTCATCCAATCGTACGTCACAGAGCCCACGTCTTACCAATCCAGCGCGTATCGGCTCCGGCCGAGACGGAGTGGAGTCGCCGCCACTTCGACCCTTGGCTGGCGCTGTCCTGTTCGCTTCGTGCGAGCTCCGCTGCCTCCTCTTTCGCGCGATGGAGCGCGCGCGAGAGCACCTGCGTGTGTTTTTCGTCTCGTGCACGCGCCTTCGTACGGCCCTGGAGCGCCTCCGCCGCGGCTTCGTTCAGATAGGGCAGGACCTCGCGAAAGAGCTCCTCCGTCACGAGGAGATCTCCTCCCGGCGCCGCATGCGCGAGCGCGATCACGATCGGCGGGAGCGCATGGGTGATGAATACACGTATCATCTGGACGAGGTGTTCCTCCGATCCGCCCACGAGGAGCACGTACGCGGCGGCGGCGCGTGACTCGACGTCCTGATGAGGATCGGAGAGAAGCGCGAGGAGCGCGTCGGGATCGAGCGCGGCCTCTCGATAGGCTCCGGTTGCGCGCAGCGTGAGATCCTCGAGCCACGCGTCCCACGAGCGGTCGCCTTCTTCGCCGCGCTGGCGCTCGAGTAGGAAGGCGGGCGACGCGCCGGTCTTCGCGTAACGTCGCTCCTCGAGCGCGAGGAGGAGCACACGCTGAACGGTGACGGGGCTCGCGTTGCTCACCTGAAGCTCGATCGTGTCGCCGTGATGGCCGGCGAGGACGAGGCGCGCGTTGTGGAAGATCGTGTCGCGGACGTTCACGTCGTGGATCGCGTCGAGTGGGACGTACGCATGGCGCGACCGCCAATCGCAGCGGATGCCGCCTTCGTCGACGCTGAGCTCGACCGCCCCGCGGGGCTCAGGCACCAGCTCCTCGAGAGAGCGCGCTCGTTCCGTCATGCAATCTCCTCCGTACGCGGCTCGACGCCGGCCGCGTCGCGCGACTCCGCGAGTGGCTTCGTCTCGCGCGGCGCCTCGAGCGGGAGCTCGAACGCGACGATCGCGCCGCTCGGCTTCCCGTCTTCCTCCACGTTGCTCGCCGCCACCGAACCGCCATGCGCCTCGACGATGCGGCGCACGAGCGACAGACCGAGGCCGATCCCATGCGAGCCAGGCGAGCGCGCCGCGCCCGTGCCGGTGACGAACGGATCGAACGCGCGCGGCAGGATCTCTGTGGCAAAGCCTGGACCACGATCGCGCACGGCGATCCTCACGCGGCCCGCCTCGCCCGCGACGCGGGTCAGGGAGAGCACGAGCGGGACGTCCTTCGGATGGCCATGCGCCCACGCGTTGGCGAGCACGTTGTGAAGCGCGCGACCGAGCAGCGCCGGATCGATGCTGGCCTTGCCCATCGCGTCGAGCTCTTCGCGATCGGCATTGACCTCCACCGGACCGATCGTCTCGGTCGCGACGCGATCGTTCGTCCACTTCACGAGGTCGACCTCTTCGCGACGAAGATCGGCGAGGCCCGCGCGCGCCGACGCGAGGAGATCGCCAAGGATGACGTCCATCTCGACCAGCTGGCGCTCCACGTCGTCGAGCGACTTCTGGATCGGTGGCTCTTCGGTGCGGTCGCGCGCGATCTCGACCGCGACCCGCGCTCGGCCGAGCGGAGAGCGAAGCTCGTGGCTGATCGCCGCGAGGAGCTCACGCTGCTCGAGCACCACGCGCGAGATCCGATCGGCCATGTTGTCGAACGCGCGACCGAGCTCGCGCACCTCCTCGGCGACCCAGCGGCGCGGCAGCTTCTCGACGCCAGTACGCGCCGCGAGATCCCCCGACCCGAATTTCTCGGCCGTCGCCGCGACGTGCTCGAGCGGACGCGCGAGATGCATCGACACACGCTTCGCGACGGTCCCGAGGACGATCACGGCGGCGAGGAGCGCCACCACGACGCGCCACGCCTGAGGTGGCTGCGTCCCCGTGCGAAGCTCGAGCGCGCCGACGACTTGCTGATGCTTCACGATCGGGATGAAGGCCACGCCGTCGTCGAACACCATCCCGCCTCGCTGCGCGCGCGGCCCGGACGGGAACACGCTCGGATCTCGGCGAACGCGAATGTCGAGGCCCGTCGTGTCGCGCAGCTCGGCGACGTACGCCTCCGTCGCGACCGGATCATCCCAGAGGCGAGCGACGCGCTGCTGCACGTGACGCGAGACGACGCGAGACGGCGCCTCGGTCTGCTCGTTGTTGCTCGTCAGCACGGTGGTGATGACGCTCGCGCCGATCGCGAGCGTGATCGCAGCGAGAAACCACAGGAGAAGGCGCCCCTGAAGTCCCTTCATTCCGCGACGGCGTCGCGGCCAGGGTCCCCACGACGCGGCGGGATGGTGCCGTGACCACTTCTTCACGACGACCTCACTCTCTGCTTCGCAGACATCACGCGGGCCTTGCCAGGACGTAGCCCACGCCTCGCACCGTCTTGATGAAGCGTGGCTCCTTCGGATCCTCTTCGAGCTTCTGGCGAAGACGGCTCACGTGCACGTCGAGCGATCGGTCGACGCTGGGATCGTATGCGGGCGCGTCCTTGCCCTTGGGCTGATGCTGATCGGCGCGCACGGCCGCGGCGAGCTCTTCACGTGCGATCGTGTCACCGGCGCGTTTGGCGAGCTCGACGAGGATGCGAAACTCGTACGACGTGAGCGGGACCTCGGCGCCCGATCGATGCACCGTGCGCCCGCCGACGTCGATCTCGATCGGGCCGATCACGATCTTCGCCGCCGGCGTCGCGCCTGCTTGAAGCACGCTCGCGCTCTGCGCGGCCGGCTTCGCGCGCCGGAGGACCGCCCGCACGCGCGCGAGGAGCTCACGCGGATTGAACGGCTTCGGCACGTAATCGTCGGCGCCGATCTCGAGGCCGACGATGCGATCGGCGTCGTCTCCGCGCGCTGTAAGCATGACGATCGGCATCGTGTCGTGCGCTGCGCGGATGCGCCGGCACACCTCGAAGCCATCCATCCCCGGGAGCATCACGTCGAGGAGGACGACATCGAAGGGTTCACCTCCACGAGCGAGCGCGTCGAGCCCCGCCTGACCATTCTCGACGTGAACGAGGCGGACGTCGTGCGGCGTCAGGTATTCGTCGAGCAGCCTCGCGAGGTCGCGATCGTCATCGATGAGAAGCGCCTTCACGACCATCGTGCGAGCCTCCAGTCCTCGTTCTTCGGGCGCCTGGCCGCGCTAGAGACCTGCCACGAGCGCGGCCTTGAGGTGGTTGCGGGCGCGAAGTGTAAGCGAGCCATCGGGATGCGCCGCAACGTAAGCATTGAATGCCTCCGACGAGAGATCGTAGCGGCCGGCGCGGTAGTAGACGACTCCGAGCGCGTACGCGGTCGGATACGACGGGTCGATCGCGCCCAAGCGCTTGAGCTTCTCGGCGAGCCAAGTGTCGCTCTGCCGCGCCTGCTCGACGTTCACGCGAAAGCAAGCTTCCGGGGTCGTCGCTTGGTTGCGCTGCGCGAGCAGGCCGAGCCGATGTGCCTCGGGCGGGTGTGGATGTTGGATGTAGAATGCATATATCGAGCGCTGCTCGTCGAGCGTCAGTGTGAACGGCGCGCGACCTTCGAGGCCCACCGCGATGTTCCAGAACGTCTTGTACACGACGCGGCGCTGCGAGTCGGTGAGGAGAAGCAGGCGCGCGCTGGCGCTGCGGCGAACCCACCCCGCGTCGTCCATGCTCTTGATGAACATGCCGCCGAGCTCGTCGAGCTCACTGTCGGACTCACCAGTGGCTTCCCACTGACGAACGCCCTCGAGAAAGCGCTGCGTTTGGATGGCGCGAAGCGAGAGGAGCTCTTCATCGAGCGACGGACGGGCCTCGAGCGCGCGCATCATCGTGTCGAGGCTGCGTTTTGCGTCGATGCGCGTCACCTCGTCGTCGCCATGTACCTCGCTGCGATTGACCGCACGGAAGGCTGAGCCGATGGCGAGGACATCGGCGGGGAGGCGCTTCGCCTCGGCGGCGGCCGCGCGTGCGTCGTCGGCGCGCTCCACGCGCGAGAGGGTGCGCATGTCGATGTCCGGCAAAGGAATCGCGTCGGGCGGCGTCGCGCGCGGCATCATCAACGCGAGGAATATCGCGGCCACGGCGAGCGGAACGATGGCAAGAGAGCGCCCGCCTTTGCGCTTTCGGTCTGCGATCGCCGCCGCTCGCGCTGCTGCCAGCGCCTTCTCGACGCGCGGAGGAAGGACCTTCGCTTTCTCGTCAGCTTGCTTTTTGACCTCGTCGCCCACATGAGGATGCTAGCATCGCCTGCCGTTCGTTCTCTCGTCGCTCCCTGTTCGTCCGTCTTTTCACCGTCCGTACCGTCCGTTTAGGAGGCCTGCCGCCGTGATCGAGAAGCGTCGCCATGCACGATCGCCGATCGACCTTCCCGTTTCGTTCACCGTCAAAGGTTCCGAGAGCCGCGGTGAAGGAATGGGCAAGGACATCTCGATCGGCGGAATGTTCGTCGAGACCCAAGCTGCGGCTGCGTTCGCCTCGGAGGTGATCGTGCGCGTCAGGCTCCGCACCGCCACCGGCGAGCAGACGTTCGATCTTCCCGGCGTCGTCCGCTGGGTGCGCTCCGGAGGCATGGGCGTCCAGTTCGGCCTCCTCGGCGCGCTCGAGACGAACGCGATCACCGAGCTGACGAAGTAGTCGTCCGCGACGTCAGTACGAGAACTCGACGGGGATCGAGACCGAGCCCGTCTCTTCGAGCTTCGTCTTGTAGATCACCTGCGCGGCGCAGGTCTGAATCTCGGGGGTGAGCGGCGGCGTGAACTGCGCCTGCTCGACCGCACCCGCAGGCGACACCTTCAGACGTAGCGTGCTGCTCACGGTGACCTTGCGTGTGCTGTTCTCCGGATTCGCGGCGTCGTTCGACTTGCTGCGTGCGTGCTTCGCCGCGCAGTCGCGGATGCCTGCCGTGATGACGTCGCGCGGCGGGAGCACCGCGGCGATCTTCGGTTGTGTGTCCGGCTTCGCGTTCGCGGGCGCGTTGATGTTCGAAGGGGCCTCGACGGCGGGCTTCGGGTTGTTCACGGCGAGCGACGGCCCGAGCGGCGCTACCGGCTGCGGTGACGTAAGGAGCGGAGCTTCCTGTCGGGGCATCGCCGCGGCCATGACGGGCATCTCTCCAGCGGCGATCGCGGCGGAGGTGCCGAGCGACACGGCCTCGCGAACGGCAGACGGGCTGTGATCGACGCGAATCGATCCGAGATCGTTGGCGTCGAGCTCGACATGCGCGGGCGCCGTGACGAGCGTGCCGACGGTGATGCCGGTGCGCGGCGGGACGCCGATCGACACGACGCCTTCGGTGAGATCGACGACCACGCGCGTCCCTGCGCGCGCGACGCGAAGGTGCGTTCCGTGAACAGCGACGCGCACGAGGCTTCGATCCGTCGCGACGTCGACCGCGAACGCTTCACCCGAAGCGACCGGGACGACCTGCGCTTCGATCACGCCGTGATCGAGACCGAGGATGAGCGACTCGCCGGCGGATTTCACGTGCGCATGGGCCGAGACGGTGGCTCTGTGGAGAGGACGCGCTTGTTTTGTTGCGCCGTCTTGCTCGACGAGCCATGCGACCTTGCGTGAGCGCTCGAACACCGCGCGCGCGCCGTCGGCGTCGATGTCATCGCCAGCGTGAAGCGCGGAGCCAAGGGCCGCCACCGCGGCGCTGCCGTCTCCGTGAGAGCCAATGCGGATCTCGCCAGCGCCTTCGGTCGCGCGAAGCGAGCTCGCGAGGACCTTCTCGTCGCGCGGAGACGTGGCGTTGGTCGCGTGCGACTCGGTGCTCTTGTCGTGTTGCGAACCAGTAACGCCATCGCGCCTGACGAAGATGACGACCGCCGCCGCCGCGGCAAACGCGAGGGCAGAGACGCGGAGGATGCGATGACGGCGCGCTGTCGCGATCGCGGCGACGTTCGCAGGCGCGGCTTCGATGCGCGTCTTGTCCTTGGCCACTTCGCTCATCACGCGCGCTTCGAGGCGAGACCAGTCGATGTCGTCGGGTCCTGCGTCGAGGTGATCCTTGGCTTCGCCGATCACGTGCTCGAGCGTGCGTGCTTCGTACGAGGCCTCGGCCGCGTCGAAGTCGAAGCCCTCGGGGAGCGTCTCTTCGTCTTCGTGATCGGAAATGGGAGCCTCGGCGACGTTCTTGGGGTCGTTCTTGAAGGAGCTCATTCGTCTCTCCCCAGCTGGGTTCCCTCGGCGCTGCGCGCTCCGGAGGAGAACGTGGCGCGAAGGCTCGCAAGCGAAGGCTCATCGGAGAGCATCTGTTCGAGCTCGCGACGGGCGTAGAAGAGACGGGTGCGCACCGTGAGGACGGGGGCACCGACGATATCGGCGATCTCGGTGGGCGCGAGGCCTTCGAGCTCGTGAAGCACGAACACGACGCGCTTCTTCTCCGCGAGGCGGGCGAGGAGACGCTGGAACGCGCGCATTCGCTCGCAGCGCTCGGCGTCTTCGTCCGGCAGCGGCTGGCGATCATCCGCGATGATGTCGCTCGGCGCCTCTTCGGTGAGGATGGGACGGCTTCGCGCCGAACGCCGGTGCATGAGCACCACGTTCACGGTCACGCGGTGAAGCCACGTCGAGAACTTCGACTGCCCGCGAAAGTCCTTCAGGCTGCGAAAGACCTGAACGAAGACCTCTTGGACGACATCCTCGAGGTCGTTCGGACCGCTGAGCATGCGGTAGACGAGGCGCGAGACATCGCTGCGATGGCGAAGAAAGATCTCTTTGAAGGCAGTCGCATCCCCGGCGCCCGCGCGACGGAGGAGCCCCTCGTCGTCCGTGTGGGCGCGTGTCGTCGAGCGAGGCGGTGCCCCCGATGACGCCCGGCCTTCGAGCATGGGATGACTCTGCACGGGCGCGAGCAGGCGCAACGGATTGGCCGCGGTAGCAGTCACAGGATGTCCGTTGCGAGGACCGGTCGCACCATTCAGACCAGGATCCGACGAAATGACCGATTCGTCCGGTTCGCCTACAGAGTCCCCACGACCGACGACGGAAATTTGGCCCGACGCCGTGCGTAGCTCGACGCTGGCTGCATGGCCATCGTCGCTATCGCCGTGATCGCTTTCGTAGTGCTCTTCGACGCCCACGATTTCGTGAACAACCGTCGCACGCGTCGGGTCTGAGCGCCAGCGTCGCTGGCTTCGACTTCGGAAGAAGAGACGCTTAGAACAGCGTCTTCAGCTCGACCTTGTCCTTCTTCTTTTGCTCGAGAAGGTAGTTCACGGCGCGGAGGATGCGCTGCTTGGTCGGACCGCTGATCTCGCCGCCCTTGAGGGCGCTGTTCAGCGCGCGCTCGCTCACGGGACGACCCGAACGCGGCTTCGCGACTTCCTTCTTCTCGCCGCCTTCCGCCTTCTTCGAGCGACGGCGCTCGAGCTTCAGCGTGCGATCCTCTTTGCGATGCGTCTCGAGCGTGTGCGAGACCGCGAGGAGGCGGTTGGGATTGAGCTTGTTTTGCGTGAGGAATGCTTGAAGCTTCGTTTCGTCGGCCATGATGAGGGCAGGCTTCTTAGTCTGCGTCTGCGTCCGCGTCACCCTGAACATTCGAACCGGCATCCCCGGCGTCGGCGCACGGCGAGAACGAGATGCGCCATTTGCCGTCGGGGCAGGACGCGATCGCACGGTTGGTCGAGGCGTCGGGCGCCGTGCAATCTTCGCTTCCGTAGCGACAGGTGACGGCGGCAGGCCAGCAGGCAGGACAGGGCGTATCGGCGGCGGGCGCCGGATCGGGGCACGGCGGACGGGGCGGCGGATTGCCCGCGAGACGCCACATCCCCGATTGGCAGACCACGATCGAGCTCCCACAGGCGAAGGCGCACGTGGTCCCTTCGGGCAAAAGGCACGTCGTGTTGATGCGAGGAGGGACGATCGGGCAGACGCCCGTACCGATCGTGGTCGGATCGATCCCCGAGTCGGGGGTGCCGTCGACGTTCGTCGACTCGTCCGTGCAGGCCGCGGCGATCGTCGCGATCAGGCCTGCCACGGCGCTCAGCGCGAAGACTTTGCGCACTGCGTTAGAACGAAGCATCCCGGTGGGTTTGGGGCTATAAGGTCGCCGCGGAGTGCGCTCGCGATCGCTGCCTCGCTCTTGCCATCGCGACGGACCTTGCATCACCAACATCCCATCCTAGACAGACAACAGACTCACCACCAGGAGACAGAACGATGTCCCTCCCGCCCGTCTTCATCGTGTCCGCCACGCGTACGCCCATCGGCGCTTACCTCGGCTCGCTCTCGACGCTCAAGGCGCCCGAGCTCGGTTCGCTTGCGATCAAGGCTGCGCTCGAGCGCGCGAAGGTCGGTCCTGAGCTCGTCGGCGAAGTCTTCATGGGCAACGTGCTCTCGGCCGGCATCGGTCAGGCACCTGCTCGTCAGGCGATGCGCTTCGCGGGCATCCCAGACAACGTCCCCGCCACGACCGTGAGCAAGGTCTGCGGCTCCGGCATGCAAGCCGTCATCTTCGGCGCCAAGACGATCGCGCTCGGCGACGCCGACATCGTCGTGACCGGCGGCATGGAGTCGATGTCGAACGTCCCCTACTACCTCGACAAGGGTCGTCAGGGTTACCGCATGGGCAACGGCACGCTCATCGACGGCATGATCCACGACGGCCTCTGGGATCCGTACGCCAACGTCCACATGGGCAACTGCGGAGACAAGTGCGCCGCCGAGTACAAGGTCTCGCGTGAAGCGCAAGACGAGTTCGCGAAGGAGAGCTTCCGCCGCGCGCTCGCAGCGCAGAATGAAGGCCTCTTCGACGCGGAGATCGTGCCCGTCTCGATCGCGCAGAAGAAGGGCGACGCGCTCGTCGTGAAGAACGATGAAGGTCCGGCCAAGGGTGACCCGGCGAAGATCGGCACGCTCCGCCCCGCCTTCTCGAAGGACGGCACGATCACGGCGGCCAACGCCTCGTCGATCAACGACGGCGCGAGCGCGCTCGTCCTCGCGAGCGAGGCGGCGGTGAAGAAGCACAACCTCGCGCCGCTCGGCGTGATCCGCGGCTACAGCAGCGCCGCGCAGGCGCCCGAGTGGTTCACGACGGCCCCGGCGAAGGCGATGGACAGCGTCCTCGCGAAGCTCTCGCTCAAGGCCGACGACGTCGACCTCGTCGAGATCAACGAGGCCTTCGCGGTCGTCGCGATGGTGAGCGCGCAGCTCTCGAAGATCGATCCGTCGAAGGTCAACGTGCGCGGCGGCGCGGTGGCGCTCGGTCACCCGATCGGCGCGAGCGGCGCCCGCATCGTCACCACGATGCTCCACGCGATGAAGGACATGAACAAGAAGCGTGGCCTCGCCTCGATCTGCATCGGCGGCGGCGAAGCCCTCGCGATGGTCGTCGAGCGCGTCTGAACGTGACGAGCGCGCACCTGTGATCCGGCCTCGGGAGATTGGGCAAAGCCTCTCGCTCTTCGCAGCGCGGACGCCGACCCTTCTCCCGGCCACCCACACCAACAGCTACGCCCTAGGAGGTCGCGATGTGCTCCTCGTCGAGCCCGCGACCCCTTATGACGACGAGCAGCGCGAGTGGGTGGCGTGGGCACGTGGCCTCGTGTCGGCCGGACGAAACATCGTCGCGATCTTGGCGACGCATCACCACCCCGATCACATCGGCGGCGCGGCGTTCCTCTCACGTGAGCTTGGGCTTCCGGTGTGGGCGCATGCCGACACGGCCTCGCGCATCGCGGACGAGGTGCCGGTCGCGCGGAGGCTCGTCGACGGCGAAGAGCTGGTGCTCGCCGGGCCGCGTGACGAGCGGTGGAAGGTGCTTCACACGCCGGGCCACGCGCCAGGGCACGTGTGCTTGTTCGAGACGCGATCGAAGACTGCGATCGTCGGCGACATGGTCGCGAGCGTCGGCACCATCCTCATCGCGCCAGGCGATGGCGACATGGCCGTCTATCTCGCGCAGCTCGATCGGCTCGCCGCGCTCGACGCGAGCGTCGCGCTGCCGGCGCATGGAGATCCGATCGACGCGCCGACGGCTCTCTTTCGGCACTACATCAAGCACCGGCTGCTCCGCGAAGAGAAGATCGTGGGGGTGCTCGCGAAGCACGAAGCAGGGCTCTCCTCGACGGAGCTCGTGCCGCTCGCCTACGACGACGCGTCGCCGATGGTGTGGCCGATCGCGAAGCTCAGCGTCGACGCCCACTTCGAAAAGCTCGAGCGCGAAGGCCGAATCGCGCGGACGGACAAGCCGGACACGTTTCGCGTGGTACGTTGAGTAGACACGATGTGGAGAAAGAGCTTCGTCGCGACGAGCGTCGCGATCGGTACCAGCGTCGACGACGCGCTCGCGGCGCTCGAAGGAAGCAGCCCCGAGCGTGCATACCTCGATGACCTGACGCGCGGTCTCCGGGCATCGTCACGCACCACGCGCGCGCAGGCGCTGGCCGGCGCGCTCGGCGAGACGATGCTCGCGGTCGATCGAATGACGCTCGCCTTCAGCAAGAGCGACGAATGAGCAGCCTCACCCGCGCACGCGTCATCAAGAACGCCTTTCCCTCCGAGGAGACTCAGTCGCGCGCGGCCGGCGCACAGGCGATGCACCTCGAGCGTGCGCGGCGCATCGCGTTCGAGGTCCTCTCTGCACGCGAAGAAGCCACGCGCATCGTCGAGGAAGCCAAGGCACGCGCGCGCGAGGTCGCGGCGGAAGCGAGAGCACACGCCGCCGAGGAGGCGAGCGCGGAAGAAGTCGCCCGGCTCGCCGCGAGCTTCCTCGTGCTTCGCGCCGAAGAGGCCAAGAGCGCCGAGAAGAACCTCGATCGCGTGATCGAGCTCGCGGTGCTCCTCGCCGAGCGCATCGTGGGCGAAGCGATTCGCGTCGAGCCAGCGCGCGTCGCCGAGCTCGCCGCGACCGCGATCCAAGAGGCGCGCGGCGCGGAGCGCATTCGCATCGACGCGTCACCGGACGACGTCCCCGCGCTCACCGAGGCGCTCGGCGCGATCCACCAGATCGCCGAGATCAAGGCCGAGCCAGCGCTCGCGCGAGGATCGCTCGTGGTTCACACCGATCTCGGTCGCGTCGACGCGAGGCTCGAGCCGCAGCTCAGACGATTGGCGGGGGCTCTGCGCGAAGCCTTGAAGGCGTCATGAGCGGCGAGAGCGAGCAGGTCGAGGATCCGAACGGAGGCGCCGGCGGCGTCGCGCCCTCTACGTCCACTCCTTCGGACGCGTCCGCGGCCTGGCGGACGAACCTCGGTCTCTTCGTCGCGACCGTCGCCAGCGTGTGCATGACGGGCATGCTCGGCGCGATCGAGACGCCCAAAGGCGCGGGCTTCACCGACACGCTCGTCTACGCTTTCCAACACATCACGGCAAAGTCGCTGATCTCCGGGGCGCAGTTCGCGGGGACGCTCCTCACGATCCTCGTCGCCCACGAGCTCGGTCACTACATCGCGGCGCGCATCCACAAGGTGGACGCCTCGCTGCCCTTCTTCATCCCGATGCCCCTCATCAGCCCGTTCGGCACGATGGGCGCCGTCATCCGCATGCGCGGTGTGATCCCGACGCGGCGCGCGCTGCTCGACATCGGCGCCTCGGGTCCGCTCGCGGGCCTCGCGTTTGCGATCCCTCTCTATGCGTGGGGCGTCTCGCACTCCACGTTCGTGCCGCTCGTCGAGAACGACAACCTCACCGAGCTCGGCGAGTCGGTCCTCATCAAGGTGGTCGACCACTTCTTGATGCCTCCCGCCCCCGAGGGAATGATCGCCGTCTACTCGCCCGTCGCCTACGCCGCGTGGGGCGGCTTCTTCGTGACGATGATCAACCTGCTGCCGGTCGGCCAGCTCGACGGCGGCCACGTCGCCTACGCGCTCTTCGGGCCGAAGCAGAATCGCTACGCGCTCATGGTGCACCGCGCGATGCTCGTCTTCTTCTTCGTCATCATCGCTGGCCACGTCGGACGCGACTTCGCCGCGCATCTCGGCTTCAACATCCTGCTGTTCGGCCGCCACATCGCGAACGCGCTACCGTGGCTCGTTTGGTTCCAGCTCCTCGCAGTGCTCGGCGCCGTGTCCGCGCGGGCCAAGCGCGAAGCCGAAGACCGAGACGAGGCGCCAGGAAAGACGCTCTCGGTGCGCACCCGCATCGTCGCGACGATCGGCTTGCTCGTGCTCGCGAGCATGGATCGCGAGCACGGCTCGTGGCTCATCACGATCGCGTTCTTCCTCGGGCTTGGGCTCTTGATCGCGATGGAGATGAAGTGGGGCGTGCTCCGCAAGCATGACTCGCTCGATCATCCTCCCACCGGATCGGACTCGCTCGACGGCCTCCGCAAGGCGATCGCGATCGGCACCCTCGTGCTCTTCGCGCTCCTCTTCATGCCGGAGCCGTTCTCGTTCTGAGTCGGCGGGTGCTTACCCCGGCCGGGCCTTAGAGGACGATCTCGTAGTCTTCGATGACGGGGTTCGCGAGCATCTCGTCGGCCATCTTGGCGAGGCGTTCTTTCAGGGCGGCAGGATCGGCGACGGGCGCGTCACCGAGGTCGATCTCGATGAGCTTGCCGATGCGGACCCCGCGGACACCTTCGAAACCGAGCTTGTCGAGCGCGCGCTTCACCGCGTCTCCCTGCGGATCGAGGACCTCGGACTTCAATCGAACGAGAACGGTGGCCTTGCTCATCTTCTTCTCTCGGTGCTTCCGTCAGTCTCGATCAGAGACCTAGATTCTTCGCGATTCGGGGGAGCGGATCTTCGGTGTTCGGGACGAACGTCTCGCCGGTGATGCGCTCGTAGGCTTCGATGTAGCGCGCGGCGGCGCCGACGCGAACCTCGTTCGGCAGCGGCGGCGGATCGCCATCGCCGCGGTAGTCGAGCGCCGTGTAGTAGCGACGCACGAAGTCTTTATCGAGCGGCTCCGGGTCGACGCCGCTCGCGAAGCGCTCCTGGTAGGTCGCCTCGATCCAGAACCGCGACGAGTCGGGCGTGTGGATCTCGTCGATGACGACGATCTCGCCGTCCTTCGTCTTGCCCATCTCGTACTTCGTGTCGACGAGGATGAGGCCACGCTCCAAGCAGAGCTTCTGACCGGTACGAAACAGCGCCAACGCGAGGTCGGCGGCGCGGTCGAAATCCGCCGCGGTGATGTCGCCCTTCGCGAGGATCTGCTCGCGCGACGCGCTCACGTCGTGCTCGCCCATCGGCGCCTTCGTCGCGGGCGTGAGCAGCGGCCTCTCGAGCCGCTGGTTCTTCTGCATGTTCTCCGGCAGCTCGTGGCCGCAGAAGACGCGCTCGCCCTTCGCGTAGTGCGTCCACATGCTCGTGGACGTCGAGCCGGTGATGAAGGCGCGGACGACGAATTCGACGGGCAACGGCTTGCACTCGATGCACTCGAGCACGTTCGGATCGGGGACGCTGAGGAGGTGGTTCTTCGCGACGTCTTTCGTCTTGTCGAACCACCACGCCGCGAGCCGGTTCAGCACCTGCCCCTTGAAGGGGATCGTGCCGAGGATCCGATCGAAGGCGCTGATGCGATCGGTGACGACGATGAAGCGCTTGCCGTCCTTCGTGTAGTTGTCGCGAACCTTGCCCTCGTAACGCTCACCGAGCTTCTCGAATCGCGTGGACTCGATGGTGTGCGTGAGCTGCTCCTTCAGGATGGCTTCGTCGACTGCCATGGGGTTAGGGCGGACGTTTAGCCGAGGTGCCGCTGGAAATAAACCGACCGCGCCGCGGATTTCAGCGCCTCCGGCCGAATTAAACACAAGCGCCACGCGAGAAGACCTCGCGTGGCGGCTCGCGCTTGTCCTGCGAAGGCGCAGGAGCGGATGGCCGGATGGCGCGGGAGCTCCAGCTTAGTTGCGGAGCTTCACGTCGACGCGGCGGTCCTTACGCCAGCCCTGCTCGTCGGTCCCGGTGGCATCGAGCTCGCCACGCGAGGTGTCGAAGAGCTTGTCGTTGCCGACGCCGAGGCCGGAGAGGAAGTTGTGCGCCGCGCGTGCGCGCTTCGCGCCGAGCGTCATGTTGTACTCGGTCTCGCCACGCGGATCGGCGCGGCCGACGAGATCGACCGCGCGGCCCTTGAGCGGGCCGGTGGTGAGGCACTTGGCGATCTGCTCGAGGATCGATTTTTCGGCCTCGCTGAGCTGCTCGGAGTCGAAGTCGAACTTCGGCGACTCCTCGGGGTTCGAGAACTTGAGGTTGCACGCCTTGAGGATGGCGTCGTCGACGTTGACGGCCATCTTCTCTTTTTGCTGGGGCGCGCTCGTGACGGTCGGTGCCTCAGCCGTGGGCTTCGGCTGCGGCGTCACCGGCGGCGGCTTCTTGTCACCACCACATGCAGCGAGGGCGAGCGCGGCGAAACACAGAGCAACGAGTGCAACCTTCTTCATGGATTCCTCTTCTCGACAGTTGCGGCCAAGGCCAATTCAATGAAGCAATTGGTGATCGTGATCGTGGTGATGCCACCCAGAACACGAACGAACCTCGAGCTCGCGGTTCGTTTGGGGCGTTAACACCCCGCACTACGACTTTTCTTTCTAATCTCATGCGAGCGCACGTCAATCTTGGATCCCCTCGAACGGCCGTATTTGCGGGGTGCGCACCTCAGGATCACGACGATGGCCGCGCGGCATCACCGCAGAAAAACGCCGCAGATGATGACGGCTTACGGTCTTTCTTGGTGATTTGCGCATCTCTTCTGGACGAATCGACACGTCGTTCGTTTTCTTCCGTTCCTGCGGGATAAGATCGCGCTGAAACGAAGTTTTCTCTTCAGCGACGAACATGAGCACCTCGAACCTTCCTCCCGCGTCGACCACCAACCTCGGAGGTGGCGATGTTGTCCTCATCGTGGATGACGAAGAGGACATTCGTCGCCTCGTGACGTTCAACCTCGACGAGGTCGGCTTCCGCGTCGAAGCGGTCGACACCGGCAACGGCGCGCTGCAAGCGGCGGCGCGGCTCCGGCCCTCCGTGGTCGTCCTCGATCTGATGCTGCCGGACATCTCGGGCACCGAGGTATGCCGCCGGCTGCGCGCCGATCCCGACCTCGCCGACGCGGCCGTCCTCATGCTGACCGCGCGCGGCGACGAATACGATCGCGTGCTCGGCTTCGAGGTCGGCGCCGACGACTACGTCGTCAAGCCGTTCAGCGTGCGCGAGCTCGTCATGCGCGTGAAGGGGCTCGCCGTTCGGGCACGCGAACGTCGCCTCGCGCGCGGCGCTCACGACGAAGGCAAGCGCCTCTCGTGGCGCGGCCTCGAGATCGATCCGGTCCGCCATCGCGTCACGATCGACGGCGCCGAGCTTGGCCTTCGTCCGCTCGAGTACAAGCTGCTCGCGATCTTCATCGAGCATCCTGGGCGCGTGTTCTCGCGCACCGAGCTCCTGCAAGAGGTCTGGGGCATCAGCCCGGAGACCAACACGCGCACGGTCGACACGCACATTCGACGCCTCCGCGAGCGGCTCGGCGCGTACATGGAAGCGATCGAGACCGTGCACGGCTTCGGCTATCGCCTCCGCGACCCGTCCTAGACGCGGGCGCGTCGTGTGGCGCGCCGTGATTTCGCGAGCGATGGCGCAGAAGAAGCCATTTCCATCGCCTTCGGCGTAACGTCAAGGCGTCCCATGGCGAAGTCGTTCTCGCTTTCGTTTCGCTCGAAGCTGCTCGCTAGTCACGTCGCGCTCGTGCTCGTCGTCGGCGGCATCACCTTGTTCTCCCTCGATCGATGGCTCACCGCCGACCTCGTTCGCCAGCTCGACGTGAAGCTCGAAGAGCAGGGAAAGGGCGCCATCGAGTGGGCCGAAGGAGGCAAGCGTCACCCCGATCGCATCACGACGCGCATCGCGAAGATCGTCGACGCCGAGGTCACGCTGTTCGATCGCGACGGCACCGTACTCGGCGCGTCGACCCCCGAGGCAAGAGCTGATTTGGGTCCGGAGATCACGGCCGCGCAAGCGGGAAACGTCGGCCGCGCCGCGCGATGGCGAGGAGGTCACGAGGTCCACTACATCGCGGTGCCAGGCTCCGAAGGCACCGTGCTCCGCCTCGCGCAGCCGCTCAGCGAGATCAACGAGACGGTCGCCTCGATGCGAAGGCGCCTCCTCTTCGCGTCCACGTTCACCGTCCTCGCCGCGATCCTGCTCGGCGTCTTGGCTTCGAGGGTCGCCTCACGTCCGCTGCAAGACATGACGGCCACCGCGACGCGCCTCGCGCAAGGCGACTTCGACGCGCCGATCCCGGAAGGCGAGAACGACGAGTTCGGCGTCCTTTGGCGAGCGCTCAAGTCCCTCGCTTCGCAGCTCAAGGCGCGCATCGGTGAGCTCGTCGAGGAAGGCGACCGGCTGCAGCGCCTCATGACGATCCGGCGCGACTTCGTCGCCAACGTCTCGCACGAGCTGAGGACGCCGGTGACCTCGATCCAAGGCTACGCGGAGACCCTGCTTCGCAAAGATCCTCCGGCGGAGACGCGCACGCAGTTCTTGGAGGTCATCCATCGCCAGGCGCAGCGCATCGGCGCGCTCGTCGAGCAGCTGCTCGCGCTGTCGGAGCTCGAGGCCCGCGGCCGTGACGATCTCGCGCGCGAGCCGATCAACGTGCTGTCGATCGCGCGGCATGTCGCCGAGACCGTCCGCGGCCACGCCGAGAAGCGCAAGGTCAACGTCCACGTCGAGGTCGACAAGTCCGTCGAGGTCTTCGCTGACCCCGAAGGCGTCGAGCGCGCCGTGCTCAACCTGGTCGACAACGCGATCAAATACGGCAAAGAAGGCGGCAAGGTCGACGTCACCGCGTCGACGACCACCGACGACGCCGGCAAATCGCTCGCGACGATCGTCGTCGCCGACGACGGCGAAGGGATCGAAGCGCAGCACCTGCCGCGGCTCTTCGAGCGGTTTTACCGCGTCGACGCAGGTCGCGCGCGCCAACACGGCGGCGCAGGCCTCGGCCTCGCGATCGTGAAGCACCTCGTCGAGTCGATGGATGGATCGATCCGCGTCGAGAGCGAAGTGGGCAAGGGCACGCGCTTCTTCCTCACGCTGCCGGTGCCACGCACATCACGTCAGTCTGCAGCCTCGTCTGCTCGATGAGGTCGCGATGACGACGTGACGACGCGTTGACTACTCGATGATGCGCATGCCGTACTGCTCGAGCGCGCCCGTCGAGATCATCGAGCCGTCCGGGAAGCGACAGAAGCCGTCCTCTGCGCCGACGGAGTTGTGACCCGACACGAGCTGGTGTCCCATCTTCGTGCAGACGCGCGTGCCTGCGCTCACGTTGCCGTTGAGGGATCGCTTCGGGATCTCGACGGGCATGCCCTGCCGGATCTGACGAAGCGCATCGCACTGGAGCGTGCCCGCGGCCTGCCGGCACTGCGCGCTCACGCGGACGTTCTGGGCGGAGTAGAAGATCATCGGCATCTGGGTGCCGCCCTCTTGGGCCGTCCACACCTCGTTGACGAACGGCGCCGACTCGAGGTTCGCGAGCGGGCCCGTGCCTCCGCCGCCGCCGCCGCTCGCGCCCGTCCCTGCGCCCGTGTTCGCGCCCGACGGTGACGTCGCGCCGCTCGAGCCTTGGTTGTCCTTCGAGCAGCCCACGGCGATCGTGAGGAGCAACGCAGAAGCTGCGCCAAGCACCAACAAAGAACCGGCTGTCTGACGGGAGGAGATCCTCGTTCGCATGTCTCCCGTCATACAGGATCAGGCGCGAACATGCACGACGCGCGAGCGGACGACGAGGTCGTGCACGGCGCGCTTGTCGGGATGGACCGCGGCGAGCCCGAGGCTCACCGCATAGAGGAACGAGAAGAGCACGTGCTCCACGACGAAAGCCGTCAAAAACCCGCGCAAATCGTCCGTTCGGGCGGCCGAGCGGATGCCCTCGAAGAGGTCGTGCTTGCCGCGCGTCAGGAGGATCACGAACGCCCAATACACCGGCAACCATCCCGCCAGGGCGAGGCGCAACGCCGATCGCCCGAACGTGAGCCGCGCGCCATCTGTGCACTCTACACGGATTCGCACGAGGTACTTGCCAAGCGTCTGGCCGCGCCACGCCTGCGCCGCGACGAGGACGACGGCGTAGAGCGCGGCGCCGATCGGCCCGGTGAACCCGATCAGCGCAGCGCCGATCGCGAGATCGATCACCGACGCGGCTGCGCGGATCGCAAAGCCTGCCGGCGGGGCAACGTTGGGCGCCGCCGCCTTGAGCGCGGCGATCAGCTCGTCGTACGTCGCGAACCTCTTCTCAGGCTTCTTCTGCATGAGGCGCTCGACGATCGCGGCGAGCTGCGGCGACACCGCAGGCGCGGCCGCGCGTAGCGAGGGGACCGGATCGTTCATGTGCTTCGCGAAGATGCCGATCATCGAGTCGTCGTCGAACGGCGGCCGCTTGGCGAGCAAGTTCCAGAACGTCGCGCCGAGCGCGTACATGTCCGCGCGATGATCGATCGCGGCCCCTTCGATCTGCTCGGGAGGCATGTAAAGCGGCGTGCCGAGCACGACGCCTTCGCCCGTGAGCGAGCCTGGCCCCGTCGTCGTGATCGGCTTGGCGAGCCCAAAGTCCGCGATCTTCACGTGCCCCGATCGATCGACGAGGAGGTTCGACGGCTTGATGTCGCGATGGATGAAGCCCGCCTCGTGCGCCGCGCGAAGCCCGTGCGCGACCTCGAGCATCAACACGCGCCCGCGCTCGGGGTCGAGCGCCTCGCCCCGCTCGAGACCCGCCTCGAGCGACTCGCCCTGCACGTACTCCATCGCGAAGTACGTCGCCGGCGGCGAGCCATCCTCCGCCGAAGGCGAGGACGCGGCGCTGCCGATGTAATGGATATGCACGACGTGCGGCGACGTGAGCTTCGCCTGCGCGCGCGCCTCACGAAAGAAGCGCTCTCGCTGCCTCTCGGCTTCGCCGCGCTTCGCGCTCGGGACGATCACCTTGAGCGCGACCTGCCGATCGAGGGAGTCGTCGCGCGCGAGGAAGACGACGCCCATCCCGCCACGACCGAGCTCCTTCTCGAGCGTGAAGTGATCGACGACGCTTCCGGCCGCCAGCGCGAGCTCGCTATGCGAGTGCCGGATCGGAACGCGCGGTGCGCGACGTGGCATCGCGGTCGACGAGGGCGGTGGTGATGACGACATCGACTGCGTGGCCGCGTCGAGCAGCGCCGCGCGCGCCGCGTGCTCCGCGTGAACCGTGTCGGCCTCGCCAAAGGATCGGGGCATGGGTCCTCGTGATTCAGCACAGCCCATGCCGAGTCGATTCACGCTGGCCCTGGATTTGCTGCGCTTTTCCCGCGTCACGCACGTCACGAGCAATCTCAGGCGGATAGCCGCTCGCGCGGTCGAATGTCCCGACCGCCTGCGTGCGAACTCGTCGATGCGTCGCGCGCGTGATCTCCTTCACGCCGCGTTCGCCTCTGCCGAATCGGCGCGGACGGCGATAAAGCCTCTGCCGAAGTCGGCGTGGACTTCGGCAGAGCCGCGCGACGGGGCCTCTGCCGAAGTCGGCGCGGGACTTCGGCAGAGGGGGCGCGACGGGGCCTCTGCCGAAGTCGAAAAGGGTAGCGAGCCCAGCCGCTGCGGCAGGAAAAGACCCGAAAAAAGGAACTATTCGGCTGGCGTGATACCTTTTTACGCCGTGGTCGTGGGGAGGAGCAGATCGTCGTGAGTAGCGACGACCGCCTTGAGTGGGCGCCTGGGCAGAAGCGCGTCGGCTCCGTTGTGAACGGGAAGTGGCAGATCGATGCTCGGCTCGGCACCGGTGGCATGGCGACCGTCTATGCCGCGACCCATCGCAACGGTCATCGGGCGGCGTTGAAGATGCTCCACGGTCCCCTGTCGCGTGACCCTCCGACGCGGGCGCGGTTTCTACGTGAGGGATACGTCGCGAACGCGGTCGGGCACCCCGGCGTGGTCGCGGTGCTCGACGATGGGGTCGCGGAAGATGGCTGCGCGTTTCTCGTCCTCGAGCTGCTCGAAGGGGAGACGATCGACGCTCGGCGCATCCGGCTGGGCGGAGCTTTGCCTGTCGATGAGGCGCTCGACCTTGCGGACCAGGCGCTCGATGCGCTCGCCGCCGCGCACGAGAAAGGGATCGTGCATCGCGACATCAAGCCCGAGAACGTCTTCTACACGAACGAGGGACGCATCAAGCTCCTCGACTTCGGGCTCGCGCGGATGAAGGACAACAAGACCGAGGCGACCAAGACCGGCGTGACGATCGGGACGCCCGAGTTCATGCCGCCCGAGCAGGCGCTCGGACGGCGGAGCGAGGTCGACGCGCGGTCGGACGTGTGGGGCCTCGGCGCGACGCTCTTCACCGCGATCACCGGTCGTTACGTTCACGATGACGCGCAGTCGCTGCACGAGCAGCTCATCGCGAGCGCGACGCGACGGTCGCGGCCGATTCGCCAGCTTGCTCCGCATGTGTCGCCGGACGTCGCGGCGGTGATCGACAAGGCCCTCGAGCTCGAGATGAGCGATCGGTGGCAGAGCGCGCGCGAGATGCAGCTTGCTCTTCGCGAGGCGCGCGGCGATCTCAACCGCGAGTTCACGGCGGACAGCATGACGGTGCAGTCGGCGCATGCGCCGACATCGGCGAATCCCTTCTCGCACGAGAAGCCGCTCTCGTCCGACCAGACGATGAAGATGCAGGACGCGCCGCGCACGCAGCTCGCGCCGCAGCACGCCGACGTGTCGCCGCGCACGCAGCTCTCGCCCGGCGGCGTTGGCGGACCGCAGGGGCTCTCTGCGCTGGGCGTTCCGCGCGGCGCGGGCGACGCGGCACGTCCGGCGTCTTCGCCGACGGGTCGTGGGGAGCGGAAGCGGATCGAGGATGCGTCCGACATGGAGGAGACGTTCATCGAGGCGACGCACGCAGCGCCGATCGCATCGCTCCCTGGCTCGCGCATTCCGGGCTCGGCGCCGACCGCTCCACACACGAGCCGCATGCGCGATCGACCTCTCGAGAAGACTGGTCCGGGTGGACCGGGTGCGGCGGGCGGATTGACATCGCCGCCTCAGCCCCAGCGGAAGCCCGCGGATGCGTTTCGTGCCCCGATCATGACGCCATCGGACGATCACATGACGGTGCAGGCGAACGTCGCGCCCGTCACCCACGGCGGCTCGAGCAACGCTCCGCCACCGCAGCCGCGTGTGTTCTCGGCGGATGCACCGACGAACGCGCTCTCGCCGCGATCGTTTCCGATCGATGGTCGACCCCTGAACAACAACGAGGTCGGGACGGGTATGTCGCCGCGATCGTTCCCCGTCGACTCGCACGCACATCCGCAGGCGGGTTACGGGCAGCCCGTCGACGCGCACGGCGCGACGGTCGCGGTCCAAGGCGGAGTGGGAGGCGGCGGAGGCGGCGGTGCATCGCCTCGTGCGTTCCGCGCGTCGGCGCCTCCTGCGCCTCCGTTCGGCCATCCGCAGCACGCGTCGCAGCCGCTCCCGCAGCTTCCCAACACCGGGTCGCACATGATCCCGCCGATGGCGCCGATCGCGCAGACGGTCGGGCCGACCGCCGCGCAACAGCAGTCTTCGCGCGTCGCGATCTGGGTCGCGATCGTGTTCATCGTCCTCGCGGCGGCGATGGCGGCGTACGTGGTTCGCCGCGGCGGTGGCCCAGGGACGCGCGATCGCGATCCCCAACAGGGGCAGCCCGATCCTGCACCGACGCCCGTGCCGATGCCGCCGGTGAAGTAGCCACGTCGCTCCCTCTGCCGAAGTCCGACGCCCATTCCCACGTCGCTCCCCTCTGCCGAAGTCCGACGCCCATTCGGCAGAGGCCAAGTCGCTCCTCTGCCGAAGTCCGACACCATTCGGCAGAGGCCACGTCCTCTGCCGAAGTCCGACGCCCATTCGGCAGAGCCCGTCGTGACCCAAGCTTCTCGAGAAGCTTTGGAGATCATTTTGGAATTCGCTACGGGCGTTCGGGGATGGCGGAGAAGGTCGTGCAGCCGTAGCCCTCGACGGTGCCTGAGTATTGGCCGGACTTGTTGATCGAGCCGGTCAGCGTGATGAGCGAGTAGTTGGCGGGTTGGTCGATCCACTCTTCGCCCTTCAGGCGGAGGCGGCGGGTCTTTGGCTCGTACTTGCCGCGCATGCGCGCGGAGCCGTCCGTCTTCGTGAAGCCCGGTCGGGTGCCGTCGTAGTGGAACTCGAAGACGGCTTCGACGTCGAGCGTGACCGAGGCGTTCTCGTCGTCGGTGCCTCCTGCCAGAAGCGACGCGACGGTGGGCGCGACCTCTTCGAAGATGAGGACCATCGCCGTCTTGCCCTGGTTGCACGTGTAGAAGCCCGTCATCCGATCGCCCGGCTTGAAGGGAGCGTCGACGGCAGCCGACGCGCTGTTCGGTGGTCGGATGGGCTCGCCCGTGACCAGCGCGATCGACGAGGCCGAGGCGTCCACAGAGAGCATGGGGGCTTCCACGACCGCGGAGCCCGAGCCGGGCGTGCAGGCGAGCGTCTGCGTCGCGACGATCAGAGAGAACGTCGTCGCGACGGCCAGCGAGAGGCTCGCGGCGCTCGTGGCGTGGATGGGAGCTTTAGTTGACGGCTTCGCTGCTCTGCATCGATGCACGATCGTCACCGTTCGACGCGCTCTTCTCGCTCTGGTCCGTCGTGGTCTCGGCCTTGGCGCGTGCACGCTCTTCTTCTTGACGGATGACGCGATCGACCTCGGCCTGCATCGAGAAGGTGGCCATCTTCCACCACATCTTGAAGTCGGCTTGGAGCGACCAAAGCGGGTACTTGAACGACGCTGGCTTGTTGCCTTCGACGAAGAAGTGGCCCACCCATGCGAAGCCGTAGCCGACGACCGGCGCGACGAGCGCAAGCCAGCGCTTGCGCGTGAGAAGCGCGCCTGCGAGGCAGCCCACCGCCGAGGTCGTCCCGATGAAGTGCAGGATGCGGTTCGCCTTGTTCTTGTGCTCGCCGACGTAGAAGTCCCAGAACTCCTCGAAGGTCTCGATCTTCTCGTTCTCGGGGCTGGTCTTGTGTTCGTCGCTCATGTGACTGACCTCTCGTCTCTCGTCTCGGCTCGATTCGAAGAAATCCGGCCCGCTTGGCAGCTCGAAGGCAGGAATCAGAAGACTACCCCTCGCGAAAGCCGTGTCCAGAGCGCTGCTTTCATGGATTGTCGGCCGACTTCGTGGCAAGGTTCCGCCGGAATTTGGCTCTGATTCTTCGCTTTTCCAGCTCCCTTGGGCGTGTCGTTCGTGAGCGTGGTGGTCTTCTCTCGCGGCTCGTCCTCGCATGCGTGCAGCTTGCATGCATTTCGTGGTTTTCGCCGGGGCGAGGGCTTCCGCTCGACGACGCGTGGATCCATCAGGTCGTCGCTCGCACGTTCGCCGAGACGGGCACGCTCGGGTATGCGCCCGGTCACCACGGCGCGGCGGCGACGAGCTACCTCTGGGCCGCGCTGCTCGGGATCAACTTCAAGGTCCTCCACCTCGAGCCAAGTCGATGGGCGCTGATCCTGAATGCGATCTCGGCGCTCGCCGCCGGCCAGCTCCTCTTCTCGCTCCTTCTCCGTGCACGCGCGCGCCTCGGCGTCGCCGGTGAGCTCTCGTGGACGCTGACGTCTCTCGTCGCATCGGGGATGGCGCTCTGCTCGCCGAACGTGCTGTGGTTCGTGTGCTCGGGGATGGAGGCGATGCCGTTCGTCGCGCTCTCACTCGCGACGATCTGGGCGGCCTCGTCCGGCGTGCGATCGGAGCCGGCGGTCTCGGCGGATGCAAACGAGACGACGAGCACATCCGCAGCGACGTCGCCACCGAGCCCGCCGACCCCACCGGCGGGCCGGTTGATCGCGTGCGGTGTCTTCGCAGGGTTGCTCGCGTGGCTTCGCCCCGAAGCGACGCCGCTGGGTGGGCTTCTCGTCGCGCATGCGCTGTTTCGGCTTCGTGACGTGCGACGTGCGACGTGGCTGGGCGCGCCGTGGCTCGCCGCCGTCGCGCTCTACGTGGTGTCGAACGTGGCGAAGACAGGCCACATGCTCCCGAGCACGCTCTCTGGCCGGCGCTGGCTTTGGTTCGAGATGTCGGCAGGCCTCTCGCGCGTCGATCGCGCGTTCGACTACCTCGATCAGTGGAGCACGCGTCTCGGTTCGTACACGTTCGACACGAGCCTCGCGGTCGTATGGATCCTCGTGGCGCTCGCAGGTTACGGCGCCTTTCGCCTTTGCCGCGCTCCGATCGCCAAGAGCGCAGAGCAAGCCGCACCACGCCGCGGCGCGCATGACGATGGCATCCTCATGCTCGTCGGCTGGGCGCTCTTTCACGCGAGCTTCTACGGTCTCCTCCTCCCGACGTCTGGGCATGGTGGCCGCTACCAACCCTTCACGCCGATCTTGTTCGCGGCGCTTCTTCCGATCGGAACCGCATGCGCGCTTCGCGAGCTCGCGCGCATCCTGACGTCGCGCGAGGACATTCGCTTCGGCTGGTTCGCGGTCGTCAGCTTCGCGCCGTGGCTTCTGCTGATGCAGCCCGTCGAGGTCGCGCTGCGCGACGCCAACGCGCTCGCCGTCGCGCACATTCAGGCGACCGAGGTCGACACCGGAACGTTCGTCGCCACGCTCCCTCCGAACGCGGCGATCGCGAGCTTCGACATCGGCGGCATCGGCTACAGCGCCAAGAATCGACGCATCCTCGATCTCGGCGGTCTGTCCGATCCGAGCGTCGCCGCGCTGCTCGAGTCCGGACGCGTCTCCACTTGGCTCGAGAGCAACGACGTTCGCTACATCGTGCTCCCCGCGCCGTACGAGCGCGTGCTGCCGACGTTCGAGGACTACACCGTTCGCCTTCATTTCCGCGACAACCCTGCGCTGAAGCTCCGCGCGATTCGCGTGTTCGAGACGCCGTTCGAGAAGTGGGAGCCGGCGATCAAGGCGACATGGAACGCCGCGCCCAAGCAGATCGTCTACGAGGTGACGTACACCAAGGCGATCGATCCCGCCGACCCGAGCGCGACGCCGGAGGCGCCTCCCGTCGGACCGACAGCGCTTCGCGAGGTGAGCGACGCGGCCGGCCTCGTCCCACGTCGCGAGCGCATCGTCGCCGAGCACATGCTCGCCGTGCTCGAGGCGCACAAGATGCTCGTCGACGTGCGCGTCGTCTCCGAGTCGGAGGCGCCGACCTCGATGTCCGCCTCCGCAGCGGCGAACGCGCCAGCGCCGGCGCCCACGTTCGATCTCGCGTCGGGAGGCGTCATCCACAAGGCCGCGGCGGGAGGACCGTGCGGCGTGAAGCTTGGCTATTGGGGCGTGTCGTTCGAGGACGCGTGCGCGAGCATCGCGGACGTGCGGCTCCTCAAGGCGCTCGCCTACGAGCACGTCGGTCGCTACCTCGATGTCGGCGACCTCGGCGGCGCCCTCCGCGCGGTGCCTCACGTGCTCGTGCAAGCCAGGCGCATCACGGCCGCGCAAGCGTCGCCGCGGAGCCCCTTCTTCGATCCGTTGATCGCTCCGCTCGCGCCGCCCATCCCTGGCGGGATCGAGCTGAAGCCGATGCGTGCGGGCGCGTGGGGCCTCGTGCTCGCGTTCGGCGTGTTCGTCGCGCTGGTCGGCGTCGGCGTCGCGGCGGCGCGTGACGCGATCCGCGCCTCACGGCTCATCGCGTTCGTTCGTTCGGCGGCGCGCGCGAGGACCGCGTCGCCGGCGATCGTCCTCGTGCTCTCGGTCGTCGTGAGCGCGGTCGCTCCATCGTCGGCGACAGGATGCAAGCCCAACGACGCCGACGTCACGCATGCGGTGCCGCGCGGTCGCGGCGCCGTCGAGATCGCGCTCGCGAACGGAGGCAGCCCGAACGAGGTCCCTGGCACGCACCTCGTGCCTTTGCTCGCGGCGGCGACGAGCGGTGACGTCGATGTCCTCGCGTTGCTCCTCGAGCGCGGCGCGTCGCTCGACGTTCGCGCCGCGGATGGCGCTTCCCCCCTCCACATCGCGACCCGCTTCGGCCACGTCGCCGCCGTGACGGTGCTCGCGAACGCGATCGCGCACGGCACGCGCGCGGCGCTGCCACAGGGCACGAGCAACAAAGATCGCGAAGCCGCCGTCGCCTCGAGCCTCGCGACGCCTGCGGGTCCGCGTGCGCGGAGCGCGCTTCACGACGCCGTCGCGATCGGATCGATCGACTGCGTGGCGGCGCTCATCGCGGCAGGCGCGAAGGCCGACGTCGTCGATTCCTTTGGTCAATCGCCGCTGCACCTCGTCGCGAACGTCGAGCGCGCGCGATCGGTGCAGCTCGCGCAGCTTCTCCTCGGCGCCAGCGCGAACGCGCGTTTGCCGGACGCACGTGGCTTCAGCGCCCTTCATGCGGCCGCGGTGACCGACAACGCGGAGCTCGTTCGCATCCTCGTGAACAGCCGCACCGTGGGCCTCGACGATCGCTCGACGCGGGGAGAAACAGCGCTCGACGTCGCGACGCGATACGGCCAAGATCGCGCCGCCGACGTCCTCGTTCGCGCAGGAAGCACGTTCACCAATCCCGAGGCATGGCCACCCCTTCACGACGCCGCGCGCATGGACGCCGCCGTTCGCATCGCGAACCTGATCGCGAGCGGCTCGCCGATCGAACGATCCGTTCGCGGCAAGACGGCGCTCGACCTCGCGAAGGAGAACGGGAGCACACGCGCGGTCGTGCTGCTCACGAAGGCTCTCTCCGACGGGCAGAGTCGCGACCACGATGAGCCACACCTCTGACATGGCTTCGCCGCAGACGAGCACGGAAGGGGCAGCGGGCGCGACAGGTATCGGGCGTGCCCATGCGTGGATCGCCCAGCGCGCGGCGTGGCTCCTTCCGCTCCTCGTCGTCGTGATCGGTGGGCTCCCCACGTTCTGGGGAATCCGCGCCCAGACGTTCGCGACGCTCGGTCGCGATCAAGGCATCTTTCAGTACGTCGCCTGGGCGATCCGAAACGGCGACCGCACCTACCGTGACATCCACGAGATCAACGGCCCGTTGCCGCACGCCTGGCACATGGTCATGCAGGCGCTCGGCGGTGAAGACGAGCATATGTTTCGCTCGATCGACACGGCGCTCCTCTTGGTCGTCTACGTCTTCGCCGCCGCGATGTTGCCGCGCTGGGTCGATCTCGATCTCGGGGCGGCCAAGACGCGCACACGCACGAAGCACCTCGTGCTCTGGATCCTCGCGGGCCTCACGCTCATGGGCTCGCAATACATACGTTACGATTGGTGGCACACGTCGCAGCGAGAGGCCTTCTATTCGCTGCTGCTCCTCGCGTCGCTCTCCTTTCAAACGATCGTCCACACGACGAAGAGCGCCGGCCGCGCACGCCTCGCTCTCCTGTTTGCCGCGCTGACGACGACCCTGACCTGGTTTGGAAAGCCGCCATGCGCCGTGTTCTCGGTGCTTCAAGCGCTCGTGTTCCTCTTCGATCGGAAGAACATCGTCATCTCGCTTCGCTCTGCCTTCGCGATCGTCCTCGTCGCTGCGATCTCCGTCACGACGTCGATGCTCCTCTTCGTCTTCGTCTACGAAGACTTCAGCCGAGGCATCGAGCTGCTCGCCAAGGTCCCGAAGCTTCATCACACGATCTGGAACGAGACTCTCCTCGGCTCCTACCGCGCCTTCAACAACGGCCCGAAGCTCGATTGGGCGTTCGCCACGTTCGTAGGCTTCCTCGCGGCGTATCGGCTGCTCCGGCTCCCCAGACGTGCGCTCCTCGCGTGCATCCTTCCCGTGGGAGGCATCCTCGTCTTCGCCGGCCAGGGCAAGGCGTTTCCCTATCACCTCCACATGGTCACGCTCGGCACCGCGATGGAGCAGGTGATCGTCTTCGCAGCGCTCGCGCGATGGATGCAGATCGCACCCATCCCGCGCACGAACGTGCAGTCGATCAAGGACCGCGTACGTGAATGGCTTCCGCTCCTGGCGGCTGGCGGCGCGATCTTCTTCGGCCTCAAGTGCACGCAAGACTCGCTGCTCAGCCCGGCCGTTCGCCATGGTTGGGCGAGCGCGGGGTCGACCGCGGAGAAGCGCACCACCCATGCGTACTTCGACGAGTTTCCGTGGGGCGATTACTTCCCGAACGACCTCCGCACCACCGCCGCGTACCTGCAGTTTCATACGCGCCCGGACGAACGCATTCAGCTCTACGGGTTCGATCCCTATCTGCTCTTCCTCGCACGTCGAAAGAGCGCATCGCCCGTCATCTACAGCTTCGAGCTCAACGTCGACGCGGCGCTCAAAGGTGGACCTGGGGCGAAGCCCACCCCCGAGCTGAAGGACTGGCTGAGCGACTACGCGCGCGACGCAGAGTCGCTGGTCTTGAGCGTCGCCGAGCAAGCGCCGCCTGCCGCGTTCGTCCTCTTCGACCGCGCGCCGTGGACGTTCCCTGACGACTCGGAGCGCGACTTCCAAGAGCACTGCCCAAAGCTCCATCACTTCATGCAAGAGCGCTATGTCCCCGCGGCAATCTTCGGCACCGTGCGCGTCTGGCTGCGACGTGACGTGGCGGCGCGGCAGGTGCCATGAGCACCAACGTCGCGACGACGATCCAGGAAGCAGCCTGCATGCTTCGACCGTGCTTTGACGCCAGCCCTCATTCCTTTCATTCTTGAAGGTAGACGATGCGATTCCTTCCTTTGTTCTCGGTCCTCGCCGCGGCGTGCGCCGTGCTCTCGATCAACGCATGCAAGAGCGATAGCGAGGTATCGTCGTCTTCTTCGTCGAGCAGCAGCAGCAGCGGCGGTGACGAAGATGGTGGATCGAGCTCGGGGTCGAGCGGTTCGAGCGGGTCGAGCGGGTCGAGCGGTTCGAGCGGGTCGAGCGGTTCGAGCGGCAACCCCGCGCCGCAGTTCGTCGACTTCACGAACGAGACGATGACGTTCGCTGGAAAGCAACGCACGTACATCCTCGGGAAGCCAAAGATGTACGACGCGACCAAGAAATACCCCGTCGTCATGTCGTTCCATGGCAACCCGGGCAACGCCCAGGGCGAGCAGAGCGCGTTTCCCTTCGAGAGCGTCTCGAAGAACGACGCGATCGTCGTCTATCCGAACGGGGAAGGCGGCAACTGGGACCTCTACACGGCGACCGACAACAACGCCGACATGAACTGGATCAAGGCGCTCCCCGACGAGCTCGCGAAGACGTTGAGCATCGACAAGACGCGCGTGTTCGGCTTCGGCTACAGCGGCGGCGGGTTCTTCGTCGTCCAGTTCACGTGCCGCTTCGGCGGGGTCTTCAAGGCGATCGCGTCGAACGCGGGCGGCGGCCCCGACGAGCCCGAGATTGGCTGCACGAAGCGACCGAGCGGCTGCTGCGACTGCCCGGGCGGTCCGATCCCTTCACTCATCGTGCATGGCGACGCCGACGGCGTCGTCGAGCCGTCGAGCGGTGACTTCTCCGCGACGTGCATCGCCGAGACGAACGGCTGCGGCGACTCACGCTCGGCGACCACGCCCTCGCCCTGCCAAAAAGCCGACGGCTGCCCGGCCGCGAGCCCGGTGAAGTGGTGCCTCGTCCCAGGGCTCGGCCATACGGTGTGGAATCAAGGAATGGCCGAGGCGTGGTCGTTCTTCAACTCGCTCTAGCGCATGACATCGATGTCATGTCCGCTCGGTCGAGTGGGGTCCGAGAGCCACACACGAACCCGTCGAAGCGCCTGAAAAGCAGGCTTTCTTGACCCCTTCTGCCCACAGTGGCAAGAGGTGCGCGTGGCCTGGGTCTTGAGAAGACTCGAGGCAACGGACGGAGGCTCTCTCGTGTTTGACGTCAAGCTGATGCGATGGATCGACAACCAGGTCGGCAACCTGGCGTGCTCGGCGTTCGCGGCTGCAAAGCGGGTCAAAGCACCGTTCATGAAGCCGCTCGATCAACCGAAGAAGATCGCGGTGACGAAGTTCTTCGGGATGGGATCCATCATCGTCGCGACGCCGGCGCTTCAAGCGCTCCGCGACGTCTTCCCCGACGCCGAGATCCACTTCATCTCGTTCAAGTCGAACAAAGAGATCCTCGAGATCGTCAACCTCACCGACAAGAACTGGTTCGTGGACAACTCCACGCCGCAGAAGTTCGCGGCGTCCACGATGGCGCTCGCGCGCGACCTTCGTAACGAGAAGATCGATCTGATGATCGACTTCGAGTTCTTCGCGAAGTTCCCGCTCGTCCTCGCCGAGCTCGCCGGCATCCCGAAGAAGGCGGGCTTCTACCTCACCCAAGAGTCGTGGCGTCGCACGCTGCTCGACGTCGCCGGGTCGTACAACCACTACTTCCACACGAAGGACATCTTCGTGTCGCTCATGTATCTGCTCGCGACGAACGACCTCTTCTACCTCGACTTCGAGGCGTTCCGTCAGCGCTACAGCTACCCGCACATCTCGTGCGACTCGGCCTCACGCGAGCATGTCGCGCGCCTGCTTCGCGAGCGAGGGCTCGATTCGCGCCGGCTCGTCGTCATCAACGCAAACACGTCGGCCGATCTCGCGCCCGAGGTCCGCAAATGGCCCACGGAGCGCTATGTCGAGCTCACGCGCCGTATCCTCGCCGAGAATCCCGACGCCTCGATCGCGTACATCGGCGCGAAATCCGAACGCCAATACGTCGAACGAATCGTCCATGACGTGCAAGATCGCCGGGTGAAGAGCATCGCGGGAGATCTGTCCCTTCGCCAGCTCCTCGCGCTCTTCGAGCGTTCGGACCTCGTCATCTCCAACGACAGCGGTCCGATGCACCTTGCGTGTTTGGTCGACGCTCCGATCATCGGGCTCTTCTTCGCGGACACACCGACGATTTACGGTCCCATCGCGTCACGCACCGCGACGGTCTCGCCGCCGCTCTATTCGATTCCGCTGTTCACCGTCTACAACGGCAAAGACGTCGTCGCCGGCCGACCTGTCGACACGATCGACAACACCGCGGCGCGCTCCGTATCGGTCGAGCGTGTCATGACCGAGGTCCGGGGAATGCTCAGTGAGGACCTTCGTGCCGCCGCGCCGATTCATTGACGCATGACTGACCGGATTACGCACCTCATCGACCAAGTGATGCGTGACGGAGCGCGGCTCCGCATGTCGATGCTCGCGAAGACGCCCGACATCGCGAAGTCTGCCCGGCTCGTCGCAGACGCTCTCTTGCGCGGCAACAAGGTCCTCGTCTTCGGCAATGGTGGAAGCGCCGCCGACGCTCAGCACATCGCCGCCGAGCTCGTTGGTCGATTCGTCATCGAGCGAGCTCCGCTGCCCGGCATCGCGCTTACCGTCGATACGTCCGCGCTTACCGCGATCGCAAACGACTATGGCTTCGATGAGGTGTTTGCGCGGCAAGTGCGAGGCCTAGGCGTCAAAGGCGACGTCGCGATCGCCATCACCACGAGCGGCAAGTCACCCAACGTGGTCCGCGCTGTGGAGGCCGCCCGCGAGCGTGGAATGCAGGTGATCGGGCTGACGGGCAAGAAGGGCGAGGCCTTCGTCCGCACCTGCGATGCCGGCGTCGCCGTCCCATCGACCAACACCGCGCGTATCCAAGAGCTGCACATCACGGTCGGACATCTCATTTGCGAGATCGTCGATGTCATGATCGCGGACCGCCCGAGCTCGTCGACCTCGAACGGCAAGCCCACGGACGGCGCCGATACGACGCACCGCAAGGTCGTTTCCCTCGACGAGCTCCTCGTGCTTCGCGAGGCATGGCGTGGTGAAGGGCGCACCGTGGTGTGGACCAACGGCGTCTTCGACGTCCTGCATGCGGGACACCTCTCCTCACTCAAATCCGCGCGCTCGCATGGCGACATCCTCGTCGTCGGCATCAACGCAGACGCGACCGTGAAGAAGTCGAAGGGCCCCGATCGGCCCATTTTTCCGGTCGAGGAGCGGGCGGAGATGCTCGCCGCGCTGGAGGTCGTCGACTACGTCGTCGTGTTCGACGAGGACACCCCGAGCGAAGTCCTCGGCAAGGTGAAGCCCGACGTGCACTGCAAAGGCGCCGACTACGCTCCACCCAACGGAGCGCCGATGCCCGAAGCGGAGATCGTCCGTGGATATGGCGGGCGCATCGAGTTTCTCCCGCTCGTCGCGCAGCGCTCGACGACCGCGACGTTGGAGCGGCTGCTTCGTGCGAAGTGACTGAGGGATGGGATCGCCCGCGCTCTTCCTCGACCGCGACGGAACGCTCATCCCCGACGTCGGCTACCTGAGCGACCCCGAGAAGGTCGCGCTGCTTCCCGACGTGGTGACCGCGCTCACAGACGCGAAGGCGCGAGGCTACAAGCTCGTCATCGTCTCGAACCAATCGGGGATCGCGCGCGGTTACTTCGACGAAGCGACGGCTCACCGCGTGCAAGCACGCGTCAACGACATGTTCGAAGCGCGCGGGGTGACCTTCGATGGCGTTTATTTCTGCGTTCACGGCCCGGACGACGGCTGCGCCTGTCGAAAGCCGAGCCCCGGCATGCTGCTCGACGCCGCACGAGACCTCGACATCGATCTTTCACGGTCGATCATGATCGGCGACAAGCCGAGCGACATCGAGGCAGGTCGCCATGCAGGATGCCGCGCGTATGTCGCCTTCGAGACGCCCGTCGCGACGGCCACCATCGTCGCAAAGACGTGGAAAGACATTCAACGCTGGCTCGGTGACCAGAAATAGCGCTACCTCGCATCGCTGCAGATAGACTGCTCGGATGCGAACCGCTCACAAGACCGTCTCCGTCGCCATCCTCTCGATCGCTGCGCTGTCGTTGGCAGCATGTGGAAAAGAGCTCGGCCGCGTGCCGTTTGCGAGCGAAGGAGCCCGAGAGGCGACCGTCAACCTCAACGCGGGTGAGGTCGCATTCTGGACCGACCTCGACGTCGAATATCAAGGGGAGGCCGCGCTCGAATATCGCGTCGATCTCCTGCAAGGAGGCGCGAGCATCGGGACGGCCATCTGCAATCCGCTAGGGCATTTGCCCGTCAAGAGCGGCTGGGTCGAGACGAATATCGGCTCGAATCACTCACGCCGTGGCAACGGGAAGATGGAGTGCTCCACCAAGATCGCAAAGGGCGGCCCTACGACCGTCAAGGCGACGCTCGCGCTCAAACAGAAGCCGCAGACCATCACGCTCAAGAAGGCGGACCTGGTCGTCAAGCAGTAAGCCGCAAAGCGTCCTACTTCTTGGGCTCCCACGAGAGCTCGGAGAGGACGATGACGCGAAGCTCGGGTGGGTCGATCCAGTGGTACGCCGCCGCGTTCCATACGATGTCGAGGTCGACCCACTCCTTCCCACGGAATAGCTTCGGATCGACGTCCGCCTCGAGATAATAGAATTGATTCTCGTCGACCTTTCCGGTGGGAAAGATGGCCTCGACGGGAAATCCCTCGAAGTAGAGCGAGACGCGCGGCTTCACGTGGATGGCCTTTTGGTCGACCCAACCGACGAGCTTCAGTCGCATCGTCTGGTTGCCATGCGTCTTCAGGCGGACATGCCCTTTTTGACCCATATAGCGAAACGCGTGCGCCTTCGGATCTTCGCGGGGCTCGAACATCACAATCGAGAACCCGTCGATGTATTGAATCTCGTCGGTCGCCCGGACTTTGCTCGCCTCGAGCGCTCCAGCGTCGATCAAGACAGCCTTCGAGAAGGCCTCCCGCCGCGCCACCTCCTCCGTGATCTGCGGATCGGGCGGCCCCTTCGAGCAGGCGCTCGTCGCCATGACGAACGCACATAGAGCAAGGCGCGCCGGCTTCATGGCGAGATAGGCTCCGCGAGATCGAGCAGCACCATCCCATCCTTCTCGTAGAGGTGACGATGTCGCGTCGCGATGTCGAGCAGGTTATCGGTGAAATCAATCACGTAAGGCGCGTACGTTCGCCAGATTTCCATCTCGTCGGCGAGGAGGGTCACCCAGTACTCCCGACGATATTGATAACGTGATTGATCGGATCGAACGAAAGCCAGGTAGCGAATCCCGACCGTCTTGAAATACTCCTCGAGCTTGGCGCTGCCGAGAAAGAAGGGCATTCCTGGCGGAAGGCTGGAGTACCCAGGCATATCCAGGTTCCAAATGGGGTTACGGCGGAAATCGAAGTAGTGGGGCTCATCGACGAGCACGGCGAGCCGCTCCCCTTGGGGGATCGCGAGCTGGAGCTTCGCGTAGGTCTCCTCTTCGAGGCGCTCCGTCTCGCGTGACGTAGGCGCCTGAATACGTGCTTCATCGATGTTCTTCAGCGCGCGACCAAAGAACTTGTACGAGCCATCGGCCGATCGACCAATTTGCAGGAGCAGCGCCAGCAGCGCGAGGCTCGCAGCGATCTGCGCGCGCCTGCCGGATACGTTGGCCCGATAACGTGTTAGCCCCGTCGTCAGCGATGTCGCGATCGCGGCGGCGACGACGAACCCGAGCGCATATCGCCCTAGATTTCCTGGGTCGCCGAGGGAGAGTGCATGAATGAGGAGCGCATATCCGACGAGCGACGCAATGACGAACGCAAAGAGCGGGCGGCGTGACTCTGTCTTTTCATCGACCGCAGACCTCGGCTCGCGGGACAACATCGCGGCGAGGAGGAAGATGCCCACGGTATAGAGGGGCACACCCTCGAGCATGGTCCAGATCGCGAGACGAAGATCGTGCGCCGCCGTGACCGCGTCACTACCGAGTTGAAGGGCCTTGTTGTAGGTCCCATTCATGAGCGGATAGAGGATGGTCTGGTTCGATTGATAGGCCGATACCATCCATGGCGCGAGCGCGACGCTCGTCATCACGGCGACGAGGAGCGGCTCGAAGAGACCCGCGCGGAGGGCTGATTTGTCGAACGGACGCATCGCGATCCATCGGCCGCCATAGCTCATCGCCAGGAAGAAGACCGCGATCGGGACGTAGTTTTGCCGGAGCGTGCAGACGACCATCGACATCAACGCGATGGGCAGCGCCGTTCGCCAAGGGGCCCGCGATTCACGCTCTCCTGCCCACACCATCGTGCGAAAGAGCGCGACGAAGAAGGCGATGGCCGAATAGTGAGACGCTGTGTTGCGTGTGACGACGGGCAACAGCGGGACGATGAGCACCGTCGCGATCGTGAAGAGCGCGCTTGGCCGGCGCCCACGCGAGCGGTGGCCCAAGACGAGGAGCGTCACCATCAAGACGCAGATGGCGCGATCGAACGTGTGGGCATGCGCTGGCGTCGCGCGCATCGACACGAGTGACGCGAAGAACGTCTGGCTTCCAAGCGCGGAGAGCCGGCGAAAGCTGAACGGCTCGGGAAAGCTCCCGGTGTCGAGCAGCTTCCTTACGAACGTCAGATACGCAATGTCATCGTCGTAAGGGTCCGTGTGCCATTCGGCGATGCTCCCGAGGTACTGCGCCGCCAACAAGACGAACACGATCAGGCCGACGACCGCGACTCGCGGCTCGCGACGAGCCCATCGAAGCACGAAGCGTCCGCGTCTCCACACGTCCTCGCGCTCGCGCACGAGCGCTGCGATCGCGAGGAGCACACCGCCTTCGACCATCAGCATCGCGACGGTGCGATTCATCAGCGATGGCACGAGCAAGAAGCCCGCGACGAGCGCCATCGCTCCAGCGCCCCACGCCATCCGGAGCCCGAGGTCGATGCGCTCCTTCGCCTGAGCCCGGCTCCCTACGATCAAGGCGACGAGGGATCCCCACCCCACGAACGACGTGGCGATCACGAACGACCAGAGCGTGGTCAAGACGAAGGGCTGTCGTGGCTCGCGCGGGAGCGTCTTCGAGAGGAGCCAGAGGATCGCGGCGACGAGGGCCAGCGACGGAAGGGCGCGTACGATCGCGCGCCGACTCAGGAGCTGCTCCTTCCACGAGCCCACGCTACGATCCCCGCTGCGTTTGCGTTGAGTGCTTGCAGCCCATTACGTTCGCCGCACGATTTCTATCAGATCGCACTTCCGCGTTGGTGTCGAAGATTGTGACAGGTGGGCGCTCGATGCCCTTATGCAACGCGTGATTCGTCGGTGATACTTGTGTCGTGAGATGGGTCGGCTCGTACCGCGAGGCATGGATGCCAGTCCTCCTCGCCATGGCCTCGGCCGTGGCGGGTGCTTGCACCGCCGATACCCACGGCGCGATCGTCCCCGCGCCTGACCCGCCGAGCGACGTCCTCCGCGTCACGGTGCAGCGCGCCCCGGAGGCGGTCATCACCGGCACTGTGGCTGAGGTCATCGTCGCGGTGGCGCGTGACGGGCAAGACGCCTATCGCGGCGCCGTGAACATCACGCTCGAGAGCGGCGATCCGTCGCTCGATCGGATCAGCGCGCCGCCGGTCCACCTCGACGAGGTGACGTCGTCCGCGGTGCTCCCCATCGACGTCGGCGCCGATCGAAAGCATGGCGTCGTGAAGCTGACCGTGCGCGCCAACGCCGAGTCCGGGTCACGCACGGGAACGGCGAGCGTCTCGACCCTCATTCGAGGGGCGCCAGGTGCCCTCGACACCAGCTTCGGCCAGGACGGCAGGCTCGTGCTCGACGACCTCAGCGGTGAAGCGACGGCCACGGTGATTGGCTACGACGGCAAGATCCTGATCGCAGGCACGACCGGCGGCGGGGTGGGCGTCGTGCGCCTCCACCCCGATGGATCGCGTGACGGCTCGTTCGGCGCAAACGGTGTCGCGCGGCTGGCGATCGATGCGCTCGTCCACACGTCTTCGATCACGCTCGATCGCGACGGCTACCTGGTCGCGGGGAGCGCGGGCGCCGTTACGCGAGGCTTCGTCGCCCGGTTCACGAACAACGGGCTCGTCGACACGACGTTTGGTACGAACGGCGTTCGTCCGATCTCGTCACAATCCCTCACGACCGCGATGGCCATGGTCGACCAGGGCTACTTCCTGGCCGGCCGCTCGGCGACGGGCGGGAACGGGACGCATGTCGTTCGCTTGCTGCCTTCCGGACAGGCTGATCCGGTCTGGGCGGGCGACCAAGGCGTATTTCTCGGAACTTCCTCGACGTGCTCTCTCGGCACGGACGGTTGCTTTGCCACCGCCATGAGCCCGAAGGGAAAAGATCGCCTGACCGTCTGCGAGTCGCTCGGCGACGGCGTGAAGTTTCACGAGCTCGTAAGCGGTCAAGTCGATCCGCTTTATGAGCTAACAACGAGCGCCGACGTGCTGTCGTCGTGCACATCCATCTTCAACAATACGCCTTATGACTTTTGGGCTTCGGGAAAGAAGAATGCAGCCGACTTTGCGATTCAGCACTTCAAAGTGTCGCTGACCGGCGGCCCGCTGATGGTCGATCCCTATTGGCCAATCATCACGATGCCGAGCGAGCTTGGTTTGGGTCCTTCGACGTGCGGATTGATCGGCGGCGCAGGCTTCATCGACATCGTCGCCGACGCCACTCCTGCAGACGCAACCACGTCCGCCTTCGCGATCGTGCGCCTCGACGCGTTTGGTCGCTTCGAGCCGAAATTCGGCGACGGCAAGAGCTACGTGACGACGTTCTTCGGCGACACCAACGCACACTCCAAAGCCGTCCTCGTCGTCCCCTTCGACGGCCGCCTCTTCGTCGTTGGCACGAACGGCCACATGATCGCCTCTCGCTATTGGCAATGAGCGCCTAGCGCGCTCCGCTCAAGGCGCGGCGGCGTGGGCTTCGGCGGCCCACTCGACCGCTTTGATGAGCATGGTGAGGAAGAGCTCGTCTTGCCACGTCTCGGGGGCATGACCAAGACCTGTGTAGAATACACGCGTGGCGCCAAAGCGATTCGTCCACGTCGTGGCGTGGTAGCCGACCGCGAGGCCTGGATACTCGCCCGGGCCTGGATAATCAGGGCGAATGCTGTGTTCGTCGACCGTGAGGAGGACTTTGACCTTTGGGTTCGACTCGGGGCGGCGGCTGTACGTGTACCACTCGTCCGTGTGAGCCCACGTCTTGGGCAAATGCGCGACGATCGGATCGCTCGGATCCTGCACGACCAGGTTGCCGGGAGCCATCGGCGGATGGCAGCAGAAGATGGCGCCGATCAAGTCGGCCATGAACGGCCAGTCATAATCGGTGTGGCTCGCCGCGTGTGCGCCAACCCAGCCATGACCTTGCGCGATGTACGAAGCGAAGGCATCACGCTCCGCTTGGTTCATCGTCATACCCGACGAGTTGAGGAAGAAGATCACGTCGGTCTTGCCGATGTCCTCTTTGAGCAGCTCGCTGCTCTCCTTCGACTCGCGGACGTCCCAACCACGAAGGCGACCTCGCTCGAGCATGACCTTCGCGGCAACGGGCGTGGACGGATGCATCCACTCCGTCTCCTTCGTGTAGAGCAGCACGCGGATGGGCGTCGTGCGCGTCACGATCGGTGTCGATGAGGAGCCCGCGTCTTTGACTGGAATCTGCGTGTCTGCGCTCTCGCACGCCGAAAGCGTGAGGACGAGGGTGGCGACCGATGCAAACCTCAGCATGCCGAGACAAAACGTAGCACGCCCTCGAAGGCGAGGCGGCTCCTCATCCCTGAGAGCATGTCTCCGATGGTGTTGTTCTACTCGTCGAGCGCTTCGCGGAGCTCGTCGGGCGATACGCTGGCCGTGCCTTCTTTGGAGACGACGACACCGGCTGCCGCGCTCGACAGCGTCACCGCGTCTTCGAGCGAGATTCCCGCAGCGAGCGCGATCGCCAACGTGGCGACGACGGTGTCGCCAGCGCCCGTGACGTCGAAGACGCTTCGCTTCGCCGCGTGGACGTGAAACCGCGGCTTGTTCGGCTGGAAGAGCGTCATGCCTTCGGCGCCTCGGGTCGCGAGCAGGGCGCCGCCCTCGAGCAGCGGAAGAATATCCGCCGCGGCGGCGTTCAAGTCTTCGTCGTTCGAGATGGTGCGACCACTCGCGAGCTCGAGCTCCGCGTGGTTCGGGGTCACGACGGAGACGCCTCGGTACACGGTGAAGTCACGGCGCTTCGGATCGGCGATGATTGGCACGCCCCGCGTCTTGGCCGATTGGACGAGGGCCACCGCGAGGTCCGCCGAGATGGTCCCCTTCGCGTAGTCGGAGAGGATGCATGCGTCCGCCTTCTCGAGCGCTTTGTTCAACGCATCGAACAGCCGCTTGCGCGCCTCGCCGCTTGCCTCTGCGCGTGACTCTTGGTCGATGCGCACGATCTGCTGCCCGCGCGCGACGAGCCGTGTCTTGTGCGTCGTGGGGCGATCTTTGTCGCGGACGAGAAGGGATGCGATGCCGCGCTGCTCGAGGAGCGTTTCGAGGACATCCGCCGCGCTGTCGTTACCGACGACGCCGATCAGGCTCGCGCGGCCGCCAAGGGACGCGACGTTGGCAGCGGCGTTGGCCGCTCCACCGAGCGCGTGCGAGCGCGACGTGACCTCGAGGACCGGAACAGGCGCCTCGGGCGAGATGCGCCGCACGTCGCCACGAGCAAACTCGTCGAGCATCACATCGCCGACGACCACGACATGGCGTCCCGCAAGCTTTTCGACGAGGTCCGACTTCATCGCGATTTCCCTGGGTTTCGAGCCTTTTGCGACCTCCTAGCATGTTCGATGGCTCGAGGTCGATGGCACCGTGCTGCCGTGCTAGGGTCCGCTGGTCGATTGGGCGTGGCCGATACTTGACCACGTCCTCCACACTTAGACGAACACGGATCGGACGAATCAGATGTTAGGTGTCCCGAGTGGTGCGAAGGCTACGTGGATTACGAAGCTGGCGGGGATGCCCGTCGTTCACAAGGCGATCAAGCTTCTTCGTGTGCAGCAGATCGCGTCGCGCGTGCTTACGGTCGTTCCTGTTCGTCGAAAGCTGAGCAAGACGGGTCTCCGCTACCGCGTTCGCTTCCTCGAGAGCCTGCTCATCGCCGACGAGATCTTCACCCGTCAGATCTACCGTGAGGCGTTCGAGGATCGTGACGTCCGGACGTTCATGGACCTCGGATCGAACGTCGGTTACTTCCCGCTCTACGCGGTCGAGCACACCGGCCGGCGCGATCTGATCGGCCTCGTGGTCGACGCGAACACCGACATGGCGGGCGAGTCGAAGTGGCACGTTCAGGAGAACCACCTCGACACGATCACCGTCCAGCATGGCGTGGTCGGTTATCCGCCGGGCGAGACCGAAGCCACCTTCTACGTGAACCCGTCCAACGTCGCTTCGTCGGCCCAGCCCGTGCTGAACCCCAACGTCCCCGCGAAGGGCGAGAGCATCCCGGTGAAGGTGCCCGCGGTCAACCTCCTCACGGAATGGAAGAAGCTCGCGGGAGACAAGCGCATTGACCTCATGAAGGTCGACATCGAGGGCTTCGAGTGCGAGTTCATCAAGAACGCCTCCGATGCGCTGAAGCTCGTCGATCGCATCGTCATCGAATGGCACAAGTGGGTCACCACGCGCGACGAGGTCGATCGCCTGCTCGCCGAGCGCGGCTTTCATCTCCGCACCGTCATCAGCGAAGACCCCCACTGCGGCGTCGCGATCTACGACCGCGAGCTGGCGAAGAACTAAGCGTTCACGCGAGAGCCCGCACGCCGGATTTTACGGCGTCGAGCTTGGTCGCTCGATCGTCGCATGGACGATCGTGACGGCGATATGGGCCCAACGCCACAAGCGGAGCTCGATGAAGTCGGTCGCTTTCGTGACGTGAAACGGGATGACCATTTCCTGTAGTCCCGTCTGGTTGCCGTCGATCCGGCGCACTTCTTTGATCGCGCCGTTCTCGACGATCTCGGCAGAGATCGCCTCGTGGGCCGCCTTGTCCGCAAAGACGACGTCGAGCTTCCAGCGAGCGACGTAATCGCCTTTCATTTGGGAGAAGATACCTGCGTAGGCGAGCCCGAGCTCGTCGTCTTTCGTGAGAATGCCACGCGCGGGCGCCGTCCTTCCCTTCTCGTTCGTAAAGGCGACGGTGAGGACTGGTGGAACGACCTCAGCGGGTATTCCGACGAGCGCACGACTGACGAACCCTTCGCGATGACAAAGCGATATGTCGGTGCCGAGGAGATGCGTGCAATGGCTCATCCCCATCGCCGCGATGTCCGGCATCACTTGACCCGCGATGTTCGAGTTCTGGCGAAACGCGATGACATCTGCGTCGCGTACGCCAGGCGTGACGAGCTGACCTGCGTGCATCGACTCGATCGCCAAAGCGGCGATCGCGTGGTCGACATACAAGCGACCGAAGGCCTCCGGCTTTTCGTCGAAAGCCTGCCGCAATTGATCGATCGATGGACGGTTCGAGGGGGCGACCACCACCATGTCTTTCATCATCGCGAGGATCTGACCCGGCAGCCAGAGATAGAGCGCGACGACCGACAGGAGGGAGGCAGCACCGAAGGCGGCTTCGAGGACGATGGGGCGAATGCGGCGCTCACGCCGGCAGAGATGCGCCCCATAGAGGTAGACCCAAAAGAAGCTGACGATGAACGGGTATCCCGTATAAGCGTCGAAGTGGCTCTTGACCTCCTGATGCGCCAAGAGGTTGAGGACGAACCACGGGCCAGCTGCAGCCCACCCTAGAAGGTAATGGGCGTCTCTTCGAACCGCCGCGATGAGCACGCTCGCGAAGAACGGCACGCTGATGAACAAGCAATCGGTGAGGACGAACTTCAGCCGCGTGACGATTAGACCTGCCGTGACGTGGCCGAACGTTGGAGCTCCCAGGTACTCCTCGCGCAAGAGGTTGGCGGAGTGAAACACGAGCTTCTGCGCGAGCACGAACACGACGGACGTGACGAACGCGGAAGCGATGAGCAAGAGCATCGTACGGCGAGGAAGGAAGCGCCTTTCTCCGCGCTCGTTGATCCAGCCGAACGCCGCCAATGCCATCCCCGCATGCACTCCGGCGTCTTCACGAATGGAGAGGGCGAGGACGAGAGCCACGTAGGCGAGCCGCTTTCGCCCGGTCGCGAGGCTCGCAAGCAAGATGCATATCCAGCCAGCGACGCCGACCTCGTAATGGGGATATCCAATGCAAAAGAAGACTTGGCCGGTAAATGCTGACGCGATCGCCGCGAGGACCGCGATCGGAAGCCGGCGCCACTGCTCTTCTGCCGTCCACGGCGTCTTCGAGCACGACAGGTAGAAAGCCGCGCCGAGCGGGGCATAAATGAACGCCTGAAAGAAGGCGTACCAGGTGATCCGATCCGCGGGGACGAGATAGCTGAGCGCCGAGAAGACCGACGTGAGGGGCGCGACGTGAATACCGTAGTAGGTATCCGCGTAGTTGCATGCGATGGCGGGGTTGGTCTGAATGAAGCCCGAACGGTGAATGATCTTCGAATACCAACCCGCGTCGAGCAAATAGGGTCCGCTGAAATAGAAGTGATTGAAGATATAACGCGCTTGCGCCAGCGCGCTGATCGCCGTCGGAAGAATCCCAATGAGGAGAAGCCGGATCCAGCGCTGGCGTGGATCGGGGTTTGGGGCGGAAGCCCTCATCTCATCGACGGATTGACTCGACGGACTCTCGTCACTCATGACTCCCCGCTCGTCAGTTGGGTGGACCGGGAGGAGACTCGAGAGGCGTCGGCTCCGTCGGAGCCTTCGAGATCGGATCGACGTACATGATGGCGAACGCCACGCCACCCCCATAATCCGCGACATCGCGGAACGTGAACACCAGCTCTTTTACCGGGTCGTCAATCAGCTCTTTTGGAATGACGAAGGAGATCTCCTGGCGCAGCTGGGCACGTCCCATCTCGTGCGTGGGGAGGACGATCTTGCCGTCCAGCGTGGCCGTCAACGTCTGGTCTGCGATGGCGCCCCAGGTGATGAGGCGCACCTTCTGATCCTCACTCGTGTCGAGCCGCAGCAGGACGCGCGACTCGAACGTCGTGGCGCTGTTCTTCCGATATTCGAGCCCCCGCTTGGTCAACACCGTTCGATAGAGCGTGCGACCGATGCTCCACGCGAAGCCGGGCACGCCCGGATATCGCTCGGCATAACGAAACCCACTGAGCTTGTGGACGTCGGACTCTGGTGTTCCAAAGTCGATGTAGCGTGTGTTGGGGCTTCGTTCGAGCTTTGCACGATTCTCGATGCGCCGCTGGTCGACGTTTGCGCCGAGCCGAAAGACACGCACGCCAGGCAATCGCATGACCTCGGTGCCGCTTCGCTCGAGCCCCTGCAACACGCGGCTGTCCCACTCCGCGAGAATATCGAGGGCTTCCTTGCGAAAGACATAGGGCGCCCCGAAGACGGCCCACTTGCTCTTGTAAGGAAGCAAGTACCAGAGCGACTTGTCGATCAACCGAGTGCCTGGATCTTCGAAGTAGACAGCGTGGATGATCCCCGACGGCGTACGGCTCGAGAGCTCCATGTAGCTGCCTGGAGTGTGCGCGACGACCTCGGTCGGCATCTGCATGTGCCGGTCGAAGAAATACTGCACGGGGCCGTCTGACATGAGGTTGGTGACGAGAAAGTCGGCGCTGTCGTTCTGTCGGAGATACTCCTGAATCTTCGATGTGGCGTCGCGATCGAGAAACGTCTTCGGGACGCGGGTCATATGCCCGAGCTGCCAGCCGACGAAGAGCGCAAACGCGCCGTAGGCGAGCTGCGGCCTACCGAGCGCGCGGACGACGCGCTGCACCCACACCACGGCGGCGGCGCAGCCGACCGCGTAAAACGGGATCATCACCTGTGAGGGAAGGACTTGTTCGACCGACAGCTCCGAGAAGACGACGATGAACGGGAGCGCCGCGAAGAGCAGCAGAAGAATGGTGCTCGGGTCGCCTCGAAGGACGTTATCACCGAAGAGGAGCGCGCGAAGACTGGCCCTTAGCCCATAGCGCCAAATCGCCTTTGCGCCTCGCACGAAGAGTACGATCGCGATGACAAACGGTAGAGGGGTGAAATAGGCAGTCCACCGCGTGAGGATGACAATCAAAAACCCTGACTTGTAGTCGGGGGAATACTTGGTTGTCGCGCGCTCCATGAATTGGAAGTGCACGTCTTCCAAGAAGCCATGCCACCCAAGCGCTCCACTCACGAACGCGGCTTTGGTCGCGATCGCGAGCGCGCCGCTCGCCGCGACGATCGCCGCCAGCCGGATCATCTTCTTCGAAAGAAACGGAACCCCAAGCACCCGAGCGGTGAGGAGCGACGCGATCGGCAGAAAGAAGTAGTAGTCGTACGCCGTCAGAAAGCAGACGTACGTCCCCGCGATGAGTGCCAGGCGCGACGTGACCGGTCCACGCGAATCCGTCTCGCCGTCTTTGCCGCCTCCGGCAGGCGAGATCTGATGAGGAATCGCCGCGAGCGCCGTCATCCCGCTCGCGAAGAGGATCGGCGCCTGGTGCATCGCATCCGCGAACTGAATCCAGAGCAGGTTCGTGGCGCAGAGCATCGTCGCCCAGTGCGCGAGGCCTTTGCCCCAGACGTCACGGACGTAGCGATAGAAGGCTGCCATTCCGATCGCGGCAAACCCGATCGCGAAGAGCCGGTACACCGTGATGTCGAGCGGCTTGCCGCCAGCGATTTTGCGGATCGTTCCGTAGAAGATCTCGGCGAAGGGTGGATAGTGTGTGTAGTGATAGGACTCGCTCGTGAGCGGTCCAACGTCGAGCACGTCCGTGAACGACGTCTTCCAAAACCCGTACTTGGAGGAGTAGTTCAGCGCGGTCAGGACGTTCGCGTCCGACCACGGGTCGCCCCAATTCAGGCGGAGCGGTTCGAAAGCCGAGATCAGCAGGTAGCCGAAGACAGCGACCAGCACGCTCCAAAAGAGAGCGCGTAGTGAGCGTGTAACTTCCTCGGTGCGCTGCATCTGCGATCGAAGAACCGGGCCAAAAGTGACTCGGCGGCACCCTACCAGGGTTCGCGCTCGCGGTCATCCGGCCCCACCAGCCGTGGTCAGCCCAGACGCAGCGACCGTGCACCTCGCAAGAAGCGACAAAACGACTCCGGCGAGCTTCTTCGAAGGTCGTTCGAAGGGCTCGCCGGAGAAGGACCGCACGTCCTGCTTTACGTTTGGTCTTTCCTGCCGTGACTTACTGAAATCGCTTCAGTGTATTCTGCACATATCAACCAAACCGTGTGTGTCGCGTCGTCACGTATCACTCGCCAGGCGTGAGCATGAGCGGGTAGCTGACCGTGACGATGCCGCCTTCGGGCGCCGGGAACGAGAGGTTCGTGAAGCCACGAACCACGCAGCCGACGACTTCCTGGCTCGCGAGATCCGAGCCCGCGTCCGCTGGATGACCTCGGCCGGGATGCGGCCGTTGGTCTTCACCTCGCCGTTCGGGCGGATTTGGGGCGCCTTCGCGACGTGGCCGCCGGTGCCGGGGCCGTGTCCGTTGCCGAGACCGTCCTTGTCACCCTTGCCGTAGCCCCACTTGCCGGGGCCGCCGCCGCCGCCGCCGACCGTCGAGCCGACGCCGTCGATGCCGATGCCGACGCCCGGTCCGCCGCCGCCCATGCCGGTGCCCGTGAGGCCGAGGCCGTAGCCCATCGCGTCGTCGGCGTTCTGGCCGAACATCGATCCGAGCTTGTTGTCGGGGTCCTGGCCGAGCTGGTTGTTGTCGATCGCCCAGGGGCTCGTGTGGCCCTTCGGCTGCGCGTCGGCGAGGAGGAGGCCGACCATGCCTTCGGTCTGCGCGAGCTTGAGCGTCTCCGCACGCGAGAGCTGGACGTGGTCGTCCGAGCCCTTGAAGGCCATATGGCCCTTCGTCGTGACCTGCTTCGTCGTGCCCGCCGCGCCGCTCTCACCTTGGTGAGGCGCGCCGCCGGTGCTGCCGCCGCCCGTGGGATCGGCAGACGACGTGTCATTGTTCTTGAGCTGATCGGCCTCGCGCTCTGCCGACGTGTCCATCATCGCGCGCATCGCGAGGAACTGGTCTTGGCTGATCTGCTCGGCGTCGTCGGCGTTCATCTTCGGCATGAACATCGCGAGCGACGCGACGATGGCCGCGTGGCCGACGAACGAGAGGCCGATGAAGGCAGCGGCGCCCGAGGCGAGCGAGGCGAGGAAGCCCACCGGCGTCTTCTTGCCGGCGCGGACCGACGAGACCTCGATCATCACCGAGCCGAGCTCGATGCGAACCGTCATGCCTTCGGCGAGCGCGATGTGCTCACCGCCGTGGACCGGACGCGGGAGCTCCGCCTTCGCGCTCACGGTGCCCGTCGCGTTCTCGGGGATCACGACGTAGGCGACGTTGCCGCGGTAGTCGACGACGGAGAGCGTGTCGACGTGCGGGACGGCGAAGTCGCCTTCCTCGCCGATCGTGAACGACTTCTTCTTCTGCCCATCGAGATGCGTCAGCGAGAGCGTCTGCGTACCCCAGGTGACCTTCACCTCGACGGCGTCGAGGTGCGACTCGACCTCTTCCGCGGAGACGGAGGGACCGCTCTGAACGAGCGCGTACGACACGTTGTGCGCGTCAACGACCTCCTCGATCTCGACGAGGGTGTCCTCGGAGGTGGGGAGGAAGGGGTTGAAGGGACGGGCAAACGGGCTCGAAAACGCTTGGGTAGACATGACTCTTTCTATTCTTTGACGCAGGGCAGCAGGCTCACCGAAAAAGGGTGAGATTTTGGTTGGTTGGGAATCTCGACGTCCGCCGCTTCGCTCGTTCTTGGCGTGTCAGCGTCGTCGCAATGGGAGAGACAGGGCTTCTCGAAAAAGGTTCCGGCGATCGATCACGATGATCGGGTCGCTTCTTCGGACGACACCCGATCGGGTGACGTCGTCTCTGTCGTTAATGAGGCCTACGGGACCCGATGGAGCTGCGCCGCGGCGCTCACACCTTGCCCCGTCCAGATCCACATGATCGTGTCTTCGGCGACGAGGCGAATCTCCATCGTGCCGTTGTCGATGCATCGCGTGGCGCTGTCGCCGAGGAGGCGCTCGACCGCCTCGAGGGGTTTACCTCTGGGAGAGACGCTCTGCGGATCGCCGCCCGTACACAGCCACTCGGCGCGGCACGGAATGGATGGATAGTCGGCGATCGCGCAGACGCCGGTGAAGGAGCGGATGTCGACGACGATCGGCCAGCTGAGGCCATCGCTCTGAAAGCCCGTCCCTTCCCATCTTCCCAGCACGCTGCCAAACACGTTGTTCGGGCGCGACGGGTCGGCGTTCGTCGAAGGGCCAATCGCGATCGGCGCGGACGCATCGGCGCCAAGGCGAGGGATGTCGAGGTCGACCACCGAGTCGGCGCGCTTCTCGGGCGCGCACGAGGTCGTCACGAGGGCCACGCCGAGGAAGACCACGAGGAGCAGCGCGACGACGATCGTCTTCATCTTCATGGGCGCTTCATGTCGCCGACGTCGACGCGGCCGTACACGTACGTGACCTCGCGGCTGAAGATGCCGCGCACGTCGAGGCTTCGAACGCGGATGTGACGCGCGTCGCTGCCCTTCGTGATCTCGGGGAGCTCACGGCCGGTGCTCACGCTCGTGAGGATCGGGGCGTTCGCGCCCGCGTCCGCGCTCGAGGTCGATCGTCCGACGACGAGGCCGCACGCGCGAGGCGAGGCCGTCCCGCAGCCCATCGCGAGGACGAGCTCTTCGTTCGGGACGGGCGTCCAGGACCACGCGCGGAGGGACTTCGGGTCGATCGAGGGATCGCTGCCGGCGGCCGTCGCGATCGCGGGGACGAACGCGGCGAGCGCTTCGGCGCGCATGTTCTTCATCGCGACGCCGGGCGTGCCTTGGAGCTCGAGCTTCACCTCCGCGGTGTTCTTCGGCCCCGCGCAGCAGCGAAACCCCATCGTGGGCGCCTTCTTCGACGGCGAGCGCGCGATCGCGTTGGCGCAGCGGCCGACGAGCTCGCCCGCGACGGAGTTGCCGCCGCGAAGCACGCCTTGCGACGCGCCGCTCGTCGAGCCTCGACCCCACGCGCTCGACGTCCACTCCCACACGCCGCCGTGCATCTCGGACACGCCGAAGCCGCTCTTGCACTGGGCATGCTCTCCGGTGGGCCGGCGCGAGGCTTGCTCGAGCGCGACGCCGGTGCCGCACACGTCCTTGCGGTACGCGTCGCCGTATTCGTAGATCGCGTTCTCGGGGCCTTTGCACGCGCGCTCCCATTCGAGCTCGGTGCAGAGGCGTTTGCCTTTGCTCGCGCAGAGGCCTTCAGCGTCGTCTCGCGAGACGTTCGACGTGGGGATGGCGTTCGGCTCGTTCGGCCAGGGAAGCAGATCGATGTAAAATCCACCCATCTCGATGGGCGTCGCGGGCATCTCCTCGTCGGGGATCCGCGGCGTGTGGCTCGCGGGCGTCCCTGCCTTGAGCAAGCCTGCGGGGACCCACACCATGCCCGGCTTCGGCGCGGCTGTGTCGCCCGAGGAGGCGGGCCACGAAGAGATCGTCGACTGGCTGCTTGGCGTCGTCGCGGCGGTGACGTTGTTCGTCGACGTCGGTCCGCCGTCGGTCGACGCAGGCGCGCGGCTGTTGCAGCCAGCCACGCCGATCGTGACGATCAGCGCGCTTACGCCGAGAGAAGCTTGACGACCGAGCGGCACAACATCTCCTACTCGGTCTTGTCGCCTGATCCCTCGCGCAGCCCGAGCTCCTTCATCTTGAGCTGGAGGCCTTTGCGCGAAATCTTGAGGAGACGAGCGGCGTGCGTGACGTTGTTGTTCGTCTGCTTGAGCGCGCGGCTGACGAGATCGCGCTCGAGCCGGCTCATCGCGACCTTCACGTGCTCCTTGAGGCCGCCTTCGGCCGGCAGCGAGCCGAGATCGACCGAGGCGTCGGCGGACATCGGCGGCATCACCGAGCCGGACGTCGACGTGGTCGCCGGGCCGCGTAGCTCCGCTGGGAGATCTTCGACCCGCAGCTTCGAGGCGTCGCAGAAGAGCACCGCGCGCTCCATCACGTTCTCGAGCTCGCGAATGTTTCCCGGCCAGGAATAGGCGCTGAGGAGCTCGAGGGCCTCGGGCTCGACGCCGGTGACGTTCTTCTTCAAGCGCTCGTTGAACTTCTTGAGAAAGTGCTCGACGAGGAGCGGCGTGTCGCTCGCGCGCTCGCGGAGCGCCGGCAAGCGGATCGACACGACGTTGAGGCGGTAGAACAGGTCGTCGCGGAACGTCCCCTGCGTGATCAGCTTCTTGAGATCGCGGTTCGTCGCCGCCACGAGACGGACGTCGACGCGCATCGTCTTGATGCCGCCGACGCGCTCGAACTCGCTCTCTTGGAGCGCGCGCAGGAGCTTCACCTGCATCTCGACGGGGATCTCACCGATCTCGTCGAGGAAGAGCGTGCCGCCGTTGGCGAGCTCGAAGCGGCCAGGCTTGCTCGTCACCGCGCCGGTGAACGCGCCGCGCTCGTAGCCGAAGAGCTCGCTCTCGATGAGCTCCTTCGGGATCGCGGCGCAGTTCACCTTGATGAACGGCTTGCCGCGTCGCGACGAGTGATCATGAAGCGCGCGCGCGACGAGCTCCTTGCCCGTGCCGCTCTCACCGGTGATCAGCACCGTGGTGGGGCTGTCGGCGACGCGCTCGAGGACGGCATAGAGATCGGTGAGGCCTTGCGACTCACCGATGATCCCAAAGCGAGCGCCTTCGGCTCCCTTGATCTCGGTCGTCGCCTCCTCGCCGGCGAGCTCGCGCGTCTTCAGCGCCTTGCCGACGATCTGGCGGACCTCGTCCTTGTCGAACGGCTTCGTGAGGTAGTCGAACGCGCCGAGCTTGAGCGCCTCGACCGCCGTGTCGACGGTGCCATGCGCCGTGATCATCACGATCGGGAGCTCGGGCTGCTCGGCGAGGGCCTCGCGGAGGAGCGTCATCCCGTCGACCTTGGGCATCTTCAGGTCGGTGACGACGAGGTCGATGTGGTGCTCACGAAGGAGCGACAAGCCTTGCTCACCATCTTCGGCGAGCAAAACGTCATAGCCGTCGCGTGAGAGCTGGGCGGCGAGGATCTTCCGCAGGTTCGGCTCGTCATCGACGATCAGGACCTGCTTCTTCTCTAGAAGCATGGCGAGGCGGAGTCTATCACTTGCGAGATTCCCTCAGAAGCACAGAGAAGTCGCTGCGACACGCATCTTCTTCGCACAAAAAGGGCAGAATTTGCCCCCTGCCCAAGTAAGGTGCTCCCCGACTTCGGGATGGTGGGCGAAATCTCAGGAGCGGGCCCCGCGCCCGTATCGACTCGACGAGGCGGCAGCCGCCGTCTCGACAAGGACATCGAGGCGCAGCGGCGGGCGCGGCGTACGCGCATCATCGAGTCGATCGCGCTCGGCATCCTCGCGGTCTTGCCGGTCGTCCCCTACCTGACGTTTCTCCTTCGCACCGGCGTCCCGCGCTACGGCCTCATCGGCGAGCAGGCGCTGCTCGAGCAAGCCACGCGTCACGTGTGGAGCGGCGACACGCTCGTCGGACCTTGGTCGCGGTTCGGATGGAATCACCCCGGCCCGCTCTTCTTCTATCTCGTCGCGCCGTTTCAGGCGGTGTTCGGGTCGTCCAGCACGGGGCTCTACATCGGCACGTGCATCGTCAACGCATCCGCAGCCGCGACGGTCGCCTCGACGCCGCGGCTCTTCGCGCGCCGGCCGCATGGCGTCGCCGCGCTCATCACCGTCCTCGCGTGGTTCGTCGCGTTTGGCAACGTCGTCGCGAATCCATTCAGCCCGCTCAGCATCACCCTTCCGCTGATGGCGTTCCTCGTGACGGCCGCGCTCTTCGGGCGAGGCAAGAGCGGCGCGATCTATCCGGCGATCGTCTTTGGCTCGCTCGTCGCGCAGACGCACATCGCGACCGTCTCCACGATCGTCGTGACGGGCTTCGTCGCGCTCGTCTCGTTCGTCGTGAGCGCTCGACGCCGAGGCGGTCTCGACCGAAAGGAGCGGTGGCGTCTCGCCATCGCGGCCGCCATCCTCTTCGTGTTCTGCATCCCGCCGCTCGTCGAGCAGCTCACGACGTTTCCGATCGGCAACATGAAGAAGCTGTGGCGCTTCTTCGTTCACCGTGAAGCACCGCTCAAGGCGCTCGAGATCGCGGCGCGCAACTGGGCCATCGCGACCACGTGGATGCCCGAGCGGATCGCCCACAGCACGCTCTTTCACGAAGGCGCGGTGCCGCTCGTCTCGCGCGCAGACCCGATGCCCACGGTGGTGTCGTCTTCGGTCCGCACGGTGTCGATCGTCCACTTTGGCATGATCATCGTCGGCGCGGTGATCGCGGGCCGGCGAAGCGATGGCCCGAGCCTCGCGCTGCTGGCGCTCGGCGCGCTCGCGGACCTCATCGCCGTGAGCGCCTTGCAGGCGATCGTCGGCCCCGACTCCTATCACCTCGTCTTCTGGACGACGGCGGCGAGCAGCGTGGCGTGGATGGGCATCCTCTCGACGCTGTTCGGTGGCATCGGCGCGCTCGCCCGAAAGATCCCACGTGTGGGGACGATCATCGTGCCCACGCTCATCGTCTTGGGGCTCTCCGCGGCGGTCACGACGGCGTCGCTCCAACGATTCTGGCTCGCGAAGTACCCGCTTGCTCCTGCGAGCCATCCCGAGCTTCGCGCCGACATGCGTACGACGGAGGCCGCCCTTCGCCAGCGCGTCGCCAAGGACGGGACGACGCCGGTCATGCACCTCGACGGCGCGAGAGAGATCGCGATGGGGCTCGTGCTCGAGATGGAGAAGGATCGCGCCGACATTCGCATCTCCGAAGAGGATCGCGCGACGTTCGTCGCGGGACGTGGCTACTCGGGCGTCGCGAAGCCGCTCCACGTGTGGCTTGGCACGTCCGTCACGCCGTTCCGCTTCGCCAAGTGCACGGAGTTCATCAACCGCAGCGGCGACATCGCGCTCTATGGCGCCGCGACGGTCCCGACCACATGCCCTGAGTAGCGCTCACTTCGCTGCGTCGAGCACGCGCTTGCGAATGGCGACGATCGCGTGCGTGTCGCCAATGGGCATCATGACGAAGTCTTCGCGTTCGCCTGTGCCCTCGAGGAACTTCTTGAAGTCTGGATCGGCGTTGAATCGCGTGTCCCATCGGAGGCGATCGTTGATCACGATGACGCCGATGTTGAAGCGATGAACGAAGGGCCAAAACGCTTCTTCCTGCCCTTTGTCCCATTGCGCGATCCGCTGATAGTCGAGGTTTGCGTACACTCCACGCGAGTGATCGGCCTCGAGCATCACGATCCGGCCCTTCAAATGAAGACCGCGAAGGAGCTCGATCGTGCGCACGTTCTCTTGCACGAGCGAGGGCGGCGGTACCTCTGCAGACGCGAGGAGCGACGGAAACAGCCTCCGTCGCGTCGGCAACGTGACGAGGAGGAGCACGAGCGCGATCAGCAGCACGAGTCGTCCAATCGCGCCGCGCGCACGTAGAAAATGCGGTAGTCCGTGGGGAGGGAGGCGCAGCCACGACGGGCGCTCGATCCGCTTCCACCCTGCCGCGACGAGCGCGAGCGTAAGCCAATAAATCGGTAATACGTAATGGTCGCGCGGATAGATGATGAGGGTCGACGCGACAGTCGATGCTCCGACCATGAGATAGAGCGGCAACCACGCAAAGAGGCGCGCGTCGAGCTTTGCTCTACGCATGAAGAAGAGCCCAAAGAGCCCTATCAGCGCGACGACGACGAGCGCGGATAAGACGATGACGGAAAGGGAGACGGGCACGTGGGCCAGCGTCTGAAGGATGCGCGGGATGGTGCGCGGCAACGTCGTGATGTTCCGCTCGACATGCCAGAGAAAGGCTTTGGGATTCTCTTTGAATGCTTCTTGGATCGTGAGCGCTTTTGGAAACGACTCCCGCGTAAAACGAACCCAATTCGTCCACGGGTCGACATAGAGCTTCTTGTCTTCGACGACGTTGAGCGCATAGTGCTGGCCAAAAGCAAAGAACGCCCGCCCTGGATCTCCGAGCCCGCCAAAGGCTTTGCGAAGTAGGAACGGCGGCGGCACGCTCAAGCAGAGCGCGACGAAGCACGCAAAGCGCTCGCGGCGTGCTTTGCGTTTCGCCTTCCAACGCACGGTACGCACGAGCGAAATGAGCGCGACGAGCGCGACGAGCCCGCAAAAGACATACGACGGCATCTGCAGCTCGTTCCGCGCATACGAGGCCGCGACCATCGTCGCCGCGGTCATCGCGATGCCGACCTTACGACTTGGAATGTACGTCGCGAGCAGCGCAGAGAGGCCCAAAAGCACGGCGGCAAACTTCGAGACATACGGCCACGTGAGGACCGAGCCCGACATCGACCACGCGATCGCGACCAGCGCCGCCACCCCGATCGGAGCGCCAGACCGCTTCGCGAGGACGTACAGAATGATCGGCATCGACGCCGTCAAGATGAACCAATTGACGAAGTAGGCGCGCAGCATGTCGGGCTGGAAGACCGACAAGAGGCGGTACCACGCAGGGTAGAGCGGCGCGGACTCGGCCAGCGGGAGAAACCGTTTGCCGAGCCAGTGCGCGCCCTCGAGATAGAGGGTCTCGTCGTCGAGACCGACGTCGAACGTCCCAAGCACGCCGTACGTCGTCTTGAGCGTCAACAAGACGACGAGCACGCACACGAGCCAGCTGACCCATGTTCGTCGGTCTTTGTTGTCGCGTTGGTTCACGGCGAGCTTGGCGCGCTGGCGTTCGGGCGGGAAGAATCACATGCATTCGGCGCGATGTCGCCGGGCCCGCCGTACGCGGTAAATCCGCCGCGTGAGGCGACCTTTTCGAGGCACGGCGCGATCGGCAACGCGAGATCGGGCGAGACGAACCAAAGGTGAAGCGGCTTCGCGACACCATCGGCTGTGCGACCTCCCGCGAAGCTCCACGCGTCGACGTTGGCGTAGCGCGTCTCTCGCCCGTCTTTCTCGAGCTCGAGGGCGATCGCGGCGGCGACCGGCCAGGCACCAAACAGGTGAATCACGGGCGTCGCTCGATCGTGATCGAGCCGCTCCTCGATGTCCGTGAGGAGATCCCGCATCTCGGTCGAATGCTCCGGTCCACTCGCGGGGGCGCGGCTCGTGCGCGTCATCCAGTTACGCTGGAGGCCTGTCACGCCGAGGAGCAGCACGACGCCGAACGTCACGAGCACGGGCTTCATCGAACGATGGATCGTGAGGATCGGCTCGGCGAAGCGCTCCGCGCACCACGACGCCAGCGTGGAGATGACGCCCACCCATGTCATCGTGCAGGGGCCGGTGAGCCAGAAGAAGAGCGAATACTGATCTTCGCCCACCACCGCTCGAAGCGCATAGATCCCCAGCACTTCGCCGGCGACGCCGAAGGTGAGGAACGTGAGGCTCGTCCAGTCGCGACGTTTGATCGAGACGCCGAGCGCGATGAGCGCGCTCGCGACGTGAAGAAAGGTGAGCGTCTTCGCCGTCTGCGAGAGCTCCTTCGGGACGACGTCCCAGCGCATCATCATCGGGTGAGCGCCTTCGTCGAGAAGCGTGAGGCTCAGGATGCGATCGGGGAGCCACGACGTCGCGAGCGCCCAGTTTCGGAGGATCTCCTCCGTCTGTCTGTAGGGCTCTTCGCGGTGACGAAGGAAGTAGAGGAGCTTCGAGATGTTGCCGTGCTGCGGTGGTGCGCGAAGCTCCTCGATGACCATCGGCAACGAGAAGAGCGCGAGGAGCCCTGCGGCGATCGCGATGCGCCGCCACTCCCGACCCGTGAAGAGAAAGCGCGCTCGATAGGCCGCGGCGCTGCGACGACGGCTCGACCACCTCTGGGCGCAAAAGACGACGAACGCCAAGACGCCGAGCGCCCCGACGGTCGTCACCGTCGAGATGTGCGTCTGCATCACGACCGATCCGAAGAACACGACCGGGAGCAGCATCGCGCTCGAGCCGCGCGCGAGCAGCGCGCAAAAGCCAACGTAGGCGACGAGCGGCGCGACCGCGACGACGCGATTCCACGGGTTCGCGGCGATGTTTCCAAAGGCCGTGAGCCAAAGCGCGATGCCGAGGAGGACCGCGATGGCGGTGGCGCGGCTCTGGAGTGCGCGCGCCGCGCCCGCAAGCCAACCAAAGGCGAGCATCGAGAGCGCGCAGGTCCCGACGTAGAGCCCGGTGCTCGACGTTCCAAAGAGCCACTGAAAGGGCGCGACGAAATAGAAGAAGAGCGGCCCCGGATGGCTCCAGCCAAAGCGAGAGCCGAGCCCGAGCAGCGTCTCTCCTCGCCCTACGTGACGAATCTCGTGCTCGATGAGCGCGAAGTCACCAAACACCATGAAGCGCGGGACCCCACGCAACAAGAAGGCGAGGTAAGGAACGAGCGGGACGATCGCGAGGAGGACGAACGCCGCGATCTCGAGCCGGCGCGGCGTGAGAAGAACGCGAAGGCGGTCTCGAGTCGTCTCGGGCGCCGCCGTCGACGATCCCGATCGCGGAGCTTCCTTCGCGTCTTCGCTCATCTCCGTGCGCTGAGCGCGAGAGACACGGCGGCGAGCACGCCCTGGCGGACGGGCGAGCGATGGTGAGAGGCGTCTTTGCGATTCAGCACCTCGTCGCGGTGGCGGAGGTACCAGTCGTACGAGTCGACGAACATCTCTTCGTTCGAGAACTTCGCAGACCACCCGAGCTCGCTCTTCGTGCGCGTGAGGTCGAAGTACATCGACTTCGCGTACATGAGCGCGTGGTACGCGCCGAGCGGTGAGAGCCCGAGGCGGCTCGTCACCTTCATCATCGAGGTCGCCGGCTCCGTCGGGACGGACACGACGCGGCTGCCTGTGCTCGCGTGGCGGCAGAGCGACTCGAGCGTCTCGCGCATCGTGCCGAATTTCTCGGCGCCGACGTTGTAGGTCGCCGCGCCTGGCCGCTCGGCGGCCTTGAGGCATGCCGAGGCGAGGTCGTCGGCGTGGACGAATTGGTAGGTGTTGTCACCGCGGCCGAGCACCGGGATGTTGCGGCCCTGGCGGATCCACTCGAAGAGGATCTGCATGATGCCGAGGCGCGGCGCTCGACGACATGCTGACGATCTTGCGAACGCCCTTCTTCTTCGCGGCGATGAGGACGTTCTTCATGCCGCCTTCGTTCACGGCGAAGAACGCCTCGTTGTCCTTCGCGAGCGGGACGAGCGCGACGTTGTGGTGAATGACCTCGACGTCCTCGCATGCTCGCTCGACGGCGTTCGCGTCGCGGATGTCGGCGCGGACCTTCTCGACGCCCTCGGGGAGGTCGGCGTCGTGCACGTCGAGGATGCGGACGCGCTTTCCCTCTTTGACGAGCGCCTCGACGAGGAGCGTGCCGAAGTAGCCGGCGCCGCCGGTGACGAGATGCACCTTGCCGCTGCCTGCCGCCGCGTTCACGTTCTTGGTCGATCCGTTCGTGCCGTTGCCGTTCGTGCCGTTCACAGCTTTTCTGCTTTGTGGGAGGTTTTCGAGACCACGGTCTGGTTCGCGTCGTGCTCGACCATCCACTGGATCGATCGACGCATGCCTTCTTCGAGATCGACCTTCGGGTCGTAGCCGAGCTCTTTCTCGGCCTTCGCGATCGTGCAGGCGATCGTCTTGTTCATCTCACTGAGGACGTGGATCTTCTGGTGATAGCCGCCGACGCCCTGCATCGTCTTGTCGACGAGCCAGGCGACCTCGCTCGCGAAGCCGGGCAGCTTCATCCGCTTGTGAGCGCACTTCACGTCGAAGTCGTTCTCGAGGACCTTCTCGATCGTGTCGATGATCTCGTTCATCGGATACGGGCGGCGATCGGCGATCCAGTAGATCTCGCCAGCGGCCTTGTCGACCTTCTCGCAGAGGAGAAGCCCTTGGCAGATGTTGTCGACGTAGGCCATCGAGCGGCGATTCGTTCCGTCGCCGACGATCGGCGCCTTGCCGTCGCGGATCATCTCGAAGAAGAGCGTTTGACGCGGCGGCTGCCCCGGCCCGTAGAACCACGGCGGCCGAATGATGACCGTCTCGATCCCGGGCTCGTCCGTCTTACGCGAGGCCCACGCCGCCTTGACGACCTCCTCGGCCATCATCTTCGTCTCGCCGTACTTCATGTACGGGTTGTACGGAGCCGACTCGTCGAACACGTGATCGCTCGTCGGGTTCGTCCCGATCGGCGAGTTCGACGAGACATGCACGAAGCGGCGGATCTTGGCCTTCTTCGAGGCCTCGATCATGTTGCGCGTCCCTTCGACGTTCACCGCGTAAAACTGCGGGATGCCCTCGCTCGGGTGAACGATGCCTGCGCTGTGGAACACGGTGGCGCCCTTGGCGTCTTGGAAGAGCGGCTCGAGCGACGCGGGATCGGTGACGTCGCCACGGATGATCTCGACCTGCGGGCCCAGCGCTTCGAGCTCCTTGGCGTCGGCCGTCGGCAGCACCAGGCAACGGACCTTGCGATCGCTCGGACCGAGCGTAGGTACGTCGACGACGCCTTTGATGAGCGATTGAACGAGGCGTGTCCCGAGCCAGCCGGGCGCACCGGTGACGATCGCGAGCGCGGAAGGTGAATAGGCAGTCATGGATTCAGTGGGCCTTTTGTACGAGTCAGCTCAGCGATGCAAGAAAGTGCTGCGCGTTGCGGCGCGCAAGGGCCATGACGCTCCCTTGGGGATTCACGCCGGGTGAGTCGGGCAGCATGCTCGCGTCGTTGACGTAGAGGTTGTCGAAGCGCGCGACCTTGCCATACGAGTCGGCGGCGCATCGATCGGTTCGCTCGCCGATGGGGCAAGCCGAGAACGCATGCACCGTCGTAAGGCTGAGCGCGCTGCGCGGGAGGCGCTCGTCGAGCCAGCGGATCGCCTGCTTCTCGGTCGTGATCGGCGCCATGCCTTGCACTGTGGGGTAGACCTCTTCGGCGCCCGCGGCGAGGAGGAGCGTCGCCAGACGCGCGAGGCCGTTCGAGAGGTTCACGACGTCTTCTTCGGCGAGCTCGTAGCGCAGGATCGTCTCGGCATCTCCGAGGGGAGACGGACGAACTTGCCCGCGACCGCGGCCACGGCACGCGACGTAGTAGCCTGCCATGTTCTCGAGGCCTCGCATGCGGTTCGGATCCCAGTTGTCGCTCAAGCTGAGCGCGGCGTGCCCCGGAGTGAAGAACGCGCCGCCCATCGACACCTCGGGCGAGAACTCTCGCACCTGAAGGAGCGGCAGCACGTTGTCGTACGCCTCGATCTTCTCTTTGAAGCGCGCGACGACCTTGAGCATCGGGTGAATGCGGAGCGTGTCGCCGACGTGGAACTTGATGCCTGTCCTTCGAAGGAGCGCAGGCGTCTCGGTGGGACCCGCGCAGACGAAGACGTGATCGGCGTCGATCCGAACGAGCTTTCGCGCGCCGTCTTCGAGCAGCACCTCGGCGAGCACGCCGGTGATGCGCGAGCCCTTCTTCACGAGGAGCTTCACGCGCGCGTTCGTCAGGATGCGCGCGCCGGCCTGCTCGGCGCGAGGGAGGACGGAGATCGACATGCCCTGCTTCGCGCCGGTGGGGCAGCCGGTGGCACAGGCGTTCGTGTTCTGGCAGTTCTGCGCTGCACGCGGGACCTCTTGGATCGCCCACCCCATCGCCTGGGCGCCGCGCGCGAACACCGCCGAGCTCTTCGGAAAGGGCCTCCCGGAGAGCGAGACGCCCGCCGCCTCTTCGGCCCAGTCGAAGTGGGGAGCGAGCTCCTCGACGCTCGCGCCGTCGAGGTCGAACTGCGCCTGCCAGCGCGCGAGCACCTCGCGTGGGGTGCGATGCCAGAAGCCGCTGTTGATCTCGGTCGAGCCGCCGAGGCACGAGCCTTCGACGTAGCCGATCGGCACACGTCCGAAGATCGGCGTCATGCCGCGACGGCGGTAGAGGAGCTTCATGCTCTCCGTCGTGCCCTGGCCGTACGACTGCGTTCGATCGTGACGCTTTCCTTCTTCGAGGACGGTCACGTCGATGCCCGCGCGCGCGAGCTCGTGCGCGGTCGTCGATCCTCCGGCGCCGGAGCCGATGACGAGCACCTGCGCCTTCACGCGCTCGGCGGGCTTCGCGCTCTCGAGCTCCGTCGTCATTCGGCGACCTCGGCGGTCTTGCCCGTGCCGCTGCTGCGCGCCACCTCGCTGGCCTCTCCTCGCTTCTTCTTCACGAGCTCCGTCGCGCCGACGAGCTGCGTGCGCATCGTCGGGTGATCGTAGTACGCGAGCAGCGCGGTCGCGCGGACGGGCTTGAAGAGCTTGCGGAGCAGGCCGATCCGGTTCTCCGCCCAGTCGAGCGTCCAGGCGCGTCGCTTCTCGAGCGAAAGCTCGCAGTAGCCGCGGAGAAAGCGCATGCGCGTGACGAAGCGGAAGAACGTCATCCCGCTCTCGAACATCACCTTGAGCTGCGGGTTCAGCGAGTCGAGCTGGCCATGCACGAAGTCGGAGGCGTCCGCGAGCGCCTTTGCGTTTGCCTTCGTGCCTTCCGGGACGACGATCGACTCGACGAGCGCCGTCGTGAAGGCGGTGGCCTTCTCGTCGTGATGAATCGGCGAGAGCGTCGCGAGCTCGTGAACGACGAGGCCACGCACCTTCGTCACCTTGCCCTCGGCCGTGCGCGCCTCGCGTGACATCGCGGCGGTCGCGCCGACCTCGACGCCATACCAAAGCATCGACACGGCTCCCCAGAGGGTGACCGGGATGTAGAACGCGAGGTGCACGACCGCGGCGTACGCAAGCGCGGTCGCTTCATCGACGCCCTTCGTCATCAGCGCACGCGAGCAGAAGAAATGGAACGGCCCGATGAAGCCGGGCGACGACGGCACGAGCAGGCCGAGGTTCGTGACGCTCATCGCGACGGCCGCGGCGGTGAAGCTCGGCGTGATGTTGAACGCCGGGAGGATCGCGAGAAAGAGCCCGGTCTCGAAGATCCACACGAGGACCGAGTAGAGGACGATCATGATCGCGTTCTTCGGATCACGCAGGCAGGCGCCGCCGTTCGTGATCGACTGCGCGAGGCCGACGACGCGATCGTGCCACTTCGTCCCGAGGCGATTTCCGATGCGCGAAGCGGCGGTGACGACGAGGCCGGGCGAATACACCGCGAAGAGCATCACAGCGCACGCTCCGCCGAAGACGAGCAGGGCCACCCGTACGAGATCGCCGGTCCACGCATTCGCGCTCGAGGTCTCGCCGTTCATCGTCCCGATCACGAGCAAGAGCAGGATCGCGAGGCCATCGAGCACGCGCTCGATGAAGGTCACGACGAGCGACTGCGCGATCGGGATCCCTGTGCGCTCGGCCAGCATGCCGGCGCGGACGAGCTCACCGAGGCGTGCCGGGAACACGTTGTTCGCGGCGTAGCCCACGACGACGATGTTCGACGCGGTGACGACGCGGAGGTTGGCCTCTTGGCGGACGAGCAGGCGGCAGCGAAGGCCGCGAACGAGATGGCCGGTGACGTACGAGAGGATCCCGAGCGGCACCCACGGAAAGATCGTGGCGCTCGCGAAGACGCTCTTCAGCGACGCGATGTCGAGGCGACGCACGGCGAGGTACATGAAGACCGCGCTCGCGCAGAGCCCGAGGAAGATCATCGTTTTTCGGTGACGACCCATCTGTCTGTGCGCTTCGTCCGGACGTCAAAGAAAGGGCCGAAGCCCGTAAGAAAAGTGGGGAACGGGGTGACCCTAGCCTTGGTTTCCGGAAGGGGCAAAGGTTGCCGGCGGCCGGCGGGTCGGGCTTCGGCGAGGGGCCAAAAATGCCCTGGGGAGCGACGCCAAGGCCGTGAAAATAGCGCGAGCGTGAGGACTACGGCACCGGCGGCCACTTCTCGGGATCCATCGCGCGCGCTGGCTTGCGCTCGTAGATCCAGACCCACCTCGTGGTGGAGCCGTGCACGTTCACGACGGGGAAGATGGCGTCGTCGTACTTGGCGTCGTGGACGATCTGAAACGCGCCGGCGCTCCGGACGAGCTGGTCGAAGAAGCGGGTGGCCTCTTCGTCGGCCGCGCTTCGTGACTGCGTGGGAGCGATCTGCTTTCCAGCGCCTGGCGGCGAAGGATCGGGCAAGTAGCGCCACACCCAGCCGGTGGGCACGACGAGGAAGCGCGCGCCGCGCTTCGGTGCGTCTTCGTAGAGGCCACGGATCTCCTCGACGTCGGGCATCGGGTTTCGTCGCTCGAGGGGCTCGGGGCTGACGCGTGTAATATGCACGTTCGGGATCGCGGTGAGCCGCGGCATGTACACGTTGTGCCCGTACGTCTCGATCGTGTCGCCTGGCTCGACGTGACGCCGCAGCCACTCCTCGGCGTCGTAGCGTGGGTCGAACACGAGGTTCGCGTCCACGGCGATGCACGTGAAGATCGCGATCGCGAGCGCGATGCTCACCGCGGCCTGACCCACGAGGCGAAGCGTGCGTGTCGTCGCGAACACGAGCCGCTCCATCGCGAAGCCGCCGTAGATCGCGAGGAGGATCGACTGCGGGAGCAGAAAGCGCGCGTCCGTCCTCCGCGCGGTCCAGTTGAACGTGACGGTGAACGAGACCGCGACGAGCAAGGGCAAGAGGGCGATCACGGTCTGGGTGACGCGCCTCGAGGGATCGGTCTGGCCGCGCGCCTCGCGAAACGCAACGACGAGGCCACCGGCGATCAAGACGAGCACCGCGTTCGGGTAGAAGAACCAGAACCGCTTCGTCGCGTCACGAAGCACCTGAAGGCGGCCGGGCCAGTCGTTCGTGTACTCGGAGTAGTCCTGGCTCGCGCTGCCGGTGAGAAAGCCTACCCTTGCGCGAAAGCCCGTCGGGTTGAAGACGACGCCATCGACGATCACGAAGAGGACAATCGCGAGCCCGAGCGCGATCGTGAGCTCGCGAACGGCGCGCGCTCGGTCTCCTCGCGGTGCGACCCCTCGCCAGAGCCAGTACGCGAGCGCGACGGGGATCGAGAGGAGGAACATCGCATAGGCCTGATCCTTCGTCCCGATCGCGAGCACCGCGAGCGCGAAGGCGCGACGAACGAGCCTCGGCTCGCTGCGGCCGAGCGCGCGTACGAGCACGAGCAGCGCCCACGTCGCCCAGAAGAGGTAGGGCACGTCGAGGTTCGTCGTGTGCGCGTAATAGGTGAGCGAGGCGTTCACGCCGACGAGCGCCGCGGTGCACCACTTCACGTGCAGCACGCGAGGATCTTTGTCTTTTTCGCGCACCCCCGCGATCGTCACGCCGAGCTCGTGGGCACGTATCTCCTCGGCGATGCGCGCGACGAAGACGACGATCCCGAGCGACATCAGGAGCGAGACGCCCCTGGCCACGTACGCGATCGAGGTCATGTACGGGACCTTGATGATCTCGTGGACGACGTCGGCGAGCGCGTGCGACGGAGCTCTCAGGAACGCGACGAGCGTGACCGGAAGCGTGAGCACCGCGAGGATCGCGAGGTGCACCGGCGGATACGTGTAATATGCACCTGGCGTGAAGGTCTCGGCGAGGCCAGGTAGAAAGTCACGCGGGGCGACGCCGTCGTTGTCCCATCCGTCCGACGCCGGCAGCCCCCAGCCGATCCCGACCACGCGCACGATCGCCACGAAGAGGACGATCCACGTCACCGGCGATGGATCGTCGATCTCGAGGAGTCTGCGAAGCCGTCGAAGCAAGGAAGCTGGACGGCATCTTAGCGAAGAGCGCGCGCGAGCGTTACATGCGGCTCTTGCGACGGCGTCCGAGGACGACCGCGCCGGCCGCGAGCGCGAGCAGCGCGCCAGTGGACGAGGACGAGGAGGATGCCGGCGACGCGGAGCATCCAGACGAGTCGGTGGCCTGGCGCTGATCGGCGGCAGGCAAGAAGCCTGCGTTCGTCTGCGCAGAGCCTTCCGTGCCCGGCCCTGCGGGGTTGGGTGACTCCGAGCCGCCCGGCGTCGAGCCCGCGGCGCCGCCGGTCGGTCCTTCGGACGAGACGGGGCTCGACTGCGGCGTCACGGCCTTGCAGTAGTCATCGACGCCGTTCGCCTTCACCTCGCAGAGGCCGTCGCAGGTGAGGACCTCCACCTTGTCGTTCGCGCAGCGGAAGGCCTTCTTCTTGTCGTTCGAGCAGTTCCAGAGGTTCGTCACGTCGTTGCACTTCGCGGCGCCCTTCACGCGCGGCATGAACGTCGCCCACTCCCAGATGCCCGGATCGGTGTGATGCGAAGCCCCGCCGAAATTCACGTTCGCTTCGCACTGCTTCGGCGACGTCGAGCACGCCGCTGAGGTCTCGCTGATCTTCGTGCCGTTCGGGATCTGATCGTGGCCGATGACGTGCTCACGGTCGCGCGGCAGGTTGTATTTCGTGAGGAGGTAGTCGACGAGCTTGGCGCTCGCGGCGTACTCGGCCTCCGGGAACGGCTTCGTCGCGTAGCCGACATGCTCGATGCCGACGCTGCGCTGGTTGTAGCTGAAGTTGCCGGCATGCCATGCCGTCGTCTCCTCCGTCACGAACTGCGCGACCTTGCCGTCTTCGCCGACGATGTAGTGGACGGACTTGTCCGGGTCGTTCTGCAGCGTCGCGACGCTGGCGTTCCAGCCGCCTTCGGTGTCGTGAATGACGACGTATTTGACGGCATTTCCCGCGCGACCGAGCGTGCACTTGTTCGTGCAGCTCGTCGGGATCCATTGCGCCCCGGCGAACTGCGCGCCGGCGTTCGTATGCACCTTGAAGCTGACGTCGATCGTGAGCGATGGTGGGAGATCGCGATGCGCCGGAAGCTCGATCACCTCGCCGTCACGCCCGACGAACGATCCGCCGCGCGCGAGGAGCGCGAAGACCTGATGAACGTAGTGCTCGCGATTGGCGTCGTCTGCATAGCCGCTCATCTCCGCGACCGCTTCGCTCCACGAGGCGAGGTCGGACGGCGACGCGTTCTTCTGCGCGCCGAGCTCCGCGAGCACGCGTGCTCCCGCCTCGAGCGCGAGGTCGGCGTGCATACGAAGATCGACCTCGCTCACCTGAGAGAGCTCCGCGGCGCGGCGAAGCGTATCGAGCTTTCCACGACGAAGCTGCAGCGGTCCTGCCGCCGGCACCTCGTTCTCGATATCGATGGCGATCCGATCGGCGGGGATCGCCAGGCCGTCTTCGACCTTCGAGATCGCGACGAGGAGATCACGCGGGACGTTCGCGCTCGACGAGCTCTGCGCGAAGGACCGCGCGAGCGCGCCTCCATCGGTCGACACCGTCACCCGAGGGTCCGAGCCATCACCGTCGTCCGTTGCGCGGGTTGCGCAACCTGCGAAGACGGGGAGAAGGCCGAGGAGGGAAGCCATCACGATGCGTGCAGTGTGCAATCTCATCACGAGGGCACATCAAGCGAACGCCGTTCCAGCTACGCATCGCACACGCTACGACGCCGACGTCGGAGAGAAGGACGCTCGCGGGCGACGACGCAAATTCGCTAGCGCGCGTGGGTTTGGTGCGTACCGGCCCAGCACGCGGCGAGGGTCTGCTCGATACGGATCGCGCGCGGACCATCGCGACGTTTCGCGGTCGAGAGGGACGGCGAGCGCGGACGACCGCGCCATGCTTCGCGAGCGCTCGCGGTGCCCGAGTGCAAGATTCCGCGCAGAGAGTGGGTGGCGAACCTCCCAGATTCATCGCGCCCTCAACGCCGATGAGCGGTGACCTGCGCAATTCGTGAAGCGCGGCCATGCGCAGTTCGCGCGGCCACGAAGGGCGCGTCGCGGCCCCGAGCCATCACTTCATGAAGCCTGCGCCTTCGCGACGAGCGGGGATTTGAGATGCCCGAGCGATCAGAGCGAGGTCTCGTAGAGCTTCACCATGTCCTCGCGCGTGCAGGGACGCGGGTTCGACCGGTGACACGCATCTTCCATCGCCTTATCGGCGAGCTTCGGCACGTCGGCCTTCGTCACGCCCTCGGCGCCGAGCCCGTTCGGCAAGCCGATCTTCTCGCGGAGGCCGCGGAGCGCGTTCGAGAGGCTCGTCGCGGTGAGATCGAGCAAGCGGCGCACGCGCTCGACGCGCTCGGGGACGACGGCGTTGTTGAAGTCGACGACGGCCGGGAGGCAGAGCGCGTTCGCCAAGCCGTGGTGGAGGTTCTTCTCGCTCGAGAGGGGATGCGCGAGCGAGTGGCAGACGCCGAGGCCCTTCTGGAACGCGACCGCGCCCATCATCGCGGCCTTCATCATCGCGCCGCGCGCGACGAGATCGGCTCCTGCCTCGACGGCGCGCGGGAGATGCTTGGCGCAGAGCTCGACGCCCATGAGCGCGATGCCGTCGGCCATCGGATGATCGCCGAGCGAGAGGTATGCCTCCACGCAGTGCGTGAGCGCGTCGAAGCCCGTCGCCGCGGTGACGCGTGGAGGCATCGACACGGTGAGCTCGGGATCGAGGATCGCGGCCTTCGCCATCAAGAACGGGCTGAAGATGACGGTCTTGCGCCCTGTCGCCTTGAGGGTGACGACGCCCGAGCGACCCACCTCGCTGCCGGTGCCTGCCGTCGTGGGGATCGTGATGATCGGCGGGACGTTCGACGTGATGTGCGCGTCGCCGCCGATCGCGTCGTCGTACTCGTGAAGCGGTCGCTCGTGCGTGGTCTTCAGCGCGATGAGCTTGCCGACATCGAGCGGCGAGCCGCCGCCGACGGACACGATGATGTCTGCGCCGTGGGAGCGATAGGCCGCGACTCCGTCGCTGACGTTCTCCTCGATCGGGTTCGGGTCGACGCGATCGAAGATCATCGCCGGGATGCCCGCGCTCTCGAGCGTCTTGCGCACGCGATCCGCGATCTGTGCCTTCACCACGCCGGGATCGGCGACGATGAGCGCACGCTTCGCCTGCGCACGTTGAACGTGCTGGGGGAGCACCGAGATCGATCCATTTCCGAAGACGACGGTGGTGGGAAAGCTCCAGGTGACGATCGAGGAGGACATGCTCTTTCTCTTTTTTTGAAGGCGTGAGGTTTGGTGCGGAGACTAGACCGCCGCGCCCTCGCCGTCGAGCGTCGCCAGCCTCGCGAAGGCTCGCGTATCCGAGCCGAGGCGCGACGTTCAGATCGACTCGAAGTAACGGCGAAGCTCCCAGTCCGTCACGAAGCGCTCATGCTGGCGCACTTCCCATTCGCGGGTGCGAACGTAGTGATCGACGAAGGGCTCGCCGAGGATCTGGCGTGCCCGTTCGCTCCCTGCGAGTCGCGCGGTCGCCTCCTTCAACGTGCGCGGGAGCGGCGCGAGCTTGTCGCCCGAAGACGCGTCACCCGACGCTTGAGGAGGCGGCTCGATCTGGTTCTCGATCCCCCAGAGCCCAGCCGCGAGGGAGGTGGCGATCGCGATGTACGGGTTGATGTCGGCGGCGGTCTGCCGGTACTCGATGCGCGTCGAGGTCGGGCTTCCGGGGATCACGCGCACGGCGCACGTGCGGTTCTCGACGCCCCACGACGCGGTGAGCGGAGCCCACACGCCGGGCACGTAGCGCTTGTACGCGTTGATCGTCGGCGAGTAGAGCGCGGTGAGCTCGGGCATCAGCTCGACGAGACCGCCGACGTAGTGGCGACCTTTCTGCGAGAGCTTTCCCTCCGCCTTGTCGTCGAAGAACACGTTGCGCGGTCCACCGCCTGGCTGCTGAATGCTCCAGAGCGACTGGTGGAGGTGTCCGCTCGAGCCAGGGAGGTCGTGGTTCCACTTCGCCATGAACGTCACCGCGAGGCCATGACGCGCGGCGAGGCTCTTCATCTGCGTCTTGAAGAGCGCGGCCTTGTCTGCGGCGCGAAGCGCTTCGTCGTAACGGATCGCGACCTCGTACACGCCGGGTCCGGTCTCGGTGTGGAGCGCCTCGATCTGGCAGTCGAACGCGCTCATCTCGTCGAGGATCGCGTGGCAGAACGCGCGGTTCTGCTCCTCGCGTAGCCAGGAGTACCCGAACATGCCGGGCGAGAGCGGCGTGAGGCCTTGGAAGTTCTTCTGGTGGAGCGTCTCCGGTGTCTCCTTGAACACCCAGAACTCGAACTCGGCGCCGACGGTGGCCTGAAGGCCCTTCTTGTTTGCCTCGGCGAGCACCTTCTTCAAGAGCGAGCGCGGGCACGCCGGGTGCGCCTTGTGCTGCCCCTTCGGATCGGCCGACTCGACGAAGTCGACGAGGAACGCCGCGGTGTCGGGCTCCGCCGGAAGGACGCGGAACGTGTTCAGGTCGATGATCGCGTGCGCGTCGGGATATCCCGAGTGCCAGCCGGTGACCTTCGCGTTGTCGTAGAGGACGTCGCCGATGTCCCATCCGAAGATGACGTCGCAGAAGCCGAACCCTGGCTCCGCGACGCTCCAGAATTTGTCGAGGGAGACGTACTTGCCACGAAGCACGCCGTCGACGTCGAACCCGCCGACCTTCACCTTCTTGATTTTCCGCTCTTCGAACGTCTTCTTCAGGGTCGCCACATCGATAGGCATGGCGAGGAAGCTACAAGGCTCTACCCAAGCCGTCACCGGGGAGCGGTGTCTCTCGTTCTCGCCTGGTTCGATTTGTGAAGGACACGCGGAACATTCGCGCCGCGGGGCGCCCCTAAACGGGCCTGGCCCTTTATTGCCTCGATCCGATGGGGCTTCACCCCGATCGGTTCTCCACAAGCAAAGGCACTCATGGATACTCGCTCCACCATGTTCTTCAGCTCGCTCGTCCTCCAGGCGATCGCGTGCGCGCACGACGCGGCGGCGCCCGAGACGCCGCGTCCTGGCAGCGGCTCCGTCATCGATGTCCCCGCGCAGCCTGCGGTGGTCGACGACGCCCCGATCGCGCGCGACGAGCCGCTTCGGGAGTCGCAGGCAGCCCAGGGAGACGCAGGCACGACCGCGCTCCCGATCATGTGGTCGGCGGCGTTCACGTTCGGGCACACGAAGCCGTTCGCCGAGGCGATCGCGAAGGCGAAGGAGTCGCGTCGAAGCTTCGATCGAACGGCGAGCCTCGTCTTCGCGGCTCCGGCGGCCACGAGCGCGGCCGATGCGGGTCCGCCGGGGACGACGACGCTCGCCGCGAAGGATTTCGAGCACGCGAGCTCGCTCCTCGACATGACGAGCCGGCTCTATGCCGCGGCGTACCACGCCCCGAACGTCACGATGCAGAACCGCATCGACACGCTGCACGACGCCGGCGAGATGATCCTCTCGTGGTCGCGAAAGCTCGACGAGGTGGGGCTCGCGCGCGCGCCGGCGACGTATCGCGCCGATCCGAGCATCGCGCTCACCTTCGAAGACGTCGCCAATGGGCCGGCGAAGCGCTGGCGTGAAGAAGGCCTCGCGATCGTCCAGCTCTGCGTGGAGCTCGCCACCTCGAGCCACCTCGATGGCGCCGCGTCGCGAGACTGCGCCGCGATGCGCCAGTCGTATGCGCGTGTCCTCTCGCGGCCGCACGGGAAGGCGATCGCGACGTCGCCCGGCGACGCTGGCAGCCCTCCGGCATGCGCGTGCGATCCGGGCGACCCGCTCTGCAGCGCGTCGATGAGCGGCTGGTGCCGGCCCACGACGAAGTAACGCGCGAAAGGCCTTGATCACCCGCGGCGGGACGCGGGGTGATCTGGATAAACCGCGATCCGAATCGGGTGCACCTTGCACCTACGTCGAATCACCTCGATCGATTCGATCATCGCGCTTTTCTGCCTGGATTCGCTCCAGCGGCCTGGCCGATCGCGACACGACGCGAGAGAAGCGAGCGGCACGATGCTTGATGAAGACAACGACCATGTCGTCTGCAACGTCACGCTGGATCGCTGCTGTCCTCTCACTCGGAATCCTCTCGCTCACGTCCATCGCGTGCACGGCGAGCTCCGATGACGACGCGGCGGCGGAAGATGGAGTCTCGAGCGCCGACGCGCTGACGGGCTCCGTCGCTGCGGGCGGCACGCTGACGACGACCACGCGGGTCAACCTTCGCACCGGCCCCTCGACGTCCGACGAGATCCTTCGCACGCTCGCGAGCGGCGTCACGGTGAAGGCGATCGACCCGGCGCCGACGAACGGCTTCTACTATGTGAGCCACGAGGGAACGGAAGGCTGGGTCTATGGCGCTTACCTGAAGAATAGCGGCGGCGAGACCACGCCCACCGGCGGCGACGACGACCCGCCGCCCGTCACCGGCACGTTCAACGGGCGCACGTACTCCGGCGTCACCGTCCTCTGGCAGGGCAACTGGAGCTTCCTCGTGAAGTGCGACTCGTACTCGCGAAGCAAGGGACACGTCGTCTTCTTCTGCGACGAGAACCCGTCGCGCTCGTTCGTCGACGACGGAGCCTGGCTCGCGATGCCGCGCGCGAATTTCTCGAGCGGGAGCTGCGGGAAGAAGGCGCGCGTGTGCAAGGGCACCAAATGCATCGTGGCGACGATCGTCGAGAAGTCCGAGACGACCGGTCGCTGGGAAGGCAGCAGCGCGGTCTTGAAGGCGCTCGGCGTCTCCACCGGCTACAGCGGATGCTCGAGCAGCTTCGGCACCGCGTCTGGTGTGACGATCACGATGCAGTGACGAGCTCAGTGACGCTGAAACGCGGCGAGTAGCTCGACGAGGATGAGCACGACGACGGTCAGCTCGAGCAGCTGCGCGCGTGACACCTCGACCTCACCCTTCAAGAGCTCGTAGGCGCGGCCGACCAAGCCGAGCTTCGCCTCCACGCTCTCACGCCACTCGGGCACGCGAAAGCGCCGGAGCGACGCGAGGTAGACGCGCGCGAGATAGAAATCACCGACCGACTTGATCGCGTTGTCGACGCGCTCGGTGAACTCGGTGAGCTCCATGAAGCGGCGAAGGACGTTGCGCGTGAGCGCGCCGAAGGGGCTACGCAAGATCCGCGGCGTCTTCTCCACTTGGTCGTAGACGCGCGCGAGCTCCACGTCGAGGAGGCCGTCGTAGTAACGGAACTCGAGCAGCTGACACGTCGCGAGCTCGAGGACATGCGGCACGATCCGCGAGCCGGTGGGCTCGATCACGAGCGCGCTGTTCCAGTCGACGACGACGAGATCGTCGGCGAGGTACGAGAAGCCATTCTTGAGCACGTCTTCGCGGACGGCGTTGCTGAGGTGCTTTGGGCTCTCCTCGCCGAGCAGCAGCTTCGCGACGATCTCGGACTTCGCGAGGCTCTCCACCGTGCAGCCGGCGATCTCCTCCGCAAAAATGATCGTGTAGCTCTCGGCTTCTCGCCAGCCGTGCGTCTTCGAGACGGTGGCGCCGAGCTTCGCGACGAGGTCATCGCGCTCCTTTGCGCCATGCTCGTCGAGCACGGGCGAGTCGTAGAGCGCGTCGCACAGCGGAATGAGCTCGTGCACCGGCGTGCCGGGCTCGATCGGGATCTCGTAGAGCACCGACACCGCGCCGAAGTCGAAGATGCGCGCCGACGTGCGTGCGGCGAGCGGCTTGTCGATGCCCGGGATCTGGAGCGAGCAGGAGGCGAGCTCGATCTCGAGCGGGCGCACGGCGATGACGAGGCCCTCGACGAGCGTGCCTTTCAGCTCGACGCGCTTGGCCCGGGGTAGGTGTCTCTCCGCGGCGTCGAGTGCGATCGTATCGCCTGCATCATACACGCGATACGCGAGGATCGATCCTCGTGTGATTCTCGGCGTATCGGCGTCGTTGGACATGAATTCGGCTCGCGTGCGGCGACGTGGGGAGGATGGGGCGACAATCTCGCTTGGGCTTCTCTCGTTCGCGAGGAGTATTCTCGAACGATGGCCATGCGTCACTCATCTTCCGCGTCGTCCCGACTGGCTCGCTCCACGGGGGTGGCCGTCGTGCTCTCGATGCTCGCGCTCGTCGTCGCCTGCGAGAACGACGATGGCGCGACGAGCCCTCCGCCCGGCACCGGCCCGACGCTCGACGCGGGCTCGTCGGGCTTCGTCGAGTCGGACGCGTCGTCGGCAGAAGACACGTCGACGATCGCGGATGGATCGCCCGATGGGAGCAACCCCGGCCTCACGCCGAGCGCGGAGTGCGTCGCGTTCGGCGACGCGTATTGCGATCTCTTCTCACGTTGCTTTCCGATCCTGCTCGGCGGCCTCGCCTACGATCTCTCGACGTGTCGCGCACGCGCTGGCCTTGGGTGCGCGCTCGCCGAAGCGTCGCCGAACGGATCGAAGGCGCCGGCGACATGCAGCGCCGCGATCAAGGCCGCGCAGTGCGGCGCGAACATCACGAACCTCGATCCGTCGTGTCGCGTGAAGGGGACCGTCCCGAACGACGGCGCGTGCGAGTTCGACGGCCAGTGCGCGAGCGGCGCGTGCGTGAAGCCCGCGAACGGCGCGCCGTGCGGCGTCTGCAAGCCGCGCGCGGGAGACAAAGGCGCGTGCGGAGCGGGCGTCGCGCAGTGCGACTACGGTCTGCAATGCGCCGAAGGCACCTGCATCACGCCGGTAGGCCTCGACGGAAACTGCACGAAGGGCGCTTGCCTCCCGCCGAACCGCTGCGTCGCGAACGTCGGCTTGCCCGGAGCGACGTGCAAAGCGCCGAAGGCGACGAACGCCGCATGCGGCGCGGCGGGCGCCTACGACGACGCCTGCGACGCGGTGCGAGGCGAGTACTGCAAAGGCGGCGTCGTCGCGGCCGGCCAGTGCACGCCGATCCAATTCGCCAACCCCACCGAGGCCTGCGGCGTCGTGAGCGGCAACCTCGTCGCCTGCAAAGGCGCGGCAGCGTGCAAGAACAACAAGTGCGTCGCGAACGCACCCGACGGCGCCGCCTGCAACACGACGAGCGGCCCCGACTGCACCGGCCCCGCCGAATGCATCAACGGCACGTGCACGATCCCGAAGCCCGACCGCTGCAAATGAGCGCGGGCTCGTAAGCCTCCGCGTTTCGTTTCGGCGACGGATCAGAGATCCCGGACGTCGATCGGGCCTTTGGTCGTCACGATGCGCCGCACGAGGGTGCTGCCGACGGGATCTTCGGGGGCAAACGCGCGGAGGTCGTCGAGCGCACGCGAGAGGATGTCACGCTCGCCGGTCGCGGCCATGCCGATCGCACGCGCGCGTAGGAGGATCGCGGTCGACGCGGCGAGCTCGGGATCTTTCTTCGCGACCGTCGCGCGCACGAGGTGATCCTTCAGCGGCGTGAACGCGTCGAGCGCCTTCTTGCGATCGCTCGCGCCGCGTGGCTCGGGCTCGAAGCGCGACGTGAGCCCGACCGGGACCATGTGACGAGAGAGCGCGCGGTCCCACTTCGGATCGAACGTCGCGAGCACCGGCCTCTCGGCGCCAAGCTGCGCGAGCGACAGCTCCTCGGGCGGAACGCCAAGCGCCATGTCGCGGTAGAGCGGCGCGAGCTTTGGCTCGGCGATGAGCGCGTGCTGTCCTTCGAGGCCTTGCACGTCGAACGTCGGCACGATGACGAGGTCACCCCGCATCTCTCCGGTCGCGCGAGCGCTCTCGATCCGGCGCATCGTGCCTCGATCGGCGACGAGCACGATCGACGCGGGCGGCGCCGGTCCCCACGCGACGTCGTTCCAGATCGCGGTCGCATGCGGGAGGCGCGCCTCACGACGCGTCATCGTCTCGTCGATCGCCTTGATCGGCAGCACGAGCTCGAGGACGACGATGAGCGCCGCGCTTGCCTCTGCGAACGGGACCTTCGTGCGCGAGATCGCGATGACGAGCGCGCCGAGGGTGGTCGCGCCGAGCATGAACGCGGCGAGCACCGCCGCGAGGACGGGCGCCGCGAAGCGCGTCGGCCCTGCAGGAGCATGAAAGAGCGCGATCGAGAGCGCCCCGATGACCACGACGCCGGCGAGCGGAGCCGCGAGCCGGCGCACGTCGGCGGCGAACGAGATCGCGACGCCAAGCGCGCACACCGCGAGCAGCGCCGTCCCGATCTCGCTCGACGCGAACGCCATCAGCGCGATCGGCTTCGTCGCCGACGGAGGGAACAGCGCGAACATCGACGAGCCCGACAGCGAGAGCTCGGGCGCGCGATGGACGAGCACGACGCCGAGCAAGAGCGGACCGAGGCCGAGCAAGAACGCCATCGCCGCGTGGAGGTGAATGGGCCACGCGCTGCTCGTCGGTGGTGATGAGGATGCGTCCGGCGGCTCCTTCTTCTTCTTCGCGGCCGCGAGGATCTCCTTGTTTTTCCGAGCGATCGGGAGATGCCCCACGTAGCTCACGAGGAGCGGCACGACGCCAGGGATGCACGCCGCGAGCGTGAGGACGTCGTAGCTCGCGGCGAGGCCGACGACGAGCATGCTGATCGGGAGACGCGAGGCGAGCGCGTCTTCTTCGGAGGGATACCGCTGGAGCAGCCCGTCACGGAGCCCCACGAAGGGCACATGGAGCGAGAGGAGGACGAGCAGCGCCCCGGTCACCGCGCCTCCTGGCGCAGACGCCTCCGCTTGCCAGGCAGGAGAGAGAAGCGCGCTGAGGACGCCCACGAGCGCGACCGCCGAGTAGAGACGCGTCGAGGTCGCGGCCCGCGGCTTTGGCCCAAGCCCCACGCGGTGCAGCGCGCTCGGGACCACCATCAAGACGAGCATGCGGGCGAGGTCGTACGCGAGGACGCCACAAATCCCCGTGACGGCCGCGCTCGCGAGGCCTGCACGCAGGCATCGCGTTCCGATCGGCAAGAGCAGCGTGGGGGCGGCGACGAGGAGGTCGAGCGCGTGAAAGGCTCCGGTAAATCCTGCGCCAATCGTGCGCACGACCCCGTCATCGTGAGCGGCAGGCGCCGCCGACGAGGCCCCTGCCGCCGCGAGCATCGCGGGCACTGCCCCGGCCACCACACGGAGCGCGGCGTCGAACCTGCTCTTCATCAGCGAAGACACTTGGTCTACCCTGCTCTACCCCGGCTTTCCCAATTTCAGGACGCACGGGAAAAGACGCCTTAAGTAAGCAGACAGGAGCAAGACTTTGGCACGCTTCATCGACGAGCTGAAACGCACCCACCGCTGTGGAGACCTCCGCGCGGCGGACGAGGGGCACGAGGTTGTCCTCTTCGGGTGGGTCTCGAACTACCGCGATCACGGCGGATGCGTCTTCGTCGATCTTCGCGATCGCGAAGGCATCACGCAGATCGTGTTCGATCCCAACGTCGCGAAGGAAGCGTACGACAAGGCCCAAGCCGTTCGCGCGGAGTGGGTCATCGGGGTCCGCGGCAAGGTGCTTGGCCGCGGCACGAACAAGAACCCGAAGCTCGCCACCGGTGAGATCGAGGTCCAAGCGCTCGAGATGACGGTGTTCAACAAGTCGGACACACCGCCGTTCGAGATCACCGACGAGATCGACACCGGCGAAGAGAAGCGTCTCCAGTATCGCTACCTCGATCTCCGGCGCGCGCCGCTCCAGCGAACGCTCCGCATTCGTCACCGCATCCACCAGACGGTGCGTCGTTACTTCGACTCGCAGGGCTTCCTCGAGCTCGAGACGCCCTTCATGGTGAAGTACACGCCCGGCGGCGCCCGCAACTTCCTCGTGCCTTCACGCATGAACGCCGGGAAGTTCTACGCGCTCGCGGAGAGCCCGCAGCTGTTCAAGCAGCTCTACATGTGCGCGGGATTCGACAGATATTTCCAGATCGTCAAGTGCTTCCGCGACGAAGCGCTGCGCCTCGATCGCCAGCCGGAGTTCACCCAGATCGACGTCGAGATGTCGTTCGTCAACCAGGACGACATCTTCTCGACGATGGAGGGAATGATCTTCGCCGTCTGGAAGGAGCTCGGCATCGATCTCAAGGAGAAGTACCCGAGCGGACACTTTCCCCGCATGCCCTTCGAAGAGTCGATGGGCAAGTACGGCAACGACAAGCCCGACCTCCGCTTCGGCCTCCCGCACACGGACATCACCGCGCTCGTGATCGACCACGCAGGCGGAGGCATCCCGTTCTGGAAGGAGATCGCGGACAAGTTCTCGAGCGGGAAGTACCGGCGCGATCTGCCGGCCGAGATCGTCAAGGCGATGCGCATCCCCGCCGAGCACGCGACGAAGATGTCGCGCACCGAGGTCGACAAGCTCGAAGACTTCGTCAAAGGCATGGGCTCGAAGGGCCTCGCCCGCGCGAAGATCGACGCCTCGGGCAACTGGACGCAGTCGCCGCTCGCCAAGACGATCACGCCCGAGATGCGCACGGCGATCAACCAGCTCGTCGGCGCGCAGGAGAACGACCTCGTCTTCTTCCAGTTCGGCAAAGAGGCGACGGTGCAGACCGTCATGGCCAACCTGCGCGTTCATCTCGCGAAGAAGCTCGGGCTCATCCCGGAGGTCGGTCACGGCGGCAAGTTCGAGCTGCTCTGGGTCGTGAACCCGCCGCTCTTCGAGTACGACGACGAGAAGAAGACCTGGGCGGCGGCGCACCACGCGTTCACGCGTCCGCACGACGACTGCGTCGACATGATCGAGAAGGATCCCGGCAAGGTCCTCTGCTGGCGCTACGACCTCGTGCTCAACGGCTTCGAGATCGGCGGCGGCTCGATCCGTCTTCACGATCCGGAGGTGCAGGCGAAGGTGTTCCGCGCGCTCGGCATCTCGGACGAAGAGGCGAAGCAGAAATTCGGCTTCCTCCTCGACGCGCTCCGCTATGGCGCGCCTCCGCACGGCGGCATCGCGATCGGCATGGACCGCCTCTCGATGCTCCTCTCCGGCGCGGAGAGCCTCCGCGACGTCATCCCGTTCCCGAAGACCCAGAAGGGTCAGGACCTCATGACGGACGCGCCGAACAAGGTCGAGCCCGAGCAGCTCAAAGAGCTCCACATCCGCGTCGTCGAGCCACCGACCTGAGCGCCGCGGAGACGCGTCGTGTCCGCGCATCACCCCAGCCCAAGCTCGCGATGGCGGGCGATCGCCGTCGCGATCGCGGCGCCGGCGATCGTGTGCATAGTGCATATATCGTGCGGGGACACGTCGCATATCTTCCAGGGGCGTTTCTACCTTCGTGATCGCGCCTGCCTCGGGACGACGTCGAGCATCGACGTCGTCGAGGGGGACGTGCCGCCGAGCTGCCCGCCGGCCTGCCTCGCGCAGCCGCTCGCAGATGGAGGTCGCTCGATCTACGTCTCGTCGATGTGCGCGCCCTATCCGTATTTGTTCGACGCCTCGAGCTCGGATCCGCTGTGCCCACCCGCGCTCGACGCCTGGAACCGCAACGACACCTGCCTGTCCGATGGCGGATCGACACACCCCGCCTCGAGCGACGCGGAGGCTGGGATTCCCGATGGATCGGCGACGGCCGACGCCTCGGGCGACGTGACGGACGCCGCCGCGGACAGCGACTGATCTCGAATAGGGCCGACCGCGGGAGCGTTCTGTTGCCGTGTTTCATCGCTCCTTTCTTGGTCTTCCTCTCGTCGCCGTCGCGCTCGCTCTGACCGCGTGCTCGACGAGTCGTTCGGCGCCCTCGCCCGCTCCGTCCATCGCCTCGCCAAGCGCGCCCGCCGTAGAGGAGACAACCGACGCCAGCGTCGTCACCGAAGGCGCCGGGCTAGCCGACGCGTCCTCGGCGGCGAAGAGCGGGCCGTTCAAGGACATCCGCACGGCGTCCGTCGAGGCGCGCGCGATCACGCTCATCGACGAGGATCGCATCTACCGCTTCGAAGGATCGGCACGCACGCCCGCGCGTTCGGTCGCCTACAGCGGCGTCGCGAGCGTCACTGGCGCCGAGATCGAGATCGCGACGGATCACGACGTCCGCTACCTCGAGACGAGCACGCTCCGCGAGAAGGGACCTCCGTGCGCCTTCGGCGAAGGCTTCGTTCGCGTGGCGGCGGCGCATGGATTCGTGCTCCTCGCGAAGGACGACAAGGCGACGTTCGCGGTCATGAACACGCACACGTGCAAGCGCACGAACGCGAGCGCGCTCGCCGCGAAGATCAAAGCGTCCTCGATCGGCGACGACGGCGTCCTCCTCAGCACGAGAGGCACCCGCCTCGGCGTGCTCGAAGGCTTCTGCGACAAGGTGGCGGTCTACGACGTCGCGTCCGGTGCGAAGCTCCTCACGGACACGGGGGCGAAGCGCGCGGCGTCGGCGAAGGGATGCGACGCGGTCGACCTCGCCGACGATGGCAAGGTCACGTGGGTGCCTCGTGGCGTGTGCGCGGTAGGTGGGCCGATGACGTTCATCGACTCGCGCACGGCGATCGTCGCAGGCGCCGGTCACCTCGCGATCGTGCGCGGCTACAAGAAGGTCGAATGCGGAAACGGCGTCGAGGACGGCGCGATCGAGGAGATCGGTCGCGTGTCCCTCGAAAACGCAGGCGGCTACGTTCAGATCGCCCACGCCGACGCGAACGGCGCCGTCGTGACGAGCGAGACGCGGGCCTTCGTCGTCACGCTCGCGCCGACGAAGCCCGTGGGCAAGGCTCCATCGCGCATCGTCGCGACCGAGATCCTCGAGCTTCAGCCGCGCTGAGCCCGCGAACGCGTCAGCGACGAAGCAGCGCGCGGAGCGCCGCGAGCGGGTCGAAGCCAAGCGTGCTCGACACGTCGCGATCGCCCGCGACGGTGCCCAGGCGCTTTCGTGCTTCGGCCATCATCGGCTCGAGCCGCTTCAACGTGTCGCTTCGGCCGGCGATCGCGCGGAAGCTCTCGAAGGCGAAGCGGGCGCCGTCTGCGCCGAGCGCGAGCCGGATGCCGACGGGCATCGGCGAGAGGATGATGTCGCGCACGACGGCCGCGCGTCCCCACGCGCCGGGTCGTGCGTCGACCTGAAGCTCGCGAAAACGATCCACCTCGGCGAAGCACCCCATCGCGACAGGCGCGTATTGCTCCTCGACGGCGCGAGCGACGTGACGATAATCGCGGCGCCAATCGCCCGAGATAAGGCCCATCCGGATGCGAATGTCCTCGGGACCGGCGAGCGCGTCGAACGCATCACCACGACGCCGAGCGACGCCGGCCGTCCAGAGATCTCCATGACGAAACACCCCGAGCACCATCGCGTGGCCGTCGGGACAGATCGAGTCGAGCGCGCGGCGCACCATCGCCTCGGTGGGCGGCGGGAAGCCTTGCAGGCGCATCGGCCAGCGCACGATCTTGTTCTCGAGGATCATCTCGCGCGCGATCGTGACGACGAGCAGCATCTGGGCGGTGAGGTCGTCGGTGCGCTTGATCCGAGCGCCGAAGCGCTCCATCACCTCTTCGAGCGCGCCCGTCTCTGCCGAGAGCGCCCAGCTCGCGTGGTGCTTCTCGGCGAGCTCGGGCAGCGTGAGCGGCCAGGGCCCACGTGGGTCGAGCCGGCCGACGCGTGTGTGGAGGAGCTTCCGGAGTCGCCCATCTTCATGCACGGCAATGACACCACCTCGAGGACGTGTGGCTTCGCGATCGGGGGTCGCCCGCGGCTTCCACAAGTGAAGAAACCGCGTCCAAGTCTCGGTGGTCCACCCCTCGAACCGAACGTCGGGCGTGAGCACGCTCCTAAGCTAGCTCAAACCGAGGTCTACAGGCTGCACAGCTTTGCGGCTTCGTGAGCTGCCTTCTCGCCGCGTTTTGCCATCGTGAGCACGGATGCGGATTTTTCGCGGTCGTACGAGTTGCAAATCGATCGCACGATGGGTTGATCTTGCAATGTGGACAGCTCCGGAAGCGGCACGATAGTCGAGCCGTTGCTCGCGCTCGAGCGCGAGGACGTCTCGGGCGTGCTCGAATTTCGTGCGCACGGAGTGACGACGCAGATCTATGCGCGTGACGGAGAGATCACGTACGCGGAGGGCGGCGCGATCGAAGAGACGCTCGGACGCATCCTCGTCCGGGCCGAGCGCCTGACGGAAGAGCAAGTCGTCTCGATCCTCCGTCGCATGACGGACGCGCTCGTCGACGGCCGGGGCATCCGCTTCGGAGAGGTGCTGATCGAGTACGGCTTCCTCACGTCGGACGAGCTCGACCTCGCGCTCACGCAGCAGGTTCGCGAGAAGGTGAGCGGCTGCATCCATCGCGGCGCCGGCGAGTGGACATTCAAGAAGGACGATCCGCGTCTCGAGGAGGTGGGCAGCTACGTCGTCGGCGTGCGGCCGCTCCTGATCGACGCGGCGGTGTTTCTCCCCGAGCGCCGGATCGAGGACATCCTTCACATCGACGAGCAGCGCTACCCGGAGATCGTCGCGCCGGAGCGCGTGCTCATCGACGAGTTCGAGCTCACGCGCGCCGAGGCCTCGGTGCTCCGCGACCTTGACGGAACGTCGTCGCTACACTTCATCCTCTCCACCGCGAAGGTCCCGAACACGGCCGCGCTGATCGCCGCGCTCGTGATGGGCGGCGGCGTTCATCTGCGGACCACGCCGACCGGCTCGCGCCAGGAGTCCGAGAAGCGATCGGTGCCGCCCGAGTTTCGAACGCAGCGGCGGGCGCGCTTTCGCCAAGACGAGCACACGATGCAGATGGCGTCGGCGCCGGTGAAGAAGCTCCCGCCGATCTCGACGCCGCCGAAGCGCAGCGACTCCGGCGGGACGGCGGTGCTGGCGGAGGCGATCCCTCCTTCCCCGCACAACGGGACGGGGCGAAAGCCCTCTTCGCATTCGTCGCCGACGGTCGCGGCCGCGCGCGTCGTCCCGCAGCGGCGCTCGTCACGTGAGAACCTGCCGGCGGCGAACGAAGACGCCGAGAAGCGCGCGCGCGAGGCCCTCGATCGCCTGAAGATCGACCTCGAGACGCACAAGCCCGTCAGCAGCCGCCGTCGCTGGCCAGATCCGCGCGACGACAAAGAGCGAAGGTTGATGGCCGAGTCTGCGTTCCAGCGCGGACGCCTCTACGTGCGCGCCGAAGACGCCGAGCGCGCGCTGCCTGGCCTTCATCGCGCGATGGAGCTGCGGCCGCAAGAGCCGGAGTACGAGCTCTACGTGAAGTGGGCGCAGATCCTCGTCAACGACTCGTTCAAAGACGACGCGCGACGCGTCGAGATCCAGGTGCTCGCGTCCAAGATCGTGCGCGCGACGAGGAGCTGCGCGCTTGGCTACTCGATCCTCGGGCATTGCTTCATGCACGACGGCAAGGACGAGGCCGCGCTCCGCTTCTTCCAGCGGGCGATGCTCCTCGATCCGAAGCTCGTCGACGCGACACGCCTCGCGCGTGTGCTTCGAACGCGCTCGGAAGAAGACGCCGGCGGCGGCTTTCGCAAGGCGGCGGTCTCGAAGGTCGACCGCGCGCCGGGTCGTTCACGCCTCCGCGGCGCCGTCGCGACGCCGCTCGACGAGATCATCCCTGCGCCGATCCAGACCGCCGCCGACGTCGCGCTGAGGGCGCTCTCGTCTCCGAGCTTGACCGGATCGTCGCCGAGCTTTCAGCGCAGCGATCCGAGCATCTCCGTCGACGTGAGCCTGACCGCCTCGATGACGAACGAGGCGCAGCCCGAGCCGCCGGCCGAAGGCGGCTCGAGCGATCGACCTCCCGCGACGACGCGCCTCATCACGCCGAAGGCGACGCCGGCGCCGCCGCACGTGTCGGTCGCGCCTCAGCCGAACCTCACGCCGCAGCATCAAACGCAGCAGCACCTCGGCACACGACCGATCGCGCCGCCGTTCAGCCGGATCGGTCCGCCGCCGATGACGCCGCGGGCCTATCCGCCTCCACCTTCCACCCCGCCGCCGCCCGAGGTGATTCGCTCGCTGTCGCAGCCGCCGCCGCCCGTGCTCACCGGCCCGCCTGGCAGCCGGCCGAGCGTGAATCCGCCGATGAACGCGACGCCCAGCGTCGCTCCTGCGCCGCTGTCGCCTTGGCGACTTCCCACGTCGTCGGTGAATCCGCCGCCAGGCCCGCATCCCTCGTCATCGGCCTCCATCTCCGCGTCGATCCCACCGATGCCGCGCGCGCCCAACTTCTCGATCCCCGATCCGCCACCGAAGAAGAGCCGCGCCGCGATCGCGATCTTCGTGTTCACGACCCTCGGCGTCGTCGGCGGCGTGGGCTTCGCGATTCATGAAGCAAGCGAGGGCAGCGGTCCGATCGCGAACGCAAGCAGCAGCAGCGCGTCGGCCGCGATCGTCCCTCCGGCCGCAGAGAGCGTCTCGTCGGCGACGACGACGTCGTCGTCCACCGCTCCACCGCCGACCGCTTCCTCGACGGCTGCGTCCACCGTTTCCTCGACGCCTCCCACACCCATCGTCTCCGCGACGACCGCGACGACCGGCGTGCTCCACACGAAGAAGGCCTACGGCCATCGCATCTACGTCGATGGACGCCTCGTCGGTGAAGGAGGCCGTGACCTCACCGTGCCGTGCGGCGCGCATCGCGTTCGCGTGGGCAGCCAGGGCACGGAGCGATCGATGACGATCCCGTGCGGCGGCGCGACCGACGTCGACTAGCGCTGGCAACCGGTGAAGAGCTCAGCATCACCCTATCGTTCGTAGGTCGTTCGATGACACGACGACCGATGAAACACGCAGAATCGCGCCGGAATTTCAGCATTCTTAGCCACCGCTAGTGGGGCGTGTGTCGCGCTCTCGCCCGCGCGTTTCTTTGCTCGAGCACTGCATGTGCCCGATGCACATCAATTGTCGCGCGGGCGTTCGCGTGGTCTACTTCGAAAGCGCGAAGAGGAGGGGCAACGCCAACGTCGGTTGGTTCGCTATCCCACCTGACTCGCAGCGAGCAGAGAGAGACGAGGAGGATTCGATGCAAGGTGGATGGCAGCCCCCGCCCGGGGGTGGAGGTTACGGACCGCCGGGTGGTGGTGGTGGTTATGGTGCACCGCCAGGTGGACCGCCGGGCATGGGTGGTCCACCTGGTTACGGACAGGCTCCACCGGCGCAAGGCTTCGCGCCGAATCCGTACGGAGCGCAGCCGCCGATGATGGGCATGCCCGGCATGGTGCAGCCGTCGTACGGCAACTACGAGTTCAACGAGTACGAGAACACGGTCATCGACAAGACCGCGAGCCGCATGAAGCTGTGGGGCATCATCTCCACCGTCATCGGCTCTCTCCAAATCGTCGAGAGCTGCGGAATGTTCGTGTCGCCGTCGTACGCGACGAACCTCCCGGCAGGCATCGTCGCCATCGTCGTCGGTGTCACGTTCATGGGCGCAGGCAACTCGCTCAAGTCCGTGGTGACGACGCAAGGCAACGACATGATGCATCTCATGCAGGCGATGCAGAAGATGAGCTCGGCGTTCATCATCGAGATCATCTGCGCGATCGTCGGCTTCTGCCTTGCCGTGCTTGGCGCGATCCTCATCGCGTTCGTGTTCGTCGCGGTAGCTGCCTCCCAATAGCCGCGGCTAACGCGAGACGCGAAAACCCGCTGCTCGTCTGGTAAGAGAGAGGGAAGGCCCACCGAGGCCTTCTCTCTTTTTTCCTTTCCGGCAACGAAGAAGACGAGCGAACGCGCAATGAAGGTCGAAGAGCTCTTTCGTGATGTCTTTCTTCCGCTCTACCCGGAAGACGTGAGGAGCGATCTCGCCCGCGCGCGCAGCGAGGACGCGAACCCGGCAAAGAACCCGAACGTGCTCGCTCACCTCGATGACGCCGCCGAGGTGTTCGCGAAGATGGCGGAGGCGGCGCTCGGCGTCACCGACCTCGCGCTCGACTACACCGACGCGAGCGTGCATCGCTTGAGCGCTGCGCTCACGCCGAGCGTGCGCGATCGACTGCTCGCGTCGGGCGCGAAGGGATCGCCCGACAACGTACTCTTCAACCTCGTCGTGCATGGCGCGGCGTACGTCGGAGCGTGCATCGTGCGCACGCACGGCGGTGAGTGGTCGGTGCGCCGGCCGCTTTGGGAGAGCGTCGTGAAGCTCTCGTCACGCGCAGGCGACGCGGAGCTGCCCGTCTTCCACTGGTGGCTGAAGTCGCTCGCCGACGACGCCGCTTCGGCGTCAGCGCCGATGGCATCGCTCGCGGATCGGTACCGCACCTACGTCGAGGTGCCGTGCGCGAAGCCCGAGGAGCTCCCGATCATCGCCGATCCCGAATCGCGTGATCTCCCTCGGCTCTCGAAGATCCGTTACGATGTATTTTACAAGTATCTCAAGGCACATTTGCCGGAGATTCGCGATGTCGGCGAGGCGTTTCCGTCCCCCGAGCGCTTCACGGACCTCGGCTTCGCTCACCTCACGTTCCACCTGATCGGCGGCGGTCGCATGCTGCTCGTGCATGGCCCGAACAAGGACGGCCTGCACGCGTACTGGCTCACGAAGGACGGCTTCGAGAAGAGCGCGTTCTGGCCGTGCAGCTCGTTTCCCGCCCCGCTCATTCGCGTGAAGGGCGACGACCCTCGCGATCAAAAGCTCGAGGTGATCCTCTCGCGTGAAGGGGAGAAGAACCCGATCACGCACGAGCTCCTCTGGTGGGGTCCATGAGCAAGAGCGACGCGGACCTCATCCGGCCGAAGAAGGGGACGAAGCTCCGTGGCCGAGCGATTCGCGCACGGCTGTGGGCGCTGCTCGTCGGCAAGACGGAGAGGCGCCTCGCGATCGTGATCCTCGTGACCACGATGGTCCCGCTCGCCGCCGCGCTCTACCTCGGCACGCAGATGTTCCGCCGTGCGTCCGCGATCTGGTTCAACCCCGAGATCGGCGCGCAGCTCGATCGCGGCGTCGACGTGTACAAAGACTACGTCAAGGCGATCAAAGACGACCTGAAGCACCAGACCGTCGCGATCGCGGCCGATCCCGTCCTGCGCGAAGCGGCGAAGAAGGGCAACATCGAGACGCTCGAGTCCGAGCTCGACGCGCTCTTTCCGAACTTCCCCGAGCTCGTCACGTTGACGGTGGAGGACACCGAAGGACGTGTCCTCGCGAAGCGCGATCGTGGCCGTGATGTCGACAAGACCAAGGAGCGTAGCCTCGAGGTACGCCGCGCGCTCACCGACGATCCCGAGTCGCCGATGCTCGTCGCCACGTTCGCGGTCTCGAGCAAGCGCCTCGACGAGCTCGAGAGCTCGGGCGAGGTCGTGAAGCGCTACCACCAGATCGAGGCGTCGCGCTCCGAGGTGTACCAGGGCTACCTCAACGTCTTCGCGCTCCTGCTCGGCGTCACGCTGGTGCTCACCGTGCCGCTCGGAATCTTCCTCGCACGAGGTGTCACGCGGCGCATCAACCGGCTCTCCGCCGCGATCAACCTCGTCGCCGAGGGCGATCTCTCCGTGCGCGTCCCGGTGACGGGCTCCGACGAGCTCACCGACCTCGCGCGCACGTTCAACCGCATGATCGGCGAGATCACACAATCTCGCACACGCATCGAGTTCCTCCAGCGGATCGGCGCGTGGCAAGACATGGCGCAGCGGCTCGCGCACGAGATCAAGAATCCTCTCACGCCGATCCAGCTCGCGGTGCAGGAGTGCCACCGCAAGTACAGCGGCGACGACCCGAAGTACCGGCAGCTCCTCGACACGACCCTCGAGATCGTCGAAGAAGAGGTCGGCACGCTGCGACGCCTCGTCGGGAGCTTCTCGAGCTTCGCGACGCTGCCCCACGCCGAGCTGCAAGAGGAGAACCTCGCGAGCTTCCTTCGTGACTGCGAGACGCAGCTCGGTCATCTCGAAGATCCGTTCGCCGGAGCCGAGGGCGGCGAAGGTGGCGTGTCTTCCGAGGGCGACGCGCTCGGAGCGCCGACGCACAACGTCGAGATCAAGTGGGAAGTGCCGAAGGACGTCATCCACGTCGCGATCGATCGGCAGATGCTTCGCCGCGTGGTCATCAACCTCGTTCGCAACGCGGTGCAGGCCATCCGCGATCATCACATGCGTGGCTCGCGCCCCGACAACCCGCTCACGTCGAGCGAGGTGATCGGCCACGTGATCGTGAGCGCGTCGCGCGAAGGGGACGGCGCGCGCATCGAGGTCGACGACGACGGACCTGGCATCGCGGCGTCGATGCGCGGGCGCATCTTCGACCCCTACGTCACGACGAAGGCCGACGGCACCGGCCTCGGCCTGGCGATCGTCAAGAAGGTGGTCGTCGAGCACGGCGGCGAGATCGAAGCCGATCGCAGCACGCGTCTCGGCGGCGCCCGCTTCGTCCTTCATCTGCCCGGCATGAAGATCCTCGACATCGCCGCCGCGGCGCGCGAGGCCCGCGAGCGCGCCCGCCAGCAAGGCGTCGAGACGGGCGTGAGCTGACTCGCTCGAAGCGGGGCGGCGCTCAGAGCTCGATCTGCGTCCCGAGCTCGACGACGCGGTTCGGCGGGATCTGGAAGAACGCGTTCGCCGGCCGCGCGTTGCGGCTCATGAAGGCGAAGAGGATCTTGCGCCACGTCGCCATGCTCCGCTTGTGCGTGATCACGAGCGTCTCGCGACCAAGGAAGAAGCTCGTGTCGTTCTTGTTCGTCACAAGACCCCTCGTCCCGCAGTTCTCGAGCACCTCGATGACGTTGGGCGTCTGCATGAAGCCGTAGCTCGCCGTCACTTGCCAGAACCCATGACCAAGGTCGTGGATGTCGACGATGCGCTCCTTCAGCGGCACCTCGGGGATGTGCTGCGTCGAGATCGAGAGCAGGATGACCTGCTCGTGCAGCACCTTGTTGTGCTTGTAGTGATGGAGGAGCACCGGCGGCGCGCCCTTCGGGTTCGACGTCATGAACACCGCGGTGCCCGAAACGCGCACGGGCTTGGCCATCTCGATGTCGGCCATGAACACGTCGAGCGGGAGCGTCTGCGCGAGGAAGGCCTGACCAAGGAGGGCGCGTCCGCGACGCCACGTCGTCATGACGGTGAAGACGACCGCGCCGATCGCGAGCGGCACCCATCCGCCATGCGCGATCTTCACGAGGTTGGCGCTGAAGAACGAGAGGTCGACCGACAGAAAGAGCGCGACGAGCGGACCTGCGGTGAGGAGGCTCCACTTCCAGCGGCCGCGCGCCACCGCGAAGAAGAGCACCGAGGTGATGCTCATCGTTCCGGTGACCGCGATGCCGTACGCCGCGGCGAGCTTCGACGACGATCCAAAGCCCAAGACGAGCGCGAGGCACGCGACCGCGAGGCCCCAGTTCACCTCGGGGACGTAGATCTGACCTTCGCTCGTACCGGAGGTGTGGACGATCTTGAGGCGCGGAAAGAACCCGAGCTGCACAGCGGCGCGAGCGAGCGAGAAGGAGCCGGAGATCAGCGCCTGCGACGCGATCATCGCGGCCACCGTGGCGATCACGACGAGCGGATAACGAAGCCAGCCGTCGACGAGGTTGAAGAAGGTGTGCGGGACGTTTCCCTTCTCGAGGAGAAGCGCGCCTTGACCGAAGTAGTTCAAGAGCAGCGACGGAAAGACCCCGACGTACCAGGCGATGCGAATCGGCGTCTTTCCGAAGTGGCCCATGTCCGCGTAGAGCGCCTCGCCGCCGGTGAAGCACAGGACGACGGAGCCGAGCACGAGAAAGCCATGGCCCTTGTGCTCGCGCATGAAGTCGATCGCGTAGATCGGGTTCACCGCGTAGAGCACGTCGGGGCGGCGAAGGATCCATCGAAGCCCGATCGCCGCGATCGTGAGGAACCAGATCAGCATCGCGGGCCCGAAGATCGCGCCGACACCTCCGGTGCCGCGCTTCTGAATCGCAAAGAGGCCGATGATGATGCCGACGGAGATCGGGACGATGAACGGCTCGAACGCGGTCGTCGCCTCCTTGAGACCCTCGACGGCGCCGAGGACGGACACCGCCGGCGTGATGATGCCCTCACCGCTCAGCAGCGACGCGCCGAACAGCCCGAGCATGATCAGGATGAAGCCTCGCTT
>JBGAFW010000035.1:0-102597 GCA_044227045.1 Labilithrix sp.
CTCTTGATCTCGGCGCTCGAGAGCACGTAGCCGCTGTCGATCTTCGTGAACTGAGAGCCGGTGACCTTGAAGAGGCGGACGTTGCTCGCGGCGGTCCACGTGAGCCGTGCGTTCGCCGTGAACGGCGCATCGGGCCAGGGCTTCGTCGCGAGGCTCGCGAGATCGAGCGCGTCGTCGGGACCGTTGACGGTGTCGTCCCACGCGTCGCTGCAGGCGGCGACATCGACGTCATCCAAGCTCGGATCGCATTGCGTTTCGTCGTCGTCGATGTTCGCGAGGAACACGGCGCCGTGATCGGCGCTCCACACGTCTTCGCCGGTGTCGTCCGACGGATCGTCGAACCGAACGACCCCGTCGCGATTCGTATCCGCGCGGAGGTCGGCGACGACGCTTCCAAGCTCGCTCGTCGCCATCTCGGGCTCCGGGTCGTTCGGCGATGACTCGCTTGCGCCGAGCCCGAAGGGGCTGTCACCACAACCAACCGCGGCCAGGAGCGTGATGGTCGCGAGCGAGATGCGCGTGCCGTTCATGAGCGAGCGCTCTTAGCACTCGATCGATCGCGCTCCAGGACTTCCGAACGACTCGCGCGCCAGGGCTGCTGCGAGGAGAAAATTTCAGGAATAGGTGAGGCTTGGACTCCGCACTCTGCCCGAGAACCTGTCCGACATGGCCTGCCCGCGATGACCTACTTCGATGAGCTCGCCCTCTCGGCGGCCGCTTGCTCTTCGAGCTTCACCGCTTCGCCGACGAGCTTCTGCACGTGGCGGCGAATGTCCTTCGGCCACTCGCGAATGAGCGACACGAGTCGCGCGTCGTCACGCGCGTAGACGGCGCGCGACGCCTCTTCGAAGTGTTCGAAGTTGCCTGCCATCGTCCACATGAACTTCCCCGCGGCTTCGCGCGCCTTGCGCGCCAAGAGCTGCGATTGATTGCGCTTGCGCGCCTCTTCGACGAGCGACCGAAGCGCGACCGAGATGCCGCCGCGCTGCGACTCGAGCCACTCCCAGTGACGCGGCAAGAGCGACACCTCGCGCGACACGACGCCAAGCTTCGGCCGACCTGGTCCCGCGCGCTTTGGCTCGTCTTCCGTAGCTCGCGACCGCGCCACGAAATGGGGATGCTCGGGCAGGCGATCGAGGGCGTCCTGCTCCGTACCGCGAAGGTCGAAGTCGATCGGGTTTCCCGTCCGGTCCTCGAAGACGAGGACGTTCTCACCAAGGTCGGCGTGCTTCTTCGTCTCGAGGACCACCTCCTCGAGCCCGCCGGACTTGATGCATCGATTCCCCACGAACGCCGTAAAACTCGAGCTCGTTTGCATGGTTGAAATATTGGCCGGGTAATATCATTTGTCAATATCACCCGGGTGAAATTGCGACGTACGCGGGGAGGCGGGCACCAGAAGAAGAGCGCGGGCCCGGCGCGCAGGAACAAATCCGACGCGACGCGGTCGTACGCGAAGGGTGCCTCGCGAGACGCGTGGGGCGCGAGGCGCTGGGCGCGAAACAAAGGCGAACACATGAAGGTTTGGTCGAAGGCGCGAGCGTTGTCGCTCGTCGTGATGGCGATGGTGTCGGCTCCGATCACGACGCTCGCCGGGGATGCGGACGCCCAACCGATCGGCGTCCTCTATCCTGCAAACGCCGTCGGGCAATCCACGGACAACGGCGCGAGCTCCAAGGAGCCGCCTCCTCCGTGCACGGAGGACTGCTACCTCCTCTCGTCGCTCGTCCTCACCGGATCGGTGAAGGGCACGATCTCCTTCGAGCTTCGCGGCTCGGTGCGCGCGCAGCACGAGCAGATCAAGGTGCCGCTCTTCGGACCACCCGGCCAGGTGCGGCTCGACGACGTCACGATCAACGGAGCACCCGCCGCGATCGCCTTCGACGGCGACAAGTACACGGTGTTCTCCGGCGCGCAGTCGTTCACCGTGCGAGGAAGGCTCACGCTCGGATCCGATCAGATGCTCTCGGTGCCGGGACCGATCGTGTCCGTCGACGCGCGCCTTACGAACGGCCGGCTCGTCGAAGGCGAGAAGCTGAGCGGCGTCTCGGGCGCGGTGCTCCATTTCGATCCGATGATCGAAGGCGCCGAAGGTGAAGAAGGCGCGGGATCGTCCACCGCGTCGAGCACGCGATCGAAGGCGCCGCCGGTCTTTCGCCTCGCGCGCGCGCTCCGGTTTGGCCGCGAGACGCAGTTCGTCTATCGCTTGACCGCCTCGCAAGGCACGGACCTCGGGACGATTCGCCTCCCGCTCCGCTACAGCGAGAAGGTCGGTGACGTGCAAGGCGCGCCTGGCTGGACGGTCGAAGGCGCAGGCTCGAGCGGAGGAGGCGGTGAGCTTCTTCTCCCGACGAGCGGCCACGAAGCCGAGGTCACGATCTCGGGGACGATGGTGAATGAAGCGGGCCCGGCCGCGGCCGCGCTCGGCGCGCCAAAGACGTATGCGCCCGATGGTCGATCGGCGTACGAGTGGTGGCTGATCGAAGCAGACCCCGAGCATCGCGTCGCCGCCGGCGGCGATCCGAAGCTCGTCGAGACGCACCAATCGCCCATTCCGCCGACGTATCCGGGCGCGCGCGTCTACCTCGTCCAGAAGGGGCAACAGCTCGAGGTGGACGCGCGGTCGCTCGTGCGCGGCGACGTGCTCGCGGCGGTCGCTCGTACGCACAAGCGCTTCGTCGCGATCACGGGGCGTGGTGAGCTGATCAGCGACGAGACGATCGGCTACGACAACAACGGCCTCGATCACTTGATGGTCACGCCGGCCGGGAAGGCGATGTACCTCTCGACGGACGCGAACGCGCAGCGGATCCTCCACACCGAGGCCGGAGCGAAAGACGTGCTCGTGCCAGTTCGCGCCGGCACGCATCAGCTCCGCGTGCAGTCGCTGGCGGAGGCGCGTGTGTGGCCCTTCGCGGGCGTCATCTCGATCCCCGCGACGACGTATCCGCTCGCGACCAGCACGGCCGAGACCACGATCGGTCTCCCCGAGAACGTCCATCCGCTCGCGGTGATGGGCGGCGATCGAACGCGCTGGGCCTTCGGCAAAGGCGACCTCATCGCGGTCGTGCTCGGCATCGCGCTCGCGTGCTTCGGGCTGCGTGATCGAAAGACCCGCGCGATCGCCAGCGTGTGCACCGCCGGCCTTTGGTTCGTGTCGAAGGAAGGCTTCGTCATCGCCACGTCGGGTCTCTTCCTCGCAGGCGCTGTCTTCCTCGCGTCGCGTTTCCTCCGCGGGACGTGGCTCCTCCTCGCAGGCGGCGTGCTCACCGTGGTCGCGCTTCTCGGTGGACGGTTCGCGCTCTCCTCCGACGCCACGGCGGAGCCCACGCGCGAGATGTTCGCCGAGCATCCCGACCTCCCGCATCCCGAAGCGCCGGGTAGCTCGCCCTCGACGATGTTCGCGGGCGACCCCAAGGCGGACATCACGCCCGTGTCGCTCTCGTTCCCGACCTCCGATCGCTACGTGCAAGCCAACCGCCAGCTCGTCACGAACGAGCGGCCGTTCGTGCCGCGCATCGTCTACGTGACGAGCTCGCTCATCGGCGTCCTCCACCTCGTGTGGCTCGCGCTCGTCGGCTTGCTCGTGTGGGCGCACCGCGATCGCCTCATCACCCTCAAGGCGAAGATCGTCGAGCGCCTCCGCCGCCGCCCGACCGCGCCGGACCCCACGACCGCGACCGAAGAGGCGCCTTTCTGACCGGGGCCTTCGACACCCCGCGCGTGGGACGTTACGCGCGGGAGGCGGAAGCCGTGTTAGAAGGACACCCCAGAGTCCGTCGTGCGTAACGTTGCTTACCTCACTGGCATCCTCCTCACGGTCGCGGTCGCGTCGAACTACGCCTTTGCGGAGGCGCGCGCGGGGACGAAGAGCTTCTTCCTCATCATGGCGATCCCGACGGTCGCCTTGGCCGTCCTCGGCGTCCTGAAAGCTCGGCACGACGGCGTCCTCAAGCGCTGGTTTGGCGTGAAGAGCGGTGACTTCACGCGCGGCTTCGCGGCGGCGGCTGTCCTCTTCGGCGGCGCGTATGCGTTCATGCGCGTGGTCGCTCCGCCGGACAATCCGCGCGCCACATGGCTCGCGCGGCTCTACCTGCAGCTTGGCGATCCGGCTGACCTCCGCAAGAACGTGAGCCAGGTCGTCGTCGCGCTCATCGTCATCGCCGTCGCCGAAGAGATCGTCTGGCGTGGCCTCGTCATCACGCTCCTCGAGGAGCAGATCGGCTCGCGGCGCGCGTGGCTCTGGCAGGCCGTCCTCTATGCGGTGGCGCACGTCCCCACCGTTTGGCTCCTCAAAGACACGCAGGTCGGGCTAAACCCCGTGGTCGTCCTCGCGGCCTTCGCCGCGGGGCTCGTGTGGGGCTTCATGGCACGTCGCTTCGAGCGGCTCCTCCCCGGCATCTTCTCGCATGTGCTCTTCGACTGGACGGTCGTCATGATGTTCAGGCTTTGGGGCGCGAGCGTCTAACCTTCTCCTGCGATGCGTCGTTCGGTCGCCATCGCTCGAGCCTGTCTCGTCTCGTCGCTCATCGCCCTCGGGTGCGGGCCGACGTCGACGGAGCGACCTCGGGTGCCCGCCGACCGAGGCGCCCCACATCATCTCCAGATCGTGCACGCGATGAAGACGGCGGACCGGCGAGCGCTCGTCGATCGCTTTCGCGAACGTAACCCGGCGCCGCCGGGATCGGGATCGGAGTGGCAGGTCAACGAAGAGGCGCTCACGCTCAGCCTCACCGTCGTCGATCCGTTTCGCGGGTTCTTGCGGCGCGCGAAGCGAGGAGACGCGCCACGAGCCATCTCGACGACCGGACCGATCGGAGAGGGCGACGCCGCGATCGCGGCGCGCGCGTTCGTGAAGAAGAACGCCGACCTCCTCGGCTTGCCGAGCGCGGTCGCGGTGGGCCTCGCCGAGCAGGTCAGGCAAGTCGAGCCCGGAGATCACGCCGCGCCGCGCGCGACCTGGGCCGTGCGCCTCGACGCTCCCTTTCCGTCGAAAGGCTTCGAGGGATTTCACGAGATCGACAACGTCGCCGACATCCTCGTGTTCGTGGATGATGACGGAGAGATCAGCTCGTTCGTCAACGTGTCGCGGATTCATCCACGGCTGACGCTCGACACGAAGCCAGGTCTCGCCGAAGACGATGGGCGCGTCATCGCGCAGCTCGTCGGTCGCTCCGTGTTCGCGCTCATCGACGACCGCGGACATGCTCCGTCATCGTCGTCATCGTCGTCGTCGTCCGTGCGTGAGCTTCGCCGAGTCCCGCTCGGCAAGGTGACCGCGCAAGACGTGACGCACGTGCAGCTCGTCGTGCACGTGTCGACGGGGCCTCAGCTCGCGTGGCTCACGTACCGATTGGCCTATTTTATCGAGGTCGCACGGCCTGCGGCGGTGGTCGACCCGTCGCTCGACGACCTCATCACCGGCCCGCCGAGCTTTTTCTTTTTCCGCTACGTCGTTGATGCAGACACGGGCGATGTCGTCGAAGATGCACGTGCGCCCGTCACCGCGAGCGCGACTGCCTTTCCTCCACCATGAAACGCCTTGCACTTCCTTCGAGCGATTCAGCGACGAGCGCGATCGCTGGATGGGTCGAGGCCGCAAAATCTCGCGGCCTCGCGATCGACGAGCCGACGACCGACCTCGCGACCGCGCTGCTCACCGCGTACCCGGGCTTTCGTGGTCAGGTCGCGACGCGACCGGACGACATCATCTCGATCTCGCGAGGCAAGCTTCGCATCCCGCGTGATCTTCGTGCGTACCGTCGGCTCGCGAGCGCGATGGTGCCAAACCTCTCCGATCCCGAGGCCGTGCGTCATGGCCTTCGGCTCTTCGCGCAACGCGAGCGCCTTCGCATCGCCGCGCGTGAGCTGATGCGCGAAGGCGGAAACGACGTCGACGTCACCGCGCGCGAGCTCTCCGATCTCGCACAAGCATGCATCGAGGTCGCGCTCGCAGAGGCGCAGCGATGGGCAGAGGAGCGCTTCGGTACGCCCCAGACGGCGAGCGGCGATCGCTGCGCGTTCACGGTCCTCGGGATGGGCAAGCTCGGCGGACGTGAGCTCAATTGCGGAAGCGACGTCGACTTGCTCCCGTTCTACGAGACGGACGACGGCGAGGTGATCAAAGACGGAGTCGCCCTTGATCAGACGCTGCACGAATACTTCGCGCGCGTCACTCAGCGCTTCACCGCCACGCTCGAGGACGTCACCGAAGACGGCATGTGCTGGCGCGTGGACCTGCGGCTTCGTCCCGAAGGCTCTCGCGGGCCGCTCGTCAACGCGCTCGCGGCGGCGGAGCGCTACTACGAGACGTGGGGACGCACATGGGAGCGTGCCGCGCTCGTGCGTGCGCGTCCGGTCGCCGGGCATCCCGGCTTTGGGGCGCGCGTGATCGACGCGCTCGCGCCGTTCGTTTGGCGCAAGGCGATCGATCCTCGCATCGCTCACGAGATGGCGCATCTCGTTCAGCGTGCGCGGGTCGAGCTCTCCGAAGACGCGGAGCGCGATCTGAAGCTCGGCGTGGGAGGCATCCGCGAGGCGGAGTTCTTCGTTCAGTCCTTGCAGCTGATTTGGGGTGGCCGCGAGCCCACGCTTCGAGACACGAATACGCTCGAGGCGCTCCATCGCCTTCGATCGCGCGGCCTCGTCACGGATCGGGAGAGCCGCGAGGTCGAGTCCGCCTATCTCTTCTTGCGACGCCTCGAGCATCGCGTGCAGTTTGCGATGGCGATCCAGACGCACCAGCTGCCGACGGGCGAGATGCTCGAGGTCATCGCTCGCTCGCTTGGCTATGCGTCGGGTCGCGATCTCGAGCGCGAGCTCGACAAGACGCGCCGGCGTGTGGCGGCGCGGCTCGCGTCGCTGACGAAAGACGTGCTCGCGTCCGAGATCCGCGGCGCCGAGCACCTCGAGCCTCTGCTCACCACGATCGACACCGGCGAAGAGCATCTCGTGCTGACGGCGATCGCCGAAGGCGCCGGCGGCGTCGATTTCTCGACGAGCGCGTCGGCCGATCTCGCGCGCCACCTCCTCGCGCTCGCGCGGCGCCCGGATTTTCCTCTCGGCGCCAAGACGCGCGATCGCCATCCGCTCCTCGCCGTCTCGCTCTTCGAGGCGCTCGCGGACGCGGCCGATCCCGAGCAAGCGGCACGTCTCCTCGCGGCGTTCTTCGCGCGGCTCGCGACGCCGAGCGTCTACACCAAGGCGCTCGCCGAAGACACGCACGTGCTCCGCCGCCTCGTCACGATGTTCGGCGCGAGCGCGTTCTTGGGAGAGGCGCTCGTGTACCGGCCCGAGCTGATGGAGAGCGTGCTCTTCACGAAAGGCGCGCCGACGGCAGAGGCGACGCGCAAGGACGTCGAGTCGGAGGTGTTTCGCGCGACGACAGGCGCAGCGGCGGGTCCGCTCTCGAGCCGAGGCGCGCTGCCGATCCCGGCGTCTTCCGCCAGCGATGAGCTCGATCCGGAGGAGGCGTTCGTCGGCGCGCTGCGCCACGCCAAGGCGCGTCTGACGATGGAGGTGGGGCTCGCCGAGCTCGCGGGGGAGATCCGCACGCGCGACGCGACGCTCGTCCTCTCCGCGCTCGCCGACGCCACGCTCGAGCACGCGACGCGCTACGCGCTGGCGGAGCGAAAGCTCCCGACGAGCGATCACGAGGGGCTCGCGGTGATCGCGATGGGCAAGCTTGGTGGTCGTGAGATCGGCTACGGGTCGGATCTCGACATCTTCTTCGTCTACGAAGGCAGCGATGACGACGCCGAGAAGTACGTTCGCGCCGCGCAGCGCGTGCTGTCGCTCGTGAGCACGCCCCACGGAGATGGTCCCGGGTACGAGCTCGATACGCGTCTGCGGCCTTCGGGCAGTCATGGGCTCCTCGTCGTCAGCCTCGACGCGTTCACGCGATACCACGGCCTCGATGAGCCGAACGACGACGAGAGCTCCGCCGAGGACGACGTCGCTCCGGCCACCAAGACCGGGAAGGCGGCCGACTGGGAGCGGCAGGCGTTGATCAAAGCGAGGGCGTGCGCGGGCAACCCCGAGATCGGAAAGCGCGTGATCGCGCTCGCCTCGAAGGTCGCCTACGAGCGGGGAGCGCCAAACCCCGCGAACGTGCACCACTTGCGGATGCGGATGGAGAAGGAGCTCGCGCGCGAGGGCCCGCGCCGTTACGACGTCAAGCTCGGCCGCGGCGGGATCGTTGATGTCGAGTTCGCGACGCAGTGGCTTCAGATGAAGCACGGCATGGACCCACGTGTGCGCACGCAAGACACCGAGGCGGCGATCGGCGCGCTCGAGGCGTGCGGCTACCTCGACGGACAGCTCGCCGCCGTATTTCGTGAAGGATACGCGATGCTTCGACGCCTCGAGCAGGCGCTCAGGGTGGTGCACGGTACGAGCGCGAGCCTCATCGAGGAGGGCGCGCCGGGACTGCCGGCGCTCGCGAGGCGTATGGGGTTCCGCGATGGAACGCCTGCGGGGACGGCATCGGAGGCCCTCACCACGCGTTATCGTGCTGTGACGCGCGACGTTCGTTCCGCCTACCTCTCGGTCCTCGGCATCGCCGAGTGAGCCCGAGCCAAGGATCCGCTATGACCAGAGTCGGTATACGTTTGGGCCGATAAATGAAGTCGTCGCCGGTCTCACCGCTGCGCGTCCTAGCGTCCCTCGCGGCTCTCGCCGCCGCGCCTGCCGCCTTCATGGCGTGCGCGCACGAAGAGAAGAAGACGGCGAAGGAGCCCACCCCGCAAGACGTCCAGATGCCTCCGTCTGCGAGCCCCTCGCAGTTCGTGGTCGCCGATCCGGTCGCGAAGGCGGGCGCGAACGTCATCGTTCCGCTCGGTGGTGCCGGTGTTCACGGCCTCGTCGTCGACAAGCGTCGCGTCGTCGTCGGACCCGGCGAGCCGCGCGTCGCGGTCGATGTCGCGCCTGAGCCGATCGTCGGCGCCGCGCGGATCCCGAGCCGCCTCGGCAACGGCTTTCTCTTCTGGACGTCGTCGTCGGTGTATCGCGCCGACGCGTTCGAGTCTGCGCTGCGGCCCCTCGCGCGTGTGCCGGACGCGATCGACTCGATCTCGTTCATGCCGAAGGCGCTGCTCGTGCGGACGCGCAACGGTGAGCGATGGGCGCTGAACGTGTCGAATGGAGAGCGCGCCGCGATCCTTCCGCTTGGCGCTGCCGACGTCGAGGCCCTCGACGACGGGCGAGCGATCTCCTTCAACGACCAAGGCGCCGTGTTCACGAGCGTCGACCACGGTGAGCATTGGACCGACGCGACCACGCAAGTGAAGAGCGCGCCGAACAAGGTGACGAACAAGAGCGGTGAGCTCTGGCTCATCGAGTCGAACGGCGGCGCCTCGCGCCTCGAGGCGGACGGACATCTGGCGTGGTTCGACAAAGCACCGCCAGAGACGCCGCCCGAGCTTCGTCCGAAGGACCCTCGCTGGCACGGCGTGGACACGCCGCTTCACGCCGTCTTTCACGCCGGCGCGGCGATCGACGAGAGCACCGCGATCGTCCTCGACTCGGGTGACCTGATGCACGTCGACGTTCGGACGGGCGAGATCCTCTCGGTCATCCCCGGACGTCTTCCTCCCGATGCGCAATGCGAGGCGGTGCCGATCCCGGGCGACGTCTTGTTCGCCTGCGTCGCTCGCAACGGAAATGCGTCGTCGTCGGGATCGAGCGCGTTCGTCGTCGCGCATACGCTCTCGTCCGAGCCGCCGACGGTGGAGCAGACGTTCGGGCAATCGAACGGCCAGTTCTTCGCGTCCGATGACGGCGGGCTCGTCTTTGGCGGTCCGTGCCAAGGGCTCGTGCAGACCCCTGGAAACACCGGTCCCACCGCGTGCGTTCGGCTCCCTGGAGGCCGATGGGAAGAGCGTGATCTTACCGGGCTCGTCACCGATGGCGGCGCGCCTGGCGCAAGCGACATCAACGTCGCGCGATGGATCCCTCGCAGCGATGGTCGCGTCGTCGCGCTCCTCGCCGAGCCCGTGCTTGGCATCTACGATCCGACCAGCGCGACGTTCACGTCGATCGCAGACGAAGCGCGTGACGTCGTCGGTCGAGGTCCCATCTCGCCGCCCTCTGGCATTCGCTCTGGAAAGATCCGCACGAAGAAGGGCTTCGCGCATGTGGGCGGGATCGTCGACGCGAGCTGGTCGTTTGGAGGTCAGGGCGCGATCCGCGGATGGCAGCATCACGGGGACGCGGTCGAGATCTCCGAAGATGGAAAGCTGACGAGGTCGCCGTTCGCGTTCGACGTCGCCTTCGCGGGCGCGATGGGGCTTGGGCGATCGAAGGACGGACGCCTCTACCAATCGAGCGATCACGGCGCCACGTGGTCCGAGGTCGCGACGCCACCCACGGGGGTCGAGTCGAACGATCTCGTTAGCTGCACGTCGGCCGGCTGCGATCTCGGCGCGTTCTATCGCGTGGGCTGGCAATTTCGGCCGCCGCGCGTCGAAGCGCCGCACACGCCCGCGCCTGCTGCACCCGAGGTGCGACGCAGCCGAGGTCTCGAGCTCGCATGCAAGCCAGCAGGCGTCGTGACGGCAAAGGTCCTCCCGCGATCGAGCGAATCGCCCGAGGATCTCGGCCTTGGCATGAGCCGGCTCTCCGCCTCGAACGAGAAGACGGACTTCAGCTTCATCCGCAACGCGCTGCCCCGCGGCATCGTGAGCCCCATTCACGATCCTGGAAACGGGAGCGACGACGGCACACCGGCGCTCCGCGGAATGCTCACCGGCTTCGGGACGTCGCGCGACGGTGACGTCATCACGGTGACCGGACCCAACAAGAACGCGATGGCGCTTCGGCGTGGCGTCTCGTTCGTCGCCCCGTTCGATCCTTCGTCGCGTGTCGTGCGCAGCGGGATCAACATGAGCGACGTCGTCGCCGCGGCGCGCAAGACCGGGATGACGACCGACGAGATCCTCGCCGAGGACTTCACCGAGACCGGCGTCGCCGTCACGCTCGCGTCGCTCGATCCGTTCGCGCCGTCCGACATCGCGATCCACAACACCGATCACGGTCTTCTCTCCGTATTTCGTGGCGAGCGCACGCGCGTGGCGATCCGTTCTTCGCAAAACAACGCGAGCGTCGTCTCGGGCGTCGCCCTTCCGAACGACGAGAGCGCGTTCCTCGAGGTGGACTCGAGCGGCGTGGGGCACGTGTTCAAGCTCACCGCCAGCGGCGCCGTCAGCGATCTGTTCGACGTGAGCCCCACCGCGAACGAGACGTATTACCCCGCGAATCCCGACGCGCTCGCCGTCGATCCCAAGGGCAACCTCGCGATCCTCCGCACGCCGAGCGGCAGCGATCCTCCGTCGAAGCTCGACCCTGCGTTTTTGATGATCCCCGCGACACCTCCGACCGCGCTCGCGCCGTGGACCGAGCTCAAGCTCGCCGATGACGCTGCGTGCAAGTCCGAGCCGGGCGGCTACCGCGCCGTCCTCCAGGTGATCGCGCCCTGGGTCAAGGTCAGCACACCCGAGCTTCGCGTCGCTGACGACACGCCGATGATCGCGCGCGTTCGGTGGACGGCCAAGCGCGTGTGCCTCGAAGGCTTCGAGGTGCGCGTTCCGAGCGTGTCCGTTCGTGTCCCGAATCCTTCGGCGGGCAGCGGCAACAGCGACACGTTCTCGTCGTGGATCGTCGCGCGCGGCTCGAGCTTCGCGCGCGTCAGCGTCGCCGAAGGCCTCGAATGGCGCCAGCCGCTCGAGTGCTCGATCCTGCCCTGAGCGGTCTCGACCGCGGAAATGAAGAAAGGAGACGCCGCGAGGCATCTCCTTTCTTTCAACGTGAGAGCTGCGTCAGTGCTGAGCGATATTGAGGATGATCGCGACGATGTAGCCGAGGACACCGAGCACGCCGCCGATGATCGTCATCGTCATTGCGCTCTTCGCCTTCGCTTGCGCGCCCATGATGTCACCGGTCTTCTTCATGTTGCCGGCTTGGATCGCGAAGATGAAGCCGATCAAGAAGAAGATGCTAGCGAGACCACAGCAGAGGAAGAAGCCGACGCCGCTCAAGATCATCGGGAGCGTCGTGTTCACGTCGCCGCCCGCGCCCGGCATCATCGGTCCGCCCGGCGGAGGGAAGCCGCCCGGCGGTCCAAAGCCCGGCGGCTGACCGAAGCCACCCGGAGGAGGTCCGCCCTGCGGAGGTCCACCGTAGCCACCGCCCGGAGGAGGTCCGCCACCCGGAGGTCCGCCGTAGCCACCACCACCTGGCGGAGGTCCGCCGTAGCCGCCGCCACCCGGAGGAGGTCCGCCGCCCGGAGGTCCGCCGTATCCACCTCCACCACCCGGCGGCGGATAGCCGCCACCCGGTGGACCGTATCCACCCGCGGCTTGAAGATTTCCGTTTGCGCTCGTCGGGTCCGAAATCATCATTGACGTCTCTCTCCTGCTTCCGTGGTACGCGCGACTGACTCACAATTGGGGTCGACCCTCTTGTCGCGGGAACCGGCGTTGACGAGAGAATCGCATCGCTCGCGCGCGATGCCAATTCCAAACGAAACGCTCCAGCCCGAAACTCTCGAAAGTCGAATCGGCATTTTTCCCGAACGTTCCTGTCGTCTCCATGACCATTTCCTCCTCCACGAACCTCGACAACATCGGTGACCGGGGGACGGCCCTCGCTGCCTCCGAAAATCGCGGCGTGGACCAAACCCTCCCGCTCTCACCCGCGCCTGGGCCGCCGCCGAAGCCGCTCGACGTTCGGATCCGGCGGTTTGCCCTCACGATCCTCGGCGCTGCGGGGCTCTTTTCACTTCTGTATGCGAAGGCCGTCCCGTGCGCTTTCGCGCTGATGTTCCATCGTCCGTGCCCTGGCTGCGGGTCGACCCGCGCAGTTTTGTGTCTGCTTCACGGCGACGTTCACGGCATGACCCGCTTCAATCCGCTCGGGCCGGTGATCGCGCTTCTCATTGGAATCATGGCGCTTCAGTCGCTCGTGTCGGTCGCGCGCTTCGGCGATTTTCGGGACGCAGGCGAGGGAAAAATCGGCGTTGTCGTGAAACGAGGCATCTTCCTCGTCTTCGTCCTCGAATTCGGTCTCTGGATCGCCCGGTTCTTCGGCGCTTTCGGTGGGCCGGTTCCCGTCGGGTGACCTCGGCCGTGAGCTCTCAACATGGGGCTCCGCCCCAAACCCCGCGTGAGGAACGTGAATGTGTGAGGTAGTCTTCCGCCGGTGAAGATCTGCCCTCGTTGCTCGGAGCTGCTCCCCGACGACGCGGGCTTTTGCCCGTTCGACGGCGCCGAGCTCGAGAAGACGACCGACAAATTCCTCGGCAAGACGATCGCGGCGCGCTACCGCCTGACGAAGAAGCTCGGCTCGGGCGGAATGTCGATCGTGTACCTGGCGCGGCATGAGCTCATCAGTCGCCTGAGCGCGATCAAGATCTTGCGCCCCGAGCTGTCGCGGATCCCCGAGCACCGCGAGCGCTTCCTTCGTGAGGCGCGCGCGGTCAACCGCGTGAACCACGAGAACATCGTCGAGATCTCCGATGTCGGCGAGTCCGACGGGCTCGCGTACCTCGTCATGGAGTACGTCGAGGGAGATTCGCTCCTCGGTGAGATCCAGAAAGGCCCAATGCGCTGGGAGCGCGCCGCGCGCATCGCCGTGCAGGTCGCCGCCGCGCTCGCGCGCACGCACCAGATGGGGATCATTCATCGCGACTTGAAGCCGGAGAACATCCTGCTCGTGCCGCGACGCGCGCCTTCACTCGAGCTCGGCCTCCTCGGCGCCCAAGAGCACGTGAAGCTCACCGACTTCGGCATCGCGAAGATGATGGGCGAGCCCACGCTCACGTTGAACGAGCAGCTGTTCGGGACGCCCGGCTACATCGCGCCCGAGTACGTGGGTGGGCTGCCGATCGACGGTCGCGCGGACATCTATTCGCTCGTCGTCGTCCTCTATGAAATGGTCACGGGTGTATTGCCGTTCGAAGGCCGAGGGCAGAGCGATCTCCTCTTGAAGCCGCTGACGAGCGCGCCGATCCCGCCGTCGCAGCGCATCCAAGGGCTTCCACCCGATCTCGAGTCGCTCCTTCTGCGCGGGCTCGCGCGCGACCCGAACGATCGCCCTCACGATGCGTTCGCTCTTCACGACGCCCTCGTCGACATCCTGCGCCGGCTTGGCTCGACGTCGGTCGCTCCGCCCGCCGAGGCAGGTCTTCATGAGGCCAGCCATGCGCCCACGGGACCTTCGCCGAATGCACGCGAGCCGATCGACACCGTGCTCGATCGCACCAGCGCGCCGCAGATCGCCGCTGCCGTCGCAGAAGAGACCGCGAACGTCGACAAGGTGATCACGCGCGAGATGTCGTCGCGATGGGCGTCGGCGCTCGCCGAGCTCGAGATGCACATCACGCGGGCGCGGCACGCGGGCGGCGAGAGCGCGCTCCTCGCGAAGAACGCCGCCGAGCTCGCGCTCGTGGCCGGCGAGATGATCCCGCGACTCGAGCGCGCCGCGAAGATGGTGGGGGATCTGCAAGCGAAGGTCGATCGCCTCGAGGCAGCAGGCCGCGAGTTTCGCGCCAACCTCGGCCACGCGATCGACGTGCTCGTGCACGATCGCTCACGCGAGCGCGCGCACCTCGACGCCCTCCGCGCGCGACGTGAAGCGCTCCAGCGTGCGCTCGGCTCTCCGCTCGAGACGGCGCTGCCGCCGTCGCTCGATCTCGCGGCGGGCTCTTCGGGCGGCTCCGATCCACGGCCCTGGGAGATCGAGGCGCTCTATGCCGAAGAGCGCCGCGCCGAAGGCGTCGTCGAGGACCTCGGCTTCCAGATCGACGCGCTCCAGAAGCAGCTCGACGCGAAGAACGAGCAGCACGAACGCGAGCTCGTTCAAGCGACCGGCTCGCTCGAGGGCTCCCTCTCGGCGCTTCGTCGATTGACCAACGAGATCGCGCGCACGATCGACGACGGCATCGACATGCTCCAGCCGCGTGGCGCCGTCGTGAGCGCAGACGCGGCCGGCGCGGGCGCTGCCTAGCAGGCTCCTTCGCTCAGCGTTCGTGATCTCAGCTCTTGTGATGGCGGCCGAGCAGGCCACCGAGCTCACGAGGCTTCTCTGGCTCGATGTCGGTGTCGCGGAGGAATCGCAGATTCACGATGTTGATCGCGACGTGCGCGATGATCGAACCGAGCAAGCTTCCGGTCGCGAGGAAGATCGCGCCGAAGAGAAGGCCCATGACAAAGGCCCAGATCGCCCAGCTCCATCCCGCGCGCCCACGAAGCTGATGAAGCGCGCCGAACGCGAGCGACGACAGCGCGAGACCGAGCAGAGGCGCGAGGAGCCCACGGAAGAAGAGCTCCTCGGCGATCCCGCTCGCGAGACCGAGCACGACGATGGTGGAGTCGCCGGCGTCGCGCACGGCAGGCCGGAGATCGGTGTGAAGGACCTTGGCCCAACCCCAACGCTTCACGAAGAAGCGAGACGCCCGGATGGTGATCGCCGCGAGCGCGATGCCGAGACCGACGCTCAGCGCGATGCGCGACCACTCCGGCAGGTCGTCGAGCCACACCTCGTCCGTGTCGATCGGGCTCTTTCCTCGCGCGAAGGACACCCCGAGCGTGAGCAGCGACAATGCGCCATAGACCGCGAGCGCTAGCGGAGCCGGGCCGCGACGCGGGAGCGGCGCTGTGGAGGCCCGCGAAGACGGCGGCGTCGTGAGCAATCGCGCTCTCCTCGCAGATGTCACACGCGCGGCCATCTTTCCGAAAACAGAACCTTGCACGGCCGAGCCTGGGCGGCAACGTGCGTGGCTGGCCAATCGGGAAGCCGGCCGTCGGTGGAAGGTCCGGCTCATGGATGTCCCAGAAAGCACGGGTTTGCCGGCCGGCGGCGTGCCGGGGCGCGAGCTCCCGCTCGCCCACGAAAGAATGGAAGAAAGAGCGAATTGTATCGAGCGGGTCTGATACAGTAAGTCGCCGTTGTCGACATGACGATGACGAATGAAGAACGACCCCGCGTCCTGATTGTGGACGACGAAAAATTCATCCGGGACATCCTCGCGGACTTCCTCGGAATGGAAGGCTACGTCGTGCGCACGGCCGAGGATGGCCAGGCGGCGCTCTCCGAGCTGAACCTCGCGCACTACGATCTCGTCATCAGCGACCTCAAGATGCCCCGCATGGGCGGCATCGAGCTGCTCGAGCAGATCGGTCACGCCGCCCCGAACGCGCTCACCGTGATCATGACGGGCTTCGGCACCGTCGAGACGGCGATCGACGCGATGAAGCGCGGCGCCTACGACTACATCCTCAAGCCCTTCAAGGTCGAAGAGGTCATCCACGTCGTCCAGCGCGGGCTCGAGAAGCAGCGCCTCGCGGCAGAGAACCTCCGCCTGAAGGAGGCCCTCTCTCTCTACAAGGTCAGCGAAGCGATCGCCGCGAGCCTCTCGCTCGAGGAGGTCCTGTCGACCGTCGGCGAGACGGCGATTCACGAGATCCATGCCGATCTCGCCTCCACGTGGCTCGACGACGGTGAGGGCGGCTACTTCGAGCGCCAGCGCCTCGTACCCGCCAAGCATCTGCGTAGCGCGCAGATGAAGGACGTGAAGGAGTCGTCGAGCCTCGGCCGCCTCAATCCACGCGCCTTCGTCGAGCACCTCACCGAAGACAGCACCTTGCTCGAGCACGGTCGCGACAAGGTGATGCGCTTCTTCGAAACGGAGCCGGAGATCCCGGTCGAGTCGCTCATCGCCGTGCCGCTTCGCATGAAGCAGCGCCTTCTCGGTTGGATCACCGCGTTCTCGTTCTCGAAGGGCAAGCGCTTCGACGAAGGTCAGCGAAAGCTGCTCTCGATCGTCGGCTCACGCGCCGCCGCGGCGATCGAGAACGCGCGTCTCTACGAAGATCTCCGCGCCACGTTCCAGCAGACGATCGAGGGCCTCGCCAAGGCGATCGACAAGATGGACCGCTACACGGCCGGTCACTCGGAGCGCGTCGCCACCTACGCGATGTACCTCGCGACACGTCTCGGTCTCTCGCCCGAGCAGATCGAGATCGTTCGGCAGAGCGCGCTCATGCACGACATCGGCAAGATCGGCTGCGTCCTCAACCTGAACAAGCCAGGCAAGCTCACCCAGGACGAGTACGAGACGTTCAAGCGCCACCCCGGCTACGGGCGCGACATCCTCGAGCCGATTCGCTTCCTGCATCCGCTCATCCCGGGCGTCCACCTCCATCACGAGCGCTGGGACGGCCGCGGCTACCCGCTGGGTCTGAAGGGGCCCGACGTGCCGCTGATGGCGCGCATCATCGCCGTCGCCGACACGTACGACGCGATGACGAGCGACCGCGCATACCGTCGCGCGCTACCTCACGAGGTCGCCGTCGCCGAGATCGAACGCTGCTCCGGCTCTCAATTCGATCCGGAGGTCTCGCACAGCTTCTGCGAGGGCCTCGACGATTATCGCGAAGACGAAGTCGGCAAGGGCAACAAAGTCCCCGAGTGAGCCGAAAGCCGTAGGAGCGGTTTTTTCCGCGGGCGTTCGCACATGTGCGCAAACCACCCTCGCGGGTGATCGGTTGAGCTACCGCCGAGCCGCCGTATACTCGTTGGATGGCAAGATGGGGACGGGTCTTCGCGGGGACCCTCATCATCGGCTCGGTGACGGGCTGCGCGCTTCTGACGGGTGTTGGGGACCTGCACGAAGGACCCATCGACGAAGACGTGACCTCGCTCGATCGCGACGGCGGAGCGACGTCGTCCGACGGCGGCGCGAGCGACGGCAACATCACCGACTCCCAACCGAGCGTCCTTCAAGACGTCACGACGACGGTCGTCGATGGGTGCAGCCCCACCGGTTGCTTCGACATGCCCGGCGGCTTCTCCCTCGTCGCGTTCGCGGCCGCGACGAAAGCGAGCGACTGCCCAGCAGGCTTCGCGCTGCCCGTCGACACCGTCGAGAAACCCTCGGCCGCCCCAAGCGCGTGCACGTGCGGATGCACCGTGACAGCACCACCGTCGTGCCAGAACGGAACGATCATCGGTCACTTCAGCACGGGCACCGGCATGTGCGAAAACGCCGGCGGCAACATGGTCTCGAACACGTGCGCTAGCGATGGCTTCCTTGGCGCGTTCGACGTCGGCAACGAGCATCGCTACACGCCGCCTCCGCCCACCGGTGGCGCGTGCACGGCCGCGCCAGTGAAGGACCCAACGAAGCTCTCGTTCGGCGCGCAAGGCCGACTGTGTCAGGCGACGATCGTCCCGAAGTGCGAGGCGAAGACGTGCGCGCCGTCGCTCGACAACGCGGGCGTGTACCAAGCCTGCATCGCGACCACCGGCGACGTCGCCTGCCCCGCGGCGTTTCCGACGAAGCATCTCGTCGGAACGGGCGGAGCCTTCGATTGCGGACAAGGCTGCACGTGCGGCGGCGTCACGGCGACGTGCCGCGGAGCGTTGCAGTTCTTCGCCACCCCCAACTGCGTCGGCACCCCCGAGGCCGTGTTTCCCGTCAACGACACGTGCGTTCCCACGACCAGCAATCCACCAGGCGCCTCGTACGCCGCGCATCGCTACGTGCCAAACACGATGAACGTCGCGTGCACGAAGACGGGCAGCACCGCGCCCGCCAACGTCAACGTGCTGCAACCCACGACGGTCTGCTGCAACTGACGTCGAGCCAGCAAGCGGTCCGCGTAGTCTTGGATGTACGGTGACGACCATCGCGCCCAAAGGGAGCAGCCGTTTGGCAGAAATCGACAGCGCGCGCCTTCACACGAAGCAGCGTCGGACGACCACCTCTGCAAATGGCTGAAACCGTCGGACGGCGTTCACAACAGAAGTCGATCTTGAAATCAACCACCCGCTTGCTCGTGCTGGTGGCCACGCTCACGCTCTTGCGCTCGTTGTTTGGATGCGCGTCATCGTCATCATCGACTCCTTCGAGCGGGAGCGTCGGCGCGGCTGGCAACGATGCCGGTCGTGTGTCCGACGCGTCACTCCCGCCGGCTCCGCGCGGAACATCGACCGCGAACCCATTCGGCACGCCGTACCCGACACAGAACGTCGGCTGGAATGCGCGGCACGCAGGCGTCCGAGGCGACATTCTCACGAACCTCGCACTCCGAGGTTACGCGCCCGTGAGCGCGGAGCTCGAGACGATCTACCTCTCGACGTTCTTCGACCCCGACAAGCGTGCACACGAGCTGCTGCTGCTCGTCGCGACGGAGCAAGGCAACCCGATCGCCGACGATCTGTTCACGGCGCTCGCGAGCTCCCCGATACCGGGCGTCGTGGTCGCGGCCGTCATCGGAAGAGCCGGCGGCGTTCCTGGGACACGGCTCGCCACCGAGAGCGACCTCATCACGGTGCGTGACGCGTACCAAGACCCATGGGTCTTTCTCGACGCGGGCTTCGGGGGCTTCGGTGGCGCGTTCGATGGCAGCGCCACGCCGTGGATCGGCATGGTCGACACGCGCACGATGGAGATCGTCGCGAGCGGGGTTGGCGGCATCCCACGGTCTGCGGTCGTGGCGGAGCTCGACGGCGTCCGCGTGCGCCCACCTGCATACCCGTAGAGGCGATTGCCTGGCCCGATGACGATGCCTCGACGGCACAAAAGGGCGCCGCGTCGCTCCTCTTGCGAAGAGCGACGCGGCTGGATGGTGCAGACGCTGAGTTACAGGTTCTGGATCGCGAGCGCGCTGGCTGCGCCGGTGCCGACGTTCGTGCCTTCGAGGACGAGGTCGCACGCGGGCTTCTTCGTCACGTCGTAGGCGGCGTTGTTCGGGCCGGCGAACGTCGTGTTCTTCACCGTGAGGTGGACCGGGATCGCGCCGTTGTAGCCCATGAGCACGGCGGTCTTGCCGCTGTCTGCGCCCGTTCCGTAGTACTGGAACTCAGGCGCGTCCGACGCGTTCTTGATCTTCACGTTCTCGAGGCGGTTCTCGCTCCACGTCGTCTCTCCGAACGTGATGCCCATCCAGCTCGAGTCGCTGACGCCCTGGAAGATGATGGGCTTGTCCGGCGTGCCGACGGCCTTGAGCCCCGACGTGCCGCCACGCATGAGGATGCCCGTGCCGCCCGCGAGCTCGAACACGGCGCCCGGTTCGATCGTGAGATGGCGATCGACGTAGACGAGGTTTCCGCCGACGAGATGCTGACCGACGATGCGGTACTTGGCCGGCGCGACGTTCGGCCAAACGGTGTCCTCGGCGATCGGGACGAGGATCGTCGTCTCGATCATGACGAGGTTGTCGGGGCCGTTCGACTCCATCACGACGTCCGAGCCCTTGAGCTGAGCGACGGAGGGAGGTGCGACGTGCGCGGCGCCTGCGAGGTTGTCTTTGATCGAGACGCGCTCGAGCTTCGTGAGCTTCGCGTCGGGCTTGATCGAGAGGCCGAACTTCGCGTTGCCGGAGATCTCGAGGTCGCTCAACGCGACGCCTGCGGGCTGCGCGTAGTCGACGCCGACGTGGATGGCGCCGTCGCGGCCGAGGTCGTCGTTCGAGCCCGCCGAGTCGACCTTCGCAAAGGCGATCTTGTTCTTGATGTTGTTGCTCGAGAAGACGATGCCCTGCCAGGTGCCGGCTGCCTCTTGGTAACCAGTGAAATGAATCTTCTTGTCGGCGGTGCCTTCGGCGATGAGCGCGGCGCTCTCGCCGATCTGAAGACCTGCGCCCGAGTCGAACTTCACGAGCGTGCCCGGCTCGACCTTCAGCTCGACCGCGGCGCCCTTCACGGCGATGTCCCGCTTCACGAGGTAGCCGTCCGGACAGGCCGCGGGACCCCAGGTCTCGCTCGCGGTGATGTCCTTGTCACGAACGCATCCCGTCTGCGCCGTTTCACTCGACCCGCTGCTCGATCCACCCGACGAGGAGGATGAGGATGAGCCCGAGGGTGTCGTCTCGATGGTGCAGGCCATGAGCGCGAGACCAACGGAGCCAATGAGAGCGGTACGGATGAAAGACATTCTTGGATTTTCCTTTGTGGGGTGCCTCTCTGGTCCACGTCTCGGAGCAGAGGGCGGTGGTTTGCTTCGGACAGCCAACACCATAAGACCGACTCGAAACTGCACATCGTGTGCATTCCGGTTACGCCCGACGGACACACCACGAAGGTGAAGAGCCGTTGTCACGGCATCGGGTGACGCTGTGGACAAGCGCGTCACCCGGTCGGGCTACAAATCGAAATCGCCCGAGAATTCCAGCTAGGCGCTGACATCGCCTCATCTGAAGGCACGGCCAACCTCACGCAAAAAGAGCACCGTGGGCGTGCCCACTCCGTGCGGTTCGGCTCGGAAAACGCCCCGTCAAGGACGGCCGTGCACTTCCCATGATCGAAGACCGTCTCCGCGAGTGCCTCACGTTCGATGACGTTCTGCTCGTGCCCGCGTACAGCGAGGTCCTACCGAAGGACGTCGATGTTCGAACACGACTCTGCAAAGGAGTCGAGCTCAACATCCCGCTCGTCAGCGCCGCGATGGACTCGGTCACCGAGGCCCGCGCCGCGATCACGATGGCGCGCGAGGGCGGCATCGGCATCGTTCACAAGAATCTCCCTCCCGCCGATCAGGCCCGCGAGGTCGAGAAGGTGAAGCGGGCGGAGAGCGGCATGGTGCTCTCGCCCGTCACGGTGAAGCCGAATCAACCGCTGCGGGAAGCGCTCGCCACGATGCGCGAGCATGACGTGTCGGGTCTGCCTGTCGTCGAAGGCGATCGTCCCGTGGGCATCCTCACCGCGCGCGACATTCGCTTCGAGCGAAACCTCGATCAGCCGGTCAGCGCGCTGATGACGAAGGAGCTGGTCACGGTCTCTCCTGGGGTGAAGCCGGAAGAAGCACGCGAGCTCCTTCACAAGAACCGCATCGAGAAGCTCCTCGTCGTCGACGGAGGAAAGCTCGTCGGGCTCATCACGATCAAGGACATCCTCCAAGCCGACCGCAACCCACTCGCCGTCAAAGACGCCAAGGGTCGCCTCCGCGTCGGCGCCGCGATCGGACCAGGCCCCGATCGTGACGAGCGCGTCGATGCGCTCGTCGCCGCCGGCGTCGACGTCATCGTCGTCGACACCGCGCACGGGCATTCGAAAGGCGTCATCGACGCCGTCCGCGCCGTCACGTCACGACACAACGTCCCGGTCATCGCCGGCAACGTCGCCACCGCCGAGGCCACCGAAGCGCTCATCGAGGCCGGCGCAAGCGCGGTGAAGGTCGGCATCGGCCCCGGCAGCATCTGCACCACGCGCGTGGTCGCAGGCATCGGCGTCCCCCAAATCAGCGCGATCAGCGACTGCGCACGCGTCGCCGACCGCCACGAGGTCCCGATCATCGCCGACGGCGGCGTGAAGTACTCGGGCGACGTCACGAAGGCGATCGCCGCAGGCGCCGCCGCCGTCATGGTCGGCTCGCTCTTCGCAGGCACCGATGAGTCACCGGGTGATCTCGTCCTCTTCCAAGGCCGCAGCTACAAGGTCTATCGCGGGATGGGCTCCATCGGCGCGATGAAGAAGGGCAGCAAAGACCGCTACGGCCAGGGCGGCACAGCCGACGAGAAGCTCGTCCCCGAAGGGATCGAAGGCCGCGTCCCGCATCGCGGCTCGCTCGCGTCGATCCTCCACCAACTCATCGGCGGACTCCGTTCCGGCATGGGCTACACCGGCTCACGCACGATCAAGGATCTGCGCACGAACGCAAAGTTCATCCGCTCCACATCGCAAGGCCTCCGCGAGAGCCACGTCCACGACGTCATCATCACGGAAGAAGCCCCGAACTACCGCCAGTCCTGACGCCGGCAAGCGCGGCCGAACCAACACGGCTGGCCGCCCGAACCGAGCGGCGTGCTGTCCACGGAAGGGGGTCCCCCCGCGGTGCCATCCGACACCCTTTTCAACAAAGTGTTTCGAGCCACGCCAGCGTGCCAAGGCCGCGTGGCCGGTCTCTGAACTCACGCATCCGTCGGAAGACGCGCTAGCCGCGGGCGACGCGAGACCGCGCGAACCACGAGCACCCTTTTCAACAAAGGTGTTTTCGAGCCCACGCCAGCATGGCCAACCCACTCCAGCGTGGGCGATGTCCGAATCACCACGGCTGGCCGCCCGACCGAGCGGCGTGCCATCCGACACCCTTTTCAACAAAGTGTTTCGCGAACACGCCCACGCCAGCGTGGCCAACCCGCGCCAGCGTGTTCAAGGCCGCGTGGCCGATGTCTGAGCTCACGCATCTCTCGATACCGAGCGACAGCTCTTTCAGCGAAGGCGTCCTTCGATCCGTCGGAGCCCGGCGACGTGAGACTTCGCGAACCACGAACACCCTTTTCAACAAAGGTGCTACGCGCTCACGCCAGCGTGGCCGACCCACGCCAGCGTGGCCAACCCGCGCCAGCGTGGGCAAGGTACCGAGCGACACCTCTTTCAACGAAGGCGTTTCGATCACGTCCGAGCCCGGCGGTGAGACTTCGCGGACCACGAACACCCTTTTCAACAACGGTGTTTAGCTCACGCCAGCGTGGCCGGCCCACGCCAGCGTGGCCAACCCACGCGGAAATGAGCGGGGATTTTGGATTGTGGCGTGGGCGATGTGCGAATCACCACGGTTGGCCGCCCGACCGAGCGGCGTGCCATCCGACACCCTTTTCAACAAGGTGTTTCGCGAACACGCCCACGCCAGCGTGGCCAACCCACGCCAGCGTGGGCGAGGTACCGAGCGACACCTCTTTCAACGAAGGCGTTTCGATCACGTCCGAGCCCGGCCGAGTGATCTCGAACACCCTTTTCAACAAAGGTGTTTCGAGCACGCCAGCGTGGCTGGCCCACGCCAGCGTGGCCGAGAACCAACGGGCTGGCCGCCCGACCGAGCGGCGTGTTTCAACAAAGGCGTTTCGAGCTGTGTCCCGCTCAGGGGCAGCGCGTGGTGAAGTCTGTGAGGAGGGGAGAAGTGCTCGCGAGCGTGATGTCGCCACCGGCCGAGACGAGGCGCTGTTTGCCTGCGGCGCATTCGACCTTGAGGACGTTGGCGTCTTTGCCCTTCGGGGTGATGGGCTTGCCGTCGCTGCTCGAGATCGCGACGGTGGGGCATCGGTCCGGGTCATCGCCGCGGACGGGCTTGGCGCAGGGACCTTTCTCGGGACGTGGACCGAGGCACACGCTGACGAGCTCGCCCTTCGTCCCGCGATGGAGATCGGGCGCGTAAGCGGCGAGGCCGCCGCATACGGGAAGGTCGAAGGCAGGTGGCGTCTCGCCGGCGACGTAAGGGACGACGATGGGCTCGATCGTGCGGCCGCCGCGCATCGAGCTTGCGTACACGGCGAGCGCCTGGCCATCGAGGTCGATCGCGTAAAACTCCGGTGAAGGTCCGCCGTGGAGCTTGCTGCCGCCGACGCGGTCGATCTTTCCTGCGGGTGAGACGACCTTGACGTCGAAGGTGAGGCACTCGGTGGGCTGGCCGAGCAGCATGCACGACGCCCCCGGACCTTGATGCATAGCGACCACGCCTCCGGCCTTCGGATTCTTCGCCAGCGCGACGTGGGCTTGTTGGGCGATCGGCGCCTTGACGATTCCGAGCGTGATCGGTGCCGAGACGCGCGCGAGATCGATGCTCGCATACACGAGCGCGATGAGCTGACCGCCGTTGCTCTCGCCGAGACCGGACGCCCACGCGATCGCGACGTCGCTTGCGTCGTTGCCCGCGCTGTTGCCCGCGTCGCTTGCGTCGCCCGGGGCGTCCGCGACGACCGCGGCGACGGCGCCGACGTGACCCGACGTGCGCCGGATCATCTTCGCGGAGCTTCCGCCGACGAGCTCGCCGGGTTTGGCTTCGTAGCCTGCGAGCACGAGGCTCATCTCACCGTCCGGCTCGGACCACACGACCAGGTTGCCCTTGCTCGTGGTGATGCGGGCAAGCCCGCGGTCCATGTCGTCAGCAGCGACGGGTGGCTTCGCGTCCTTCGCGATCTCGGCGGCGGTCTTCGGCGCGGTCGCTCCCGGCCCCGGCGACCCTGGCGAAGAAGAGGCCGGCGCCCCCGATGCAACCAGGCCTGTCGCGACCGGCGCGGCCGAGCCGTTCGTGGCGGCCGAGCCGTTCGTGGCGCCCGCGCCAGGATCGCTGCTGTTTCCGCCTCCGCAGCGTGAACAGCCGACCAAAAGGCAGAGCCCAAAATGAAAGATCGAGCGCCTCCGCACGTCGCGAGTATCGCACGAGTCGCTTGCGCGGCGCGTCGACGCGGCGAATCCACGCCGGGCGGCCGAGGAAAAGGCCATACCCATCAGAAATCCTGAACATCGATCTGCAACGCGTTGGCTCGGGGCCCTCGCGATACGCCTTGCGCCTCGATGAATCAGGGGGTACGAGGCCCGCCATGAAGACGGCCTTCTCTTCCATCTCGACCCTCGTCGCCGCAGCGCTCGTCTCGTCTCTCGTCGCATGTGGAGGCTCGGCGCAGAACGCGGAGCCGAAGACGGCGACGTCCTCCGCGGCGCTCACGTCCGCCGAAGCGGGTGAGCCGTCGAAGAAGACCGCCGCCGAAGAGTGGGCCGAGAAGAAGGTCGCCGCCGAGACCGCCGCGGCGAAGGGCAAAGAGCCGAAGAAGGCAGAGTCGGCCGATCCTCTCGCGATGAACAGCGAGCTCGAAGAGTCCTCGATCCCGAACGTCGAGATCACGCCCGCGAAGCAGGTGCGAGGCAAGAGCCCTGCGGAGCTCAACGCGGCGATGGGCGTCGTGAAGTCGGCGAGCTCGGTCGACGGAGCTGCGAAGAAGCTCACCGAGCGTCTCGGCAAGCCAAGCTTCGTCGAGTCGCCGAAGGGGAACGACCAAGCCAAACGCCGCATCTGGGTCGCCGCCTCCGGCAACCAGTGCCAGCGCCTCGTCCTCGAGATGGACGGATCGGTCGAGCTCGAGACCGCGTCGAAGACGGAGTGGCGCATGCTGTCAGCCTCCGCGCGTCAGAACCCATGCACGGGCGAGATCAAGCGCGGCATCAGCAAGTAAAGTAAGGCCCTCGCCGGCGCCTCCTCTCGATGAGGTCGTGCGGCGTTCGCCGAGACGTGGGACGGTAAGAGCGTGGACAGAGCTTCGGAACCGCGGGGGGAAGCCACCGGTGCCGCGCGAGCACGTCGCACCATCACCGCCTACTGGCTCGGCCGCGTCCGTTACGAGGATGCACACCGGCTACAGCAGTCGCTCGTCGACGCGCGCATCGCAGGGCGTATTGGGGATGTGATTCTCCTGCTCGAGCATGACGCGGTCATCACGCTCGGGCGCAGCGCGAAAGCCGACAACGTCATCATCGGCGAGGACGAGCGTCACGCGAAGGGCGTCGACCTCGTCGAGACGGGGCGCGGCGGCGACGTCACCTTTCACGGACCGGGCCAGCTCGTCGCCTATCCCATCATCGACCTGAAGCCCGATCGCTGCGATGTCCGGCGCTACATCAAAGACCTCGCGGAGGTGATGATTCGGCTCGCCGCGGATCAACAAGTGGTCGCTGGGGTCATTCCCAACGATCCGAAGCTCGTCGGCGTGTGGGTCGACGAGGCGGCGCCCAAGAGCGCGTGGGACGAAGACCGCGCTCGCGACGCGTCGATCGGCGTGCCCAACGGCGCGCAGCTCGCGAAGATCGGGGCGATCGGCGTCCGTCTCTCACGCTGGGTGACGATGCATGGGTTCGCGTTCAACGTCGCGACGGATTTGTCTGGTTTTCAGCTCATCGTCCCGTGCGGCATTCGCGAGCTCGACGTGACTTCGCTCGCGAAAGTCGGCGTGACCCCGACGCCTTCCGTCGAAGAGGTCGCGCGCGCGTCGCTGAAGCACTTCGCCGACGTCCTCGATGCGGACGTCACGATGGCGTTCACCGCCGAGGATCGCGCGAGCCTGGATCGCGCGGCGGCGGCCGCTCCCTGAGCCGGCCGACGCGCAGGCGGAAGTTACAGCGAGATTCACGACGAAATGCGCGACGAAACCGCGGCGAAATCGCCACGAGCTGGCGGCGCGCGACCGATGCGCACCTTTCGCGTGAGCCATCGTTGCTCCATGACGCGCCGAATCGGCATGGTCATGTCCGAGTGACGATGCACGACGAAGAATCTGCACGTTGCGGAATCACACACCACGCGAACGACGAGGCACGACTCCTGCTGAACGTCGAATCATGAAGAGCGGCAGCGAGGAACGCGGGACGAGGAACCACACGATGCCGGTCGCGATCGCGAGCTCGCCCCTGGCGACGCGGATCGATCGGGCGAAGGGTACGGCGGCGGGGATGCTCTTCGCGTTGTCGCTCGTCGCGAGCGTCGTCGCGGTGGCGTGTCAGCCACCCGACGAGTCGCAGGCGAGCGAAGATCCCATCCACGAGGCCGCCGCGGACGGAGGCTCCGCGACGTTGCCTGCTCCATCGAATGGATCGTCGTCGTCGTCCGGTGGCGACGCCTCGGCGTCGTCCGGTGACGCGGGGGCTCCGGATGCGCCGTGCACGGTGAGCTTCACGAAGACCGTGCTCGCCGCGATCGACAAAGCCGGCTGCGCGAGCATTCGGTGTCATGGCACGCGCTTCGGAGCGGATCCGCGCCTCGCCCCCGATGACGCGGACCTCACCTACAACGCGCTGCTTGCCCACAAGATCGGGGGCAAGGCTTACGTGAATCCGAAGACACGCGACCCCAACGAGTCGGCCATGCATTGCCATCTCAAAGGCGAATGCGGTGCGAAGATGCCACCTGGCGGCGGCACGATCCCGAAGGAGCTCGTCACCGCCGCCGACGCTTGGCTCGCCTGCGGCGCGCCGAAGAACTGACGCTTCGCTTCGACGCTTCGCTTCGACGCTTCGCTTCGACGCTTCGCTTCGACGCTTCGCTTCGACGCTTCGCTTCGACGCTTCGCTTCGACGCTTACTTCAAGCTCGTGATGCGCGCCTTGTTCTTCTCGAAGAGCGCTTTCTGGTCTTTTTCACGTTGGGTGAGGATCTGCGTGAGGATCGTCTCGGCGCGCTTGCCTCCGCATTCTTGCATGGCTTTGTCGTTGTACTTGCGAAGCACGAGGCTGTTCGTGTTCGTGGCAGAGTAGTGGTGCTTGTTCCCGGTCAGATTGGCTTCGATTTCCTTTTGCGCTGGAGCAAAGACCTTTTGTGCACACTCCTTCCACTTCGAGAAGATGGTCTCGACCTCGTCGGCGAGCTTCTTGTCGACGAGACCTTGCTTGTTCATTTCGGCGACGTGCTCGCGAAAGAGAAGATTGTTCTGCAAAGGCGCCGGCCACTCGCTCGCTGGCGCTAAGCCTTTGACGAAGCGCGGCTTGCCATAGTCCGCCGCGCTATCCCAATAACGACCACCCTCGGGGGTAACGAAGATGACGTCGGTCTTGTCGACGTTCCAGACGATACCTGGGGCGTTTCCTGGAAGTGTCTTGAACGCCAATTGAAAGATAGCAAGCCAAGATGATTTGACGACTTGGTGAGACCAGTCGCCAAACTCATAATCGGCGCGAAGCCAAGCGTTGTATTTGGCGAGCGGACCTTTCTTCTCGTCTTCCGTCGCCGGGCCTTGCCTTAGGTCCTTTTCTTTGACGAAGCCAAGGCCGCCGCGGCCATTGCCATAGCTCGTGGGGAATGGCGCATACCAAGCGCCGCAATGATCGGCGCAGCGAAACAGCATATCCGCCGTCACGAGCTGATAGGCCTCGGCGACCTTCGCGAGGTTGCCGGAGTCTTCGGGCTTGAATTGGGGGAAGCGCTTGACGACGCTCATCGGTTCGAGCTCGGCGGCCGCGACCTCGGCGGGGCTCTTCTCTTTGACGACGGGAGGGGGAGGCGGCGGCGTCCCTTTGATCGTCGGGGCGCCAAGCGCCGTCGCGTCGCCATCGCGCACGAGGGACACCTCGTCGCGCTCGCCGCGGTAATAGAGCATCTCGCCATGCACGCTGACGAAGAGCGTGCGCTTGCCGTCCGGAGCGATGAACGAATAGCCATTGAGCTTGCCGCCCCAGCGCGCTTCTTCGGTCGTGAGCTCGACGATGTCGTTCGAGCCTTCGAGCTTGATCTTGGCCTTCGCACCGGTGCGGTCGACGACCATCCGGACCATGCCGTCGGGGCTCGAGAAGTGTCCGAGCTTCGACAGTCCCGGGATCTCCACCGCCGTCGTCGTCGACGCTTTGTCACCCGACGCGCTCGGTGAGGACGCTCCTCCCTTCTGTCCGGCGCCCCCACCGCACGCGGCGGCGCTCGCCACGACGATCATTCCGAGCACCACGCTCCCGACCCTGCCAGCTGCTTTCTTCACGCGACGTCTCCTCCTGGTTGTTTCGTCCGTCAGTCGGACGGGGACGGAGCAAGCCACGCACCAGCGCGGAGGAACGTACGATGGGTCGTAAAAATAGGCGTTCTGTGAGCCTCGACGCACGTGGGTGCACTTCGAGGTCGCCTTTGGTTGTGCACGTGCACAACGCGTCTCGACGTCGGAGGCACGTGAGGAGGGTCGCTGGGAGGCTTGGGACTCTTCCCAGAACGTCGCGGTCCGAACCTACTTCGCCGGCTCGGGCGGGGCGGGGGGCGCGACCGATCGCGTGCGCTCGAGCATGCGCAGGTACATCTTGGCCTGCGAGTTCTCGGGCTCGAGGCTGATGACGTGCTTCCAGTGTTCCTCGGCGCCGTTCGCGTCGCCGAGCGCGAGGAGGATCACGCCGAGCTGAAGGCGTGCCGGGACGTAGTTCGGCTTCGTCTGCAGCGCAGCCTCGTAGTGCGTGCGGGCGCCGGGGAGATCGTGGATTTCACGGAGGAGGGCGCCAAGCTTCGTCTGCAGATCGGCGAAGTGCGGGCACAGGGCCGTCGCCTTTTCGTACTCGGTGATGGCTTCGCGGACGAGGCCGGCGTCGTGGTACGCCTGGCCGACGTCGGCGTGCATGTTGGCGATCTTGCCGCGGGCGAAGGGGTCGAGCCCTTGGGACGTCCCGGACGGGCCGACCTTGATTCGACCGTACACCTCACGGGCCTTCTCGTATTTGCCGCGGTCGTTGTACGTGACGGCGAGGTTCAGCGCGGCTTCGGTGTACGCGGGGTTGATCTCGAGGGCGCGCTCGAAGTGGCGCTCAGCGACGAGGAAGTTGCCGCGGGAGTGCGCGATGACGCCAAGCATGTCGTGCACATCCGCGTAACGGTCCTCTTCTTCGAGGACCATTCGAAGCATTTGCTCGGCCTTCTCGAACTCTCGCTTCGCGTAGTGCTCGCGACCAAGCACGAGGAGCTGCTTCACACGCTCGTTCAACGCCTGCCTCCCTCTCTCATCCCAGCACCACCACGAAGAGCCCACCTCTGAAAATCTGGGGCATCCTGCCCGAGATAGTGGAGGTGCCGCGTCAGCGGAAACCGAACATTACTCGCCTTTTTGGCGCACGGGAACCTAGTGTGAGGCTCGATTCGAAGCGTGAGAGCCCGTGACCCACGTCCAGTAAATTCTGGTCAGGTTGCATCACCCCCCAGAGGAGGGTATGGACCGCGCGCTTCCCGGACCGGGGGCTCTTGTGGAGAAGTGATGCTAGAAGACTCCCCCTCCTCCAAAGCTTCCGACGACGCCGGAGATTCTGCTCCGCGAAGCGTGAGGTCTCCCGCGGCGCCCGCCGCCAAGGAGCTCACCGACTCCTCGTCGAACATGATGGGCGCGGAGCTGCCGGACGCGCCTCCGTCGTCCCGGCCCCGCGGCCTCGATCGCGGCCGAATCGCCGGGTTTGGAGCGATGGGCGCGCTCGCGCTCGTGGGCGTCGGTCTGCTGATCGCGTCGCCTCGCAAGGGCATCGCGCCTCCACCCCCGATCTCGCTCACCAGCGCGGATCTCGGCGATGGCGGAAAAGAAGCTGCTCCCACCCCGAAGGAGGCGACGGCCTCTGCGGACGCAGGTGTCGTCGCGCCGATCCTCCAGCGCCCCGCGTTCTCAGGCACGCCTGTCTGGCGCATCTCTGCTCTGAAAGACGATCCCAACATCGAGATCTCGCAGGGCAATTTCGGAAAGGGTGGCTTGGTCTCCACGCTCACCCAGGCCGGGCTCGCCCGCAATGAGGTCCGTCGCATCGCGCAGGCCTTCGACGGCATCCATCGCATCACCCGCCCGATCGCGACCGACTCGTACACGTTCGCGAAGGACAAGACGAAGGGCACGATCGTCGCTTTCGAGCTCGCCACCTCGCCGCTCGATGTCTGGCAGGCGAAGTTCGACCCTTCCTCCGACCAAGAGGCACGTAGCAGCGCGAAGAAGCTCGATCTTTACGTCGAGCATCGGCGCGTCGCCTCTGCCCTCGTCATCAACGCGGACCTCGCGAAGGCGATCGCATCGGCCAACATGCGGCCCGAGATCGTCGACGCCGTCGACGATGCGCTCGAAGGGCACATCGATCCAGGCTCGCTTCGCGCGGGCGTGCGGATGCGCGTCGTCGCGACGGAAGATTGGGTCGATGGATCATTCGCCCGCGTGAAGGTCGAGGCGATCGAGCTCGTTCCGCGCCAAGGCACCCCGCTTCGCGTCTACTTCTACGAGCGAGATGCGTCGGTCGAGGCGTCCGCTCGTCGCGCGCCCGCACCGGGCTTCTACGACGCCAAAGGCAAGCAGCCCTACCGCGGTCAGTTCCGCACGCCGCTTCCGCTCGCGCGCGTCACGTCACGCTTCAACCCAAAACGCATGCATCCCGTGCTCAAGGTCGTGATGCCGCACAACGGCGTCGACTACGGCGCCACCACGGGCACGCCCGTCTACGCCTCCGCCGCAGGCACCGTCATCACGGCGGGCAACGGTGGGCCGTGCGGAAACATGGTCGAGATCGATCACGGTGGCGGGATCGTGACGGCCTACTGCCATCTCAAGGGCTTCGCGCAGGGCTTGCGCTCTGGGCAGAAGGTCGAAGCACGCCAGCACATCGGCTACGTCGGTCAGACGGGGCGCGTGACCGGTCCGCATCTTCACTTCGTGGTGAAGAAGAACGGCAACTACATCGATCCGCTTGGCCTGAAGATGGACGGCGTGCGCGTCTTGCCCGTCGCCGATCGCGATGCGTTCGCACGGCGGCGCGCCGAGCTCGACACGATCATCGATGGCGTGGCCTTGCCCTCTGCCGCCGACGTGCCCGACGAGGGCGACGACAACGACAAAGACCTGCACGAATAGCCGGCTGCTGGTCCCCTCTCTGAGGTCACTTCGGCTTGCCGTGACCCGGGCCCAGGATCTCGGCCATCTTCGTCTTCGCGTCGAACGTGTGGACGTGCGGGGGATGATGGCACTCGAGGCATTGCTCGGGCGCCGGCTTCGGGATCGGGACCTTCACCTTGTCCGGCTTGGCCGCATGCAAGGAGCTCGGGCCGTGGCACACCTCGCACTGGACGTTCTTTAGGTCCTCCACGTGCGTGACGTTGCTTCCGCCCGGCTTGTCGTAGCCGGTCACGTGGCAGCTCACGCAGTCGAGGTTGGCTTCCTTGAATTGCTTCTCGAGCGTCGGGTACGCCTTCGCATGCTTCGTCGCGTCCCACACCTTGCGTGGCTCGTCGTGGCAATTGGTGCAGGCCTCCACGCCGGCGTAGCTCGCCTGGCCCTTCGCAGCGGGGATTGGCTTCTTGTCCTTGAAGGCCTCTTTGTTCGAGTCGTTGACCTTCTTGTAATAGGCGAGCATCTGGGCCTTCACGATGTCGTCCGCGCCGAGCTGCTCGCGAATGTCACGCATCGCGTAGCGGAAGAAGCTCCCCGTCGCAGGCGCCGGAGCGCGATCGAGCGTGTCGCGCTCTCCCTCGAGCTTCGTCACGTCCGCCTTGCGCGCGGCGATGTCCTTCGGGTCGACGCTCTTGTCGTTCTCCCACGTCGCGATCTTCTGGCGGAGCTCGTCGATGCGTCCGTTGAGCTCTTCGCGCTTGCGCATGCGCTCGACGCCCGTGCCGTCGGCGATCTTCACGAGCCCCTTCTTCGGCGCGTCGCTGCGGATGTGCAGATCGAGCACGCCAACGGTCTGGAGGTGATTGCCCGTCTCGACGATCAACACGTCGCCGATGCGCTCTGGCGGCGCGGGCTTCGTGTTCTCGTCGCCGTTCGCGCCCGTTCCGCCGACGACGATCGCGAGCACCTCCGGGTTGTCATCGGCGATGCGCTTCGCTTCGCCTCGTCCGACCGCCGCGAGCACGACGATCGCCTGCGCGCCCTCTTTCTGCACCGCCGCGACGCCCTCTTTGACCGCAGGGATCGCCGGGGACGACGTGACGCCTTCGAGCGCCGCCTTCGCCTTCTCCGCTTTGTCGGGCGCCGCGACGCCGACCACGCCGAGCTTCACGCCGCCAACGTCGACGACCTTCCATTTCGACAGGCTGCTCGCACCCGAGACGTTCGCGCCGAGGATCGCCGCGCCGCTCTCGTCACGCAGCTTCGCGAGCGTGTCTTGACCCGCTGCGAACTCGTTACGCGCCGGCGCGATCGCGACGGTGTGAAGCGCCTTCATCGACGTGGCGATCGTCTCGGCCTTCGAGACCTCCTGGGCCTTCTTCTCGGCGGAGAGCTCCATGTCCATGAAGAAGAGGGGACCGGCCGTGAGCGTGACGAAGCTCGGCGCGCTCTTCTTCTCCGCGGCGACGAGCCCGGCGAAGTGGTCCATCCCCCCGAGTTGATCCTTTACGCATCCGCACGGCTCGAGCGCGCCAGCCAGATCCGAGATCAAGTAGAGGCGTGCTTGCGGTGGCTCGTTCGAGCTCGCGGACGACGCTCCACCATCGCCTCCGCCCGGAGTCGTGGGATTGCGACACGCTTCGCAAGCAGAAAGCGCACAGATGAGGAGAAGGAGAAGCGGAAGAAGTCTCTTCATGTGAGTTGAAGATCGCGCGATTTTTGCGCTCGAATGCGCCGGTGATTCTCGAGCAAGGAGCTTCCACGAGCCATCGAGAGACGACCGATCCGCCGCGACGCGAGCAGCTTACCACCGCCGCGCGAGATCTCGACGACAGCTGTGATCGCAGTCGTGACACAGCAGTCGGAAATCGCTACCCTTTCGGGTTGCGTGACCGCGCCCCACCGATTTGGCCCGTTCTTCCTCGACGCGCGGATCGCGGTCGGAGGAACAGCAGAGGTCTACCTCGCGCGTCCAGCCACGCCTGCGCCGAATCTACCGGAGCGTCTGATCGTCAAGCGGCTGCTCCCTCACTTCGCAGGTGATGCGGAGGGGCGAACGATGTTCGAACGTGAAGCGCGGCTTCACGCTTCGGTCCAGCACGAGAACGTCGTCACCGTGTACCACGCGGGCAAAGACGATCGCGGTGAGCCCTACCTCGCGATGGAGTTCATCGACGGGGTCGACGGCTATCGTCTGCTCCGCCGACTCCGCCAAGAAGGAGAGTTTCTTCCGGTCGGTGTTGCGGTGTACGTCGCGCGGACGGTGCTGCGTGCGCTCGAGAGCGTGCATGCTGCGCGGGATCCGCTCTCCGGTGGATCGCTTGGCATCGTTCATAGAGACGTGAGCCCGTCGAACATCTACCTGTCGAAGGATGGCTCGGTGAAGCTCGGCGACTTCGGCATCGCGCGCTCGACGACACGCGCGACGCTCCGAAGCGAAGGCGGCCACGTGCTCAAAGGCAAGTTCGCTTACCTCGCGCCCGAGCAAGTGGCAGGCGAGACGAGCGATCATCGCGCGGACCTCTTCAGCCTCGCGACCGTGCTCGCGGAGATGCTCCTCAATCGTCCACTCTTCCCGGGCGGGGGACAGCTCGCCATCTTGCTCGCGATTCGCGACTGCAAGATCGACGCGCTCACCGACATCAAGCCGCGCCTTCCGCCCGGTCTCTTCGAGGTGATGCAGAAGGCGCTCTCTCGCAATCCCGCGCATCGCTACGAAGACGCAGGCGCCCTCGCCACCGCGCTCGCGCCGTTCGAGGCGGATCCGCGACTCGCGTCGCGCGAGATCGCGGCGCGTGTTCGTTGGGTACGCGCGGCCTCGTCGAACGACAAGATGACGGCGCAGCGAGACAGCGCGGCGATGCGCGCCGCCAAGGCACGCAAGGCGTCGACGCCTCCGCCTGCGATCGCGGCGGCGCCCGCCAACCACGCAAACGCCGAACCACCGGCTGGGGCTTCGAAGGCCGCCGACGAGGCGCCACCCACCAAGCCACGAAACGAGATCGTCACTGCGCCTCCGCCGTCGCCGGTCCAAGAGCTCGAGGAGCTCGGCGACGACGACATCAGCCCCGACGATTCGGGCGACGTGAAGACGTCGGAGTACGAGATGCTTCCTTCGCACGTGCTGAAGCTCGACGGCACGCAGCTCGGGCCGTGGACGTTTGCGCGCTTGATGGAGGCGCTCGCCACCGGACAGATCGACCGCGGAGATCGCATCGACTTCGTCGGACGCGGCTTCATGGCAGCGGAGGAGATCGAAGAGTTCAACCGCTTCTTCCCCGCGCCGAGCGCCACGACGAGCCAGCTCAAAGGCCCTGGCGCGCCCGACTTCCACGACCAGATCGGGCCGCGCACGATGCTCGAGACGTTGATGCTGGTCCTCGCGCAGAGCGAGACTGGCGTCCTCTTCGTCGAGCGGGCCGAGGGCGACGCCGGCATCTCCGGCAACGCTCCGCAGTCGCGCGGTGGAAAGAAGGAGCTCTATTTCGTCCAAGGAAAGCTCAATCACGTCGCGTCCACGAACGCGAGCGAGCTCCTCGGCGAGTACCTCGTTCGGCGCGGCAAGCTCGAACGCGAAGAGCTCGACCTCGCGCTCGCTGTCCTGCCTCGCTACGGCGGTCGCATGGGCGACACCCTCATCTCGATGGGGCTCGTCGGCCCCGTCGACATCTTCCGCGCGATCCGCGAGCAGGGGCGCGACCGCGTCGCCGACCTCTTTCTCTGGCGCGGTGGCCAACTGAGCTTCTATCGCGGCCACACCGCGCCGCACGTCGAGTTCCCGCTCGACCTCGAGCTACCGGCGCTCATGCTCGCCGGTCTCGAGACCGCAAAGCCAGGCGACACCATCCTCGGAGAATATCGAGCTCACCTCGACCGGCTGCTTGGGCCCGCTGTGCCGCGTGACGATCTCTTCTCGTTCGAAGGCGTCACGTGGCCACCGCCTGTGCTCGCTCTCTCCGAGATCATCCGCAAGCCCGTCACGCTTCGCGAGGTGCTGCAGGCAGCCGCAAGAGGTGGCGCGCTGTCGAGCGGCGACGTGCTCCGTTCGCTCGAGATCCTGCTCGCGGCGGGCCTTCTGTCGTGGAAATGACCCTATAGTGGGGGTCGGAACCGACATCCCGCCATGGCCAACGTCCTCGATGATCTCGTAAGCCTCCTCTCGCTCGAACGCATCGAAGAGAACCTCTTTCGCGGGCAAAGCCAGGATCTCGGATGGGGGACGGTCTTCGGAGGTCAAGTCCTCGGCCAAGCGCTATCGGCCGCCGCGCAGACGGTCCCGCCCGATCGGCACGTGCACTCGCTGCACGCGTACTTCCTTCGCCCGGGCGACGTCTCGAAGCCGATCGTCTACGACGTGGACCGCATCCGCGATGGCAAGTCGTTCACCACTCGGCGTGTCGTGGCGATCCAAGGCGGGCAGCCCATCTTCAACCTCGCGGCGTCGTTCCAGATCGAAGAGCCAGGCTTCGAGCACCAAGAGCCGATGCCCGAGGCGCCGCCACCGGAGTCGCTCAAGACCGATCAACAGCGCTTCATCGAAGCAGCGAGTCGCCTCCCCAAATTCGCGATCGAGCGCGCGACGGCGGAGCGCCCGATCGAGATTCGCGTCGTCTCGGAAGACGACGATTTGTTCGATCCACCCAAGCGGCCCGCCCGGCGCATGGTGTGGCTAAAGGCGATTGACAAGCTACCGGACAATCCGGCGCTACATGCTTATCTACTCGCCTATGCGTCGGACTTCTCGTTCGTCACGACATCACTTCTCCCGCACGGCGTGACGTGGCTTACGCCCAAGATGCAAATCGCGAGCATCGACCACGTCATGTGGTTTCATCAGCCGAGCGCTCTTCGGGTCGATGATTGGTTGCTCTACGTGATGGATAGCCCGGTCGCGCACGGATCACGCGGCCTCGCGCGCGGCCTCATCTTCACGAAGAGCGGCGCGCTCGTCGCGTCGACGGCGCAAGAGGGATTGATTCGAAGACGACCATGAGCCGGCGCACATCGAGCAGGCGATCGGCGGCGCTTCGGTGGACGGCCCTCCTCGCGCCCATCTTCTGCGCGGCTGGCTGCTCGCGTCCGCACGCGATCACGCTCAACGAGACGCCCCTCGAGCTCACCGTTGGCTATGCGATGGCGTGCGCGCGAGGCGCGGCGCACGTACAGTGTTGGGACTCGACGAAGAAGAGCATCGGCGATCGAAAGGCCCAAGGCGCGCGTGTGCTGTCCGGGTTTGCGGGCGTGCCGAAGCGCGTCGTCATCGGGAGCGACCAAGCGTGCGTCCTGGATGATCTCGGCACCGTCGCGTGCGTGTCGAGCTATGCGATCAGCTATTCGCTTGCGCTCGAGACGAGCCGCATCAAAGACCTACGTTCACCCGTCGCCGACATCGTCGGGGTCGCCGACGGCGTGTGCGCGCTCGAGGCAGGAGGCAGCGTCGCGTGCTTCACGAGCTCGAAGCCGCCGATGCGCGCGCGCTTCATCACCAGCGCATCGACCATCCTCGCCACCGTGGATCGCCATACGTTCTGCGCTCGCCACGCGCCCCTCGCCCCGCTCAGTAGCGGCACGGCCCGGCCCAACGATTTCGAGTACCGATGCGGTCGCTACTTCTCGTGGGGCAGCGAGACGAAGCTCGAAGGGACGTGGCGCATCCGGGGCCTCTCTGCGCCGTCGCAAATCGACGCGGACGATCGCTACTTCGCCGCGATCGACGAAGGCCGCCTCAAGACTGTGGCGCGCGATGTGCTGAGACCCGTGCCCACCGCGAACTCGATCACGGGCCTCGTCGATCTCGAGACCGCGACGGAAGATGTGACGATCGGGCAGGCAACGGCGATCGCCCGCGACTCGATCTGGCGGCGCGCGCTCTCGAACGGAGCCGTGCGCAACGTCGATTCTCACTTCCAGCATGGCGTTCCATGGCCGCTCGATAAGGGCCGGCCGGCCGAGGCGCTCTGGACGGGACCGCAGAGCCACTTCTACGTGAAGCATGGCGACGAGCTCTGGGACTACGGCTGGCAAAAAGGAAAGCGTCTCGCGAGCAAGGTGAGCGGCGTGAAGAACCCGATGTACGTCGGCTTCAACCTGTACGAGGCGTGCGCGCTCTACGAGGGCGGGCAGGTCTCGTGCTGGCCCGTGCCGAAGTGACGTGCGGTCATGTCGAGCATTGCACGAGGTCACGCCTTGACATGGTGCGCACCAAGCATCACTACATGCGGAGCCAAGACCGCGCGTCGTCTTTCGAGACTCCTACCAAGCGCGCACTCCATGATGCATTGCGTTTTTCGAGCTCTTTGCGTTCGGCGAGACTCTGAGGAGGTCCGCCCGGCGACGTGAGCCGCACGAGCACGGGCTCTCACCAAGCTCCGACTCCACTCGCGCTCTCGCTCCCGTTCGTTCAATCGCTCGCAAGCCGTCGCTCCCGCGATAGCTCGGGCCTATTTTACGCGGACGGCGTGCGCTTCCTCGTCGCGGCGGTCGACGCAGGGATCCCGATTCGAGGCTTGGTGACCTCGCCGCGAATCTTGAAGAGCACGATCGGGCAGATGCTCGTTCGCCGGCTTCGATCGCGGGGCGTCCCCGAGCTTCGCGTCGCGCCCGAGGAGCTCGCTGCGCTCTCCCACGCGCCCTCGAACGAGCCTCAGGGCGTCGGGCTCGTCATGCGTCAGACCTGGGAGCCATGGGCGTCCCAGTCGGCCGAGCACGCCGCGTGTTGGCTGGCGCTCGAGGAGGTTCGATCTCCTGGCAACCTCGGCACGCTGCTCCGGACGAGCGAGGCGACCGGAAGCACAGGGCTCCTTGCGCTCGGATCGAAGATCGATCCCTTCGAGCCGGGCTGCGTCCGCGCGACGATGGGCGCGCTCTTCACGCGCCGGTTCGCCCGCGCCGCGCCCGCGGAATTGGCGCTTTGGGCAAGAGCCCATCACGTGCTCGTCGTGGGTGCCACCGGAGACGCGACAGTGGACTATCGTGATATCTCGTATTCGCGCCCCGTCGTCCTCGTCCTCGGCGCAGAGCGTAAAGGGTTATCGCCGGCGGCGCGGAGCGCATGCGATATCACGGTAAGGATCCCGATGGTGGGCCGGACCGATTCGCTCAATCTCGCTGTCGCCGGCAGCGTGCTGCTCTACGAGGTTTATTCGCAGCGGCATCCACGCGCACCAGCGCGCAAATGAGAAAGAACTATGCGCGTTGAAAGTCATCGAGCGCGAGCTTCTCGATGACATACCCATCGAGATCATCCGTCGCTGCCAAGAGCAGGTCTTCGATCTGGGACCGCTTGGTGCCGATGTCGTCCCATCGCACGTTGCTGAACACGGCGCCGATCGCGCTCTTGAGGTATGGAGCAAAGAAGTCACGGAGCGCCTCCAGATCGGACGTTCGCGCGCATCCAACCCGGTCGGCGACCTTCAGCACGTCCTCTGTCGCGTCATTGACGCGGACGTTCAGCGCGAGCTTCACCACGACGCGAATCCCGTCACTCGTGGTGAGGTTCTCGCGTTTGCCATACTCGAACGTGAACGACTTTGCGGTGAGGTCGAGCGTGTCGACGCGGTGGACGAACGGCAGCACCATGATGCCCTCGGTCGAGATGCGCCGTCCGGACGGGGTCGACAAGATGAGCGCCTGGCCAGGCGACGCACGTCGGTAAGACTTCGCGAAGAGGACGACGAAGCCCAAGATCAGGAGCACCATCGTCCCGACGCTGAGAAGAAGGATCTCGTTCATCGGAGCCCGTCGCGCCAGCGTCGCACGGGCTCGATGCGCTGTCAGCTACGTGCCGCCGTTGTCTTTCAAGAACTGCAGAAAGTCAGCGTCGATGCGCGTGAAATGATCGAGGTTCTTGTCGGGCTCGGGCTGCCGCGCGACGCCGATCAGCTTGTGGGTGGGCACGCCATTCTCCATCAAGAAGAGCCCGGCGCCCGAGTCGCCTCCGTGAGAGAAGAGCTGCGTGCCGAAGCCATGCTCGTAACCAGATTGAGCGGTCGACTGCAAATGGAGGTCGTCGACCTCGTGAAGCGGCGCCTCCGCTTCTTCTTTGGTGCGCACGACCGCGGACGCGGTGAGCTTCTCGCCATTCTCCACGCGAGCGGTCACGTCGGTGAGCACGGCATACGCAGGCAAATCGATCGGCTCATCGAGCGTGAGAAATCCGATGTCGGGCACCGCCGGATCGTTCTCGTAGTCGCCCTCCTGCCAGACGGTCGGGTTCGACGCCGTCACGCGCTTGCCGTTCGCGCCTGGCGCGACGAGCTCGAAGCTGACGAATTGCTGCGTGAGGCAGTGCGCGGCGGTGATCGCGCGATCTTTCGAGATCAACGTCGCGGTGCAGAGCCACTCGCCGTCGTCTCCGTCCTTCATGAGGAGGTAGACCTCCTCCGAGAGCACAGCCTTCGCTGTCGCGGGGGGGTCCGTCTTTGATCCCTGCGGCGTGTTCGTTCCATTGCCCGATCCCGACTGCTGCCCCGAAGACGCAGGGGGGACTAACGGCGATCCATCCGGGACCGTCGGCGCCTCGGGGTGATCGATGCAGCCCGCGAGGAAGATCAACGCAGCCGTGCAGGCGGCAAAGCGCATGGCGTCGTGCATTGCATTTTGCGAGCCGGCGAGCAGAAATCGCCAAGTCGCCGATCCCTTCACTGGGCTTCGACGTCGCTTCACCGTGCGGGCGAGCGCAAAACGCGCGCTGGCGCCGGCCGCGACGCATTCATTGCAGCTTGAGGCCGGGGATGTTCGGCAGAGACTTCAGCGCGGCAGCCGCGATCTGATCGCGGGTGATCGTACCCGTCATTCGAAACGGGACGTTCACGTTGAGTCGCTCACCACCGATCGCGACGCTTCCATCGACCTCGTACGGGATCGCGCGGTTCTGCGACGCCAACGTCGCGAGCGCCTGCACGTCGGTCCACGGCATCGTCATCGGCACGTCGATCATGGTCGGGACGTTGTTCGGTGGCAGCACGATCGGCTTCGCGATCGTGACCTGTCCGAGCTCCCACTTTCCATCGAGCTTGGCTTTGCCCGTCATCGACTGTGCCGAGAGCGTGACCGAGTTGGGGTTCGTCGCCTCGACGCGTACCAGCAGCTCGAGTCCTTGCGGACCGACCATCGTGACGCGCGCCTCCTTCGGCGTGATCTTCGGCGGCTCGGGCTTCGAACAACCCACGAACGCGACGACGAAGAGCGAGAGCACGAAGACGAGGAGGGCGCGTCGAGGAGCAGTGGCCATGACGCGCAAGATACCGGATCGGCGAGACGTGTCGGGCTACTTCGTACCAGCCGCAACGCCGGCCTTTGCGTTGTACCAAGTGAGGAATGCCGCATCGACGCGCGTGAAGTGATCGATGTTTCGATCAGGCTCGGGCTGGCGCACGGTGGCGATGAGCTTGTGGGTCGTCTTGCCGTTCTCGACGAGAAAGAGGCCGCCACCAGAATCACCGCCCTTCGTGAAGAGCGGCGTGCCGAAGCCATGCTCGTAACCGAGATCGACCGTGGAGCTCACAGGCTCCTGCGGCGACATCGCGAGCGGCGCCTCGGCTTGCTCGGCGGTGCGGAGATACGCGGCGGCGAGGATCGACTCCTTGGCTTCGACGCGTGTCGTGACGTCGGCGAGCTCGGCGTAATGCGGCAAATCAATCGGCTGATTCAACGTAAGGAAGCCGATGTCGGGCTGCGCCACGTCGTTGTAGTCGCCACCAAAGGATTGCGGGTTCGACGCCGTGCGCTCGACGCGACCCTGCGGCGCGTTGGGCGCGACGACCTTGTAGCTAACGAACTCCTTCGTATCGAGGCAGTGCGCGGCGGTGATCACCTTGTCCTTCGCGACGAGCGTGCCGGTGCACATCCAGCCGCCGCCGTCGTGGTCGACCATGAAAACGTAGACGACCTCGTAGAAGCTGCCCTCGTCGGCGATCGGTTGTTTGGGTTGGGCGATCGTGTTCGAGGGTGGCTTCGCGGGGGAGCTTGGCGGGGTGGTTGGGGTGTTCTTGTTCGTGTCGTTCGGGAAGGAAGTCGGCGGGTCGTCGGTGGTGTCTGTCGTCGTGACCGAGCATCCAACGAGCGAAAGCGAAGCGAGGAGGAAGGAAAGAAGGAAAGAGCGGCGCATACGAACGGTGAACGGAGCAACAAGCAGGCCGCCTGGGTCGCGTTTGATCCACAACGCGCGAACGTGAGTCGTTCCCAGGAGATGCGCGCGAAGGACGCGGCGCGGTTGCGCCACGAAGCGCCAGACCATGAATGCCCGTCCACACCCTGTTCGGGCGCCGGTGTCACTTGTTGCGTCGAGGTGGCGCTGGCTTGGCTGGTGCTGCAGGAGCCTGAACGGGGCCGTCGTCCGACCCTGTCATCAGATAGAAGGTCACGCCAAGGGCGACGACGACGACGATCAAGGCGAACGCGATCGACAGGCCAACGATCCATTTGACCGTCGACGACGCCTTTGCCGCCGCAGCGTGCTGTCCTGGGTGCACGTAGACCGGCGATGCACCGAGAGCAGGCGCGGCGACGTCGTCATCGTCGTCTTCGTTGTCTTCGCTCTTTCCAAGGAGAAGCTTGCGCCGGCCACGAGACGTACCCTCGAAGAGCACCCAAAACGGCGTGATCGGATCGGGCTCACCCGAACGTTGATGGCGGGCGAGCTTGCCTGGCACCTTCGCGACCAAGTTGCAGAATGCACACTTCACGAGCTCGCCGGCACCTGCGGCGAGCGCGGCGCCACACTGCGGGCAGGCGAGCGCCTCCACGCCGCCCTGTCCCCGCGTCATCTTCGCGAGCGGGCGGTCCGAGCGGTGCTCCGCCGCGATCACTCCGCGAAGGGCGAGGTAGTTGGCGCCGGTGGGGTTCGCAGCGACAGGATAGGTGTAGGATGCAACTTCCTGGCAGCGGGGGCAGCGCGTCTTGACCGCGGCGTTTGGCGAGCCTGGCGCGCCTTCGCACGCGATCTCGAGCGGCACCTTGCACGTCACGCAGAGCGGATGCCCAGGGCTCACCGTCGTGCGCAACGTGTGTTTGCGCGTTCCGGAGGCGTCCATGATCGTCGTCGCCTGCGTCTTCGTGGACGACGTGTACTCGATCCCGATTCGCGCGTGCTTGCTCCGCTGCGCAATCGCGGGAGGAAGCGTCCCCGCATTTCCGCTCGAGAGGTCGACGACGTCGTGGGCATGCACCAGCGCATGAACCCACTGCGCTGGGTCGAACGCTTGGCGTAGACCGCAGCGCATGCATTCGACCTGGCCACTCAGCTCCACATGGCCGAGCGGCGAGCGCATGCCACAGGCCGAGCAGGCGAAATCGCATTCGTGAATGCATGCAAAAAGCACCGATCCACTTCGACCCGCCGCTGTCGGGACATTCGGTGGAAACGGTGCCTTGCAGCCGCTGCACGCGCTCTTTTGGAACGGCGCGATGATCCCGCACGAGGGGCAGATGCGCATGCCGCCCGGTTGTGCGAGGGGAGCGAAGGGCTGCGGCGGGTACGCGTTCACGTTCCCGCCGAGCCTAACCCATCGGGCGGCTCGAAAGGAGCTGCTCGCTCGCGACCTATTCGCGCCGAACCTTTCGGCCTGCCGTTGCTGCCGCCTTCTTCAACAACGCAAAGTCGTTGTCTTGGGCGCTGAAGAAGCGGGTGCTGGCGAGGATGACCTCCGTGACGTGCACGGGCAGCGCGCTCAACATGTTCGCGGCGCTGTCGAGCGAGACGTCCGCGTTCAGTGACGGCATGTCGAGCGTCGCCACGCTCGTGTCCTTCGATGGGATTGTGGTCACGCGCAGCCGAAATCCGCCCGGCTCGAACAGGGGCGTGATCCCCGTGAACGTCAGCGTGCGCGGGCGTTTCGAGACGGGCTGCGCGAGCCAGCTCGCGATCACGTCCTTGTCGGCGCTCGTGACCACGAGCTCATCGAGTCGTTTCCATGACGGGGAGGTCAGGATCGAGGCGAGCGCCTTCGGCCCGAGATCGGCGAAGCTCGTCGAGGTCGCCGGCAGCTCCATCATCTGTCCGGTGAATGGATTGCGCGCGGTGCGACCTTGCGCGTTGCCCGGCCCACCCGCCGCCGTGCTCACGATGAGCGTGCGCAGCGTCGGCAGATCGAGCTTCGCCATCTCGGAGAGCATCTTCTTGTTCTCGAGCACGACCTGAACGGTGTCGAGCCTCTCGAGCTTCGAGCCCACCTTCATGAGCGCGGCGAGCCCGTTCGCGTCGAGCGGACCCACACGGCGGAGCGACCGCATCGCCGGCGAGAGGATTTGCGTGCCCTGGCGCAGGAAGTGGAGCTCCTGAACCGGACCCCACTCGCGGGCCTGGAGGACGCTCTCCACGTCGATCGGGGTGCCAAGGTAGACGGACAGCTTTCGCACGAAGCCGCGATCCCACTCGATGTGGTCGGCCGGCGCGACCGCCGCGAGCGGCCCAAGCCAGCTGCGACCGTGAGCGACCTCGAGGGCTTCGGCACGCTTGCGCGCGGCCTCATTCTCCTCGCCATTCGCGGCCTCATTCTCCTCGCCATTCCCTTCGTCGATCGCCACCGCGAGCGCGATGTATTCGCCGAGCGGGTCACCCTTCTGCTGGAGGTGATCGGCGAGGACCGCGCGCGGACCGTTGTCGTCGGGCGATGCGTACACGAGATCGAAGAGCCGGAGCGTGGCCGCGTCGTCCTTTTTGCGGGGCGTGGCCGGCGGCGCCTTCTCGGTCGTGAGCTTTGCGATGAAATCCTCGTCGTCGTACATGTCTTCGTCGTCGATCGTGGCGTCCTCGAGCCATGCGCGAATGGGACCGCCGACGATCTCGACGGACAGCTCGGGAGCCTTCTTGCTCTTCGTCTTCGTCGTGTTCGTCGTGGCGCTCGTCCGTCGAACGATCGCGTAAGGCAAATAGGCTTCGTTCTCCTCGGACTCTTGTGAGGCGTCCTCCCTGCAGCACGATTGGAACGCGACGATCCCTTCACCGTTGTCGTCGAAGGGCATCCACCCAAAATCGCTGCGACCGGTCGCGCACATCGAGCAGACCTCGGTGACCTCCTCATCCTTCTTCTTCTTGTCGTCGTTCCAACGGCACGGGTGAGGCCAGAGCGGAGTCTCGCGCTTCGAAAAGACGACCCGTGCGTGCACAGCGTCGTTGGCCTCGTCTGCCCAGTATTGCGCGACGAGAAAGAGCGCGGACTTCAGCTCTGGCCGCTTCTTGAAGATGGATTCGACATAAGGAAGGAGATCGTTCTCGATCGCCTTTTTGCGACGTGCGAGCGATGTCTTCTCGAAGACCTCACCCCAGTAAAGTCGCGAACCCGAATTCCCACGAACCGTAACAACACCCATAATGGATTCCTTATTTGCTTTCTCTCGTCGTCAATCGCCAGCGAATCGCGATTGGTCGTGATTGCCGAATTGCTCGATTTGCTACCAACGTCGTTTGCGGGCTACTGCATCAGCCCGACTTGATCGCGTCGCGCCTGGGGCGACAGGCGATGCATGTAACACTCGACCACGGTGGGCGTGCCCGCGGCGAAGCGCTCGCGAGCCCAGTCCAAACCGAACGTGCTTCGCGTCATCGGCATGTGCGTGTCGTGACGGCCTTGGTTCGCCGAGACGTGAACCTCGCCGATGTGCTCGTACGCGGAGAGCCGTCGCCACGTCGCGTCCGTCATCGTGCCTTGCGTGAGCTGAATGAACACGTGCGAGACGTCGACCGCGAGGTGAACGCCGAGCTGCATCGCCACCTCGAGCTCCTCACCGGAGCCCAGCACGTACCCCGGGTACATCGTCTCGAGCAGCCGCGCGGGCGTGCCCGCGTTGCCACGGTCCATCACCGTCTCGAGCCAAGCCGCGACGCCCAGATGACGGATCGCGGTCGCCGCCGGAGAGCCATCGACCGGCGGATGAAACGAATCTGCGTCGACGATGCACGTCGCGTCTGCTGCCCACACGTCTCGCCGTCGGCTCTCGAACGCGAAGCCGTGGTGCTTGCGTGTGAGCGCGCGCTTCGAGGACGCGACGTCGCAGAAGCCCGCGGTGGGGTGGTTGCCCGGGGTGAGCTGAACCGCCCCGGTGAGGTCCGCCAGCTCCTCGAAGGCGTTCTGCATGGGGCGACCCTGGAGCGAGCTCAGCGCGACGAACAGCGGCTTGATGTCTGCGGTCGATGTCATGTCCGAACCGCTTCGATATATGGCTCCGATCGGTCGACGTCACCGTCGGCAAGGTCGATTAACGGCCGAAATCGGACAAGTCCAGTTGGCTGGCGAAAAGGAAGAAGGACCGAAATCCAGGGCAGATGCGGGGGGCTCGTAACGCTTCGCGCCGTATCACTATTTGGCCTGTTACATTTCGAGTGTGGAGTTGCCTCCCAGCGCTGCCCCCAACACGGACCGAACCGGTGTCTTCACGGCGGGCGAGCTCGTCAACCGAAAGTACGTCGTCGAGCGCGTGATCGGCGAGGGCGGGCTTGGCGTCGTCGTGTCGGCGCACCACCGCGAGACCAAGAAGGCCGTCGCGATCAAGATCGCGCGTGCTGCAGATCCGGACACCACGCTTCGCTTTCGCCTTGACGCGCGTGCGATGGCCTCGCTGAAGAGCCCGCACACAGTGCGCGTGCTCGAGGTGGGCGACACGGACGGTGGGTTGCCGTGCTTCGTGATGGAGCTCCTCGAAGGGCAAGACCTCGCGGCGAAGCTTCGTGAGAGCGGACCGGTCGCGATCGATGACGCGATCCGTTGGATGGGTCAGACGTGCGAGGCGCTCGCCGAGGCGCATGCGGCGAAGATCTTCCATCGCGCGTTGAAACCAGAGAACTTGTTCCTGGCGAAGAGCGCTACGTCGCGCGACGTTTCGATCCGCGTCCTCGACTTCGGCATGACGTTGCCGTTCCCGCGCATGACCGAGTCCGAGATGCGCGTGACGAGCCCCGGCGGTGTGGTGGGTACGTCCTATTACCTCGCGCCAGAGCAAGTGCGGAATCGCGAGATCGACGCACGGACCGATGTCTGGGCCGTGGGCGCCTGTCTCTTTCGGCTTTTGACGAACCGATATCCCTTTACCGGGACGAACATCGCCGAGGTGAGCGCGGGCATATTGACGCTTCGACCGACGGAGATCCGCACCCTGCGTGCAGACATACCAGCGAGCCTCGTCGAGGTGATCTCGCGCTGCCTCCAGAAAGCTCCGCGCGACCGCTACGAGTCGATGACGGAGCTGCGCGCAGCGCTCGGAAGCATGCAGGATACGTATTCGTCGGTGCGCAATACACCGGTCGTCGCCGTGGTGCAGCGCGTGCTCGAGGAGCTCAGGCCCACGCCGCACATGCAGCGCGCCGCCGACAAGGTGGATTTGCCCGCCGAGTCAATCAACCCAACGCCGACGACGCTCCGCACGGTCCCTCCGCAGCCTCTCCCCGACGAGACGATGACGGAGCTGAGGAACGTGGCGACGCCGAAGGCGGCTGCGACGACGGTGACGCCTGTCACGCCAAACGTGATCGTCCCGAAGGCGGCCATCCCGCTTCCGCCCGCCGAGACCGCGACGAACATTCGCGACCACGTCAATCTCCCTCCGTTCGTGCCTTCGGACGCCGTACGCACGGAGCGCGCCGATCCCGTCACGATCGGCCTCGACGCTCCCCCGTCCGAAGACCCGACGATGATTCGGGGGGTCGAAGGAAATCTGGCGAAGCCTTCGGCAGACGAAGACGACGACGACGATGACTACGACGGAAAGACCGCCGTGCGCGCGTCGCCACCACCGCCGCGACCGTCGTCGCCGTCACCCGCGACGCCAGCGCGCGCGCCTCAGTCTTCGGAAGATCAAACCGTCATTCGCCCCGGAACGACGACGGGACCGCACCCGGCTGCCGATCCGCGTTCGAGCGATGATGCGGCGATGACGATGCGCTTCGACGCCGAAGCATCGTCGACGGGCGAGTCGCAGATTCGTGATTCGCTCATCGCGAACGAGTCCGACATCGAGTCTGCGGACTCGCTCTCCTTTCCCGATGGCGCCATGACGATGCGTCTTCGAGAAGAGGCGAAGGGAAAAGCGCGCGAGGCGAGCGCCAAAGACCGAGAGAAAGAGAACCGAGAGAAGGAGAACAAGGAGAAGCCTGTTCCGCAGCTCGCTCAACTCCTCAATCTGCCCATCATCCTCAAGCGCAAAGAGGAGCAGGCGCAAGGCAAAGCGCATAAGTCGAATCCGCCAACGGGCCTCGCGGCGCTCGCCCATGCGCCAGAGCAGAAGCCAAACGCCGACCTCGAAAAGATCGCCGCCGTGCTCGCGCCGCCGCGCGCCCATCCAACGCCGGCCCCCACTCCGCCGCTCGCGGCGCCCGCACCCGTGGCTGTGCCTGCGCTCACGCCGTTGGCCGGATTTCCACAACCCACACCAGCGCTCGATCCCATCGCCGCAGACAACCCGCCGACGCCCTTCGCGCCGATCCTGCGTCCGCCTACGCCGCAGCCACCCGCGCCGCAGCCGCTGCCGTCCGCGCCTCCTCCTCCGGCGCAGCAGCGCCACGAGAGCATCGAGCCCGACATACTGCCCACGCGTGTTGGCTCGTCGGCGTCGTCACCTCCGTTTCGCGGAGCCCTCAGCGCATCACCGTTCATCTTGGCGGCGCCGCTCCCGTCAACCGATCCGAAGACCGTCGACTCGAAGGACAAGAAGGCACGCGAAGCACGCGACGCCGCCGAGGCGCGATCGCAGTCGAAGGCCAAGAAATCCGGCGCGGGATGGATCGTCGCGCTGCTCGTCCTCGCGGTCGTGGGTGGTGGTGGCTTCTACCTCTATCGATCGAATCGGCTCCCCGCCTCGATCGCACGACTCTTACACCCGCACGCGGCCCCGCAACCCGCAGCTCCAAGCACGCCCGCGAGCGGCGCCGCGACGCCGCCGAGCAGCACACCTGTGCCTCCGGTGAGCGCCGTCGTCACGCCCGTCGCCTCGCCACCCACGGCTGCGTCCGAGCCACCGCCTCCGCCAGCGCCGCCAACGTCAGCGTCGCCAGCTCCGCCCGCTCCACCATCAGCGCCGTCCACCATAAAGACGGCACGCCCCGGTCCTCGTCCAGCGCCCGTCCCGACGCCACGCAACAACGAAGGTGGCAGCAGCGGCTCCGCGCCGCCTTCGCCCGACGAGTCGATCCTGAACAAACGCAAGTAAGTCATCAGAGCGTCTGCGCGGTCTGCTGCGAGAGCCACGCGAGCCCGGCGGATCGAAGGATCTCGAGGATCGAGGCGAGCGAGCGCGTCGCCTGGTCGCGTGTGGTCGCAGGCCAGATTTGGAGCGCGTGATTGGGGTTCTCGATCGGGAAGCGAGCTGGCCAATAGGCCGCCGGGCCTGTCTGGCTCGCGCTGTTCGTCGTGGCCAGGAGGACGCGGAGCGACGGGTACGCGAGCGTGGAGCTGAGCTGCACGAAGAAGCCGTCGGTCACGGTGTCCCGTTGACGTGTGTAGCCCACCACGCTGCGCGTCTTGACCGTCGGCGTGAAGCCCATGGCGGCGAGCGGCTCATCGAGCATGCTCGCGAGAAAGGACTCCGGGTCCCAGCCGTAGCGCTGGCGGAAGGCGCGGAGAAAGATCTCGGTGAGCGCGTTGTTCCAGCGCCCCATCGCAGCCGCGGTGAGGACAGCCGACGGCAGCGCTGACGTGACGAGGATGACGTTTCGTTTCGTCATGTGAACGGCGACCGCGTCATCGCCAAGGGTCGCGGGAAGCTTTGCGAGCTCCTCGCGCGGAAAGAGGACCTCGTGGTGCTCGGCGAGGATGTTGATCCATCCAAACGACGCGACGCCGACGTCGCTCAGGATCTCGAGCGGCGTCCCGGCGGTGGTTGAGAGGCGCGCCACTCCTCCGCGAATGTCGAATGCGTCGACCATCACGAGCAGCCATTGCAAGAACGACGCGGCGAACTCGCGCCCTTCGACGTCGTTCGGCTGCTGCTCGATGCGCATCAAGAGCTCAGTCGCCGTACATGGATAACCGACAATGCGTGGATCCGGCCTTTGCCTATACGCATAACGGCCTGGCAGCTGAATGCGTAATCGATGTTGATTGCGCATTCCGTCGCGAAGGAGCGTGATGATCTGCGTGCTGTCTTTTTCGGCCCATGCGAGCACGCGCGCGAGGCCTTTGTTGCCAATGTCACGCGTGAGTCCGTAGTTGACGGCGAACATGTCATAGGACGGATTGAGGCCAAACGGCGTCAAGCTATCGACGAATCGCGTGACTGATGGCGTCTCGCCAATGAGGTTGAGTTGGAGCACGCCGAGCGCCGTCGCGACATCGACCTTCTGCGTCTCGGTGGACGTGGTCGACAAACGCTCCCACGGCACGTCGAGCACGATCTGATGCGCTTTCTCGACCGCGACGGCGGCCTCTTCGAGGGCCACGCGATGTGTGAGCTTGGGCTTCAGCGCGCGCGCCGGATCGATGACGACCTTGCGGATGTCGGGAAGCTTTGCGAGCTGGCGCAGGATATCTCCGAGCTCGCTCATCACGTTATGAGCGCGATGCACGCCGCCTTCGAAATGGAGATGTGCGGCCGAGAACCGATCCGTATCTCCAGGCTCATGCGAAAAGCGCGTGTCCCACCGGCCAAACGTCACCCCACCAATGAAGAAGCCCATCGACTCGAGCGACGTCTTCTTCCGCGCCTCGGTGAGCCATGGTGTGTAGGTCGTGGTTGGGCCGACGGTGAGGCTGGTGAGCCGCTTCCATAGGTCCCCTCGAAAGAGCCACGACGAGTCGTGGTCTGCGCGCTCGACGTGAAGAAGGAGCCGCCGGAGGCCGGGAAATGCCGTGCAGTCGCCGAGGACGCGACGGTCGCTTGCTGGGTAGTCGAACCGAATGCCGAGCTCTTCGATGTTCGCCAGCGGGATCACGGGTTGGTCGCCATGAACGGTGATGACGACACGCTCCGGCATCGCGTGGAGCGCCCGCACGCGTGCCTGAAACACCTCGGTGGACGCCATGTTGGCGAGATGCGAGTGACCGAGCTTTCGGACATCGAGTGTATGGATGGTCGACCACGCGGGATCGCTCAAGGCCGTCAGGATGTTCTCGCCCGCGTGCCACGAGAGGCGAAAGCCGCACAAGAATCCACGCTCGAACTGCGTGCTCTCGCCGTTGTCCTCTTCACGCCAGCCATACAGCGTACCCATCCACTCTTTGGCGTGCTTCGTGAGCAGCGCGCGTTCTCGCTTCCGCATCGCCTCGGTCGCCTCGCCACGTGCGTGCGCGAGCTGGAGCGTGATGAACTCACCGCGCGGGTCGCTGCGCTCGCTCAGGACATCGGCGTAGACCTGGCGGAGATCGTCGTCGCCCGGCGCCTCGTAGATCGCGTGCAAGAGATCGCTCTCGTTCTTCTTCGCCGAGGCGCGTCTTCGAATTTCCATCCCGAAGAGCTCGCGTAGCTTGGCGAGGGAACGTGGATCGCTCGGTGATGGGAGGGCGATCTCCGAGAGGCGATGAACGATGTATCGCTCTTCGTGCGCCAGCGATCTCCGGTACGACGAAGGACGTGCGGCGATGTCCTTCCTGCCGAGCGTCGCGAGGGCGCGCACGTCACCAAGGTGGGCGATGTGCTCGAGCGCAGCTTCGTAGACGAACGTCGCCCCGGCCGAGTCGTAGGGCGCCTCGTCGATGAGCCGTGCGAGCGCGATGGCGACGCGTGGATCGTCGGGCCATTCGGAGATTCGTTCGAGGCGGAGCGAGCAATCTTGCCATCGCCCTGGCCATGGCGTCGCGAGCAGTCGCTCGACATCACACGGATCGCGTGCTTGCTCGATCTCGTCCCAGAGAGACGCGCGTTCCGCGACCGTCTTCGCGGTGATTGGGGCGAGGCCTCGCGTGACCTGCGCGGACAAGAGATCGATCAGATCGGCGATCGCCGGCAGGCGCTCCGCTCTCCACGCGTCGAGCAGCGCGCGAAGCGCATTGGCTTCGTCATTGGCCGCGAGGAGCTCGATCGCTCGTGAGAGCATGGGTGATCGAGGATAGACGCTCGGACGGATCGCCGCTCTGCAACAATCCCGCGACAACGGCGCCGCCGAGCTTGCGACGCTTGCGGCTCGGGCCCGCAAAAGCGATCATGTCGTGCTCAGGATGGGGTCCGAAGGCTTTCGCGCGCTGCTCTTCGATCTCGACGGTACGCTCGTCGACAGCGAACGGCAGACCGACGAGGCGATCGCTTCGGTGATGCGACGGCGAACCACCGGCGCGGACATCGACGTCGCGTTGCCTCCTCACGAGACGCGCGGCCGGACGTGGGAGGACATCGCGTCGGTCTTGGCCCTGCGCCTGCGCGAGACGCCGAGCGCGCACGTGGACGCGAAGGTGCTCGCGAAGGAGCTCGCCGGAGAATGGGCGAATGCGATCGACGCGATGGCGCCGATCGAAGGCGCCGTGGAGGCGGCCTTCGTCGCGTCGCGCCTCTTCGACGTCGCGGTCGTCTCGTCGAGCCCGCGCGACCTGATCGATCGTGTGCTCCTTCGGCTCGGGATCGACGCGTGCGTGCGCGCGCGTGTTGGCGCGGAGGACGTTCGCCATCCCAAGCCAAACCCTGAGTGCTTCGTGCTCGCGGCGTCGAGGCTCGACGTGCCAGCCAGCGCATGCATCGTGTTCGAGGACAGCCGCGCGGGGCTCGAGGCTGCGCGCGCGGCTCGAATGCCCTCGGTGCTCGTGCGTGCGCGCTGCGACGAGCTCGACGCGTGCCTCGCGCTCGCGACGGCGTCGATCCTCCACTACGGCGAGATGACCTCCGAGCGCTGGATGTCGCTTCGCGACGCCGGACCTGCCGCCTTGCTCGAGCGAGACTGACACCTAAAGATCCCATGACTGCCCCGACCGCTTCTACGACTCTGGATGTGATCCATCCAGAAGGGCCGCTCGAGGGACGTGCGCGTAAGCTCCGCGCGCAGCTCATGCTGGTGTCGTGGCTTTCGTATGCTGGTTTTTACACCACGCGAAAGGTCTTTTCGGTCGTCAAAGGACCCATCAAGGCCACACTCCACCTCAATGATTTGGGGGTGTCGAACCTCTTTACGACCTATTTGGTCGCGTACACGATTGGGCAGTTCACGGCGGCGTGGTTATCGCAAAGGCTAAAGAACCGAACGCAGCTCTTGATTGGGATGAGCGTATCGGCGCTCTGCAATGTCGCGATGGCGGCGCTGCTCGACGCAAAAGCAGGCTTTCTGGCGCTCGCCGCCGTGATGTTCGTTCACGGCATCGCCCAAGCGACAGGCTGGCCCTGCAACATAGGAATGATGGCCGCATGGACTCGCCAGCGCGAGCGCGGGCGGCTGATGGCGATCTGGGCCACCTCGTACCAGCTCGGCTCCGTGTTCGCGAAGGCCATCGCCTCGTTCTTGTTTGGCGCGCTCGGCCTTCTCTGGTCGTTTTGGGGGAGCAGCATCGTTCTCGGCGTGGTCATCGTCCTCTTCTATTTCTGGGGTCGCGAGAACCCGCAGACGTCGGGCCTTCCGAGCTTCGAGCCCGCGATCACGGTCGACACGTCGAGCGAGGTCAAGAAGAAGGCCGCGGCGACGAGCACGAAGGAGGCCGAGGGGCGTCAGATCCAGCTCGCGATCGTGATGGGCATCATCTACTTCGCGTTCAAGTTTCTCCGGTACGCGCTCGACAGCTGGTCGGTGCTGCTCATCACGGAGCGCTTTGGATGGACCACCGAGCACGCCGGGTACCTCTCGACGGCGTTCGATTGGATTGGTTTTCTCGGTGTCCTCTTCGCGGGCTGGCTCTCCGACAAGCTCCAATCACGCGTGCGCGTGATCTTCTTCATGACGATAGGCCTCGTCGTCTCGGCAGGTTTGCTTTGGGGCGTGGGGATGAGCTCTGCGCTCGCGTTTGGGATCATCCTCGGCTTCGTGGGCTTCACGAGCATGGGCCCCGACTCGCTCCTCTCCGGGGCCGCTGCGATGGACACGGGCTCGCAAAAGAGAGCCGCGATCGCCGCGGGGATCATCAACGGATGCGGATCGATCGGCCCGATCGTCCAAGAGCCCGTCATTGGATGGCTGAAGACGAATCACGGCGTCTCGTCCATCATGGCGCTTCTCTTTGGTGTCACGGTCGCCGCCGCCTTTGGCGTCGCCGCATTCCAGATGCGCCTCAAACGAATGGGAGTACGCCTTTGAGCCTTCGAGCCGTCAGCCCGCCGTCGGATCGATGTAGGTTACACGAACATCCCTAAGGCGTAATCGCTCGAGCATCTGCGTCGCCTGGCGTTGTTCGTTCAATCCGCCATAGCCATACGCGGCTTTCGGCAAGACGAGCTCCTTCAGGTTGCGCTGCTTTTCGAGCGTAAGGAGCGCTGGAGAGACCGTGCGCCACGCGCTGACGTTTCGCAGATCGACGTGCGTAAGCGCATCTTCCGGCAGCTGAGCCAACGTCTGCGGCAACTCGGTGACAGGCTGATAACCGACCTCGCGCGCCGTCAGCTTGGTGAACCGTGAGGCGTATTCTCCATCGCCACGCGCGACGGTGACGTGATCGCCGGGCGTGGTGTGGAGAAGGGACGGCGGGCCCACCGCGGTGGGGGGAAGGATACGGAGCTCGCGGATCGAGGTCTCGTGCGCCTCGATGCTCGCCATCCAGCGTGCGAGGCCGAGATGACTCTCGAGGGCGACCCCGATCACCTCGAGGTGCTTGGCCACGGGCGTCTTCCAGAGCCACGACAAGATGACGTCGGTGTCTTGAAAGGGATTCGGCGTCCGCTTGATGAACCCGACGAAGAGGCGCTTCAGGTTGGGAAGCCCAGCGCCCCGTGTCATCGCGAGGAGCAGCTCCTGGCTGAAGACCGCGTCCGGCTTCGGGTTGATCACGTAGAAGGACACTTCTTCGATCGACCGCGGCGTCGCGTCGGCTGCGAGCTCCGCGATCGTCGGCTGATCGAGCGGGCCGAGGGCGCGAAGTCGAGGCATCGGGGTCGCGAGCACGAGCCGCACGAGATCGCTCGCGCGTGCCTTGCCGGAGCGCTCGATGCGGGACAGCGTGGACCACTCCGGAGCGCCCAGCGCGCCGTCGAGGTCTGCCGGTGCGTCGAGCGCGAGATCGCAGACGTCGAGGTACCCGCGAAAGTACCGGCGCGACTCACGGTTCGTGACGTGAGCCAGCGGGCCAAGCCACTGATCCTCGTGGCGCGTGAGCAGCTCGTTCATTCGCTCGATCTCTTCGATCGAGAGCGTGCCGTCGTTGACCGCTCGAGCGCGGGACAGGCGCTCGGCGAGATGAAGGTATTCGCCGCGAGCGTCGTGCACCTCGAGCAGGTGGTCGATCAAGACGAGGCGAGCCGCTTCGTCCTCAGGATCATCGAAGACGCGGCGTAAGAGCCTCACCGCGAGCTCTCCTGAGTCTTGGGCGGACCGAAACACGAGATTTCTGAATTTCTACGTCAAATGGGGTCCCTCGACGATAGGCGAAATTTTCGGAAGAGCTCGAACGACTGGCGCGCATCTCGATGGAACATCGTGAATCTTCGCCTGCCGTTCTGGTTCGTCTTTCGTCGGTTTGCAAAAGCTACGTGCTCGGTGACGCCGAGGTCCACGCGATGAGGGACGTATCCCTCGAGCTGCTGACCGGTGAGATGGTCGCCATCATGGGAGCAAGCGGCTCCGGTAAGTCGACCACGCTGAACGTCATCGGCACGCTCGATCGCCCGACGAGCGGGCAGTACCTGCTCGATGGCGAGGCGGTCGAGCTCTTCGACGAAGACGAGCTATCGGATCTCCGCAACCGAAAGATCGGTTTTGTCTTCCAGTCGTTCCACCTCTTGCCGCGGCTCACCGCGGTCGCGAACGTCGAGCTCCCGATGATCTATGCGGGCGTCCCGCGAAAGGAGCGGCGGGAGCGCGCACGTGAGGCGCTGACGCGCGTCGGCCTCGCGGATCGCGAAGATCACTTGCCGAATCAGCTCTCCGGCGGGCAGCAGCAGCGTGTCGCGATCGCACGTGCGATCGTCAACGACCCGCGGCTTCTCCTCGCCGACGAGCCGACGGGGGCGCTCGACTCCGCGACGACGAGGCAAGTGATGGAGCTCTTCACGTCGCTCCACGAGGAGCGCGGCATCACGGTCATCCTCGTGACGCACGACGCCGCGATCGCGAAGTACGCCGAGCGCGTCATCACGTTCGCGGATGGGATCATCGTCTCGGACGTCCGGAGCAACCTTCACCACCACGTGGCGGCCTGATCATGATGAGCCCGAACACGAACGCGAACACGCCCATGCCGGCCGCGCACACGCCGACCACGATGCATCCAACGACGCTCGACGCGCAAGGGAGCGCGGGCCTCAAGCCGAACAAGCGCCGTCCGCGGCGGCGCTGGCCGTGGCTTGCAGCTGTGGCCGTGCTCATCCTCGGCGTGGTCCTCGTCGCGCAGCGAAGTCGCGCGAAGGCCTCGCCGATCGACCCTCAATCGATCGTCACCGCGTCGCGCAAGGCCCTCGAGGTCGAGATCCTCGAGACTGGGAGGGTCCAGCCGCGAGAGAAGGTCGACCTGAAGTCGAAGGTGGCTGGGCAGGTGCAATCCGTGCTCGTGCAAGAAGGGGCTGTCGTGAAGAAGGGCGACGTCCTGCTCCTCCTCGATCCGACGGATTACCAGCGCGATCTTGCGAAGGCAGACGCCGACGTCGCCCAGGCCAGCGCCGCGCTCGACTTCGCCCGGGTGCAGAAGCAGCGGGCCGAGCGAGGCGTCGCGCAGGGCGTGGCGTCACGAACGGAGCTCGATCAGACGTCGCACGAGGAGCGCTCGCGCATCGTCGCGCTGCGTAGCGCCAGCGTCGTGCGTGCCGTCGCGCAAGACCACCTCCTCTACACGAAGCTCGTCGCGCCGATCGACGGGACGGTGATCGCGCGAGGCATCGAGCCGGGCGAGTCCGTTGTGCCTGGAGTGCAATCCACGTTCGACGGAAAAGCGCTCCTGACGATCGCCGATCTCAGCGCGCTCCTCGTGAAGGTGTTGACGCTCGACGCGCTGCCTGGACGAACATACCGAGCGGTCATCACGAAGGTCGCGCCTGCGTCGGTGAAGCTCACCGGCAAAGACCAAGAGGTCTTTCCCGTCGAGGCGCAGCTCGAGGCGCCCGACGGGCTCGTGAAACCGGGGATGACCGCTGACGTCAGAATCCACCTCGACGCGAAGCCGAACGTGCTCGTGATTCCACTCGAGGCGATCACGAAGGAGGCGGGTAGGTCGTACGTGACCCGTGTGAGCGCCAAAGCGGGGCAGCTGGATCGAACCGAGAAGGTGGAGGTGGTGCTCGGTCTTCGAAACGATCGCGAGGTCGAAATTGTCTCTGGCCTCGACGACGGAGCGCGCGTGGTTCTTCGTCCTGCGTCGGCGGCGGAGAACGAGACGAAGCTCTGACGACAGAACGCGGAGCACCCACATCGTCACCCGATCGCGGAGTCTCAGATCCATCACAAACAACCATCAAAATAGGGTCTCCGAAGCGCTCCATCGCGGTCCAGTTGCCTCAGCTCGATACGTGTTTGATCCACGATCCGCACGAGGCTCGATGCGCTGTTCATCACGCTCCGGCGATTCGATCGAGGCAGCGCTCGATCGAAACATCAGCATTCCTCGATCGCGGTCCTCTGCACCATGGGGTTTCGAGTCGAACGTGCGCTCGATCCGTTCGCGGTACACGTCGTGCTGAGGAGCTCGTCATGCGGACTCACTTGGCTCTGGTTTCGAGTGTCATCGTTCTCTCTCTCTCGGCGTTCGCGTGTGGAAGCGAAAGCGAAGGGGATGACTCACAACCGACAACAGCGACCGAATCGACTGGAAAGGGCGGACCGACCGACGGAACATCGACATCTCCTGGTGGAAGCTCGAACCCGACGGGACAGCCGAGCGGCGGAACGCCGAGCGGCGGGACGCCGAGCGGAGGAACGCCAAGCGGAGGAACGCCGAGCGGCGGAACGCCGAGCGGAGGGACGCCGAGCGGAACGAACACGTCCTCGTCGGGCGGGACGCCCGCTGGCACCGCAACGGCACCGGAGGCGGTGTGTGCGGCCGACTCGATCAAGGAGTCGGAGAACAACAACACCGCCGAGACCGCGAACGCGATCACGCTCGACAAGTCGTCGGTGTTCTGCGGCGCGCTCGCCGCGGGCGACGTGGATCACTTCTCCTTTACCTTGCCTGCCGACGCGACGGCCTTCGCGTGGAAGTATTCCTGGAAGGGCAAGGGCGCTCCGAAGATCACGATGACGGTCGACGGCGTCACCGTCGACCAGAACACGAAGCCGCCGATCAAGGCAGGCAAGAAGTACGACTTCACGGTCGAGGGCGCGACCGACGCGGTCGATTATGTCGTGTCGCTCGGCGTCGGCCGCTGAGTAGGCCGCCTCTCTCGATTCTCGATCCGGCCTGCAATTAAGCGAAGAGCTCGATCGACTGGGGGCCATGCTCTTGGTCCCGGTCCTGCGGATGGCGGCGAGCGCGCTCGCCGCGAACCGCGTCCGATCGATGCTGACTGTCCTCAGCATCACGATCGGTGCGTTTGCGATCGTCGTGATGTCGTCGCTCGCCGAGAGCGGCCTCGACACGCTTCATTACGGCATCGAGGAGCTCGGCGGCGCGCGGCTGCTCCTCGTCGTGCAGAAGCAGCCCGAGCGAGGCGAAGGAAAGCAGGCCGCCTACGCGCGCGGCCTGACCCTCGCGGATCGCGATCGCATGTTCGTCGACCTCCCGCACGTGGCAGGTCTCTCGCTGTTCAGTCGCCTCGGTAAGAAAGAGGTGATGGCGGAGTCGGGCGCGCGGACGACGACGAGCGTGGTCGCTGCCGACGCGCGATTCTTCGACGCCTTTCGGATGAAGGTCGGCCGAGGTCGCGCGTTCACCGACGACGAGAACCGCGGGCGTGCTTCGCTCTGCGTCGTCGGTCACAAAGTCGCCGAGAAGATCGGGCCGTCTCCTCGCGAGCCGCTCGGCGGCTTCATCACGGTCGGGCATCTCCGCTGCCGCGTCCTCGGCGTGCTCGCCGACAACGATCGGTTTGGCGTCGGCTTCGGCTTCGACTGGACCGATCTCGTGATCGCGCCGAGCGAGTCGATGGGGGACCTCGACCCGCGCGTCCTCGAACGCGCCGCCATCCTCCTTCGAACCGACGACCCGACGTCGAACGAGATCGTCAAGCGGCTCGTCAACGCACGCATGGTCGCCCGTCATCCGGGCGTCGATGACTTCACGCTCTTCGACTTCTCCGGCGTCATGGCGCGCTTTGGGGCGATCTTCGCAGCGATGGAGATGATCGTCGCGCTCCTCGCCGGGATCGCGCTGTTCGTCGGCGGCGTGGGCGTCATGAACATGATGCTCGTCGCTGTCTCCGAGCGCGTAAAGGAGATAGGGATTCGTAAAGCATTGGGCGCTCGCCCCAAAGCGATTGGCGCTCAATTCCTCATCGAGGCTACTTTGTTGTCGTTCGGCGGAGGCGCCGTCGGGGTCTCGAGCGGTCTCGTCGTGGCGTTCGCGGCCTCCATGATGATTTCGAAGTCGCTGAAGTCGTGGCAGATGTCACTCGCCCCGACCGCGGCGGTGGGCGCGTTGGTGGTCTCGATGATCCTTGGCGTTGGCTTTGGTTGGCTTCCCGCCAAGCGAGCGGCGGCGCTCCATCCGATCGAGGCGATGCGTCGATGAGCGCGTTTGCGTCGTTCAGCTCTTTGGGCGTCAAAGCTCTCGAGGTCGTCCGCTCGCTTGGTGGAGCGTTTGCGCATCGCGTGCGCGCGGCGCTCACGCTGCTCGGGATCGTGATCGGCACGGGCTCGATCGTGCTCCTCGCCAGCTTGCTTCATGGCGGCGAGACGTACCTCGTGCACACGAACCAGGCCGTCTCCGACAACGACATCGTCGAGGTGCATCGCGATGAGCCGCCCACCGAGCAGAAGGACAAGACGACGCGAGCGCTCTCGCGCAGCGACGCCGAGAGCGTCTCGAGCGCGCAGGCGATCCCGCATGCGCTCGTGGATGCGGAGAGCTCGATCGACTCCTATGCGCGCTACGAAGGCCGGAGGAAGCGCGTCGCGATGGTGAGCACGGGCGCGTCGACGCTGAGCCTCTACCGCCTGCACGTCGAGCAAGGCCGTGCGCTCGACGATCGCGACCGCGCGGAGGGTAGCCGCGTATGCGTCGTCGGCCACGAAATTTGGGACGAATTGCTTCGCGGCGCGTCGCTCGACAAGCCTGGCTTGCGCCTCGAGGTCGACGGTCGCCTCTTCGTCATCGTCGGCGTCCTCGCGAAGAAGCCGATGCTCGGCGCGACCGACTCCACCTACCTCTGGGACCGCAAGGTGATGATCCCGGAGACGACCTACGACGTGATCTACTCACCGTCGCACGACGTCCAGCGCATCTACGTACGCACGGAGTCTTCGAGCGACGCGGGCGCGCGCGCGAGCACGAAGGGAGCGCGCGGCGTGCTGCGCGCCTTGCTGCTTCGCCGCCATCACGGCGTCGTGAACTTCGAGCTGAGCAGGGACGAGAGCGGCGGCACCGAGGAGATCATCCTCAGCGTGATTCGTATCCTCCTGCTCGGGACGGGCGTCTTGGCGCTGGTCGCTTCGGGCATCAACATCATGAACGTGATGCTGGTGACCGTCTCCGAGCGAAAGAAGGAGATCGGCCTCCGGCGTTCGATCGGCGCGACGCGAAAGACGATCCTCGTTCAGTTTCTCCTCGAGGCCGCGACGCTCTCGTTCACGGGCGCGGTCGTCGGCGTGCTCGGGGGATGTGTCATCGCGCTCTTGGTTGCGCTCTTGGCGCGCTCCGCGATTGGCTATTGGGAAATCGCCATACCGCTTTGGTCGATAGGATTGGGCGTGAGCCTTTCGCTCGTCATGGGTATCGTCTTTGGGATTCTTCCAGCGTGGCGCGCGTCGCGGATTCAGCCCATCGACGCGCTTCGGGCCGATTGATCAGCGCTCGGCTTGGCGAACGGCCCAATCGGAGGCCACGACGTAGTATTTGCGGGCGGTCTTGTCGACGACGAGGAAGTAGAGCCATCCGTCCGAGCGGAAGTGGGGGTAGAGCGCGAATTGCCCCGGTCCCATCTTCGTCACGACCTTCTTCTCGCCGGTAACGAAGTCGGCGACGACGATGTCGCTCGAGCCCTTTTGCTGGAAACCGACGTCGTTCGGGTCGAGCTCGGAGGGCGAGTTGTAGTGATGGGTCGCGAGGAAGCGTTCGTCGAAGGAGAAGTTTGCCTTGTTGCCCTGCATGCAGACCCGGCCGAGCGGCGCGGTCGTGAATGCGTACTTGTTGCCGGCGCGCACCTTGTTGAGCTTCTCGATCGAGTAGCCGAGCGACGCGCCACCTTCACCGCTGACGCGGCTGCCGATGATCGTGCCCGAGCGACCCATCATCGTGTCGCCACGATACGGCATCGGGATTTTCGGGGGATTCTCGTCGAGCGTCTTGTAGCCTTCGTCGGCGTCGTTGCCGATCGCGACGGCGGCGAAGATCTGAATCGACGAGTCCGCGCCTGCGGTGGCGGCGGTGTCTTTGCCGACGGACGTGCCGGGGTCGTTCGCGTGTTGGTTTCCGTAGAGGATGAAGCGATCGCCGAGGGAGTTGTCGCCCACGGTCTGTCCGACGGTCTGGTAGAGCTGTCCGTCGTGACCGGTGAGGCCGGTGCACTCGGGCTCGTCGAACTTCACGACGGTCGTCGAGGACTTCTCGAGGAGCGATTGCGAGCAGAACTTCGCGCCGCCCTGGAACATGAAGGCCTTGTTGTCGGGGAAGAAGTCCGGGTCGTACGAGGCCTTCAAACCGATATCGCGCGACACGCCATCGAGGGTCGCCTGGAGGTCAATCGCCTGCGCGCCGCTCTGACCGCCGCCGGTAGCCGCAAATCGGCCGTCTGCCGACGAACGGAGCCAAAACGAGTTAGGCGTCGTGAGCTCACGGAGGATGCGGACGGTTCCTGCCTGCGCCCAGGTGCGTGAGAACTCCGCGTCGGGAGCATTGATGAAGATATCTTTGCCGTCCTTTTGCTGTTTGAAGCATTCCGTCGGGCTAACGCTTTGATCCGGGGCGGGGCAGCCGAACATCGGCATCTTGTGCGCGCGGTTGATCGCGGCCCAGCTCTTCGTCTTGATCTCTTCGACGTGGGCCTTCAGTCCGGTGAAGTCGTCGGTGCAGGAGGTCGGGCGGCCTTCTTCGGGGATGAGCTCGTCGAGCTTCGGGAGACCCTTCTTGAACCACGTGAGGACGACCTCGTACTCGCTCGCGGTGAGACGCGGATATTCGGTGCTGACCGGCATGAGCATGCGGCGGCGGAATTGATCGTAGAGGTCTTGCTTGCCTTCGAAGATCTGCGCGAGGAGCTTGCCTTGGGCGTACGTCTCGGGGTGACGCGTCGAGCTCACGTTGGCGCCGAGCGCGAGATGGGCGCCCGCGCACATGACGCCCGCGGCGTGCGGCGCGAACTCGGTGCGAACGTCGTCGGGATCGTTGCGGAAGTAATTGATCTTCTGATCTTGCGTCTTGTCGGCGGCCTGGAGGTACGTGATCGCGGAGTCGAGCTGTCCCTTCCACTGCTTGAGCGCGGCCGGGTTGATGCTGTGGCAGCCGCTGCATGCACCTTCGCCGTTGCCGGCAGCGCGCGGGACGTTCGGTGAGGTCGCGCCCATGATCTGCAGCGCCTTCACGCCCAGCTCTTGATCGGTCAACGCGCCGACGTCGATGTCCGTATCGTCCTCCTCCGAGCTGCTGCTCGAACAGGCGACGGTCGTCACCGCTGTGGTGACCAAGAAGAGAGAAGAGAGAAGGGCCAACCTCGAGTTGCGCATGATGCTACCCACCTTGCACCACATGTGCCCGGTGTCGGATGGACTACGCAGGATCCACCTCGGGCGCAGAAAAATGCGCCATCTGCGCGTGATTGCTCGGCCGCGCTAGAAGCGATGGATGGTTCGCGACGGGGCTGCCCACGATCAGGTGGTGCATGGTTTCGAGCGCACGGATCACGGACGTCCCTTCCGTTTTCCGCGCCGAGGGTCTTCATTCTCGGCCATGCCCGCGTCACGTCCGCCTGCCTCACGACCGCCGAGATCCTCAGAGCCCCCGTCCTCGGCGCCGCTCTCGCTCGGTGAGATTCGACGGCGTTACGTCGAAGGCGAGCGATCGATCCCGCGTGAGCTCGAAGAGCAGCTGCGCGCGGACACACGACCAAGCGCGAAGGCGATCTGCGATGCGATCGACAAGCGGCGTCATGCGCGCCGGTCGGAAGGCCAGCGTCTTCGAAAGATGCTCGCGTTCGAGCAAGCGCTCTGGAGCGCGGGGACGTTGCATGTCGCCGGCGTCGACGAAGCCGGAATGAGCCCGCTCGCCGGCCCTGTCTGCGCCGCGGCGGTGATCTTGGAGCCAGGAACGCGCATCACCGACGTGGACGACTCGAAGAAGCTCGACGCGAAAGAGCGCGATCGACTCGCGATCGAGATCAAGGAGACGGCGCTCGCGTGGTGTGTCGGTTGGGCGCAGGTCGAAGAGATCGATACGATCAACATCTACTGGGCGGGCATCCTCGCGATGCGGCGGGCGGTCGAAGGATTGTCCGTGAAGCCTCAGCACCTGCTCATCGACGCGCGCGCGCTCAAGGACCTCGACATCCCGCAGGAGCGCATCGTCAAAGGTGACGCGCGGAGCCTTTCGATCGCGGCCGCGTCGATCTTGGCCAAGACGTCACGCGACGCGCTGATGAAGCGCCTCGACGACGAGCATCCGGGTTATGGCTTTGCCCGTCACAAGGGCTATCCCGTCAAAGAGCATTATGCCGCGCTCGAGAAGCTCGGCGCATGTCCAGTGCACCGGCGATCGTTCGGCCCCGTGCGTATCGCGCTGGGATTGCCGCCCCTCCATCCCTCGAAAGACCAAGAGGAGCAAGAAGAAGACGTCGCGTCCGGCCCGCTCAGCGCGATCCCGTCGTCCACGGCATGACGCTCGTCATTTCGCGCGAGTGACCGCTCGGTTCGCGCGAAGGCTGAGCGTCGCGAGCTCGTCGTCGGTGGGCGCATAGACGCGTGTCGACGTCAGCTCGACGCGGATGCGCGAAGGCAGCGCGGCGAGCAGGTCACCAAGCTCACGCAAGCCGAGGTCTGCGTTGAGGGACGGCATGTCCACGGCGGCGACCGCGTCGTCGTAGCCTTTGACGCGCACGCGGAAGCCCGCCGTCATGTGGCTCACGGAGGTCGAGGTGAACGACACGATCTTCGGTCTCTCGTCGCGCGAGAGGTCGAGCCAGCTCGAGAGGACCGCCGGCGAGGTCGAGGTGATCACGACCTCGTCGAGCTGGCGCCACCATTCGGCGCGGAGAAGAGGCGCGAGGACGCCGGGCGTGAGGTTCGAGGTCGCGCTCGGGATTTCTTGCTCGAGCCCCGTGAACGGATTGCGACGGCGTTCGTTCGTCCGTCCCGGCCCGCCTGGCGCGGACCCTACGATCAAGCAGCGCAGCCCGCTCGGCGCGTGGAGGTCGGCCAGCGCGTTCAGCATCGCGTCGTTCTCGAGCACGACGTGAATGCGCTCGACCGCAGGCAGCTCCGCGTGAAGTCGGTGGAGGTCTTGGAGCCCACGGGCATCGAGCGGGCCGACGAAGCGAAGGGACAGCATCGCCGGGTCGAGTCGCTGGACGCTGGTCGGCAAGAACCGCAAGCGCTGGACCGTCCCCCATTCGCGCGCGCTGGACACGGTCTGCGCGACCGCGTCGTTCGGGAAATGCACGGCGATCGCGCGGACGAACCCGCGATCGAACACGACGTACTCCGCCGGCGCGACCTGCGCGAGCGGACCGAGCCACGTGCGGCCGTGACGCATCTCGAGCGCGGCCGCGCGCGTATGGAGCTCCTCACGCTTCGTCGGATCGACCGCGCCTTTGCCCTTTTGCGCTTCGGCGAGCGCATACGAGAGCGTGATGTACTCACCGAGCGGGTCACCTTTTTGTTGGAGGCGATCGGCCAACACCTGGCGCGCCTCCTCGTCTCCTTTGTAGACGAGGTCGAAGAGCTCGAGCGTCGTGTCGTCGTAATGGCGCCTCTTGACCGGGCGTGGAAACGTCGACTCGTCGTCCATCCACGCACGGATCGGCCCACCGACGATCTCGACCTCGACTCCATCCTTCGCGCTCGGAGAGCGGCGCGCGACGGCGTAGGGGAGGTACGCCTCCGAGACGCGCATCTCCTGGTCGGCGTCTTCGCGGCAGCAAGGCGCGAAGGCCGCGATCGTCTGCTCGCCGTTGTCGTCGAACGAGAGCCAGCCAACGTCACCGCACGACGTGCAGATTTCGTTCGGGTCACGCACGACGCTGTCGTCGTCCTCGTCGTCCCATTGACACGGATGTGGCCAGAGCGGTGTCTCACGCCCCGAGAAGACGACGTTCGCGTGCACGGCGTCGTCTGCCTCGTCTGCCCAGTATTGCGCGAAGAGCAGCATCGCGGACGTGAGCTCGGATCGCTTCGCGAAGATCCCCTTCACATAAGGGATGAAGTCGCGCTCGATCATCTTCCGTCTCGTCGAGCGAGGCGAGCCCTCCACCACATCACCCCAATAGCCGCCGGTCGTCATGCTGACGTCTCGTTCTTACGCCGGAAGCGCCTTGGCGTCATCTCGCTCGCGCCCAAGCAAAGATCGCTTTACGTGTGACGTGAGGGAATGGATCCTAGGGCGCACTGTATTTCTTCACCGACGACATCTTGGCGGAAAGAACCGTGGTCCACGCTTTAGCCATGCGTTGTTTGTCGGGTCGCTCCCTCGACGTGGAGAGAGGGGGCGCTATCTTCAAGAGATGCGGCGCAAGCCGAGCAGCTTCTTCTTCTCTTCCGTCGCCGTCGTCGCGAGCTTCGGCCTCGTGCTTGGTGTCGCGTGCACGTCGAGCGACGCCAAGAGCGACAGCTCGAGCAGCGGTGGAGTCGACGGGGCGAGTGGAAGCAGCGGGGCAAGCGGCGCGAACGCCTCGTCCAGCGGGACGTCGGAAGACCCCGGTGACACGACGCCACGTGTTCGTTACGTCGGTCGCGTCGATCGATCCGACCCGGCAGGACCTCGCCTCGGGTGGGGCGGGACGAGCATGATCGTTCGCTTTCGCGGCAGCGGCCTGCGCGTGAAGCTCTCCGAGCACAACATCGATGAAGGCCCGAGCGGCTATGACGTGTTCATCGACAAGAAGCTGAAGGCCGAGGTGTTCGTGCCTGCCGACGGCGAGAGCTCGTACGACATCGCGACGGACCTTGCCCCCGATCAGGAGCATGTCGTCGAGTTGGTTCGGCGCACCGAGTCGATGGTCGCGGTCACGCAGATCCTCGGCGTCGAGTTTCCTGGTGGCGGGGAGCTGCTCTCCCCGCCGTCCTTCCCGAATCGACGCATCGAGTTCCTCGGGGACTCGGAGAGCACCGGCTACGGAGTGGAGTGCGGGAGCCAAGACGAGCACTTCACCGGCGCCACCGAGAACGCGCGAAAGGCGTTTCCTGCGCTCGTCGGCCAGACGCTCGGAGCCGAGGTTCACAACGTCAGCTATTCGGGCAAGGGCGTGCTGCGCAATCAAGACGACAACGGCAAGGACCTCGCCGCCTCCTTTTATCTCCAATCCATCTCCGCCAACGGGGCAGGCAGCTGGACGTTTGCCGCGTGGAAGCCCGACGTGGTTTGGATCGCGCTTGGAGGCAACGACTACGATATCGGTCTATCCGGAGATCGACCGCCGCCCGATCAGGAGCAATTCCAAGCCAAATATAGCCAGCTCGTCGATCTCGTCCGCGCCAAGAACCCCGAGGCGCAAATCGTCTGCGCGGTGCAGGGAATGCTCAATGACGTTTATCCGCCCGGCTACTCTGCATTCAGCAATGCAAAAGCAGCGATCAAGGCGGTGGTCGCCGAGAAGAACGCAGCGGGTGACAAGAAAGTGCAGTACCACGAGCACCCTCGCGCGAACGAAGGCGATCTGACGGGCTGTGACTCACATCCAAACGAGACGTTTCACAAGAAGGCCGCCGCGAGCGTGTCGACGAAGATCGGCGCACTGATGGGTTGGTAATCGAGCATCACTGCACCGACACGGGATGAGAGCGATAGGGGCTTAGCCGCCTGCGCCCATCATGATGTTCTTCATGTCCTCGTCGAGCGTCGCGAGGATGTAGTCGATGGTCTTCTTGCGAAGGCGCTCCTTCGTCGCCTGGTAGGCGGGACGGGCGAGCGTGCCGAGGCGCGTGGCCTCTTCCTTCGCGCGCGTGAGGAGCTCCTCGGGGGAGTGCGCGATGAAGTCGAGATAGCCGACCTTCGCCGCCTCCTCGGGTGCGTAGATCTTCGCCATCAGCGTGGCGCGCGCGAGCTCGGTGCCGGTGATGCGATCGCGCGCGAGCTCCATCGCGAGCACGGGCACCGGCAGCCCGATCTGCACCTCGTTGAGGCCGATCCGGTACGAGCCCTCGAGCCCGATGCGTAGGTCTCCGGTGAGCAGGACGAGCGCGCCGCCCGCGAGCGCATGACCGGTCGAGGCGATCACGAGCGGCAGCTTCGCGCCATAGAGCTTCATGAGGAGGTCGGAGCCCTTGCGGAGCAACGCCTTGGCGGCGTCGGGGCTCGCCATCATCACGCGCAGGTCGAAGCCCGCGCAGAAGCGGTCCGCGCGGCCGGTGAGGATCATCGCCGAGGCCTCTTTCTCCGCGCGCTCGAGCGAAGAGATGAGCGACTCGATCATCGGCTCGGAGAGCGCGTTCGCCTTGCCATCGTCCATGCGAACGATCGCGGTGGTGCCTTCGAGTGTGTACGTGCAGACAGAAGCTTCGCTGCTGGACATGATGACGAGCACCCTACCGCGTTGCGATCGCAGGCGCACGTGTATGTGTCGGGCCTTTCCGTGCTAGGGATCGAGACCCGCATGGCCTCGATGATCCCCACCGAACGGCAGATCGCGCTCTTCAGCGCGGTCGAGGACATCCATGACCTCACCGCCGCGATCACGGTGCTCCTCGTCGACGCGCATGGCACCTTGCTCGCGATCTCCGGTGAAGAGAACGACGTCCCTCCCGCGCTCCGTGCCGCGCTCGCGGGAAAGAAGCTCCGTGAAGCCGGCAGCGTCCGCGAGCTGCTCACCGACGTCGAGATGGGGACGATGAACGTCTCCGTCTTCGACATCGACGGCGGCGAGCACGTGCTCGCGATCCTGTTCGACGCCGAGGCCGATCTCAGCACCGTTCAGTCGATCGGCGGCGAAGCGCGCGACATGCTCCGCGAGATCCTCAGCGCGCCGCTCTGAGCGCGGCTCGTCAGCGGAAGAAGCCGGCGGCGATCAAGACCGCGGCCGTCGACGTGATCAGCGTCAAGAGCGCGAAGAGCAGGGCCGCGTTTCGCGCTTCGCGCAGAGCCGAGCGCGTCGTCTTCTTGGCGGGCGAGCTCGAGGCCTGCGCGACGTCGAACGCGGGCAGGGGAGCGGGCCGGATGTCGACGGCCATGGAGCTCGGGTGCTCGTCGCGCGACTCGAGCGCGTCGACGGGGAGAACGACGCGATCGCTGGGCCGCGTGGTGTGGATGTCCGTCCCTGCGAGCTGCACCGACGAGCGCGGAAGCTCGATGCGTTGCTCACCCGACGCCGTCCGGCGCCCCGAGCTCGCCACGTCGCTGTGGGGCCTTTCGCTCTTCATGTCGAAACCAGCGCGTGCGCCTTGTCCCATCGTCTGTACCGTAGCATCCCGATCGGGATAAAGGCTACGGAGAGGCCTATTTTCGTGGGCAAAGGTGCGCGCGTTCGCGTCGCTCGCATCAGTGATGCGCGGCGCCTCCGGCGGGCGCGTGATGCTCTTCTTCACCGGCGCCGTGGCTGTGTCCTCCGGCCGCGTTCGGGATCCCGCCCGCGACGACGACCGCGCCAGACGGTGGCTCGGCGAGCAACGCGCTCATCGGTCCGCCAAACGCCGCGACGCCTTGCGCGGAGCCAGCGCCGCTGACGGCCTTCTCGAACGCCGTCAGCTTGGTCGCGTCGGTGTTGCCGTTGATGTTGACGAGCGCGATGTGCCCGTGCCCTTGCTTCATGTCGTTGCGGAGATCGTAGACAGCGCCGACGACCGTGAGATCGCCGGTCTCGACCTCACTTGCGAACTTGAGCAGCGCGAAGCGAACTTGGTCGTTCACGTTCGACACGACAGCTTCCTGCCATGCCTTGTCGTCGATCTTCTCTTTGCTGCCGCCGCCGCCAGGAACGGAGAGCGGCTCGAGCTCGTGACGAATCGCGTCGCTCTCCTTCGAGATGTCACCCATCCGCGCTTTGACGGCGCCGCATCCGGTGTGGCCCATGACGACGAGGACGTGCGTCTTGAGATGATGAATGCCGTATTCGACGGAGCCTTCGGCGTTGACGACCTGGTTGCCGATGTTTCGGATCAAGAAGACGTCGTTCTCGGGCTTCGCGTCGAACGCTTGCGTCTGCACGCGCGAGTCGGCGCAGGTGAGCACGGTGGCGCGGGGCTTTTGCGTCTGCACGAACGGCTTGAAGAACGTGCCGTCGTGCGAGCGGACGTACGCGTTGTTGTCCGAGAAGAATCCCTGCATGAAGCCGCGCGTCGTTCGAAGCGCGTCGTCTTGGGATGTCTCCCACGTGAACGGTACGCCGAATTTGCGTGTCAGCGGGCCTCCCGGCGGCGATCCGTGTGCGCCGCCGCCGCCGCCACCGCCACCATGGCCACCCATCGCGACCGCGCCCGAGCTCGGAGGTGCGGGCGTCGCGGCGTGCGCGCCGCTCGCGCTCGCGCTGGGACCTGCGTCCGAGTCACCGTGCGTCGCTTCGGCGGGGTTTGGTGCAGGCGAGCTGCAGTCGGGAAACAGAGCGATCAGCGCAGCCGCTGCCGTCGCGATGAAGTGAACGTGGGACACTTGAGTCTCGGCCTCCACCAGGTGAAACGGCCGGCTCGTACGATCCTTCAGAGGACCGCGTCGTGGTTCGCAACGGTTGTTGCGCCAATGGATTGACGTTCGACGTGTCCCGCGACGAGGTGTTCAGCGACCTGCAGAAGCTGCGCCGCCGGTGAACGGGAGCACGGTCTTCAAGTCTTCGTCGGTGAAGCGGAGCTGGAGTCCGAGGAAGTAGTCGCGACGGTTGCCGAGGAAGATGTGATCGACGCCGCCGATGAGCCACAAGCGGTGGATGAACTCGTAGCCGACCCACAAACGATAACGCGGTCGGATCTCTTCGCCGAAGCCGAAGAAGTCTTGGACGATCTCGAATCGATTCGACAAGAGATGCGTGTCGAGGCCGATGCCGCCGGTGGACTCTTTGATGCCGAATCGCCCCGTGAAAGGACCCATTCGGCGCGCGAACTGGATCGTGAATCGGAAGGCGTCCGTCGTGGTCGTGGTGACTGTGCGGTAGTGCGCCGGGTCGTTCGGGTTCGTCGTGTCGACGTCCGTCTGCGTGAAGCTCGTCTTGCCGCGCGGATCGTTGATGAGCTCGATGAGGTAATACTTGTCCTCGCGCGGCTGGAGCCGGAGCTCGACGTAGCTCTTGATCGTGTTCGCGAGGAAGTTGTAGTCGCTTCGAAGCCCCACGATCGTCTGCAGGCGGCGAAGGCTATCGACGTAGTCGTTCACGCCCTCGGCGACACCTTGGACTTCGTTGATGAGCGCTTCGTCTTTCGTGAGCTTGCCGATCGTTCCCTCGCCGCGATCGACGCGCCCCGCGACGTTGTCGATGTGACCGAGCGCGCTCTCGAGGCTCTTCGACGCGCGATTGACTCGCTCGATCGTCTGGCGAAGCTCACCGGACTCGCCGTCCTTGCCGCCCTGCGCGGCCATCATCTGTTTGACGTCTTCGGTGATGACCTTGATGTTGACGAGGATCTGCTGGAGCTCCGGTCCGCCCTTCGCCGTGATGCGATCGATGTTCTCGAGCGTCTCTTTGACGACCGCGCGGTTCTCGCGGATGGTGAGGTTGATCGCCTCGGTGGCGTCGGCGAGGTTCTGCAGGATGGCCTTCATGTTCTGGCCTCCCTGCTCGGAGCCGACGGAGTTGGCGAGCTGCTGCGCCACCTTCTCGATGAGCTCCGCGATGCGTGAGACCTGCGCCTTGAGGTCTTCGACCGAGACGGCGTCCGCCATCGTCTCGATCTCGTCGCCGTTCTTCTTGTCTGGAGCCCCGACGCCCTCGGTGAGGACGACGACGTTCTCGCCGAGGAGAGACGCGCTCTTCACGCCAAGCCGGGCGGTCTGATGGAGGTGAACGTCGCCGTTCACACGGACGTCGACGCGCGCCTTGCCATTCTCGAGCTTGATGTCTTCGATCGCGCCGACGGGGATACCGGCGATCGTCACACGCGAGTGCTTCGCGATACCCGTCGCGTCTTTGAGATACGCGTGAACGACGTAGCCTCCGCCGGCTCCCGTCTCACGGTGGATGGTGCGATAGACGAGATAGCCTGCGCCCGCCGTGACGACGACGAAGAGGCCGATCTTGGCCGCCTGCGATACCTTCGCCATCCTCCTGGGGTGGTGAGGTTAGGCGACCTTCCGCGAGAATTCACCGTCAAACTCGTGAACCCTCGCTTTTTGCAACGTTTGATACGCTAGCGAGGTGCCACGAAACCCGAGGATCGCAGCCGCCGTGGTTTTCGTCAGCGCAGTCGGAGCCGTGCTCATCCTTCGTGGTGCAGCGGGCTGCTCACCCTTCGAGCGGGCGTCGCCGCTGTTCGCCGACGCCAGCGCCGACGCGAGCGCGCCAAGCAGTGGAGGTGACGCGTCGCCCGTCGACGCGCAGGCCGACGATGCCGAAGGGGGCAAGGACGCTGGATGTCCGCGCTTTCCTGGAGCTGTCTTCTGCGATGACTTCGACGACGGGACGCTCGCCAAGTGGACGGTCGTCGGAGGTCCGCCCGTCATCTTGCCCAATGGCTATTCGCCGCCGAACGCCGTCAACGTGCTCCTCCCCGTCAGCGCGGTCGCGATCCATCTCGACAACGAGCTCCCGCACACCTCGCGTGCTCGCATCTCGTTCCGTCTCTGGTTCCACGCGCCGACCGCGGGGGTCATCGACATCGTGACGTACCGCGTTCGCCAGCCGACGAACCTCGACGAGTACGCGTTGTCGTTGGTCCGTCAAGCCGGGACCTGGCAGATCGAGGAGTACAGCAAGCCTGCGGGCGGCGGGCAGGGCGGATCCATCCAAACCACCAACCTGAAGAAGCCGATCCCGAGCGATCAGTGGACAGGTGTCGTGCTCGATTGCGACCTCGGCGCAAAGACGTTGTCTGTCGTCGTCGACGATGTCCTCTTGGGTGAAAGCACAATCGCGCCGCCCACCGCATGGACAGGCGGCGGTCTCTCGATTGGGGCGCCGTACACCCAAGACCTACCAGGCGGCTACGAGATCCGGATGGATGACGTCCATATCGAGCAGTAACGACTAATTGGACGAGGTCGGGGACTCGATCGCCGGTACGGACGGCGGAGAGGCGAGATCGAGCAGCGCCTTCGAGCTTGTCCATCGACCACGCGAATAGACGATCGCATACGCGATCGCGCTGACGACGTTGGTGGCTGCGACGCAACGAAACAGCGCGTCGAGAGAGCCGCCAAACGCGCCCACGATGAGAAGGCAAAGCGGCAACTCGAAGACGAGGATGACGAGCGCGTCGATCGCGAACGTCGTCTTCGTCGCGCCTGCGCCGGCCATCGCGTTGCCGAGGACGATGCCGAGGCCGAGCGCGAAATACGAAGGCGCGACGACATGCAAGTAGTCGAGCGCGATCATCACCGGAGGTGTTTGGTCGTCGAACACCCGCAGAATGGCCTCACCAAAATAGAAGACGAGCGCGACCAAGAAGACGTTCGTCACACCGTCGTAGAGGCCGGCGAGCCACCCGCTCTTTCGCGCGCGCGCATCGTGCTTTGCCCCGAGGTTCTGACCCACGAACGTCTGCGCGGCGTTTCCCCAGCCCATCGCGACGAAGAGGGCCATCGTGTCGAGGCGAAAGACGAGACCCATCGCGGTCGACGCCGTTTGGTCTTCCTTCGTCGTGAAGAAGCGCGCGACGAGTGAGTTCACGAGCAGCATCGCAGCGATGCGCAGGAAGAACTGCGCGCTCGAAGGCCACGCGATGTCGATGAGCTGCTTGATCTCGACCCGATTGGGTCCGCGCTTTCCCTTGGGTGGGAACACGTCGAAGCGGCGAGCGAGGATGACGATGTTCGGGATGAGCCCCGCGCAGCGAGCGATGATCGAGGCCCACGCCGCGCCGATCATGCCCATCCGCGGGATGTGGAGCGTCTTCGCGAGGGCTGTCGACCACCCGAGCCAGCTCGGGGCAGGGCCGTCACCGAAGATGAAGAGGACCGCGAGCAACAGGTTCAGCGCGTTGGCGGCGATGAGAAGAGCGACCGGCGTCTTCGCCGAGCCAAGCGCGCGCTGCACGTTGGTGAGCTGGAGCAAGAAGTAGATCGAGAAGCTCCCCATCATCGCGACGCGCAGGTATGACGTCGCGACGCTCGCGACCTCACCCTTCGCGCCGATCAAGTCCCGGACGATGACGCCTGCGCCGAGACCGCCCGTCACGCCGAGCACGACGGAGAGCGCGCCGATGACGAGGATCGACTGCCACGCGGCTTGCTGGATGCCCTTCTGATCGTCCGCGCCTTTTCGGTTCGCGATGATCGCGGCCGCGGCGGTGGAGACACCAAAGCTGATGATCGTCCCAAGCGCGGCGACCTGATCGCAGATGCCGATCGCGCCGACGGCCGCGCCCACCTCGGCCGGAGGGAGCTGCGCGATGAGGTACGCGTCGACCAAGTTGAAGGTCGTCTGGAGCGCCATCCCAAGCGCGAGCGGCGTACCGAAACGCGCGACCTCCCACGCGAGCGGACCCGTAAGAATGCGGCTCTCGCGTTTTTGATTCGTCACGTTCTTGCGCGTCCCTGACCGACTGGCTGACCTTGGCTCACGGGGCCGGCGAGCCTGGCCAGCTTGTGCCAGGGTTTTTGGCGGCGGTCAAAGTGGCGCCAAGTATTCGAAATGCGGGGGTACAACGTCGCAGATTGGGTTTCTCCAAGAGGAATCCCCATCGGGTCAAGGAGTTGGGTCCCCGAGGTGTCGGCGGCACGATATTTCTTATTGGGCCCGCGGAGTTGCCTTGGGACCGAAGACCAGGCTAAGAGATTGTCATGAGCGACGACGGCAAAGACCGGCCCGCGCCGGCAGCGGCTGCTCCGAAGCCGGGCGCAACAACTGCGCCTCCGACGTCCTCCTCTACTGCAGCCGCGGCCTCGCCGGCGGCCTCGCCGATGTTCGAGCGCCCTTCGCGGCGCGAGATGTTGATCCGCGTCGGCGCGACGGCGGGTGTCCTCGGAGGCGCCGCGCTCCTCGGTCGCGCCGTGTGGGATCGAGGTGGCTTCGGCGTCGCTGCCGGGCAAGGCGCGCGTCAGGTGCGCGACTACCGGCTTCGTGATCGCGCGCCGGACTTCGCCGAGCTCGCGATCGCCAAAGCGAAGAACGGCGAAGCGGCCTCGGCCGAGCAGCTCGTTCGGCGCGCCGTCGACGCGATGGGCGGCATCAAGCGCTTCGTCTCGCGTGGCGACATCGTCGTCGTGAAGCCGAACATCGGATGGGATCGCATGCCCATCCACGCCGCGAACACGAACCCCGACGTCGTGGGCGCGGTCGTGCAGCTCGCCTACGAGGCGGGCGCGAAGCGCGTCGTCGTCGCCGACGGCTCGTGCAACGACCCCAATCGCTGCTTTCAGCGCTCGGGCATCTGGCGCAAGGCCTACGCGCTCGGCGCCGAGGTCGTCCTCCCCGCCGAGCACCGATTCCGAACGACGCGCATGAAGGGTGAGGTCCTCGACGAGTGGCCGATCTTCACGACGCTCGTCGACGCCGACAAGGTCATCAACGTCCCGGTCGCGAAGCATCACAACCTCGCGAAATACACGGCGGCGATGAAGAATTGGTACGGCGTGCTCGGCGGCCGCCGCAACCGCCTTCATCAGAACATCGACACGTCGATCGCCGATCTCGCGACCTTCATGCGGCCCACGCTCGTCGTCGTCGACGCGATGCGCGTGCTCATGCGCAATGGCCCGCAGGGCGGCAACATCGACGACACGAAGGTGATGAACCAGGTCTTCGCGACGGTCGATCAAGTCGCCGCCGATGCCTACGGCGCGACGCTCATCGGACAGCACCGAGACAACCTCGGCTACCTCAAGATGGGGCACGAGCGCGGCCTTGGGACGATGTACTGGGAGCAGCTCAAGGTGAAGGAAGTCTGATCGCACCATGGCTGCGTCACCTTCCTCGCCCACGCCGTCGTCTGCGGCACCTGCGCACGCAGGAGTGCTCCTCGACATCTCGTCGATCGAGAAGAGCGCGCACCGCCCGGATCACGATCACGCGCCCGTCGAGCCGATCCCGTGGAAGACCGGCGATGTCGGCGTCGTCCCGCCGCTCGATCTCGATACGTCGTGGAAGCCTGCCGCAGCGGTCCAAGCGCCCGCGCCGGCGAAGAGGACCTGCGGAGACAGCTGCGGCTGCGGCGCGACGAAGAAGCAGGCCGCGACACCGAAGCCGGCGACGAAAGACGCGGGCGCGATGAAGCGCGCGGCCGCCTCGCGCATGGCCGAGCTCGCGAGCGCGCTCGGGCTCCACACGTCCAGCGCTCCCACGATCCGAGCGGCGGCCGACGGAGACGCGGGCGCCGCCGCGAAGACACCTCCGAAGAAGAAGAAGGTCGATCCGAAGCTCCCTGGCTCCGGCATCCCCGCGCGACGCGGCATCCGCATCTTGATGTGGGTTCGTCGCGCAGCGCAGGTCTTCTTCTTCGCGCTCTTCATGTACTTCCTGTTCCAGACGGCCTTCCGCGGGAGCTTCGCCGCGAACGCCGACACGCCCGTTCGCCTGCCGTACCCGGTCGAGGCGTTCCTCCTCGCCGATCCGTTCGTGACGGCGATGACGCTCGGCGCGACGCACCAGGTCTACCGAGGTCTCCTCTGGTCGGTGGGGCTCCTCGGCGTCACGCTCGTCTTCGGTCGCGTGTTCTGCGGATGGATCTGTCCGTTTGGAACACTCCACCACTTCTTCGGATGGATCCTCCCGTCGCGACGTGGTCGAGGCGCCGTGCGCGTCGAAGCGAACAAGACGCACGGCTACCAGCGCGCGAAGTACTACTTGATGTACGCGTTCCTCCTCGCGTCGCTCGCGGGGAGCGCGATCGGAGGCCTCTTCGATCCGATCTGCGTCGCGGTTCGCGCGATCGGCCTCGGCGTGATCCCTGGCGTTCAGTACATCGCGCATCGCGGGCTCGGCGCCGCGCAGGACATCCCGTCGCGACCCATTCAGCACGTCGCCGACAAGACGCAAGACGCGCTCGCCACCACGGTGTGGCAATCGCACCAGTTCTACTTCCACCAGACGTGGCTCATCGTCGGGCTCCTGATCGCGATCCTGTTCATGAACCGCTTCATCCCGCGGTTCTGGTGTCGCGTCCTCTGTCCGCTCGGCGCGTTCCTCGGCGTGTTCGCTCGCTTCGCGCTCTTCGGCATGGAGAAAGACCATGCAAAGTGCACCGATTGCAACCTGTGCCTCGTGAACTGCCAGGGCGCCGACAGCCCGCAGGGCGGCGTGAAGTGGCGCCAAGACGAGTGCCACATGTGCCTCAACTGCGAGAACGCGTGCCCTGAAGACGTCATCAAGTTCCGCTTCCTGCCCAACCGCAAGAGCCGCATCGGCGTGCCCGATCTGCAGCGCCGCACGCTCCTCGCCACCGCGGCGACGGGCGCGGTGTTCATCCCCGCGGCGCGCATCGCGGACTCGCTCGACGTCAACTACCACTCGAAGGTCATTCGCCCGCCGGGCGCGGTGGAAGAGCGCGCGTTCCTCGAGCGCTGCATTCGCTGTGCAGAGTGCATGAAGGTGTGCCCGAACAACGCGCTTCATCCGGCGATGTTCGAGGCAGGGATCGAAGGCCTCTGGACGCCGATCCTGATCGCGCGCATCGGCTACTGCGAGCACTCGTGTGTCCTCTGCGGACAGGTGTGCCCCACCGGCGCCATCCAGAAGATCACCGAGAAGGAGAAGCTCGGGCAGGGCGTCGCTCCGGTGAAGATCGGGACGGCGTTCTACGATCACGGTCGCTGCTTGCCATGGTCGATGCAGACGCCGTGCATCGTCTGCGAAGAGTTCTGCCCGACGTCACCGAAGGCGATTTGGGTCGAAGAGGTCGAGGCGCCCGTGCGCGACAGCAAGCCTGGCCCGAGCGGCGAGCAGCCGGCGATGCTTCAGGTCAAGCTCCAGCGCCCGCACGTCGACCCTGCGCTCTGCATCGGATGCGGCGCGTGCGAGAAGGTGTGCCCCGTCCAGGATCAACCCGCCGTCTACATCACGAGCGTGGGCGAGAGCCGCTCGAAGACGAACGTGATCCTTCTCGAGAACACGAACTACAACCAAAAGAGCTAGCGTCTTACGCGCACCGCGCGGGCGTGTTCGCGCTTGGCGCGTGGTCGTTGTTGCCGGCGGGCAACAGGGCTGACGGCTCTGTCACGTGTGAATCCTGGCCGACACGGCGGCGACCGCTGCAAATCCAGGTGAAACGGTCGAGCCTCGCCGGCCCGCGCCGTTGGTCCTGATCTTGATGACGGCGACGAGCCTATGCGACTTCCTTTCTTAGCTTTTGGATCCTCTGCCATCGCGTTCACCTTTCTCATGCTCGGCGTCGAGGCGCCGGCGCACGCCGCCGATGAGGGGCCATGTGGCAACTTCGACTTCAGCGGCAACGTCTCGTGCAACGTCCAGGTCAAGGCGTCTTGCTCGGCGAGCTGCGACGCGCCGAAGGTCGTGGTCGCGTGCAGCGGGAAGTGCACGAGCACCTCGACGACGACGTGCACCGATACGTGCGGTACGCAGTGCGTCGCGCAGTGTGACCCGAAGCTGCTCGACTGCTTCGCAGGCTGCCACGCCGAGTGCGATCAGCCGGCGATCGACCTCTGCAAAGAGAAGAAGCCCGGCGAAGACTGCGTCACGAAGGGCAAAGCGCAGTGCGATATTCACTGCAAAGACAACTGCAAGGTGCCCGACTCCACCTGCCAGGAGCACTGCACGAAGTGCTGCAGCGGCTCGTGCCAGACGCAGGTGAACTTCGATTGTGACTTCGGCTGTATGGCCGACGCGAGCATCAACTGCAAAGCCCAGTGTGACAAACCCACCGGCGGCATCTTCTGCAACGGTCAGTTCGTCAACGCGACGGACGTCGAGGCTTGCATCTCGCACCTCGCCACGAAGCTGAACATCAAGGTCGATGTCTCCGCGCGCGGCTCGGCGTCGGGCGGCTGCTCGAGCGGCAACTGCACGGGTACGGCCGAAGGAAGCGGCTCGGTGTCGGTGAAGGATCCGACGTCGTCATCCTCGTCGGGTGGTTGCGCGACTTCGTCGGGCGGCTCGAACAACGGCATGCTCGGCGTCTTTGCGCTCGCCTCTGCCGCCGCTGTCGTGACGTCGCTCCGAAATGCAAAGCGCCGCCGGGATCGTTGCTAAGCTTCGAGGGTGGTGCGTCGAAGAGCGAGCGCGGTGACGATGAGCGTTGTCGCGCTCTCCGCTCTCGTCGCGTGCTCGCTGACGACCGATCTCAACGGCTTCTCGGGAGGCGGCGACGCTGGGCCTGTCTCGGACGGGAGCGTGGATGGTCAGAGCACGAATGACGGGAGCGGGCCGGTGCTCACGTTCGACGCGGGGGCTGACGCCTCGAAGGGCGAGCCGCTACCCAATGGCGGTGTCATCGTCGTCAAGGGCGTGAACGTCGACTGGGCGGGAGGGGCGCCGCAGCAGCATCACGCCGTCTTCATGGAAGCGGCTAGCGCGTGGGCGATCTTTTACCTTCGCTCCTCCTCCTCGAAAGAGATCGCTCACAAGCTCACCGGCGATTTCATCACCTTCGCCGACGGAGCTTCGGTCGTGCTGCCGAGCGACCACAACAACGATGGCCGTGGCTTCGACGTCACCTATGCGAAGCTCGGTGTGGACGATGTCGTCCACGTTGGCGTCTCGGTCGACAACCAGAACCAGCGAAGGCATTTTCACGCTCGAAAGGCGACGTCATCACCTGCGTTCTCGACGCCCGTCGAGATCAGCAACAACACGACCAACAACTTCAACACGCTCGATCCCGACGGCACTTCGGTGCTGATCCTCGAGTCGGGCAAGGTGCTTACCGCGACGGGCTTCACGACTGTTGGAAACACGGGGCACGTCGGAAACGCCGGTGTCTTCCTTTCGAAGAACGCGGATGTCGGCGGCGCGACGTGGCCCGCAGAGCAGGAAGCGCTCGTCGAGGTAGAGGTCGAGAGCTCCTCGGTGAACGCTCGCGCGCTCACGCGCCATCCGAACGGCGCCTTCATGGTGTGGGATCGAGGCGACGACGATCCGATGCCGAGTGAGCTCGGTTGGGCGAAGCTCGAAGGAGCGACCTGGGGCGCGCCGGGCGCCGTCGACCTACCGAAGACGAAGATGAACATCGCAGACTGGGGGCTCGCGATGAGCGGCGGCAAGCCGAACGTCGTGCGGTACGCGAACGGCCAGTACCTCCACCGCGTTTATGACGGGGGATGGCAAGCCGGGCCTGCGATCCCCTCTGCGCCACATGCAGGCGGTGAAGGGCTCGTGGTGCTCGACGTTGGTGGAACGCTCACGATCTTCGCTCTCACCGCGCAGACCGGCGCACTCCGACGCTCTCGCTTCGTTAGCGGAGGTTGGAGCGCATGGGAGGAGATCGCAGCGCCGTCGAGCACCCGTCATCAGCTGAGCGGCAGCGTGGCAGGTAACACAGCGGTGCTCCTTTGGACCAACGTCGACGGTGGGTCGAAGGACCTCGTCCTCTTCCGCGTGCCTTAGAGGGGTACGTCACGCAGTCCTGAGGCGCGTTCGAGCGGGCCCATCGAGGGCTGAAGGACGCGAATTTTAGCGTGCACACATTTCTATAACTTACAGAAATTACGCGAGAAATCCGTTTCCGGTCCCGGTCGTGCGCACAGGGTGCGTTCGTCATGCTGGAAGCCGTCCTCAGTTTGGACCAGGATGGCCCCATGTCGGCGAGGTCTCCGACCAGCAGTGGCAGTACGGGGGAATCGGACGTGAATCTCGACCACGAACGCATCACGCAAGCGGATCTCTCATCCGACGACGACGAGCGACCGACGCAGCAAAAGCCGGAGCCCAAGTCTCCACCGTTGCCGTCCTCCTCGTCGCGGTTGTCTGCGACGGACGAACGCGAGACGACGCGGCTGCCGGAAGCGCCCGTGGGATCGTTCCCGAAGGAAGCCGACACGCTCACCGCGCATAGCCTCGTGCCGGGCCGGCGAGACACGATGCCGATCCCGAAGTCGGCTCCCGCGATCCTCGCGGCGCGTCCGCTCGTGCCGCCACCGCCGCCTCCGATGCGCCCGAGCCCGCGTGCGATGCTGGCCGCGCCTCCCGTCGCGCCTGCGCTGCTCGACGACGAGGATCTCATCGAAGACGAAGACGACGATCGCTCGCTCGATGACGACACGCAGACCGAGGTCGAGCCGTTTCAGCCGAGCGAAGACCCGACGAGCCCCACGCTGTCGCTCGAGCACCAGAGCAAGAACGCACGCGAGGTCTACCGCCTCTTTCTCGCGAGCGAGTACGCGCCGGCGCTGGCGCTCGCCAACGAGCTCATCGCGCAGGGCGACAACGACCCGATGCTCGTGACGATCGCGCGTGAATGCCGGAGCTCGCTGATGGGATCGTCCGCGCCGCCCGCGTCCGCACCTTCGCCGGACGGCGTCTTCGCGACGATGAACGTGCACGGGAAGATGACGCTCGAGCAGCTCACGACGATGACGGGGATGTCGCTCGAGCAAGTGCTCGGCCTCCTCGAGCGCTTCGTCGCGATGGGCGTCCTTACGCTCCGCCCGCCGCCGCGCCCGTAGCAGGCCGCGGAGAGCGCAGCGCGAGCGTCGCGATCCAGATCGTCCCGAGCAGCGAGGCGATCGCGGGCAAGCCGAAGGCAAGCCGCGTGTGCTCCGTCGACAGCAGCACGCCGACGGTGATGCTCGAGACCATGTCGCCGACCGCGTTCGCGCTGGCCAAGATCCCAAGGCCAAGGCTTCGCTTCTCGCGCGGGAGCAGCTCGGAGACAGAGGCCTTCTCGATCGTCTCTTCGACCGCGATGTACGATCCGGACATGACGATCGTGACCGCGAGCCACGGCAGCGAAGACGAGCTCACCGCGAGCATGACGTTCGTGACGACGCCGAGCGCATAACCCACACAGAGCACGCGGAGCTTCGGCTTCTTGTCGCCAAGTCGCCCGACCGGATACGCGACGAGCGCGCTCACGAAATTGTGCACGACGTAGAGGAGCACGGCGACCGGGAGACCCTTCTCCGCGCTCCCGTCGCCGAGCGACTTCGACGCGAGGAGGACGAGGAAGCTCCGTGAGAAGTCGCCGAAGCCGAAGAGCACGACGCCGCCGAGGATCCACCAAAAGCGCTTCGGGAGGCGGCTGTCGGCGGCCCGTGCCTCACCTGCGGTCGCATCCGCTGGAGACGGCGCTGCGCCTTGGATGTGACGATCGCGCGTGAGCGACGCGATCGAGAGCACGGACACCATCGCGGGCCCGACGCTCACGAGGATGATCGTCTTCACGCTCGCGCCCAACGTGATGAGCGCCAGCGCGATGATCGGTCCGGCGACCGCGCCGAGCATGTCGGCGCTGCGCTCGACGCCGTAGGCGCGACCGAAGTGTGTCGTCTCGACTTCGTCGGCGAGCAAGAAGTCGCGAAGGGGCGAGCGAAAGCCGCGGCCGAACCACGCCGCGCCTCGCAGGAGCGCGAGCAGCGGCGCGGTCGTCGCGAGCGCCATCGCGCCCGATCCGAGCGCCGTCACGAAGTAGCCGAGCGCGACGAACGGCTTCTTCCTCGCCTGGCGATGTCCGACCGCGCCACCGGCGAGCTTCGACATGCTGAAGAGAAGATCGGCGATGCCCTCCATCACGCCGAGCGCCGCGGCGCCGAGGCCGATGCTCTCGAGGTAGAGCGGGAGCACGGCGGTGACCATCTCGTGCCCGACGTCGGAGAAGAAGGTCGCGATGACGATGCCGATCACGCCGCGCGTGATCCACCGGCGCATCGGAGCGGGTGCCTGCCTGTCGTTGTCGTTCGGAGCCGTCATCCCTAGTGTGTGACCAGATCGTACGACGCAAACGCGACGCCGCCACGCGAGTCGCGAAGGACGACGAAGAGATGCGACGTCACGCCTGGCGCGCTCGGCGCGATCCAGCCGTTGTCGGTGAACGGCGTCATCGCCGCCTCGTCTTCGCTCCGCCCCGTGCGGTCGTTGTCGAACGAGCCGTCCGTCGCGTACCAAGACACGCGGAGCGACTCGCGGCGGTCGACCACCGCGCGGGAGGCGAGATCGAACACGACGAACGGCTCGGCGGACGACGCCGGCCAGCTCGCGCGCAAGACGACCTTGGCGCCAGCGGGGATCGCGTCGAGCGCGACGGCGTCGCCTTCCGATCGCAACGCGACGAGCGGAGCTAGCTCGGGGTTCTTGTTTGGAACGTATCGCTTCGCGTAGTCGGTCGCGGCGTCGGCCGATGCGTTCGCGAGCTTGCATGCCGCGCGCTCGAAGCCGAAGGCGACCGGCGTCTCGCCCGCCTGGCCAGCGAGGGTGACGCGGATCGGCTGGTAGTAGCCGCCGGTCACGTCGGGATCGCGCGGCCGTAGATCCGCGGAGGTGATCTCGGGGCCGAAGAGCGCGCATGTGTCGGCCGGAAGGACGGCGTCGACGGCGCTTGGTCCATTCGCGACGGCACGGACGCCATCGGCGAGGCACGCGACGCTCGTCGCTCCGTTCTCGGTGAGGAGCTTCGGCGTGGCGCAATAGGCCCAGCTCGCGATCGGCGCAGCCACGACGCCGTCCTTCGAGGCGACGAGGAGAGAGAAGTGAACCGTGTCGCCTGGCTTCGCCTCGGGCGGCTCGCCTCGTACCGCGAGCACCTCCATCCGCGTGAGGAGCGAGTCACGATCGCCGACGTTGGGCCGGCAGGCTTCTTCGGTCACGGCGGCGAGCGAAGCGGCCGCCGCGAGGGCGAGGAGATGACGGAGGCGCCGCGTCATAGCTCGAGCCTCCCGCCGACGACCGCCACGAACGGGAGACCGGTGATGATCCCGCGTTCGCGGAAGTCGCTCGAGTAGACGATCTCCTCGGCGTTGTCGTGGTTCGTCACGTTCTGCAGATCCGCGAAGAGGAGCAGGCGCAGGCGCTCGCCGATCGGAAACGATCGATCGACGCGCAGGTCGAGCTGCCAAAACGACGGGATGCGAAGCGTGTTCTGCGGGCCAAAGACGGGATCGAAGCGATCGGAACGTGCATCATACACGCTTCCGACGACAGGCGTTCGCGGGTTGCCGCTCACGAAGCGAAACCGAGCGCCGATCCCCCAGCGACCAATCTCTTGGCTCGCGACGAGCGAGAGTACGTGCGGCTGGTCGAAGTCGAAGGGGCGCCATGACTCGTCGCCTTCGAAACGGCGCTCGCTCTTGCTGATCGCATACGAGGCCCAGCCGAAGAAGCCACGCCACAGCTCCTGGCGAAGGAGAAACTGCACGCCATACGAATGACCTTCGCCGTTCTGCGTGAGGAGGCGGGCCAGCAACGGATTGGCGAGACGGCTCCGCACGACGAGATCTTTCATCCGCTTGTCGAACGCGACGACGTCGAGCGAGAGCGAGTCGGTGATGTGGAGCGACTCGCCCGCGGTGAGATGGGTCGACCGCGACAGCGCGAGGTCGGGCGTGCCGAAGACGGGCGAGAGATCTTCCGGCTCCGGCGCTTGGTGGTAGGTGCCCGCCGCCGCGGTGAGCGCGAAGCGCGAGGTCACGTCCCAGCGCGCGGAGGCGCGCGGCGCGACCGCAGTCTCGAGGCGAGAAAAGCCGATCGGGGGGAGGTTGCCTTTGATCGGCGTTCGCTTGCTGCCTTCGATCAGGTACGCGTCGAAGCGAATGCCGGGCGTCAGCGTCACCGGGCCAAGGCGAATGTCTGCGTAGACGTGGGGTCCCACGTCGACGATGTTCGTCTTCCACGTGTCGACGGCATACTCGTCGCCCGGCGGCTGGCCGAAGACCGCGATGTCTCCTTCACGCGGCGGAAGCGTGAGCGATCCTTCGCGTGCCACGTTCGATGATGTGCCGAGGGCGTCCATGCCCGTCACGATCGCGACGCGCTTGTCGAGCGAGGTCGAGCGAAACGACGCGCGCATGCCGTAGCGATCCGAGTCGATGTCGAGGCTCGTCGGCGTGCCACCGAACCGCTGGAGAAGCGACGACGAGTCGTGGCCGACGAACGGCGTCACGATCGTCGTGTCCTTCTTCGACTCCGAGACGTTCGTGTAGCGCGCGTAGGCTCGCCAGAAGCCCGAGCGCGTGCTCTCGACGCGTCGCTTCGCAGGGTCGGGGGAAGGCACGGTGCGATCGAGCTCGTCGCTCGACACGAGAAACACGGCGTCGACGCTCTCACGCTTGCGAAGATCGATCGCCATCTTGATCTGCGCGTCGCGGTAGCGAGGGATCGGAAAGAAGTCTGCGACGTCGGGCGCGCTCGAGAGCGACATCACGCGGTCGAGCCACCCGTAGCGAAACGCAGAGGCGAGCCGGATGCGATCGGTGACCTCCGTCGACATGAAGGCCGAGCCGTCGAGCGTGTCAGCGCCGACGTATCCATGTGTGCCGCGCGGGAGCGGCCGTGTCTCGACCCGCACGAGCCCGCCGAGCCCGCGTCCGTACTCGGCGCCAACGCGCCGGGCACGAGATCGATGCTGGCGATGAGGTCGGAGCTCACCGTGCCGCGAAGACCGCTGCCGTGATAGAGCGCAGGGAGGTCGACGCCGTCGACGTAGATGCGGGTGTCTTTCGGGGCCGAGCCCCACACGACGATCTGTCCCGACGCGACGGGCGGCCTCGACACACCGGGGAGGTTCTGCACGACCTTGAGGACGTCGCCTTGCGTGCCGGCGACCTTCTTCGCCTCGTCGGCACGCACGCCGTATTCGACGGTCTCGCGTCGTGATCGCGGGCGGCCACGCACCTCGACCTCTTCGATGCCGCCGTCGGGCGCCGAGGGCGGCGGTCGCTTCGGCGTAAGCGTGTAGAGCGCACGGATCTTCTTGCCCGCCTCGAGCGACTCGTGAAACGAAGCGCTCACCACGTCACCGCCCTCGATCGCGATGTCGTACGCGCCCGGCGGCAGGTCTTCCGCGAGGAAGTGCCCGGAAGCATCGGTGGTGATCGTCCGCACGACGTTCGCGGAGGCATCGCGGATCGTGAGCGTCGCGTTGGCGATCGGCGCGGCCTCCGGGGTGGCCGCGCGGACGTCGCCTTCGAGCACCGCGCGAGGCGGCGGCGCGGGAGCCGTGACGGCGATGACGAAGTCGTAGCGGTAGGTGATCTTCGCCGGAGCGGGCTTGTCGTCGACCTCGGCGGGCTCGAACTCGAACTGCGCCGCCGCGGCGATCGCGGCGGAGTCGAAGTCGGCGCTCCCGGCGCTCTCTGCGACCGTGACGTTCGTGACCTTGCCCGTCGCCGCGATCTCGATCGTCAAGATGACGGTGGCGGTGACGCCGGCGGCCTTCTTGTCGGCGGGATAGGTCGCCTCGATGAACTTCACGAGGCGAGGCATCTTCGTCAGCTTCCGCTTCGAGGGCTGTCCGCCGACGTCGCTTCCTCCCGGCTGCTGCGCCCACGCGCGGGTGGTCATCGTGCTCACGCTGGCTGTCATCCACGAAGTCGAGACGAGCGCGAGGGCAGCGACCGACCAGCGTCTCATGGAACGTCGAACTCGACGGCGAGCACACCTCCACCACGATTGTGATCGAAGCGCAGGTCGTTCTCGGTGCCCGTGCCTTGCGCGGCGGCGATGCGCTTGCCGTCGAGCGAGACCTCGAGCTTCCACGGCGCGCTCGGCGCACCGCAAAGCGAGAAGGTGTCGACGCGCGCGATGTAATGGCCCTTGGGCGGCGGCTCTCTCCACACCACGTTCTCCGAACGTTGCCCGTCGGGTACGCATTGCGCGTTCGAGTCGCGATCGAGGACGCCGCCGTCGTGCGGCGCGTTTGGATCGACCGGACCTGCGCCCGGCGGCGGCTTCTGGTACTCGGTTCGGTTGCGTTTGAAGATCTCGAGCCCGCTCGGGAGCACGAGGTGAAGGTCGAGATCTGCCTGGTTCTGCCAGGTGAGCGAGACGACGAGGTTCCCCGCGGGCGTGATCGGCGCGGTCACGTCGAGCGGGCGGACCGTCGCGGGACCAAAGTGGCCGTCGGCGTCCACCGCGCGAAGGATCACCTGATGCGTGCCGGGCGGCGTCGTAGTCGCGAGGCTGAACGAGAACTGGAAGGCGGGCAGGGTCGGTGACGCTGCGCTCGGGACCTTGGCGCGCACGATCCAATAGCCCGCATCTCCGGCGAGCGCGACCGCCACCGCGAGCGTCGCCGACTCCGCTTCGCCTCCGCAGGCCTGATCGATCTCCCCTGCAGGCGCGCGACCGCTGAGCGACGCATTGACGACCTTCGGCCCAAGCTCCTCGCGAGGCATGTCACCGCGATAGAACTGCGCGGACGTCACGTGCAGCATGGCGTCGAGACCAGGATCCGACGTGGGGTTCTTCTCGCTGCATGCAAGCAAGACGAGAAGCACGAGCAGCCATGCAAGGCGTCGCGGCGCTCGCATCAGAAGCGCGCCTCCGCGCGGAGGGTGAAGGCGTCGTCGTCGAGCGATGCCGGCCGGCCGGCCGCGTCACGACCGAGCTTGTTTTGCCTGTGATCGTACTGCGCGACGAGCCGCACGATCCACGCGCGCGCGGTCGCGTTGAACGACCATGCCGACATGGACGCGTCGCGCGGCACGAGCGCGAACGGCTCTTGCTCGCTCGCGTCGGAGTCGGGGTTGTACGTGTCGTAGCGCACACCGACGAGCGCCCAACGCGTGATCTCTTGCGACACGCCGACGTACCAGCCGATCTGACGAAGGTCTCTCGTCGCGACGACCGGATCGGAGACGAACATTCCGCGATCGAGGTTCGTGCTCCGAACGAGCTCACCACGAACCTGCAGATCGCCGAGGACGGGGAGGACGATCGTGGCGCGGAGATCCGCTCCGAGCGCGAAGCGCTTGAAGGTCGACGACGGCGTGGCAGGTGAGCCGGGGATGACTTGAAGCTCGGTCGTGCTGTCGACGATGCCGTCGGCGTTCGAGTCTTGCCATTGGATCACGTCCTTCGTCGCCGCGTTGCCGCGGTGAAAGCCGCGCCCGGAGACTCCGGAGAAGCCGCCCTCGATCACGATGCCCTCGCCGATCGAGGCCGCGCCGCCGACCCGGAAGACGAGGTCTTTGCTCTTGTTCGGATCGCGTCCAGGGAAGGTGCGCTCGCCGAGCGGGTCGCCGTTCATCGCGCCGAACGCGTAGCGAAGGAAGCGAAACCCTCCGACGATGCGAACACCGAGATCGAACGACTGCGGGAAGAGCGCGTTGGCCCATGTGCTTCGCTCGAGGAATGGGCGCTCGCGCTCGGCCTCCGGTACCTCGAAGCCAAACGGCGTGCGGAAGAGGCCGGCGGTGACCATGAACCAGGGTGACTCCGCGAAGTCCGCCGCAGACTTCGTGATCGGCGTCCGATCTCCCCACGTCTCGAAGCTCTTCATCGAGCCCGCCGGATCGTAAGCCCACGGTGTTCGCGCGAACGGCCGGCTCGCGGGGTACTTGAGCGTGGCCTCTGCGTCGACAGGCCGGACCTGCGTCCCGTTCAGCGTGTTCGCGTCGAGCTCGACGACGCCATGAAACAAACCTTGGTCGCGTTCCGCGCGAAGACGTGCACGCCGGAGCACGAAGCGGTCCTCGTTCAGCGGTTGGCCGTCCTGCGACACCTCTTCTTGCGACGACTGCCGGAACATCACCCAGTCGAGATGTACGAAGCCCGAGACCTTCACCGGCAGCGGCGCCGGCGCTGCACGCGTCTCCCGCGCGGCGACACGCGCCTCGAGCTCCTCGCGGGCATGACGCTCCGCCTCGAGCTCACGGCGAAGTGCGTCGACGCTGCTCGGAGGCGGCGGGCTCGAGGTGTCAGGAGGAGGCGGAGCGGTGGGGCTCGCGTTCGGCTCTTGGGCCTGGCTCGAGCCGCTCGTGACGAGGCCGAGCGTGGAGACGGAGACGAGGGTGAGGGCAATCGGGAGTCGCCGAACGCGTGCGCTCCTCACGTAAGTGAGCACATGCGCACTCTACTTCATTCTTCGTCTCCGGCCGGCGACACGTCTGTCACCGATGAGAATGTGACCTTCGTTACATCGCTGTGTCCCTCGAACGCGCGAATCTCCCCACGAACGTTGCGCCGCTCGCAACCTCGTCCTTCATGAAGTGATGCGCGCGAGTGATCGCGCCCTCGGCTGAGTGATGACACCCGTCAGCATCGCGACCGAGCGCGAGCGAGGCCGATCGCCCTCGGACCCGAGGATTTTCGAGCAAACAGATGATTTCGAGAGCATGAAAACGGTAATGTTTATTCAAGGCGGATCGCGGCGGCCTGCCCAGCCCCTCGAATCGACCGGCATGTGGCCTGCACCGCGTGGAGACCTCGCCCGCGGTTGCCTTGGCTTCGAGGATGGAACGAACCCGATGCAACCCGAACGTCACGACGACAACAAAACTCCTCTCTCATCACCCGCAGCCTCGTGTGATGTGGAGGTCAGCTTGCCGATGCCAGTGAGTCATGCATGGGTCGCCTACGCTTGCCGCACGGCCGGCGTCGCGAAGCCCAGATGGAACCCCGCGTCTCGCGTGTGGACGACGAGCGCCAAGGGAGCCAGCGGAGTCAACGAAACGATCTCGATCACGAGCGGCACCGGACCGAAGTCCGTTCGTGTGCAGTCGACCTTCTCCTCGTCCACGTCCTCCGCATTCTCCGCCCCGCCCGATCAGAGCGGAACGGCACGACGGCTGGTCACCGCCTTCGTCACCGGAATGCAATGGGCCGTTCGACGCCGATCATGAAGCTAGGTCTGTCATCTCACCTTCGCGAGGAGACGTCGCTCTTGCTGGTCGATCAGCGGAAGCGACCGTCGCCTCACGCGTCGCGACGGCGTGCCGCCCGCAAACGGCGGCGCGCCCGAACGCTTCGACGCATCGGCATGCACGGCTGCAGCGGCTACCACTCGAGCCGGGCGCTACGGCTTCGCTATCTTCTTCACCGACCCAGTGCCGACCAGTAGCGCGCCGGCGTCGTCCGTGCGGCTGCGCGAGGTCCAGTAGATCGCTTCGTCGTCGACGGCGATCCCTTCGACTCGGGCCTGATCGGTCGCGATGACCTCCACGACCGTGCCAGAGCCATCGCGACGAGCTCGGTAGATCGCGGCGTCGTGGTAGCCCGCCGCGAGCGTGCCGGTCGATGCAAAGTACACGTACGTCTCGTCGAGCGCGATGGCGTAGGGCTGCGGTGAGCTGCGCGATCACATGCGGGCTCTCGGCGACGAGCTTCTGCGCTCGGATGGCGCCAGCATCGGGCAACGCAGCGCCGGCGTCGTCGACGGCGCCGAGCACGACCCACGCGACGCCCGCTTACGTTGGCGCTCCTTGCGACGGAGCTATTTGCTGGGGGCGCCAGCGTCGCCCGTCGTGGGCGCGGTGGGCGTCGTGCTCGGCGTGCCCGAAGGATCGACCGGCGGCGTTTTGTAGCATTCACGCGAGCCGTCGGGGCACGGAGCCGCGCCGTAACAAGCCATCAACGTGAAGGCGATCGCTCCGCCACCGATCGCTCCGCCGAGCGCGCCGAGGCGCAGACGTCGAGCGACATCACGCGCCGTGGTGGCGGCCTTCTGCGCGACGGTGACGCGCGCGTCGCAGTGGGGGCACACCGAGAGGTCCCCAGGAACGAAACCACCGCACGACTGGCACTGCCCGAGCTTCGTCGTTGTGCTCATGCACGTGAGACTATCCTCCGTTCGGGCCGCGCGTCATCATCGTTTCTCGCGTGAGCCATCCTCCGACCGGCAAATCCACGACGAAGGCGAGGCGCATCGAGCTGCCGATCGTCCGCGGTGACGATGGATCCGAGACACCAGCGCACGACTTTCGTCCGGCCTACGTGGTGTGGGAGCTGACCCTGCGGTGCGACCAGCCCTGCACGCATTGCGGGTCACGCGCAGGTGATGCTCGAGCGATGGAGCTCGACACCACAGAGGCGCTCGACGTGGTTCGCCAGCTCGCCGAGATGCGCGCGAAGGAGGTCGTGCTCATCGGCGGCGAGGCCTACCTTCACCCCGGCTTTCTCGAGATCATCGCGGCGCTTCGTGACGCCGGCGTTCGTCCGGTCACGACGACCGGAGGCCGCGGGATCGACGAGCCGCTCGCGAAGGCGATGGCGGGCGCTGGTCTCGCCGCCGCGAGCGTCAGCATCGACGGGCTCGAGGCGACGCACGATCTGATGCGCGCCGCACGCGGGAGCTTTCGCTCCGCCTCCGCTGCGCTTCGCTACCTGGCCGACGCTGGCGTCCACACCGCGTCGAACACGAACGTGAACCGGTTGAACGAAGGCGACCTCGAGGCGCTCTACGAGCATCTTCGCGGTCTCGGCATCGCGTCGTGGCAGGTGCAGCTGACGACGCCGCTCGGACGCGCGGCGGATCGGCCGGAGATGGTCCTCCAGCCTTGGGATCTCTTGTCGGTCGTCCCTCGCATCGCGGCGATCAAGGAGCGCGCGCGCGCCGACGGCATCCTCGTCATGCCGGGGAACAACCTCGGCTACTTTGGTCCGGAGGAGGCGGCGCTCCGATCGCTCCGTGATGGCGGGTCGGATCATTGGCAGGGATGCCAGGCGGGGCGGTACGTGCTCGGGATCGAGTCGGACGGCGCGGTGAAGGGATGTCCTTCGCTGCAGACGGCGAGCTACGTCGGCGGAACGTTGAAGAAGCGATCGCTGCGCGACATCTGGGACGACTCGCCCGAGCTCGCGATCACGCGCGACCGAACGAGAGACGATCCGAAGATGGGGCTCTGGGGTTACTGCGCCGAGTGCGCCTTCGGCGACGTGTGTCTCGGCGGCTGCACCTTCACCGCGCATGCGTTCTTCGGACGGCCAGGCAACAACCCGTACTGCCACTACCGCGCGCGCGTGATGCAGAAGCGCGGCGTGCGCGAGCGGCTCGTCCTCGAACAGAGCGCGCCCGGGACGCCGTTCGATCACGCACGCTTCACCTTGATCGTCGAGCCCATCGACGCGCCGGACGAAAGACCTGCCCGACCCATCGATCTGGTGAAGCTTCGCCGGAAAAAATAGCGTCGATTCGCGCGCGGGCTCTGCCAAACCCCCGATCGGCCTTGTGATAGGCTCTCGACACACCACGAATGGAGAAGGTTGTGAACGATCGGTTTCTGCGCGCGTGTCGTCGTGAGCCTGTGGACTGCACACCCGTTTGGATGATGCGCCAAGCCGGTCGCTACATGGCCGAGTATCGAGCGCTTCGCGAGAAGTACACCCTCCTCGAGCTCTGTAAGACGCCCGAGCTGGCGATGAAGGTCACGCTTCAGCCGATGAAGCTGAACGTCGACGCCGCCATCCTCTTCGCGGACATCCTTCTCCCGCTCGAGCCGATGGGAGCGCCCTTCGAGTTCGCGAAGGGCGAAGGTCCCGTCATCCACGCGCCGATCACGAAGCACGCCGACGTCGAGAAGCTTCGCGTGATCGAGCCGGAGGATGGCCTCGGCTACGTGATGGAGGCGATCAAGCTTCTGAAGAAAGAGCTGCCGGTCCCGCTGATCGGCTTCGCAGGCGCACCGTTCACGCTCGCCAGCTACCTCGTCGAGGGCGGCAAGAGCCGCGACTTCTTGAAGACGAAGAAGCTGATGTACGCGGAGCCTGCGACCTGGAATCTCCTCATGCAGAAGCTCTCCGAGGTCGTGCGTCGTTATCTGCACAAGCAGATCGACGCAGGCGCCGACGCCGTTCAGTTGTTCGACTCGTGGGTCGGACAGCTCGGCCCGGCCGACTACAAGGAGTACGTGCAGCCGCACGTCGCCCATATCTTGAAGGACGTCGAAAAGCGCGGCGTCCCGGTGATTCACTTCGGCGTCGGCACGCAGTCGCTCCTTCCCGCGATGCGCGACGCGGGCGGAACGGTCATCGGCCTCGACTGGCGCACGCCGATCGCCGAGACGTGGGCGAAGCTTGGTTACGACCGCGCGGTGCAGGGAAATCTAGACTCCACCGTGCTCTTCGCGCCTCGCGAGATCGCGACGCTGCACACGCAGCGTGTCCTCGACGACGCGGGCGGTCGCGTGGGCCACATCTTCAACCTCGGTCACGGAATCCTTCCGGAGACGCCGGTGGAGACGGTGCAAGCGGTCGTCGACTACGTGCACACGCATCACGCCGCGACGAAGCATTCCTGATCCCAAAGCCATCCCATGACGGACCTCCCGCCAAAGACGGCAGTCATCTTGATTGCCCATGGCACCGTGGAGTCACTCGATGACCTTCCGCGGTTCCTCACCAACATTCGCCGCGGTCACGCGCCGCCGCAGGAGCTCATCGACGAGGTCCGGCGTCGCTACCTCGCGATCGGCGGTAAATCTCCGCTGCTCGACATCACCTACGACTGCGCCAAGAAGCTCGAGGCCAAGCTCGGCCTCCCTGTTCGTGTCGCGATGCGCCTCTTCGAGCCATACCCGAAAGAGGTCATCACGAAGCTCGTGCAGGACGAGGGCGTTCGGCGAATCGTGACGGTGCCGCTCGCCCAACACTCGGCACCCATCTACGGCATGGCTGTGAAGGCGGCGGCGAAGGAGATCGATCCCTCGATCGAGGTGCTCGCCGCAGACAACTGGGGGCGTGAGGCGCTCCTCACGCATGCGTTCAGCGATACGGTGCTCGAGGCGCTCGCGAAGGTCCCGGAGGGGGAAGCCGAACGCACGGCGCTCGTCCTCACCGCGCACAGCCTTCCGCTCGGGATCATCAAGGCGGGAGACCCTTACGAGAAGGAGTTCCGCGGCAGCGCCGAGGACGTCGCGCGCGAGGTCAAAGAGCGCGGCGGCGCGTTCTCCGAGCACGTGATCGCCTTTCAGAGCCAGGGCATCGGCACCGGCATCGAATGGCTGGGGCCCGATCTGCGCGCCACGTTCGAAGCGCTGGCGGCCCGAGGAAAGAAGCACGTCGTGGTCGCCCCGATCGGGTTTCTGGCCGATCATGTCGAGATCCTCTATGACCTCGATATCGAAGCGAGGGCTTGGGCCGGGGAGCTCGGAATTGTGCTTTATCGAAGCAGTTCATTGAACGCGAACAGCGGCTTCATCGATACGCTCGCCAAGGTGGCCGAGGGCGTGATCGCGTCATCGTCATCTTCGCCAGGACGAACCTGAACACCAGATGAAGCGAGTTGTCATCGTAGGTGGAGGCATCACCGGGCTCGCAGCCGCACATGCGCTCGAGAAGGCGGTGACTCGCTGCGAGGTGAAGATCCTCGAGGGTAACAAGCAGCTCGGCGGCAACCTCCAAACGGTTCGGCACAACGGCTTCATCATCGACGCAGGCCCCGACTCGTGGGTCGCCGCAAAGCCCCACGCCACCCGCCTCGCCCGCGCGGTGGGCCTCGGCGACGAGCTGATCGGCACACGCCCCGACACGCGTCGCGTCTACATCGTGTGGCAGCGCAAGCTCTACCCGATGCCGGAGGGCTTGATCCTCGGCGTCCCGACCGAGGTGAAGCCGCTCGTCGAAAGCGAGCTCCTCGGCTGGGACGCGAAGATGCGCGCCGGCCTCGATCTCGTCGTCCCGCCGAAGCGGTGGAAAGACGGCGACGACGAGAGCATCGCGGCGTTCATCTCCCGCCGCCTCGGCGATGAGATCAACGAGCGAATCGCGGGCCCCTTGCTCGGCGGCATCTTCGCCGGCAACCCCGAGGCGCTGTCGATCCGCGCGTGTGTCCCGCAGCTCGTCGAGGCAGAGAAGCAATACGGCTCGCTCGTCGTGGCCATGCGCGCCCTCCGCGCAAAGCGAAAGGCCGCTGGCGGCGCCGCCGGGGCGGGCGAGGGGAGCGCGTTCCTCTCGCTCAAGCGCGGCGTCGGCGACCTCGTGCTCAACGTCGCCCACAAGCTTCGTGACGCGGAGGTGTTCACGGGCCGCTCGGCGCGAAAGCTCGAGCCGCTCCCCGAAGGCGACGCGCGCGGCCGCTGGGCGATCGAGCTCCACGACGGCGACGTCATGTTCGCCGACGAGGTCGCGATGACGCTGCCTGCCCACGTCGTCGGCTCGCTCGTCCAGGGCTTCGACCCCGAGCTCACGGACATGTGCAACGACATGGAGTACGCGTCGACCGCGACCGTCTTCTTGGCGTACCGAAAGTTCGACATCCGCCACCCGCTCGACGCGACGGGCTTCCTCGTCCCACGCGCCGAGAATCGCCCGATCCTCGCGTGCACGTTCGTCTCGAGCAAATGGGACCACCGCGCGCCCGCAGGCCAGATCCTCATGCGGGTCTTCATCGGCGGCGCCGGCAACGCGCACATGCTCCAGCACGACGACGACGAGCTCGTGCGCATCGCGCGTGGCCAGCTGCTCGACCTGCTCAACATCGAGCGTCCGCCGCTCTTCTCGAAGGTCTTCCGCTTCACCCGCGCCAGCCCGCAACCGCACGTCGGCCACCTGTCGCGAATGCGAAAGCTCCTCGACCGCGTCGCCACGCATCCGGGCCTCCACATCGGCGGCAACGGCTACATCGGCACAGGCATCCCCGACGCCGTCCGCCAAGGCGAAGAGATCGCCGCCCGCATCTCGCCCATCGGCTAACCACGCGCCCGCCACCCTTTCACAAGGCGTGCGCGGACGATCAGTCTTCGTTCGGGTCGGGCGACTCGAGGAGCTCGCGGGCCCAGAGGTCGTCGTAGTCGGGGCGGCCTGTCATCATGCGGCCCAGGTTGCGCTGCGCAAGGACGACGAGGCGCGACTCGACGGTGACGCACTCGCCGCGGCGGGCGCGTTCGGCGACCTCTTCGACGGAGCCGCAAAAATAGACCTCGTGGCCGCACGAGGAGCAGTGGCGAACGTTCGGGTCGGCGGTCGGGTCGAGCGTCTCCCATCGCATGGGGCAGGCGTAGTTGAACCGGACGCGTGGTGACGGGTCGATCGCGAGCCCGCACTGGCGAATGCTCGTCGTGCGGGAGATGAGCCGCCACCACTTGCGCTGGTGAGACGTCGTGAACAGCTGCGCGATCTTCTCGCGAAGCGCCTGCGCGTTGGGTGGAGGCGGGGACGCCAGGAGCTGCGCTTCGATCACGAAGGCCTCAGCGCGCGGGTCTTGGCGCGCCGCCAGCCATGCGCGGTAGGTCTCGCGCGCGTCGTCGTTGTTCGGGTTCTCCATCAGCGCGAGGAAGAGCATCATCTCTTCTCGGTCCGACGGGATGACGTAGATGTCTTGGTCACGCACGATGAGGTTGGCTTCGCTTGGGTGTAGCGATGGTTTGGCGTTGGCTCGAACGGTCAGCGATCGTCGTCGGGGGGTGGGCCAGGGTTCGTCTTGCCGCGGATGCTGTACAGGGTCCGCTTCGTCGAGCTGCCGTCGAGGCCTTCGACCTCGGCGCAGAGGTCGAAGCGGCCGCTCTTGCAATCGTAGAGTCGGTAACGGAGCTTCCAGCGCACCTCACGGAGGTGGTCGACGAACTCGATGTCGCGCTCGCCGCGCTCGTAGAAGTGGCCGCTGCGCATCATCCGCTCGAACTCGCTGGCGCGGTGGATCACCATCACGCCGTTGCCTGGGCCTGGGTTGCGGTCTTCTTTACGCCAGCGGTCAGCGGCGAAGCTGAAGTGAAGCTCCTTGCCTTCGTACCGCGTCTTGTCGGTGTCGGTCCAATCGCGGTTGAAGAACGTGACGCCTGCAGGTGGAGGCGCCTCGTGATCGCGGCAGCCGCTCGCGCCGAGAGCGGAGATGCCGAGCAGGCCGCCAAGGATCGCGCTGCGGAGCGTGGTCGTCATCGTCATCGGCGACCTCCGACCAGCGGGGAGCTCGGGTCGTCCGAGGGCAAGCTCAAATCCGAGCTCATGATCGCGCCGATGTTGGTGGTACCGGTGGTCGTGTCGGTGGTGTTCTTCTTGACGCTCAGGTATCCGCTCGGGCCATCGTCGAAGCCCTTCACGTCGGCGCAGACGTCGAAGCTCTTCTTCTTGCAGTCGTAGAGTCGGTAACGGACCGTGAGCTTCGCGTCGTCTTGTTGGCGCGTGATGACGACCTCTCCCTCCGAGCTCGTGCCGGACTTCTTCTCGAAGTAGCCGAGGCGCTGAATCCAGTGGCCTGCCTTGTTCTGGATCAGGATCGCGCGGCCGTCCTTGGGGTACTTCGGCTTCCCCTCGCGATTTTCGATCAGGTAGAAGCGGTAGGTGAACGACGAGTCCCAGTCGTCGCCGCCGTCCGTCCACCCGCGGTTGAAGAAGGAGACGTTCGAGGCCTCGTCCGGTGAGCGTGTGCAACCCGACAGCGAGGACAACGATGTGGTGGCGAGGAAGCACACGGCGATCGCATGACGGCGCACCCGGACCAGCATGAGGACGCGCGCGGGCATGCGCAAGACCGCGTCGAGATTCACGCAAAATCGGCGGAATCTGGCCGGTGGAGGGGTGTCGGGCAGACGAGCACCTAGCCCCCACGGGCGCAGGGTACTAAAGTCCGACCATGGCTCAGAAAGCGCTTCCGCCCGAACAATTCACGTCGTTGGAGGGCGATGTCCCCGGGGATTTGGCGGCACTCCGCACCGCGACGAAGGCGTGGCGTGAGGGCTTGCTGAAGAAGAGCCTCGCGAAGATGCCGGAGCGGAAGAAGCGCTTCTCCACGTGGAGCGATCTCGACGTCCCCGATGTGCTCACACCTGCCGATGTGAACGTCGACTACGAGAAGGACCTCGGGCTCCCCGGCGAGTATCCCTTTACGCGTGGTGTTCAGCCCACGATGTACCGCTCGCGCCTCTGGACGATGCGCATGTTCGCGGGCTTCGGGACGCCCGAGCAGACGAACGAGCGCTTCAAGTATCTGCTCGCGCAGGGGCAGACGGGGCTCTCGACGGCCTTCGATTTCCCGACGCTCATGGGCTACGACTCCGACTCTCCGCGGTCGCTCGGCGAGGTCGGGATGTGCGGCGTGGCCGTCGACACGCTTCGCGACATGGAGGTCCTCTTCGCGGACATTCCGCTCGCCGACGTGACCACGTCGATGACGATCAACGGCCCCGCGATCGTCCTGCTCGCGTTCTACATCGCGCTCGCGGACGTACGAGGCATCCCGCGCACCGCCATCGGCGGCACCGTTCAGAACGACTGCCTGAAGGAGTTCATCGCGCAGCACGCGTGGCTCGTCCCGCCGCGCCCGGCGATGCGCATCGTGACGGACATGATCGAGTTCTGCTCGAAGGAGGTCCCGCGCTGGAACACCGTGTCCATCAGCGGCTATCACATCCGCGAAGCAGGGGCGACGGCGGCGCAGGAGCTCGCCTTCACGATCGCGGACGGCATCGGCTACGTCGAGTCGTGCATCGAGCGCGGTCTCCCGGTCGACGACTTCGCGCCGCGTCTCTCGTTCTTCTGGGACGTACACAACGACTTCTTCGAGGAGATCGCGAAGTTCCGCGCGGCGCGCCGGCTGTGGGCGCGCCTCATGAAGGAGCGCTTCGGGGCGAAGAAGGCCGAGAGCATGAAGCTCCGCACGCACGCGCAGACGGCGGGCGTGTCGCTCACCGCGCAGCAGCCGTACAACAACGTCGTTCGCGTCGCGCTGCAGGCGCTCGCCGGCGTGCTCGGCGGGACGCAGTCGCTTCACACGAACTCGCTCGACGAGACGTACGCGCTGCCCACCGAAGAGGCGGTCACGATCGCGCTGCGCACCCAGCAGATCATCGCGGAGGAGAGCGGCGTGGCGTCCACGATCGATCCGCTCGCGGGCAGCTACTTCATCGAGGACATGACGAACCGCCTCGAGGCAGAGGCGGTCGACTACATTCGCCGCATCGACGAGATGGGCGGCATGGTCGCCGCGATCGAGAAGGGCTACCCGCAGCGGGAGATCGCCGCGAGCGCATACCGCTTCCAGCGCCAGCTCGAGCAGGGCGAGCGCGTGATGGTCGGTGTGAACAAGTACTCGAGCCCGGACGAGACGAGCGCGAACATCCCGCTCCTCCGCATCGACGAGGAGGTGCAGAAGAAGCAAGTCAGAAACCTCGCGGCGGTGAAGGCGAAGCGCGACGCGGCGAAGGTGCAAGAAGCCCTCGAGGCGGTGCGGCAGGCGGCGAAGACGAAGCCCGGTGAGCCGGGCGCGAACCTGATGCCGCCGATCATCGAGGCGGCGAAGGCCTACTGCACGCAGCAAGAGGTCTGCGACGTGCTGCGCGGCGTCTTCGGCACGTACACCGATCCCGCTGAGTTCTGAGAGGCGCGCGTTCGTTGGAGTCGCCTCGAGCGCCGTTCGGTTACGGCAACTATGCGCCGCCGGAGGCGACGGGCTCGCGTCCCGCCGTCATCATGTGGTTCCGCGTCTACGCGGCGATGATGACGATGCTCTACGTCGTCGTGATCGGGCTCTGGATGTTCCTCGCGCCGTCCTCTCCGAACGTCCACACCACGCGCGAGGCCGAAGCCCAGGGCATGGTGTTCCTGCTCGGCGCCGTGTGTCTGCTCTGCGGCGCCTTCTTCGCGACCTCGGCGCTCGTGCCGTTCAAGCCGTGGGGATGGACGCTCGCCCTCGTCGCCATCTGCGTGGGCCTGACGAGCTGCTCGGCGATCGTGGCGATCCCGCTCTTCATCTACTGGATCAAGCCCGAGACGAAGGCGGCGTTCGGCCGTCTCTGATCGGGGTCTTTTGATCGAGCGGCTCTACCCGGATCGAGGATCTACTCGGCGTCGGCGGCTTTGGCGTCGCTCTCGTCGCTCTTCTTGCCGCGCGACTTGAGGTACTCGACGACCATCGGCATGACCGAGAGGATGACGATGCCGACGACGATGAGCTCGAAGCGCTCCTTCACGAAGGGGATCTGCCCGAGCAGGTAGCCCGAGCCCATCATCAACGTGACCCAGAGGCATGCGCCGAAGATGCTGTAGATGACGAACTTGCGGTAGTTCATCGCGCCGGCGCCGGCGACGAACGGCGCGAACGTGCGGACGATCGGGACGAAGCGGGCGAGGATGACCGTCTTTCCGCCGTACTTCTCGAAGAAGCTGCGCGTCTTGTCGAGGTGCTTCTTGTTGAAGAGGCGAGACTTCTCGCCGCTCATCACGCGCGGGCCGATCGCCTTGCCGACCTGGTAGTTGATGTTGTCTCCGGCGAACGCGGCGGCCACGAGGCCAAGCGCGAGCATCGGGGCGCTCAGGTAGCCGCGCGAGCAGACGGCGCCGGCCGCGAAGAGGAGCGAGTCGCCCGGCAAGAACGGCATGACGACGAAGCCCGTCTCGACGAAGACGATCGCCATCAGGATGGCATACGTCGTGTTGCCATGGTCGATCGTGAACTGATCGAGGTTCTTCGTGAGGCTACGGAATAGGGCAAGCAGCTCGTGCATCGGGATGCCTGCCTCTAATACATTTTCGCTGCCGCAGCGAGTTCGAGGGATTCGAGGACGCGCGCGGTCTGACGACGCGGTACGACAATCGCCGCGCACGCTCGAAATGAGGGGAAAAGTCGCTCGCGACGGCGATCGAGGCACCCCTTGCCGGCGGTCCCTCGAACGGGTCGCTCGCGCTTACTTCGCGTCGGGGGCGTTGCTCTTCGAGCGCGCTGCCGGGATTTCTTCCGTGGCTGCGTCCGGGTGCTCTTCGATCTTGATGAGGACCGCGGTGACGTTGTCCTCACCGCCATGCTCGTTCGCGCGTGCGATGAGCTTGGCGCAGGCATCACGGATGTCGGGGTTCGAGACGACGATCTTCTCGATCTCTTCGTCTTGGACCATGCCCGAGAGCCCGTCCGAGCAGAGGACGTAGACGTCGCCCGGTGTGGGCTCGTCGTGCTGAAGATCGACGACGACCTGATCCTGCATGCCGAGCGCGCGCGTGATGACGTTCTTCGGCAGCTCGCTGCGTTGCTCTTCCGTGAGGTCAGGCATCGCAAGGAGATAGTCGTTGATCAGCGAGTGGTCGCGCGTGAGGAGCTGGATGCGACCTGCGCGGACGCGGTAGCAGCGTGAGTCGCCGACGTGGCCGATGTACATCCGGCCTTTGCGCGGGCTGAACATGGCGCCGACGACCGTCGTGCCCATGCCGTGGTACTCGCGTGAGCGCGTGCTGCGCTCGAAGATTTGGCGGTTCGCGACGCGGATGCCGGTGAGCAGGCGGTTCTCTTCTTCCGACAGGTTCGTGTCGAAGTGGAACGGCCACGTCACGTCATCGTTCGCGGTGGATTTGAAGAACTCGCTGATCGTCTCGGTCGCGAGCTTCGAGGCGACATCACCTGCACGGTGACCACCCATTCCGTCCGCGACGACGAAGAGGTCGTACTCCTTGAGGACGACGTAAGAGTCCTCGTTGTGCTCTCTTTGGAGCCCTACGTCGCTTGCTCCTGCAGCGATGGCACGCATCAAGTCAACGACTCCGCTCGAGAAACATGGGATGACACCCGTGTTCTTCGAGGCTCGCCGGTAAGCACGTGGGTGTCAAGGAGGTCATACCTCCATGATGTCCTTTTCTTTTTGACCAATGATGGAATCGACGGTCTTGACGGCGTCGCCCACCGTGTCTTCGGCCTTTTTCTTCGCGCGATCGACGTCATCGGCACTCGCGTCGCCCCCTTCGTCCAGCTCGGTCAACATGTCCATGGCCTCGTGACGGGCCTTGCGGATGGTGACTTTGCACTCTTCACCGTACTTCCGCGCGATCTTTACGAATTCCTTGCGACGCTCCTCGGTGAGAGGAGGGAGCGGAATGCGAATGATGTCACCATCCGTTTGCGGATTGAGGCCCAGGTCGCTCTCGCGCAGCGCCTTTTCGACGGGCTTCACCTGCGTCTTGTCCCAAGGCTTCACCGTGATCAGCCGGGGCTCGGGGACGTTGACGTGCGCCATCTGCGTGAGCGGCGTCATCGTCCCGTAGTAGTCGACGCGGATTCCGTCGAGCAGGTTCGGGTTCGCACGACCAGCACGCAACTTTCCAAGGTCGCGCTTGAGCACCTCGTGCGCTTTCCCAATCGCAGAGACCAACTCTTTATGTATGTCGTCGAGCATCTGTGGTGCGCTCCCGCTTCGGCTCAGCCCCCCAGCTCAGCCAGCTGCTTCGTGCTTCGTGTTTCGCACCTTAGCCTGATGAGGACGCCAAGAGGAAGGCCCAGGAAACACGTCGAATAGCGATTCTGGGACGCCCGTCTATCCTCCACCCAGGCCGCGAGGCTGCCAAACATGATGCTTTCCCGCGCCTTTGCTTTCGGAGTCTTCGCCGTCGCCGTCGTGGCGACGCAGACGAGCCGAGGCGACGAGCCGAAAGGCACGAGCACCAGCGCGCCGAACAACGCAACGGCAGCCGATCTCGACGACGTCGAGCACATGTGTGCGCTCCTCACCGGCTGCGATCGGCTTCCTCTCCCCGCGAACCTCGTCGCGCGCGATTTCGGCGGATGCGTCAAGTCGATGTACGACGAGCTCGCGTCGGCGAACGCCGTTCAGTTCTCGCTCACGCTGCGTGACTGCGGGCTTCGCGCCAGCTCCTGCGGTGAGCTTCGGACGTGTGCGCTTCGAGGCGCGCGCGCCGACGTCTGCGCGGGCCGAGGCAAGCAAGGCCCGATGGACGTCTGCGACGAAGGCGGCCGCGCGATCACGTGCGACCACGAACGCGTCGCCCTCGTCCGCGACTGCCCGCGCGGCGGCGAGCAATGCGTGATCAAAGGTGGTCACGCGCAGTGCGCGCTCGGGTCGTGCGAGAAAGAGACTGCGCCCTCGTGCTCGCCCTCGAACACGCGCATCCTCGAGTGCAAGAGCGGCAAGCTCGCAAGCCTCGACTGCGCGGCGTTTGGCTTGCGCTGCGTCGCGACCAGCGATGGCCCGAAGTGCGCCACGCAAGGTCCGTCATGCGCCGTCGAGAAGGCACAACGCTGCGACGGCAACGTCGCGGTCGTCTGCAAGAACGGCCACGAGACGCGGATCGACTGCGGCTCGTCGCTCACGTGCGCGTCCTCGGGCGTCTCGTCGGATCGATCCGTCGGCGTCTGCGCGGCGACCGCCACCACCGGCGCGAGCGACGCAGGCGTGGGAGCTTGCGACGCGTCGGCCGCGCCGCGATGCGACGGTGCGTCGATCAAGTGGTGCGCGTGGGGCAAGCCGCGCAGCTACTTGTGCAAATCGATGGGCCTCAGCCGCTGCGTGACGGACGAGCGCGGCGCACACTGCGCCAGCTAAATCAGCGGGCGGGCGCTCGTGCTCGCGACGCGTACGCGCGTTGATGGTATGAGCATTCGTCGTCATGAAGCTCGAGCGGTGGCATGCGTGGATCGCGGCAATCGTCTTGGGTGGTGCTGTGGCGATCGGCGCGACGAAGTCGTGCGGCGATTCGCATCTGGCGATCGACGG
>JBGAFW010000161.1:0-10528 GCA_044227045.1 Labilithrix sp.
ACGAGGCGACCATCTCGCAGCCCTCCGTCGTCGGCATCATGAGTGAAGCGCTCGCGCTCACCGGCGCGGAGCGCGTGCTCGAGATCGGGACAGGCTCGGGATACCAGGCCGCCGTCTTGTCTCGCCTCGCAGGCCACATCGACACGGTCGAAGTCGTCCCCGATCTCGCCGAGCAAGCACGCAACGCGCTCCGGCGCACCGGCTGCGCGAACGTCGATGTTCATCTCGGCGATGGCTGGGCAGGATGGCCGGACGGCGCTCCTTACGATCGAATCGTCGTGACGGCAGCGCCCGATGTCCTCCCGGCAGCGCTCGTGAAGCAGCTCGCCGACGGCGGTCTCCTCGTCGTCCCGGTCGGATCGCAAGACAGCGATCAGCGTCTCGAGCGCTGGCAGAAGGTCGGGGCGTCGCTCTATCGCCAAGATTTGGGCGCGGTGCGCTTCGTCCCGATGGTCCACCGAGCGCCGCGCTGACGTCGCCGCCTCGTCATGCGAAGATGACCGCATGGCGGATTGTGCGGATGTCGATCGGATCACACCGACGAAGAGACCGGATCGCGAGGCGGCAGGGACGCAGCGATGGCGCGAGCTCTTGTTCGTGCATTGGTCGTTCGAAGCCGAGGCGGTTCGGAAGCTCGTGCCTGCTTCGTTCGATCTCGACCTTTGGCAAGGCCGCGCGTGGGTGGGGATGGTGCCGTTTCGGATGGAAGCGACGCGCACGTCGTGGATGCCGAAGCGCACGGGCCTCGAGTTCTTGGAGACGAACCTCCGTACCTACGTCCTTCACCAGGGAGAGCCTGGCGTCTTCTTCTTCTCGCTCGAGGCCGCGTCTTGGCTCGCGGTCCGCGCGGCCCGGCTGATGTGGGGCCTGCCGTACTTTCATGCCGACATGCACGCGACGCGTGAAGGCCAGCGCGTCTCGTACCAAACGAAGCGCCGGAGCGACGAGCGGACGCCCGGCGTCGACGTCACCTACGACGTGGGCGACGCCTTGGGGCCGTCGATGCCCGGCACGCTCCAGCACTTCCTCCTCGAGCGTTACTACCTCTTTTGCGAGAAGCAGAAGCGAGTCCTCAAGGGGCACGTGAACCACGTCCCCTACCCCGCGCGCGCCGCGACGATCGACTCGCTCCGGCAAGACCTCACGCTCGCTGCCGGCCTCCCCGACAACGGCAAGCTCGAGACGGTGCATTTCTCGGAAGGCGTCGAGGTGGAGGTGTTCGGCCCCGACGTCGTCGCGAACGTGACGTAGATCGATCGAGGAGACCCCACAAAAGCCGAAGACCCCTTCGTGCTCGCGTCGGGTCGCGAGACGAAGAGGTCTTCTTTCTCATGGCTCGTGCGGAAGGCCCTCGGCACGAGCGTGGTGTCGATCGTTAGTCACCTCCTCCGCTGCCGGCGAGCGGGCCAAAGCCAAGCTTGTTCTCGATCTCGCGCATCGCGTCGACGAGGCCGACGTACTGCGTGAGCTTTCCGACGAGCTTGTCATCCTTGACGATGGCGTCGCCGTTCGCGTCGCGCTTCAGCTTCACGCGACCAAAGCTGTCGGTCGCGGCCTTGCCGCTCGCGTCCTTCTCGACCTCGTACGCGGCCGCGGCAAGCGCGTTGGCGTGGAGGAGCATGCGTGACGCGATCCCGCGGTCGACCGACTTGCCGTCGATCATCTCCGCGCCGTACTTGCGAGCGACATAGGTGTAGCCGCTCGTCGGGTCCGTGAAGCGCACCTGCTCTGCCTCGGGGACGGACACCTCGCCCACCTGGCCGTCGATCCACAGACGCATCTTGTTCATCAGCGTCATGTCGGTGTTCAGCCGGCTGAAGAGCGCAGTAAACGTGACGGTCGCGAGCTGCTGCTTGTAACCGACGTTCGGGAAGAGGACGAGCGAGCTCGCCTGGCGCGTCGGGACGATCGTGCGCGCCTTGAGATCCATGAGCACGGGCCCTGCGCTCCCGCCTTCACCAGGGATCGCGCCGGGGGCGACGGACTCCCAGTCCTCGGCGAGGACGCCGCCGATGAGGCGGTCAATCGCCTGGGGCAGGTCGTTTCGGAAGTTGACCTTCATCGCGCGACCATCGAGGTAGTTCTCTCGCGTGATCGTGCTGAGCGACGGCCGGCCATCCACCAGCGCCATCAGCGCGAGGCCCTTCTCGACCGTGAATCCAGCGTGGTTGATGTAATCGAGGTAATTCCACGAGCCGCCGAGGTCGTTGTTGAACTCCTCGCCGATGAAGCGACCTTCACCGATGCCGATCGTGAACGCCGGCGCTCCTCCGTTGAGGCCTCCCGAGCCGCGACCGACATCGTGAATGAGCTTCTGGGAGTCGACGGGCTGGCGTCCCTTCACGTCGGCGCTCTGGTTCGCGTTGTAGTAGTTGCCGGGCTCCGGCATGAGGACCGCGCGAGCGAGCATGTCGAAGATTTCGCTCTGCGCCATCGCGACCGGGCGGAGATCATCGTCGTCCTCGAGCGCCTTCGGATCGCTGAGACGAGCGAGCGACGTCGCGACCTGCCAGTGGTACGAGCGCATCCGGTCGAAGTAGCGGTCGGCCACGGCGCTCGGGACTGCGCGGTAGTTGTATTCGCGGTTCGTTCGGCGGAAGTAGCTCCACGGATAGCTGAGGTCGAAGCGGCGGGCGGTGTTGACGGCGACCTCGTACGGGTCGGCGCCGGCGTCGCTGTCGTTCGTGTGGAAATACGAGTTGTGCGAGACACCCCAGCGGTACATCCAGCGAACTCGCTCTTTGCCGTCCTTGTCCTTTACGTGCCAATAGGGCGCGTTGAAGTTCGGGTCGTTGTTGTACACGGAGTCACTCTTGAAGTCGGCCCACGACCAGTGGTCCTTCGGCGCGGGTGAGCACACCTTGCCGTGGACGACGCGCCAGCCGGCCTGCGCCTTCTCCTCGTCCGACGCCGGGCGGCAATCGCGCTTTGCGTCGAACACCTTCATTCGCCGCGCGAGCTCGGTGTAGTGGACGTTCCTGACGTTGTTGCCGTCGACCACGAGATCGTTGTCGGAGAGCTGGGACCACGTCTTGAAGCGGAAATTCTGCTGATCCTTGAGCGGTATGGCCTTCTCGTCGAAGGTCTCGATCACGCGACCGTACAAGGCCTTCATCGCGTGTTGATCGTACGTGCCGAGGCCCACCGTCTCGCCGCCACGCTCGACTTGGTATTCCATCGTCGACGTGTTTGCGAAGTAGAGAATGCCGGGACGCGACTCGTTCGCGAGGCCCTGCTCATCGGGCGTCTCGGGATCGAGATAACGCGGTCCCATGCACGTATCGAGAGCGCCATTACGAGGTTTGCCGTTGCACGAGTCGGTCGATTGACCTTCGTTCGTGCGTAGCTGCCAATACTGTGGATTGTAGTTTGGCGAGTCCCACGACGACGCAAACTGGTGGAGCATGCCAAGCGAGTGGCCGATCTCGTGAAGCGCAATGCCCTTGACGGACTCCTTCCAGAGGTCGTCGTAGATCCGCTTGCCGCGCTCGGTCGGGTCGAGCGTGCCGTACTTCTGTTTGAACCAACCTGCGAGCGACGGGAGCATCACGCTGCCTGCCGCAGGCGCCTCGGAGTCGAGGTAACAGACGCCGCGTGAGCGAAGCTCGGCGGTCGTCAGCTCGCGAAGAGCATGCACGCGCCCAGGATCCATGCCTCGAAGCGGTGACGCCACGCCGAGGACGGCGTCGCTCAGCTGCGTGTCGGGCGACGCGCCGATCGCTCCCGTCAACCAGTGCGAGTCGACGAGCTCGGCCTCGTACTTCGTGCCGCGGAGCTGCGACGCGAGCGCGTCGAACTCGAGCAGCGCCGTCGAGGCCACGCGCGGGTCGGCGGTCTCGCGGTTCTTCTGACTCGCCACAGCGAGCAGCTGCTCGGACCGCGACGCGCCCGTCGCGCGGAGCGGCAACGTCTGCGTGAGGTGGCTCTGATCGATGTCGGCGACGCGCTTCTTCAGCTCGTCTTCGGTGAGCGCGGTGGGCTTCCCCGCGGGGCTCCGGCCATCGGCGAGCGTCTTGGCGAAGCGCGCCTCCTGCGACCCTTCGATCAGGTCCTCGATCTTCGTGTCGCCGATCGCGAGCTGGATGATGTCGCGCTGCTGCGCGGCGGCGTAGGTCGCCGATCGACCCATGATCTCCGCTGCGCCGCCGATGATCTGGCCGGTGAGCGGGTCGGCGTTCCAGTTGGCGATACCACCCCACGGCGCGCGCGAGTCGTAGGGCCAGTAGAAGACGAAGTTGTGCCGGATGTCACCGACGCGCGCCTTGTAGCCGGTCTCGCCGCACGTCTCGTGGTCGTCGTATGCGCGCACTGGGTTGTGGCACATCGTGAGCGCGGCCTTCGGGTCCTTGACCTTCTCGATGAGCCAACCGCCAAAGGAGAGCATCTCCTTCGTCTGCGGATCGCTCGTCGAGTCGAAGAGCTCGGCGTGGCACGACTCGCGATCTCCGTCACCCGTGCGACGGCACTCGACCTCGCGCGAGGTCGCGATCGCGACCTTCATCAGCTGGTTCCAGGAGTAGAAGAGATCCTCGAACGTGCCCCGCGGCCCGGTTGGCTTTCCGTCGGGGCCAACTTGATCCTGAAGCGCATCGGGCGCCTCTTTGTTCAGCCAATAGCCGATCGTCTTGAGCTCGCGATCGCGAACCGGAATCGTGCACTTCTTCACGATGACATCGCATTGCGAGCCGCTCTTTCCTGCATAATGCGTTATGTCGCTCGAGCACTGATCCGCAGTGCCGTCACCATTGGCATCTTCGTTGGAGTCACAAGCCACTTGCTGATGGCTCTTTTTCCAAACGTTGTGAATGTACGCAAATCGATGAAAGAGCTGGTCGGTAAACCCATATTGCGGGTCGTAGGCTTGGCGGCCGGCGCTGACGACGCCCACGGAGTTGCTATTGCCGATACCGCCCGGATTGCCGACGATATCGAGCGTCGCTTTCGTGTTCTCGAGCGGCTCGAAGTCGTTGTCCTGGTCGATCTTCAAGAACGAGCTGCGCACGGTCGCCTGCTGCGGGTCGCACTCGTACGTGGATGATCCGGTGTAAATGCCCACCGCCATGCACGTCGGGACCTTCCCCGACACGTCGCCAAACGGCGAGTCGCTCATCGCCGGCGTGAGCGTGTAGCGATTCGTGATATCGAGATAGCCCTTCGAATTCTCGAAATGCACGGCGTCGTCGCTGGTCGGGTCCGTCACCGCATACGACGAAGGCAAGATGTCGAACTTGCCGAACGCTTTGCCCGTGAACATCTCGTCCCACATCGGGTTTTCTTGCCCGACGAGGTTCTTCGACCAGTCGACGCGCATGTATTCGCGCTGATGCCACGGTCGATCCGCGTCGTTCTCCTCGATGACGTTCTGCTCTTCGCCCGTCGCGGCGTTGTAGCTCTTGCGAATGTCGAAGTGCTTTTCGATCTTGTAGGCCGCGACGATCGTCCCGTTTGGCGTCTTCGTGAAGCCTTTGTCCTTCTGGGCGAGGTTCAGCGGGTCGCTCTGCGGGACACCCTTGTTGTCTTGCCCGTCCGCGATTTGGTAGGCCTTCCTCGCGATGAGGAGATCCTCGGTGACCTCCCACCGGACACGGTCGACGTGCCCCCACGACCCGACGCCCACGAGCGACTGCGTGGCGGACGCGTCGACGACGTAGTTGCGCCAGTAAAACTCCGGATCGTCGCCTGCATCGGTGAGGCTTTGACCGATGAAGAACTGCTTCGGCAGTGCGTTGTCTTGCACGCGATTGATGGGATCGCGCTCGCCGACGCACGCTGCACCGCCGCCGAGGGCAGCGATGACGAGCGCACCAAGCGCGAAACGCGAAGCAACTCTGCCCGCGCGAAACCAAGGATCGAAGGCGCCCATGATGCTCATGTGAATGGAGCTCCGGTTAAGCTGGCACGCCGTCTTCGCCCGCAAGCGAGCGGACGAGCGAACGGCTGCCAGGTACGGGTTACGTACGTTGGTGGATGACGGATGAAGCGACCGGCGTGGAGGACGAGCCCCCGACCGACACGAACGGTGATCTACGAAGCCAGCGCGCGAGCCTTCTCGTGCCGGTCATCCGCGGTCGCCGTCGTCTTGACACGAGCCATCACGCAAGCCGTGGACCAACCGGCCACATTTCACGAAGTGCCTAGAAAATAGGCCTCTTCGCGTCGTACAGCCCGAGCGTATGTCAACATGTCGACGGCAAACGTGTAACGAGAGCGCACGCCGCTGCGCGCGGACTAGAAGCGCGCCTTGCGAAGGCTGATCAGCCACGACTCGATCGCGTTGACGCCCTTTGGCTCGTCGGGGAGCACGCTCCGATCGCGGGCAGCGTCGAGCCGACTGAGCGTCTCCTCGATGCGCGGTCGCCACCGCTCGAGGAGCATGGGGTCGGCGGCTGTGTGCTCGCCGGCCCTCTTCGCCGCGATCAGCTCGTGGGCGTCCTTCAGCTCGTAGGCATCGGCGAGCGGGACGAGATCGGTGACGACCTCGCCCGTGCGCAAGAGATGCGTGCCGGTCAACGCTGTCCGAAGGACATAGAGGAGCTTCTTGATCGTGGGGTCCTTCTCGAGGAGCTTCTGCTGGTTCGTCGCGAAGCCTCGGTAGTGGCGGTGTACGCGCTTGCTGATCGCCTCGCGCACGAGCACGCGGAGATCGGCGAGCTCCGGAATGGCGCGCAAGACGGCGTGGCCGTAGATGCGCTCGAGGAAGTTACCGTTGCCGTGGAGGATCCCGGAGAGCGCGTGCGAGATCTCGTTCGACGTGTAGTCGATCTCGACGCCATCGAGGATCTCCGCCCGATCGAACGTGGGCTGCGGAGGCTCGAAGCCCACGAGCGCGCTCGTCCTGGCGATGTGAATGCACTTGAAGTCGAGATCGCTGTCGGGTGACGGAAAGCCGTAGGCGTGGGCTCCACTCAAATAGACGACGCAGTGCTCTCGCTTCGCGCTCTCTTCGTCGATGGCCGCCTCGCCGATCTTCCGCTGGTGCTCGGAGAGCCCGAGCTCCTCCATCGTCATCGTCTTCACCGAAACGGAAGGAGTCATCGCCATGGCGTCCGAGTCTACTCGCTCCACACGACCTCGGGCGGCTCAGGTGCATCGGCGCCAAAGACACCCGGCTGGCGCCCATCCCATCGATGAGCGATCTCTTCGCCGATCTTTCGGAGCAAGGCGTCGGCTCGCTTGACGTCGGGCTTCGGCGGAAGCTTCGACGCGTCGCGCGCTGCCTCGAGCTCAGGGGTCATCGCCTCGGCCTCGCGGAGCACATCGTCGAGCGGGACCTCACCGCTCTTCACCGCGAGGAGGCGCGTCTTCAGCGCACCGGACACCTCGAACGTCGGCGATCCTTCGCGAAGCCAGCGCGCCGCCGTCGCGATCAAGCGGAGCAGGTTGTAGGCGTTCTTCGGGCGAAGCTCCCGTGGAAGCTCGAGCGCGGGCGCCTCGTCCCGCGCGAACGCCGCGAGCGCGCGAAGCTCGGCGGCCTCGATCAAGCCCTGGTCGAACAGCGACCGATAGAGCTGCTTCACGTATTGCTTCGCCTGATGAATCGCGTCCGCCTCCGTCGGGGCGGCGCGCGGTGAGATCCGGGCGAGCTTCTCGGCGACCGCGTCGAGCGTGAGATCCGGCTCGGCGCGAAGCCACTCGAGCACCGTCGCGCGATGCTCCGCGAGCCGCTGTCCTTGCTCGAGACGTCGAAGCTGACCGAGCGCGTAGCGGCCAAAGCTCCCATAAATCTCGGTCGAGACGAACGCGTCACGCTCCTCCAGGATCCACTGGCCGATGACGTCACGCACCTCCACGCTCGGGACGAACAACGCCTCGAGCGTGTTCGGGTCCGCGCGGAGCGCCTGCCGCACCGCCTTCCCGTACGACCAATACGTCGCGCTTCCATCTTCGCGCACGAGATCCTCGGGCGGAGCGACCAGGCCGAGCGTCCAGGGGAATGGGTGCGCGAAGACGCCGCGACGGTCGTCATCGGACGACTCGCTCGCGAGCCCCCACGCCTTCGAGCCGACGGTCGCGTCGAGCACCACGCACGGCAAGAGCGCCTCCCAAGCGCGCTCCCGGCGCTGCGCATAGAGCACCTGACCGACCCGGCGCGGAGTGAGCTCGCGCCGCGCGTAGCGAAGCGTCCCCACCCCCACGACGACGACGTCGAGCTCTTCGCCCTCGATCTTGACGACGCGCCCGATCGTTCCTTGCGGGACGCGACGCTCACCGACGACGCGGTCCACGCGGGTGACGACCTCCGTGCCGTGCGGGAGAAGCGCGGCCTGAGGATCGAGGTTCGAGAGATGACGAATGCGGAGGTCCATGATGGCAGAACGAACGTTGCTCCGATGGATCGTAGCAGTGTACTTTCGTTCCGTTCTTGTCCCGTGATCGGTCGCTGCCGTTTTTGATTCTCGCCGAGGTGCCGCTCGGCGCCGTCGCGCTCGGCCTCGCGGCGTCGCTCCTCTACGCTGCGCTGCACGACGTCTCGCAGGCCTACGACGTTTGGTATTACCACTTACCTTTCGCCGCGCGCCTTGGCGGGCTCATGGACGCGAGCACGTATGCGTTCAGCACGGACAACGTCGCGCGCTACGAAGGGTTTCCGCTCCTCGCCGAGCTCGTGCAGGGGATTCTTTGGCGCGTCACGAGCCATGTCCAGTCGACCAACCTGGTCGCGCTTGGCGCGCTCTTTGGTCTCTGCGTCTTTCTCTGGCGCCTGTTCAAGGTCCCGCCGCATCTCGCGCTGATCGCGTTCGTCGCGATCCCGCTCGTTCAGATGCACGCGACGTCGAGCTACGTCGACCTGCCGGCGAACGCTTGCGCGACGATGCTGCTCTTGCTCGTCTACCGCGAGCTCTCGTCGAGCTCTCCACTCCCCGAGTCTTCGTCGTGGCTCATCGCCTGCGTCGCGCTCGCGGCGATCACCGCCAACTCGAAATTCCAGCTTGTGCCGATCGTCCTGGTCACCGCGATCGTGATCGTCGTCTTGGTGGTGCGTGACGCTCGCCAGCACCCGCGCGCTGGCCTTCTCCGAACGAGGCTCGCCATCCTCGCCCTTGGCGTCCCGATCGTCTTCACGACGCCGATCGAGAACCTCGCCGTGCACCATAACCCCGTATGGCCGGTCGAGCTCTCGGTGATGGGGCATGCCTTTCCCTACGTCGAAGGGGCGTACAGCCATAGCCCACCTCACTTGGCGAATTCACCGCGCCCGGTGCGATTTGCACACTCGATCTTCGAAGTCGACAATCGCCCGATCGAGAGCCACGCGCGATGGTCCTTCGATCAATGGGCGCCGCCTTCGGATCCGAGCTGCCGGATGGGCGGGTACTTCGGCGCCTACGTCCTCGCGAACCTGCTCGCGCTCGGCTTGGCGGCGATTCGCAAGACGAGGACGCGCGGGGCCATCGTCGCGGCGCTCTTCTTCACGGGTGTCACGATCGTCGCGTCGCTCGTGCCTCAGTCGCACGAGCTTCGCTACTACATGCATTGGATGCTCCTGCTCGTCTCGCTCAACCTCGTGTCGTGGACGGGCGCGCCTCTCTCGCCGTCTCCGTCGTCCTCGCGCACGCGCCGCGAGATCGCGATCGGCATCGCGGGCGTGATCGCGGCGCTCGCGCTCGCGGTGGTCGGATGGTCGACCGAGGGCTCGTTTCTCTATGCGTCCGGCAGCACCTTCCCCGAGTATTTGGCCAAGCGCGTGGACCGCGCCGTCCTCGACGGCGTGGCTCCCGGAGAGCGCATCTGCGTCGCGCGCCAGCCGTTCACGTTCCTCTATGCCCCCTCGTTTCACCGAGAGAAACGCTACGCCGTGCAGGAAGCGACCGGCCCCGCCGACTGCAAGGGCGCGCGGTCCGTCGACCCCTAGCGCTCCTCCCTAGCGCTCCTCCCTTCACGTCACGCGCGCACGGATCGTCGAAGCGCGCGCTCGATGCGCTCGTCGTCGCCGTCCGCGATCGCCTGGAGCGCGACGCGCGTCTTCCGATCGATGGACGCGTCGGCGGCGATCCGAACTCGCTCGATGCATTCGGGGTCATTCGTCGCCACGAGCGCCATCGCCGCGCCTGCGCGCTCTTCCGTCCTCGCCAGCGGGTCGGACAGCACGTCCTTCGCGGTCTCCGGCAAGAGCGCGCTCGCGCGGTAGGTGTCGCCGCTCGCGAGGAGCGCGTGCGCATGGTCGCGCCACGCCTTGACCGTTCGCCCATCACGCACGAACGCGCTGGCGGCATTTCGCCGAGCGATGTCCGTCATCGCCGTTCGCGCGGCGTCGGAGCCAAAGCGCGACTCGAGCAGATGGATCGCCACGCGACGGCGCGCCGCCGCGACGCCGCCGATCTCGATCTCTGCTTTATCGTGTTTACGCAAGATAGCCATCTTGCCAAACACGTTGAGCTTCATCGATTCGATATCGCTCGCCGCGACGGTACGTCGATAAAGCGATTTCTCGACGACCACGCCGTCGCTTCCGATCGTGATCGACCGCGGACGAATGAGCCGGCGAAAGGACTGATACACGACGAGGATGAAGAGAAGATGAAACGGC